>JBLMYA010000049.1:0-36712 GCA_050258035.1 Verrucomicrobiota bacterium
GTGTCGAGCAGCTCGACCTGCATCCGCGACCAGAACGCTTCGACCATCGCGTTGTCGTAGCAGTCACCGACCGAGCCCATCGAGGGCACGAGCCCCGACTGCCTCGCTCGTTCGGTGAACGTCCAGGAGGTGAATTGCGTGCCGTGGTCGGAATGGATCACCGTCTCGCCTCGCTGAGCGTCGCGCTGCCCGACTGCCATGCCGAGCGCGTTCGAGGTCAGCGCCGCGGTCGGGTTGTGGCTGATCGACCAGCCGACCACACGGCGGCTGAAGGCGTCGAGCACGACCGCGCAGTACACCGTGCCTTCGCGGGTCGGGTGCTCGGTGATATCGGTCACCCACAGCTGATTCGGGCCCCTCACGCACGAAGACCCGGTCGACGAGGTCGTCCGCTGTCGGCGCGCCGGGTATGCGACGTCGTTTCGGCGAGCCGGTGCGACCCTGGATCCGGGCGCGCTGCATCAACATCGCGACCGAGCAGTGACCGACCCGGATGCCGCGGCCGAGAACGAGCTCGGCGTGCACCCGGTTGGCGCCGTAGGCTCCATACGAGGCCGCGTGGATCTCCCGGATCAGATCCGTCAGCCACGCATGTCGGACGGCTCGAGCTGAAGGCGGCCGGAACCGCCAGGCGTAGAAGCCGGCACACGACACCGCGAGCACCCGGCAGGCGACCTCGACCGGCAACCCCTCACCCGCAATCACCGAGATCGCCTCGAACCGCCGAAAGGGCGAACCGACTCCTTCAACAACTCCGCTGCCCGCCGGTGCACCGCCAACTCCGTCTCCAGCTCACGGATCCGCCGCCGCGCCGCCCGCAGCTCCTCCCGCTCCTCAGAACTCAACCCCGGCAGCTCACCGCGGTCGATCAGCTCCTGCCGCCGCCAAGCGTAGATCGGCTGATCGCTGACCTCGAGCAGCCGCGCCACCTCGGCCACCGTCTTGCCCGCCGCGACCAGATCAAGCGCCCGCCGGCGAAACTCCGCCGGAGACCCCTTCCGTCCCATCAACGACCTCCCAGATCATCATCGAGGTCGCCCGAATCTAGAAACCGGACCACACGGAACCGGGGCTACAGCAAACAACCCGGAACGCACCCACCAGGCCGTCAGCGCGGAAAGGACGATGACACCCGCCACGGCGGCGGTGACGACCAGCGCCCCGACCGCGAAAGACAACATCCCTCGTGGGCACCCGAGCCGAGTCGTGTCGCGCACTGGCTCGGGAGTCAACTGGGTCTCCTTCGACATCGTGCTCGCCTCAAATCGTTCGCGTAGTTCCGTTCTCTCAGGGAAAGGACGGAACCGAGCGGCTGGGGGGGTACACCCATGGGCGAGTGCTTCTCCCGGCGACGGCGCCACGGCCGATCAATGTCCTGCCGTTACTCGGCGATTAGCTGGTGGGCGCCGAGAAAACCCGAGCTTGACAGATCGACCTTCTTCGATATATTTATGTCCGTCGATATGGAGGTGAGACACATGAGGCTGTTCAAGAGGAGAGAGGAACTTCCGGCCACGTTCTGCGATCGTTGCGCGTCGGTCTGCACGGCGTCCTGCCGGCGTGACTCGTTGCTGGCGGCGAGTCGTGACCGGGCCGCGACCGCGGTCTTCTGGCGGCTCCCGTGACCGGCACGCTCGAGGCCGTAGCCTGTTGCGGGCCGCTCGGAGCGCCGACGCTGTCGCATGAGGAGGCAGAGGGAACCGCCGACCTCTTCAAAGCGCTCGGTGATCCTGCCCGGGTTCGGATCGTGAACCTGATCGCCACCGCTCGCGAACCGGTGTGCGCCTGTGATTTCAACGAGGTGCTCGGACTCGCGCAGCCGACAGTGTCCCACCATCTGAAGAAGCTGACCGAGGTCGGGCTGCTCGATCGTGAGCAACGGGGAAAGTGGGCCTACTTCTCGCTGAAGCGCGACGCCGTGGAGAAACTGGCGGCGGTCGCCGATCTGAAAGGAGTGTGCTGCTGATGACAACGACGGCTGATGAGCTGCGCGACGAGGTACGCCGCCGCTACGCCGAGTCGGCTCAGGCAGTCACAGACGGTTCCGCCGGCTGCGGCTGCGGGAGCGGCGGCTGTTGCGACGACTCGACTGCGAGCGCGATCGGAAGCGAGACGTTCGGCGAGGTGCTCTACGACCTCGAGCAGCGCGGGGAGTTGCCCGAGGCGGCGATCCTCGCCTCACTCGGGTGCGGCAACCCGGTTGCCGTCGCCGACCTGCATGAGGGCGACACCGTGCTCGATCTCGGCTCTGGCGGCGGGATCGACGTGATCCTCGCCGCCAAGCGGGTCGGTCATACAGGGATCGCTTACGGCCTGGATATGACCGACGAGATGTTGGCGCTCGCGCGTCAGAATGCCGCCGAGGCGAAGGTCAGCAACGTCCACTTCCTCAAGGGCGTGATCGAGGAGATTCCACTGCCGGCAGGTTCCGTCGACGTCGTGATCTCGAACTGCGTGATCAATCTTTCCGTTGACAAACCGGCCGTGCTGGCGGAGATAGGCCGGGTGCTGAAGCCCGGCGGGCGGGTCGGAGTATCCGACGTTGTTGCAGAGGACCGGCTAACCCCGGAGGAGAGGGCAGAGCGCGGCTCATATGTAGGTTGCATCGCCGCTGCACTCTCAAAGAGCGAATACATCGCTGGGCTCGAGGCGGCCGGCTTCGAGGACATCTCGGTCGAGTTCACCCACGAGGTCGCCGACGGGATGCACGGCACGATCGTCAAAGCCGTGAAGACATCCGATCCCGAGAAGGCGGGTCTGCCGGCGATCCAGGCGAGCGGGCGGGCTGAAACGGGAGCGACGCGGAAGCTCGGCGTACTTCCGCGTCTTGACTGACTGTCGGCTGGCTCGGCTGAGCAGCCGGAGCCGTGCCGGGTCGGCAGAACCTTCAGTGCCCGAGCGAGGTTTCGGCGTCTTCGCACTCTTCGCCGAACTGAAGTCACGGCGCGAGGAGCGCCGGCTCGAGCAGACCTATCCCGACTACCCCGACTACCGGCGCCGGACGCCACGCACGTTCATCCCGTTCGTCTGGTGAGCTCAGCGCCCCACCTGAACGGCGTGCCTGACGAGCGACCGTTACTCCGCGCGCCTACGCCGCTTTCTCCTGTCCTCTGTTCTCGCCGACCCTGGGCGGCTCCCCCGCGAGCAGCTCCAGGATCCGTTCGGTGTTCTCACGGATCGCGCTGATGTTCCGGAACATCCACTTCGGCGGAGCGTTCTCGGGCATCCGGTCGATCATTCCCTCGAAGTCGAACCGGCCGCAATGCGCTGTAGCGCGCTTCGCGATCAGACCCAGTGCGGCGACCGCGCCGCCAGCAATCAGCAGCTTCTTCATCGGTTGGCCCTCCTTTCGCTGCGCCGCCAACCGGAAGGTTCGCTCGCCTCGACGAGGAGCGCATCAGGCAAGCCACTGATCTCGCACCTGCAGTCCGCTGCGGAAGCACCTGCCCACTGCTATCAACCCGAGCATGGGCAGGTTCGTCATCGAGGTCGACGACCCGCGCCGTGACGACGTGCGCTCGCTTCTCGAGCAACACCTCGCCTTTGCCCACGAGTCCACGCCGCCCGAAGACGTCTATGCCCTCGGGATCGAAGCACTCGTCGACCCGGCGATCACCTTCTACAGCCTGCGGGTGGACGGCGAAGTGCTTGCCGTCGGAGCGATCAGGCAACTCGACCCCCACGACGCCGAGATCAAGTCGATGCACACCGCCGAGGCTGCACGACGGCGAGGCTACGGACGGGCAATGGTCGATCATCTTCTCGCCGTCGCCGCTGATCGCGGTGTCCGGCGCGTCTACCTGGAGACGGGCTCAGCAGAAGTCTTCTCGCCTGCGCGTCGTCTCTACGTGTCCGCAGGCTTCGAACCGTGCGGGCCTTTTGGCGAATACGAGGAGAGTCCGAACCTCGCGTTCATGACGAAGTCACTCGGCTAGCCGGCGTCCTTGCGGGCCCAGAACCTGGTACCGAATTTGGTACCGACCTCAGCGAATCTCCCTGGATGTGAGCGGACGGAAGCGGGGCGAAACTCCGCTTCCGTAGCCAAATGCGCCTTCGTCGGCAGACCTTCTCCCAGGCTGGGTCGGTTCGACTCCTGCGCCGCTCCGTCTCACGTTCCGCTCGAATCGGCGTCACTCGTTCGGGGTCTCGACACCGGCCGACGCGGTTGGTAGTCTCGCGCACCCTCCGGAGGTGGGCACGTGGGGGTTCGATGAGCGTTCCGCCGCGCCGGGAGCGGCGATAAACCGAGAAGGGAGGCGTAGGTATGACCTATGTGAAGGCGCAGGCCCGGAAGGGGCCGATCGGCCTCGTATTCATGATCGTGCTCGCGGGGGCGTTCGCGTACCTGCTGGCGACGGTCTTCGCCGGGACCGGTGGTGCGGCGCCATCGGCGGCTCAGAGCAAGCTCAAGTACGTCAACGTCGGCGCGGAGGAGTTCCAGGACAACGCATGCGTCGACGGAACCGACTACGACCACGGCGGCTACTCGGGCGCGCTCAACGTCTACAACGACTGCACGTTCGAAGCGCCCGCTTCGCTGCCGGACGGCGCCAAGATCGCCGACATCACTGCCTTCTACAGCCCGGGGACGGGCGGCAGCGCGTCGTTCCACCTGGAAGCGAACGACGACTTCGACGATCACGTCGACCTCAAGACGGGCTCACTGCCGGACTGCGGGAGCGAGTTCTGCTCAGTGACCTACACGCTCAGCCCGGCGCCGAAGACCGATGCGGCGTCGACCCACTACGGAATCTACATGCCGGTTTCGCCCAATCCCGGTAACACGTTCCAGCTGTACCGGTTCCGGATCGGCCTGTCGAACAAGACCGCCATCGCCGGGCCGCCGCTCTCCTCATACCCGAAGGGCACGAACCACTAGGGCCCAGACGGCTCGCCACGAACGCACGCGCGGCCCCGTCCCGGCGGGGCCGCATTGCGTCGGCGGCCGCGGGGATCGAGACGGACGGACGGAGGGGGAACGACGCGTCTCGATCCCGCGGCCAGGGTGGCTCAGCTTCCGGTCTTCTCGACGACCTGCCTCGGCGTCAGTGCCTGGAGGCCGGTCGCGTCCAGCACTGGCGCGCCCTTCACCTGGACGTCGCCCTGGTCGCCGTCGACGATGCCGCCGCCCTTCGTCTTCACCCTCGTCGACGGGTCGAGCGCGAAGGTGAGGGTCTGGCCGACGAACGGTCGGCCGGCGTGGTTGGCCTTCGAGACCAGGATCGTCAGCGAGCCGGGGGTCGACCCCGCCACGGCGGTGTACGTGGACAGCGTCCCCTTCAGCTCGTAGGTGGCCTGCTTCTTCGCGGCGAACGCCGGCGACACTGCCATGGCGGCCGCCACGAGAACGCTGAGCACGACCTTCGTCTCCATGTTCGGTCCTTCCTCGCGGGGTGGTGGGGTCTGCGGGGCTCTAGGCAGCAAGAGCGGGCATCAGCCGCGAACCTGCGCCGCTCCGGCGAGAATCCCCCGAACGGGGCGGAGCGTCAGCGGTGGCCGCCGTGCCCGTCGTGATCGTGGTTCTTGTCGCCGTTGCCGTTGCCCGGCCGCGTGTCTCCCTGGCTTCCCTGACCGTCTGAACCGGAGGAGGGCGTCCCCTCGGACGGTGGAGGTGCCGTCTCGGTCGGGTCCGTCGGGAGAGGCGTCGTGACCGACTGATCCGGCTCGGGCGTCGTGCCGGGGGCGGGAGTGGTCGTGGTCGGCGTGGGCTTCGGCGTGGGCGGCTTCGGGTGCCTGGGAGCAGTTGCCCGGGGCAGGGGAGCGACGGTCTTCGGCGCCTGCGCCTTGGGTTCCGGGCTCGTGACCGGAGTTGCGGGCGGCGCAGCCGGCGGCGCGGCGTCGCCGGTGGACTCGGTCGCAACGCGCGACGACGGGGCCGATCGGGTCACCTGCGCGGGCGAGACGGCCGGTTTCGCAGGCGTCGGCTCGACGCTGGCGCGTGGCGCGTGCACCACCGCCGGGCGGATCCTGGAGACCGCGTGGTGGGGAGTCTTCCGGGCGCGCTGCGCCTGCGGTGCCGTCGGGTACGCGACCTCCGGCGAGAGGACCGCGGCTCGGTTCGCCTGAACCGTGGAGCCTGCGACCGCGGTCGTCGCCGTGACGAGCGTGACGACCGCGACGGCCTTCGTCGCCTGGATCCCGGCCGTCGCCCGGGCGTGACGGGAGCCGAGCCGGAAGAGACGCCGGAGCGAGCGCGGGAACGGGAGAAGCAGGAGCCCCAGCCGCGCGTCCCTGAGGTTGCGCCGTGCCCGGACGAGCAGAGCTTCGGCGGCCGACTCGGAGACCTCGAGCGTGGCGGCGAGCTGGGTGTACGAGAGCCCCGCCAGCTCCCTGAGGACGATCGCCTGCCGTTGACGGGCCGGCAGCTCCTTCAGGCCCGCGTTCATCGTCGCGAACTCCGCGCGCAGCACGGTCTGCTCGGCGGGATCCGGCTCGGCCCTGGCTACGACAGGCGGTGCGGCGCGCTCCCGCCGACGGCGGTGGTCGCGCGCCCAGCACTCCCGGCGCGCGATCGTGCACAACCACGCGCGAGGGTGGTGCGGTCGCGTGCCTGACAGAAGGCTCTGGTAGGCGAGGAGGAAGGTCTGCTGGGTCGCGTCCTCGGCGTCGCTCGAGTCGGAGAGCAGGATCCTGCACAGGCGTTCGATCAGCCTGCGGTGGCGCTGCACGTAGTCCGCCAGCAGCGCGTCGCCCTCGAGCTTGCCGTGCGACCTCAGCGCGTCGACCGCCACTGGGAAGTTCATCGCCACAGGAGGAGAGAGGCTGGATCACCCGCATGGTGGAACGCGGCGCCGAGCGGCCGTCTCCCTCGAACGGGTGGTTCTTCGGCCGCGGCGCAGGATCCGGCCTCCGGCGCCCTCTTGGCTGATCAGAGCCGAACCACGACGCACCCACCATGTCCACGCCCGAGCTTCCCCCCATCGGCACGACCATCGTCTACCGGGGCCGTGCCTACCGCTTCTGCGGAGTGACCCCGGCGAGCATCCAGCCGGTCACGGCGGTGCTCCGGGACCTCCGCACGGGCGCATGGACGCAAGTACCGGTCGCACGGCTCACGACCGGTCCGAGACCGCTGTAGGCAGCCGGCAAGAGAGGAGTCGGAAATGGGCATCGGAATCGGCACGATCGCGATCGCCGACGGGGCGATCCTCGCCTGGGCGGTGGATGCATCGGCCGGGCCGAGCGCGCAGACGATCGGGTACGTCCTGCTCGGGCTGGGCGGGATCACCATCCTGCTCTCGCTCGTCTTCTGGTCGAGCTGGGCAGGTCGCGGCTATCTGGCGCGCGGCGAGCGCCTCCACCGCCGCTGGTAGGAGGCGTCCGCTCGCCCGACGCTAGGCGGCCTCGGGCCGCTCGACGTCGGCGTCGCCTCGCCGCCTCGGCCAGCCGTACCGCTGCCGCCCTCCGCCGAGGCTGTCGGCGACCACCAGGGGCACCTCGGGATCCGACGGGGCGCGATCACGGCGGAGCGACGTGTCGTCGAGCCGTTCCTCGAGGAGCGAGATCGCCCACTCGAGCACGTCCAGGTAGAGGCGGCCGAGCCTGCGGTCGGCCTCCTCGTGGGCGGCGAGAGTGGCCGCCGTCTCGCTGCCGGCGATGTCGTGCGGCCATTCGCGCAGGTGCTCTGTGCGGGCAGCGGCACGCGACCCCTCGAGCACGAACTCGACGCCGTCGACCCGCTCCGCGAGGGTTGCCTCGACGAGTCCCGGCAGCCACTCGAGGCACGACGGCTCGGCGCCGGTAGCGCGCACCGCCTCCCATGCGATCTCGTTGGCGAGCCCTTCCCACGTGCCGCCCCGCAGCAGGCGCACGAGGGCGCCTTCGACGACCTCCTCCGCTGTCGGGACGCCGGCCAATACCGGAAGCGGATACCGCTCCTGCATCGCCATCGCCCTGAATGGTCCCGACGGCACCGGACGGACCGCGGGTGTCGTACCGTTTCCTCCTTGACCACGGGCCCGTCTGCATGAGGAAGGCGGTCGTCGCAGCCGCGTTCCTGCTCGCCTGCGGAGCGGCGCTCGGCGCGTACCTGGCGACCCGTGGACCCTCGCCTCCCGCCTCGGCGAGGGTCGTCGAAGCGCCGGGGGGACTCCGCCGCGCCCGTCGCCCCGAGCCGAAGCCCAAGCCGGCGCCCCACGGGCGTCCCGCCCCCCGGCTGCCCGCGCAGCGGCTCGGGCTCCCGCCCGTCGGCCGCGGCCCGGTCCCCGGCTACGTCCTGATCGCCGACCGGAACGCGGACAAGCTCCTGATCGTCTCCCCCTCCAAGCGCGTCGTCTGGCGGTTTCCGGGGCCGGGCGACCTGCGCCCCGGCGACTCGTTCTCCAGCCCCGACGACGCGTTCTTCGCCCCCGGCTTCCGACGCATCGTCACCAACGAGGAGTTCAACGACACGGTTGCCCTCGTGGACGTCCGACGCCGTCGCATCATCTGGACGTACGGAAGGCCGGGAGTCGCCGGCTCGGCGAAGGGCGAGCTCTCGACCCCCGATGACGCCTACGTCTGGCCGAACGGAACGATCACCGTCGCGGACATCAGGAACTGCCGGGTCATCCGCCTCGACCACGCCCGAAAGATCGTGGGCGCGATCGGGAATCCCGCCTCGTGCGCTCACGATCCACCCCGGTCGCTCAGCTCTCCCAACGGCGCCACTCCGCTGCCGGACGGCGGCATCCTGGTCACGGAGATCGGCGGCTGGGTCGACCGCATCGATCGTCACGGCCGCCTCGTCTACGCGGTTCGTACTCCGACCACCTACCCGTCCGACGCACAGTTGCTCCCGGACGGCGACCTGCTGGTGGCCGGATTCGACACACCCGGCCGGGTGGACGAGATCACGCCGCGGGGCCGGATCGTCTGGACCTACGGGCCGTCGTCCGGGCCTGGAGCGCTGGATCGGCCGTCGCTCGCCGTTCGTTGGCCGAACGGGATGATCGCGATCACCGACGACTGGAACCACCGGGTCGTCGTCGTCGACCCGCGGACGAAGCGGATCGTGTGGCAGTACGGACATCTCGGAATTCCCTCTGCGGCTGCCGGCTACCTGTCGAAGCCCGACGGCCTGGACCTGCTGCCCTCGGCGGAGAAGGGGGCCCGCTGATGCGGACGGGCGAGGACTGAACGGCAGGCGCGGAGGAAATGCCCACCGCATCGTCGTAGAGGAACGGATGACGAGGATCCTGATCGCCGACGACGACCGGCATCTGGCCGAGCTGCTGCGCGCGACGCTCGAGGAGGCCGGCTTCGAGGCGGTGTCCGCCCATTCCGGGCTGGCCGCTGCCGCCCTGATCGAGCGCGAGGACTTCGACCTGCTCGTCCTCGACGTGCTCATGCCGGGGATGAGCGGCGACGCGATCGCCGACCTGATCCACCAGCTCAAGCCGGATGTCCCCGTGCTGCTGATGACCGGTGACTCCGGCGACCAGTTCGTCCGCGGCGGCGAGCTCCCGTGCCTGCGCAAGCCGTTCACCGAGCGCGAGCTGGTCGACGCCGTCCGCGCGCTCTTGGAGCCTGCCTGAAAGTCACGGGATTCGCGTCTTTCCGCAATCCCGTCACGAGCATCGGCAACCCAAATGCAGCACCGTGCCTGTTTCCTCTACGCCAGCGGATCCAGTCGGCGCTCAGGCGCCTCCACCCGCACCAGGGCGTCCAGCAGGAAGAAGTCGCCCCACGCGGTCGCGCAGTCGAGGCCGTGGCCGATCGGCTGCCGGTAACAGCAGTGGAGTAGGACGCCGTCGCCGTCGCCGGGGTTGAGGCAGGACGCGACGAGCGCGTCGAGCAGACGGCGCGCGTCATCGTCCCAGCCGAGCTCGAGCAGCGCCGCCGCCGCGATCGCGCCGGCCGAGGCGTCGGTCGGGCCGCCGGGCGGCGCGTCGAAGTCCCACGGCGGCACGAGCCCGGGCGGCAGGTGGTCGAGGAACCAGCGCGCTGCCCGCTCGGCCTCGCGCCGGTACCCGCCGGTCGCGCGCGCGGCGGAGGCGAGGCCGTGCATCGCCCAGGCCTGTCCGCGGGCCCAGGTCGAGTCGGCGGCGTAGCCGTTGATCGTCCCCCGCTCGGTCACGCCCCCGTCGTCGGCCAGTCGTCCGGCGTGGAACGTCGAGCCGTCCTCCCGGAGCAGAACCGGGATCGTCGCCTCCAGATGGGCCCGCGCCGCCTCGCCGGCCTCGTCCATTCCCTGCCGCTCCGCCCACCAGAGCAGGAGCAGGTTCGGCCACGTGTCGACGATCGTCCGCCCGCGCTGCTCGGGGTCGTCGAGGTCGCCGATCACCTGGATGACACCGTTCGGGAGGGCACGGCGGGCGAGCGACGCCGCCGCCCGCAGCCCGAGCACGCGATGGCAGTCGTCACCGGTGACGAGCAGGCCGAGCACCGCGCTCGGCCAGAACAGGAAGCCGAGGTCGTGCGTCGTCGGCTGCGCCGCCCGCGGCCGGAGGAGGTCGGTGGCGGCGGTCGCCCGTGCCGTGTCACCGACCAGCCAGAGCTGGCCGGCGACGAAGCCGCCCGTCCAGGGAAGGCCGGTGAGGGCGCCATCCTCGGCGTCGAGCGGCGAAAGCAGCTCCCAGCGGCCGTCCTCGCCGGTGACGTGCGGGAGCAGCCCGTTGCGCGGACCGATCCGGGACGCCAGGGCCGCCGCCCGGTCAAGGCTCATGCTCGACCTCCAGCGTCAGTCCGTCGCGGCCCGTGATCCGCACCCGCTCACCGGGCCGGGCTCCCTCGGCGCACCGCGCCCGCCAGAGCTCCCCCTGCACACGGACGTACCCGACCGGCCGGCACTCCTGCGCCACCTCCACGACCCGGCCGAGGAGGGTCTCGGCGCCGACCTCCACCGAACGGCGGGACGAGTGCCAGAGCCAGAAGCCGGTCTGCGAGATCTCGAACACTGCCGTCCCGATCAGGAGAGCGAGCGCCCACGGCCCCTCGACGACGTGGAGGACGACGAGCGCGAGCGCGATCCAGAACGTCATCGAGCGCCGCGGCGCAGGACGCGCTCGTCGCCGATCCGCCGGGTGACGCCGTCCGCGTCGAAACGCTCCAGCAAGAGCTGGGCGGGACGGCGGCCGGTCCCGAGCAGGTCGCGGAAGCGCGCGAGCGTGATCCGCCCGTTCGAGGTGCACTCCTCGAGCAGAGCGGCGCGCGCCCGCTCGTACGCCGCGGTGCCGACCGCCTCGCCCGCACCGACGCGGACGAGCCGGCCCTCCTGCTCGAGCAGGCGTGCGAGCTGCGCGTCCGCGACCTTCACCGGGACGAATCCCGACAGCTCGAGCTCGGCGAGCAGCTCGTCGGCACCGTCTGCACGGGCGGTCGTCCCCGGCAGGTAGAGCCGCGAGCCGCGACGCTCGAGCCCGAGCAACGGCACGATCGCCGGTGCCCACGGCTCCGCCGGGGCGTCGATCCCCGGGTCGCGCGGGTCGGCGGCGGCAAGCTTGGCCCGCAGCTCCCCGCGGAGCTGCTCCAGCCACCGGGGGGCGAACACCCACTCGCCGGCGCGCTCGACGCCCGCGATCTCGCCGAGGTGGCTCAGCGTCGCGGCCCGGACGGGCGCGTCGACGGTCGCGCCGGTCTCGCCGCGCTCCAGCCGCTCGAGCCGCTCGGGGTCCAGCCGGCGGGGCGGCAAGGGGTCGAGCACGACGCCCCCGCCGACCGTCGAGCGGGCCCGCAGCACGACGCGGTCTCCCCGCGCCGCGACCACCGGCCGCTCCAGGCGGAGCTGCGCGTACCGGCCGTGCCGCACGAGCCTGGCGGGTACGTCCGCTGTGCCGAGGTGGACGGTGACCGCGGCCGGAACGTCGTCCACCTCCTCGAGCGCGACGTCCAGCCGGTAGGTGACCGGGAACGCACGCGGCTCGACGAGCGCGTCACCGCGTACGATCCGTCCGCGCTCGACCCCGGGAACCGCGACGGCGACCCTCTGACCGGGCTCGGCGCGCTCCACCGGCCGGTCGTGCACCTGCACGCTCCGGACACGGGCCTCCAGGCCACGTGGCTCGACGCGAAGCACGTCCCCCTCGCCGATCGTCCCCGACCAGAGCGTACCCGTGACCACGGTGCCGATTCCACGGAGGGCGAAGACCCGATCCACGTAGAGGCGGGCGGGGTCGTCGCTGCGGGCCGTCTCGGCGGCGGCGTCCGCGGCCCGGCCGAGCGCCGCCCGTAGCTCGTCCAGCCCGCTGCCCGTCTTCGCGCTGACCGCGACCGCCTCGGCCCCGGGCACCAGCTCGCGCGCCTCCGCGAGCGCGAGCCCGAGCGTCTCCTCGTCGACCGTGTCCGCCTTGGTGACCGCGACCACGCCCCGCTCGATGCCGAGCAGACGCAGGATCGCGAGGTGCTCGTGGGTCTGCGGCCGCGCGCCCTCCGCGGCGTCGATCACGAGCAGGAACAGGTCGATCCCGGTTGCTCCCGCGACCATGTTGCGGACGAACCGCTCGTGACCGGGGACGTCGACGAGCGAGAGCCGGCGGCCGTCCGGCAGCTCGAGGGGCGCGTAGCCGAGATCGATCGAGATCCCGCGCTGCTGCTCCTCCGGCAGGCGGTCGGTGTCCTTGCCGGTTAGTGCCCGGACCAGCCACGTCTTGCCGTGGTCGACATGACCGGCGGTGCCTACCGTGAGCGGCATGTGACGAGGCCATCCTCGATCGTCTCCAGGATCGCGGCCGCATCCTCGTCGGGCCGGTCGTGGATGATCGTTCCGAGGACGTAGGTATCCGCGGACGGGACGCGCTCGACGAAGCTGCCCTCGGCGAAGGAGATGCCGGCCGCCGCCGGCGCGGCCTCGTCGCGGACCGTCTCTCCGGGGCGCCACTCCAGGCTCGCCACCCGATTCACTCGCCGTTCCTTCCCTTCGTCCATCGCCAGCTCGAACAGCGCCCGCTCGTCGGGATGGTCGGCGAGCCAGCGCCAGAAGTCCCCCTCGAACGACCGGCGGCCGCCCGCGTCGCGTCGGGCGACCGCCGTGAGGAACGGTCCGCCGAGGAGCTGCGCGAACGCGCCCCAGGCGGTGGCGCGGCAGAGGAGGGTGGACGCTTCTGTGTTCGCAAGACTCCGGGCTCGACCTCCTCGAAGATGCCGTCGCTCGCCAGCGCCCGCAGGTAGCGCCGGACGGTGTCGGGGTCGCCGCCGAGCTCGGATACGTGCCGCGGCCCGTCGCGGAGGTCGTCGGGCACGCCGAGCGCGGAGACGACTCCCGGCGCGCGCGTCCGCAGGGCGCCGCGGAGCGTGTCCCGGAGGACGGCCTCGCTCATCTGTCGTCGCGGGCCCGGGCGACCGCGGCGGCGACCTCGTCCAGCTCGCCGTCGACGAGGGTGCGGCAGTCCAGCAGGAGCCGGCCGTCCCGGAGCACGCCGATCACGGGAGGCTCGCCCCGCCGCAGGGACTCTGCGAGCTCCTCCTCGAGCGCGCACGCGAAGCTCGGCAGCCCGGCCAGCGGGAGGGCCCCGCCTCCGACGCGGGCGACCGTCTCCTCGACCGCGCCGCCGGTCAGCTCCGCCAGGCGCCCGGCACGGGCCCGAACGACCTGGACGTCCTCGACGAGCATCCGCAGCGCCGGCACCTCGCGCATCGCACGCTCGGGATCGAGGTAGAGCATCAGCGTCCCCTCCAGCGCCGCGAGCGTCAGCTTGTCCGCCCGAAGTGCACGCTGGAGCGGATGTCGGCGGAGCTCCTGGACGAGGTCCGGGCGGCCGACGACGATCCCGGCCTGCGGCCCGCCGAGCAGCTTGTCGCCCGAGAAGCAGACGAGGTCGGCACCCGCCGACAGCGCGTCGCGGACGGCCGGCTCGTCGGGCAGGGGGACGAGCGCGCCCGAGCCGAGGTCGTCGACCAGCGGGAGCCCGTGCCGCCCCGCGACATCGGCCAGCTGCGAGGTCTCCGGCATCTCCACGAACCCGACGACGCGGAAGTTCGACTGGTGCACGCGGAGCAGCACGGCGGTGCCCGGCCCGATCGCCCGCTCGTAGTCCTCCGCCCGCGTGCGGTTCGTCGTGCCGACCTCGACGAGGCGGGCGCCCGACCGGGCCAGGACGTCCGGGATCCGGAAGCCGTCGCCGATCTCGAGCAGCTCGCCGCGCGAGACGATCACCTCGCGCCCCTCGGCGAGCGCCGCGAGCGCGAGGAGCACGGCCCCGGCGTTGTTGTTGACGACGAGCGCGGCCTCGGCCCCCGTCAGCCGCCGGAGGATGTCCACGGCGTGGTCCTGGCGCGAGCCGCGCGCGCCGCGGTCGAGGTCGAACTCGAGGTTCGAGTAGCCGCGGGCGACCTCGTGCACGCGCTCGAGCGCGGCGGCGGGGAGCGGCGCCCGGCCGAGGTTCGTGTGGACGATCACGCCGGTCGCGTTCAGAACGCGCCGCAGCCGCGGCCGGCGTGCGCCGGCGAGCTCGGCCTCGAGACGCGCCCTCAGGTCGCCGGGGTCGGCACCCGCGCGGATCTCCTCGCGGGCCCGGTCGATCACGCGGCGGGCTGCGTCGACCGACAGCGGGTCGTCGCTGGCGCGGGCGAGCTCGTCGACCGAGGGGAGATCGCGCAGCTGCATCGGGGAAAGTCTAGGCGCCGGTTTCGCCGTTACCCTGGGGCGCGTGCGTGCCTTCCCCCTGCTCGCGCTGACTCTCGCGCTCGTGCTCGTGCCGGCTGCGTCCGGACAGCGCCACCCGCTGGTGCACCAGAGCGGGCCTCTCCCCGGCCGCGGAATCCACGTCACCGCGAAAGGCGCCGTCCTCATCGACGCCGCCGACGGCACGGTCCTGTGGGCCAAGCACCAGCATCGGCGGCTCCAGGTCGCCTCGACGACGAAGATCATGACCGCGATCGTGGCGATGGAGCGGCTCCTCCCCCACGACGTCGTCACCGTCGACAGGTCGGTGCGCCGGGTCGCACCGATCAAGGAAGGGCTACGGCCGGGCGAGAAGGTCGAAGCCTGGAAGCTCTTCTACGGGACGCTCCTCTTCTCTGGGAACGACAGCGCGCTCGCGCTCGCGATCGCCGCGGGCGGCACGCGGTCGCGGTTCGTGGTGCTGATGAACGAGAAGGCGCGGGAGCTCGACCTGAAGGAGACGCACTTCCGGAGCCCGAGCGGCCTGATCGACCGGGACAACTACTCGACCGCCTGGGACATGGCGGCACTCGCCCGCTACGCGATGTGGAACCCCAGGTTCCGGGCGGTGGTGCGGACGCGGGTCAAGCTCGTGCCGTGGGCGCCGCCGACGTACGCGAAGGAGTACGTGAACAAGAACCACCTGATCGGCTCCTACCCCGGCGCGAACGGCGTGAAGACCGGCTGGACGACGGTCGCGAAGCACTGCCTCGTCGCCAGCGTGCGCCGGAACGGTGTCTGGCTGATCGCAGTCGTGCTCGGCGCGGACGATTCCTACGGCGACGCGAAGAAGCTCTTCGCGTACGGCTTCGCGACGCGCGGCTGACCGCTCTGGACGCCGGTTCCCGAGACGCGCGCGTTCCGTCAGCGTTCCTGGAGGTAGGCCAGAACCGCGAGCACGCGGCGGTGGTCGCTCTCCGAGGGCGGCAGGTGCAGCTTCTGGAAGATGCTCGCGATGTGCTTCTCGACCGCGCCGACCGTGAGCACGAGCGAATCGGCGATCGCCGTGTTCGAGCGGCCCTCCGCCATCAGCGCCAGCACGTCCAGCTCGCGGGGCGTCAGCACGTCCAGCCGCTGGGCGCCTCGGTTGCCGAGGAGCTGCGACACCACCTCGGGGTCGAGGGCGGTGCCCCCGTCCGCGACGCGCCGCACCGCCTCGACGAAGTCGCCCGTGTCGAGGACGCGGTCCTTGAGCAGGTAGCCGACGCCGCCCGCTCCCGCCTGGGCGAGGAGCTCCGCTGCGTAGGTGTGCTCGACGTACTGAGACAGGATCAGGATCGCCGTCTCCGGCGCCGTCCGCCGCAGCTCCAGCGCTGCCCGCAGCCCTTCGTCGCGGAAGCTGGGCGGCAGGCGGATGTCCACGATCGCGAGCTCGGGCCGCTCGCGCAGGACGGCGTGGACGAGGGCGTCGGCGTCCGCGACCTCGGCGACGACGTCGAAGTCGTTGTCGCGGAGCAGCCGGGCGAGCCCGTCCCGCAAGAGCGCGAGGTCCTCGGCGATCACGATCCGCACGGAAGCTCCGCTCGGATCGTCGTCGGCCCGCCGTCGGGGCTCTCGACCGTCAGCGTTCCGTCCAGCGCCTCGACGCGCCTGCGCAGGCCGGCGAGGCCGCTTCCGGCGGCATCGGCGCCGCCTCTGCCGTCGTCGGCGATCTCGACGTCGAGGATCCCGTCGTGCTGCCCGACCGAGATCTCGACGCGATCGGCGCCGGCATGCTTGGCGGCGTTCGCGAGCGCCTCGGCGGCGACGAAGTAGGCGGCTGTCTCCACGCGGGCCGGGGGGCGGCGGTCGAGATCGACGCGGACCCTCGTCGGCAGAGGGCTCCGGTCGGCGAGCGTGTCGAGCGCCGGCCCGAGCCCACGGTCGGAGAGAACGGGGGGATGGATGCCGCGCGCGAGGTCGCGGAGCTCGCGCAGGGCCTCCGCGACCCCGGTGCGCGCCTCGGCCACGAGCTTCTCGGCCTCCTCGGGCTCGGAGCGGAACTTCTGCTCGGCCATTCCGAGGCTGAGCCCGAGCGCGACCAGGCGCGCCTGCGCACCGTCGTGGAGATCGCGCTCGATGCGGCGGAGCTCGGCGTCCTGCTCCTCGACCGCGCCCAGCCGCGTGGTCTCGAGGGTCTCGACCCGTCGTGCGAGCCGATCACGCCTCGCTGTGCGCGCGATCAGGTAGTGCACGCCCAGGGCCGACCCCAGGCCGAGCAGCGCCCAGCCCGGCCAGAACGCGCCGCGGGAGGTCACCGCCCAGACGGCCGTCAGGAACAGGAACAGGGTGGCGACGATGCCGCCGTGGATCGCCACCCCGCGGGTGAGCGGCTCCTCCCGCCGGACCTTCGCCACGACGAGCTCGACGACCGCGTGCACGGCCACCAGCAGCGCGAGCGGGAGGAGCACCCACTCGGGCCAGAAGTACCCCTGACCCGTCGAGGCCCAGATGATCGTCGTCAGGACGACGAGGCCGGCGGCGGCTCCGCTCTCGACCCGGAGCGCTCGCCGCCGGTATCGGGCCGCGACTGCGGGCGAAGGCGGCGGCGCCTGCGGCGCGAGCAGCGACCGTACGAGCGATGCCCACATCGCGCCGAGCGCGCGCGCGAGCCACGCGGAGGCGACGAGCGCGACGATCCCGGCGGGAACGACGAGGAGGGCGCGGCCGAGCGTGTCGACGTGCCAGGAGCCGTAGTTGTTGTCCGTCCAGCGGTACCAGATCGGCATCGTGATCCAGCCCAACGCGGCGGCGATCAGGCTCAGCTCGCCGATCGCCAGCGCGAAGCCGAGCGTCATGCGCAGCAGGAGGTAGGCCTGCTGCCGCCAGAACGCCCGGTCGAGGAACACGGCCTTCGCCCGGCCCCAGAAGCCTGCGCCGGCCGACGAAACCGGAGGTCCCGCGTCTGCGCCGAGCAGCGATCTCGCGAGCGAAGCATCCGCGCGCGCGAGCAGCCCGACCACGCCGCGGTAGCCGATCAGGAGCGGGACGACCAGCGGCGTGATCGCGAGCACCACGATCGACGTCCAGCCGGCGATGAGCGCGCCGAGGACGACGGCGGCGAGCGGGATGCCCACGGCCGTGAAGGCGAGGGCTCCGTAGGTCCTGGTCTGGAAGAGCGGGCGGAACGGAGCAGTGATGGTCATGGTTCGACTCCCTGTCTGCAGGGTTGATGTTCACCCAAGCCTGCCCCCACGTGCAGGCCGCGGCCATCCGGCGCCCCGGTGTCCCGGCCTGGGGGTGACCCCCCTCTTCGGGAGAGTTTCCCTGCGGGACAGTCCGTCGGACTACTGCGCGTCGGCCTTCTTCGCCTCGTGCACCGGCGGCTCGGTCCGCCACCGCGTCCAGGAGTCGTGGACCGCCTGGACCGCCTCGTGGACGTCGTCCGTGACCCGTAGCAGGTTCACGTCCTCGGGCGAGATCTTGCTCTCCGCGAGCGGCCGGGCCGCGATCCACTCGAGCAGGCCGCCCCAGTAGTCGGTGCCGATCAGCGAGACCGGGAACTCGCGCACCTTGTCGGTCTGGATCAGGGTCAGCGACTCGAAGAGCTCGTCGAGCGTGCCGAAGCCGCCGGGGAAGAGGACGAAGCCCTCCGCCGCCTTCACGAGCATGACCTTGCGGGCGTAGAAGTGGCGGAAGGAGACGCCGAGGTCGATGTAGGTGTTCGCCTCCTGCTCGTGCGGGAGCTCGACGTTGAAGCCGACCGAGAAGCCCCCGGCCTCCTTCGCGCCGCGGTTCGCCGCCTCCATGACGCCGGGCCCGCCGCCGGTGACGACCGCGAAGCCCGCCTCGGCGAGCGCGCGTCCGCACGCAAGCGCCTGCTCGTACTCGCCGTCGCGTCGCGCGGTCCGCGCCGACCCGAAGACGGTCGCCGCGGGTCGCGGAATCCGGTCGACCGCCGCGAAGCCCATGCGGAGCTCCTGCGCGATCATCGCCACGTGCGCCTCGTTCTCGCCGTGGTCGTGCTCGAGGATGCGCCGGTCGACGGCCACTACAGGCGGTGCTGGGGGACGTGGGCGCCGAACATCCCGAGCACGAGCAGCGCCGCGAGGCCGAGGTAGGCCGCCGTCGCCAACTGCGCCTTGCCCGGCGTGCCGCCCAGGCGCATCGTCCTGATCGAGCGCCAGATCGAGCCGCCGTCGAGGATCCCGATCGGAGCGAGGTTGATCAGGTTGAGCAGGAAGCCGACGTAACCCAGCGCCTGGAGCAACGACGACTGCTGCTGCTCCCCGACGAGCCAGACGGCCGCCGCGCCGATGCTGCCCCAGAGCGGTCCGGCGTACGAGATCCAGAAGCTCTGCCACGGGCTCATGCGGGCGTCGCGGATCGCCACGTACGCGCCCAGGAACGGGAGGAACACCGGCCAGGCCGCGTTGAAGCCGCGCCTGCGCGCCTCGACGAAGTGCCCCAGCTCGTGGACGAAGATCAGGAGGACGAACCCGACTCCGAACTGCCAGCCCCAGATCAGCGCGTAGCCGCCGACCGCGACGAAGATCGAGGCGAACTTCGCGAACGCGAAGCCGAACTTGAGGACGAGGCCGATGAGGACGGCGATCGGCGCCCAGATCTTGCGGGCGAGCGAGCGCCAGCCCGGCTCCGGCTGGATCGGGCGGTATTCGCGGTCCGGGGTCTGCTGCCGGAAGTCCATTCAGGGGATATCGACCGGACGGCCGTCGACCTCGATCGTCGGCCCGGAGAAGATGCAGTCGACGTGGATCGTCGCCTCGTTGTCGCCCCCGTACGTGCCCGTGTTCCGTCCGATCGCGACGTGGCCGGTCCCGCCCGCCTTCTCGTCGAGCATGACGTGGCCGCGCGGCGTGAAGGCGGGGTTGAGGCCGATCCCGAGCTCGGCGATCACGTCCGCCCCCTGGCCCGCCCGCTCGACCAGCTCCCGCAGCAGGTCGGCTGCGCGACCGCCCTCGATCGAGGTGACGCGGCCGCGCTCGAACCGCAGCGTCACCGGCTCGTCGACGAGACCGTCGACCGTGTACGGGACGGTCAGGTCGGCGACGAGGACGCCGTCGGCGCCGTCGGCGTGCGGGGCGACGAAGACCTCGCCACCGGGGAAGTTCGCCGTCTCGCCGGCGACGAGCGCACCCCCGTCGCTCTTCCAGGGACGGCCGCCCACCCGCAGCGTCAGGTCGGTGCCCCCGCGGCTGCGGACCCGGATCGTCTCGGCGCCCTGCAGCTGGGCGATCAGCCGCTCCGCGGCTTTCGAGACGTCCGGCGTCGGCCCGGACAGCTCGTTTCGCAGCAGTTCGCCGTCCACGAAGCCCATGAAGATCTGCCGTCCGCCGTTCCCTACGACCGCCTCCGCCAGCTGGAAGCGGGCCGCGGCCTCGTCCCCGCGCGGCGCCTGGCTCATGAAGAACGAGAGGTCAGCGGCCCGGCCGCCGTCGAGCACCTTCGGCGGCGGGGTGGCCAGCGGTCGGCGGCCGTCCCACAGCTCGAGCCTCGGCTCGCCGCCCGCGTCCTTGACGGCGGCGGCCAGCTCGGATCCCTCGACGAGGAGCGGCGCGTCGACGACGACGAGGACGCGCTCGCCGCTCTGCAATCCTCCTGCCTCGATCAGGTTGTCACACCAGGCCGGGTGGGCCATTCGGTTCACGCCGATGATGGTATCGGCGGGGGTCTGGCTCAGGACCCGCGCCCGATCCACTCCTCGCCGCCCTCGTAGACCTCCTTCTTCCAGAGAGGCACGGTCTCCTTGAGGGCGTCGATCGCCTCCGAGCAGGCGGCCAGCGCGTCGGCGCGGTGCGGGGCGGAGACGGCGATCGCGACCGAGATCTCGCCGATCTCGACGCGTCCGATCCGGTGCGTGATCGCAACCGCGCAGAGGTCGTGCCTCGCCATCAGCCCTTCAGCCAGCTCGGACATGACCTTCTCGGCCATGCCGCCGTAGGCTTCGTAGTCGAGGTAGTGGACGGTGCGGCCGCGGGACTCGACCCGCGTCGTGCCCAGGAAGGTCGCGATCGCACCCGCCTTGGGGTCGGACACCTCCTCGACGACCGAGGACGGGTCGATCGGCCCGTCGGTCAGCCGGAAGGCCCCGCCAGAGACCGGTGGGATCAGCGCGACCTCGTCGCCGTCGGCGAGCGGCCGGTCGCGGTCGGCGTACTCGTGGTTGACGGCATAGAGCAGGCCGGGGGGCTCATCGCCCAGCTCGAGGAGGGGCCAGATGTCCGCCACGCGGGTCCCGTCGCCGGCTTCGAGCTCGCGCTCCGACCAGCCGGCCCGCTCCCGCAGACCGGCGAAGAGGCGGACGCGGATCACGGCGACAGGCTAGATGACGTCGCGCCGGGCGGTCAGCACGAGGCCGGCAAGAGCCAGCACCGCCGCCCAGGCGACGAGGACGGCCGCGCCCGCGCCTCCCGAGAGGAGGTGATCCTCGGTCATGCCCATGAGCCCGTCGCTCGCCCGGCCCGGCGTGAATCGCCCGACCTCCGGCACGAGCCCGAAGAGCAGGTTCTCGACCAGCAGCGACCATACGAGCAGCCCGATCACCGAGGCGATCTGGTTGCGGAGGATCGCCGCGAGCCCGACCCCGATCGCGCCCCAGAGTGCCGAGGCGGCAAGGACGCCGAGTAGGAGCTGCGCGACGTCGCCGCCGTCGAGGGCGAACGGGATGTTCCGGCCGGAGAGGAGCGCGCGGCCGATCCCGTACGACAGTCCCATCCCGATGACCGCGAAGACGATCCCGGCGAGCATCGACGCGACGAGCTTCGCTCCGACGACCTGCGAACGGCGCGGGTTGAAGACGATGGTCGGCCGGATCGTCCCGAACCGGTACTCACTCGTCACGACGAGGATGCCGGCGAGGGCGGAGAAGAGCGCAGCGACGCTGCCCACCCCGAGGAAGGTCAGCTGGTCGCCCTTGCCGCTCAGCCCGTCGACACTGTCGAGTAAGCCCCTCAGCAGGACGATCAGGAGCACGAGTGCGACCATCCCGAGCACGAGTCCGAGCGTCGTCCGCGTCGAGCGGATCTTGAGCAGCTCGGCCCGGATCTGATCGGTCACCCGGCCGTCTCCCCGGCGTCGGACGTCAGCTGGAGGAAGACCTCCTCCAGCGACGACGTCTCGCTCGTCAGCTCGTGGACCGGAATGCCTGCGGCGAAGGCGATGTCGCCGACGCGCTCCGCCGTGGCACTCGGGGCGAGCAGAGCGCCCTCGGCCGTCTCGGTCGGTTCGATGCCGGCCGCACGCAACGCCTGCTCCAGCTCGACCCGCTTCGGCGTGCGGACCCTGACGGCGCCGCCGACGCGGGCCGTGAGCTCGGCCAGCGGCGACTCGATCACACGCCGGCCCTTGCTGATGATCAGCACCCGGTCGACGGTCTGAGCGACCTCGGCGAGCACGTGGCTCGAGACGAACACCGTCCGGCCCTCGGCGGCGAAGTCGCGGAGGAAATCACGGAGCCAGCGGACGCCCTCGGGATCGAGCCCGTTCGCCGGTTCGTCGAGGACGAGCAGCTCGGGCTCGCCCAGCAGCGCGGCGGCGAGGCCGAGCCGCTGGCGCATCCCCAGGGAATATGCCTTGACGCGGCGGTTCGCGTGCTGGCTCAGCTCGACCAGGCGCAGTACCTCGTCGGCGCGAGCGTCGGGGATGCCGGCGGCGCGCGAGAGCGTGAGCAGGTGATTGCGTCCCGAGCGTCCCGGATGGAAGTCGGCAGCCTCGAGCACGGCGCCGACCCGGAGGGCTGGGCGGTCGAGCTCCGCGTACGGATGGTCGAACACGAGCGCGCCGCCGCTCGTCGGCGCGGTCAGCCCGAGCAGCATGCGCAGTGTCGTGGTCTTCCCGGCGCCGTTCGGCCCGAGGAAGCCGGTGATCGTCCCCGCTTCGAGCGCGAAGGAGAGGTCGTCGACCGCGGTGAGGGTGCCGAAGCGCTTGGTCAGGGACTCGGCGAGAACCACCTCGGTCATGTCTCCACCCTAGAGCCCCGGTGACGGCGGGCGGCGCGGGCGTAGGATCAGGGCGTGACGACCACGGGCGACCGGCGCGAGACGGACCCGGGGATCGAGGTCGAGCCGGTCTACACCGCAGACGACGTCGCCGGGCTGGAGCTCGAGCTGCCCGGCGAGTTCCCGTTCACCCGGGGCCCCTACCGGGACATGTACCGCGGCCGTCCCTGGACGATCCGGCAGTACGCCGGCTACGGCTCGGCGGAGGAGACGAACGCGCGCTTCCGCTACCTGCTCGAGCGAGGCCAGACGGGGCTGTCGACCGCCTTCGACCTGCCCACCCAGCTCGGACTCGACTCGGACGACCCGCGCGCCGAAGGCGAGGTGGGGCGGACCGGTGTCGCGATCGACTCGATCGCCGACATGGAGCACCTCTTCGACGGGATCCCGCTCGACGGGGTCTCGACCTCGATGACGATCAACGCGCCCGCGTCGCTCCTCCTCCTCCTCTACGAGCTCGTTGCCGAGGCGCAGGGCGTCGCCGGTGAGAAGCTCCGCGGCACCGTCCAGAACGACATCCTCAAGGAGTACGTCGCCCGCGGGAACTACATCTTCCCGCCCCGGCCGTCGATGCGGCTGACGACCGACCTCTTCGCATACTGCGCCGAGCGGCTGCCGGGCTGGAACGTGATCTCGATCTCCGGGTACCACATCCGCGAGGCGGGCTCGACCGCCGTCCAGGAGATCGGCTTCACGCTCGCAAACGGGCTGGCGTACTGCCGAGCGGCGGTCGAGGCCGGTCTGTCGCCCGACGAGTTCGGCGAGCGCCTGTCGTTCTTCTTCAACGCGCACAACCATTTCTTCCAGGAGGTGGCGAAGTTCCGGGCGGCGCGCCGGCTCTGGGCGACGCTCCTGCGGGAACGGCTCGGGGTGACGAACGAGCGGGCACTCGCGCTGCGGTTCCACGCGCAGACCGGCGGTTCCACGCTCACCGCCCAGCAGCCCGAGAACAACATCGTGCGGGTCGCGATCCAGGCGCTCTCGGCTGTGTGCGGTGGGGCCCAGTCCCTGCACACGAACTCGTTCGACGAGGCGCTCGCGCTCCCCACCGAGCGCGCGGCGCGGATCGCGCTGCGCACCCAGCAGATCCTCCAGCACGAGGCCGGTGGCACCGACACGGCAGACCCGCTCGGCGGCGCCTACTTCATCGAGGAGCTCACGAACGAACTCGAGGCGGGCGCGCTCGAGCTGATCGATCGAGTCGAGGAGCTCGGAGGCGCGGTGGCGGCGGTCGAGCAGGGCTTCGTGCAGGGCGAGATCGAGGAGGCTGCGTACCGCTACGCGCGGCAGGTCGAGGACGGTGAGCGGGTCGTCGTCGGCGTCAACCGTTTCGAGGAGGCTGGTTCGGAGGGAATCGACCTGCACCACCTGGATCCCGAGATCGAGCGCCGACAGCTGGAGCGCACCGCGCGGGTCCGCTCCGAGCGGAACGCCGACGAGGTGGCGGCCGCGCTCGCCGAGGTCCGGCGGATTGCCGGAACGGAGGCGAACCTGCTCCCGCCGATGCGGGAGGCGCTCCGCGCCCGCTGCACGGTCGGGGAGATCTGCACCGTGCTCCGCGAGGAGTGGGGCACGTACGACGCGCAGCGCGCCTAGTGCGCCACTGATGCGCATCCTGCTCGTCTCCCAGATGTATCCCGGGCCGGGCGCGCCGGGCTTCGGCGTGTTCGTCGCCCAGCTCGAGCAGGCGCTGTCGGATCGGGGGCACGCGTTCGAGCGTGCGGTGATCGACCGGCGGGCCGGGGGTCACGGCCGCTCGGTGCAGCTCTTCCGCGACGCGCGGTCGAGGGCGCGGCGCTTCCGGCCCGACGTGGTCTACGCGCACTTCCTCGTCCCCGCCGGCCTTGTCGGCGCGCTGGCCTCGCGCGCGCCGCTGGTCGTGACCGCGCACGGCCAGGACGTCGCCAATGTCGGCGAGCGAGCCGGGATCGCATCCACGACGCGGTACGTCGTCCGCCGCGCGGCCGCCGTCGTCGCGGTCTCGGACTGGCTGCGGCGCCGGTTGGAGGAGAAGGCCCCCGACGCCCGGGGCAAGGTCGAGGTCGTCGACTGCGGTGTCGACCTCGAGCGATTTCGGCCGTCGCCCGCGCCGGAAGGCCCGCCGGCGTTCCTGTGCGTCGGCTCCCTGACTGACCGGAAGAACGTCCTCCGGCTGGCGGGGGCCTTCGCGCGGCTCGGCGAGGGCACGCTCACCTTCGTCGGCGACGGCCCGTTCCGCGCGCGGCTCGAGGGTCGTCCCGGCATCGAGCTCGCGGGAACGGTCCCGTACGACGAGATCCCGCACCGGCTCGCCGCCGCCCGGGTCGTCTGCGGGCCCAGCCTGGTGGAGCCGTTCGGTCAGGCCCTCTTGGAGGCGCTCGCGGCCGGCCGTCCGGTCGTCGCCACCCGGGTGGGAGGTCCGCCCGAGTTCGTGCCGGAGGGCGGCGGCGTGCTCGTCGACCCGCTGGACGAGGAGTCGATCCTGGACGGCCTCCGGCGGGCGGCGCAACTCCCGTGTCCGAACGAGGCGGCAACCGCCGCAGCGGCCGCCCACGACGTGCGGCGCCAGGCCGAGCGGATCGAGGCGATCCTGGAGAGGGCCGCCGGTGCGACCCTCTCCAGGCAGAAGCTCTAGCTCGAGCTGTCGTCGGAGCCCGAAGGCGGGCCGCCCTCGGCCGTGCTGCCGCCGCCTCGGGCGCCGGCGATCTCGCTGCGCATGGCGTCGAAGTCGTCGCGCAGGTTCGTGCTGCCTTTGACGATCACCGTGTACAGGAGCCAGCCCAGGATCGCGCCGAGCGGTGGGGCGATGATGTAGATCCAGAAATCCGTCCACCTGTTGCCGATCAGCGCCGTTCCGAAGCTGCGGGCGGGGTTCACCGACGAGCCGCTGAACGGAACGATCGCGAAGTGGATCGCCAGCAGGGTGAGCCCGATCGCGACGTAGACGGTGCTCTTCGATGCCTGGCTCCTCGTCACGGCGAGGATGACGAGCATGAAGAGCGCCGAGCAGAAGAGCTCGGCGAAGAAGGCGCCCCGGACTCCGTGCGAGCCCGGCACCGTTGCCGCAGTACCAACGTCGTGGCTCGACGACATCAGGAGCAAGGCGAGGCAGGCCAGGACCGCTCCGACGAACTGCGCGATCCAGTACCCGACGACGTCACGAGCGCCCATCCGCCGGTCGAGGAACATGCTGAGCGAGACTATGGGGTTGAAGTGCCCTCCGGAGGTCTCGGCGAACATGTAGAGGGCAGCGAGCAGGCCGATGCCGAAGCCGTAGGGGGCAACGGCCCCTCCGCCAGACCCGCCGCCGCCCCAGGCGACGACCGCGGTCGCGCCGACGAACACCAGCACGAACGTGCCGAACACCTCCGCCAGCAACTGCTGCAACTGCTTGGTCATGGATGGGTCTCTCCTTCGATCCCGAGCACCGGATGGACGCGTCGGCGCTCAGGGTGGCAGGGGCCCCGGATGGATCAGGGGCCGGAGGCGAGCCGATCGAGGTCGGCGAGGCGAACCTCGACCAGCGGCCGGACCGTCTCCTCCAGACCGTTCTCGCGCGCGAGCGCGAGCGCCTGCTCGTAGGTCTCGCGCACCTTCTCGGCCGAAACCCCCTGCTTCAGCCTGTTGTCCCCGGTGACGAGGAGCTTCTGGATCTGCTCGCGGATGTCGCCCGACACGGTTCCCCCTTCCCCTTTTCCCGTGATTCTGTTGCAATCAAAGAGCCGTGTCAGTCAAGGTGTTGATCGCCGACGATCATCGCCTGTTCGCCGAAGCCCTGCGTGCGATCCTCTCGGCGGACGAGCGAATCGAGGTCGTCGGACTCGCCGAGTCGGGAGACGAGGCCGTCGTGCAGGCCGACGACCTGGAGCCCGACGTCGTCCTCATGGACATCAGCATGCCGGGTCTGAACGGCGTCGAAGCGACCAGGAGGATCCTCGACCACCGGCCCGAGGCCCGCGTGCTGATGGTGACCGGGTCGGATGCGCAGGAGGACGTCGACGCCGCCCGTGGCGCCGGCGCGACCGGCTACCTGACGAAGGATCGGATCGCGGCCGAGCTGGTGGTCGCGATCCTCGACGCCGCCGAGCAGCAGCTAGGCTAGGGCCCGTGGTCGTCGCCTCCTTCTGGCTGTCCATCGCCGCCGTCCTGCAGGTCCTGCTCTCGATCGCCCTGATCGGGCTGATCCTCATGCACTCCGGCCGCGACACGGGCTTCGGCGGCATGGGCTTCACTCCCGCCTCGCAGGGCGGGACGCACATCGTCGAGCGCAACCTGACCCGCCTGACCGTCGTCGTCGGCATCGCGTTCGCGGCCTGCACGGTCGCGCTCTTCCACCTGCTCGGCTGAGCGCTCAGAGCTTCAGCGCGGACACCACCAGACCGGCGATCGCCTGCTGGCCCTGCCGGTTCGGATGGAGCGTGCCGAGCACGTCGTGCTGCTCGACCAGCGACTGCGAGACGCCGAGGAACCACGGTCTGGTCGAGCACAGGCCGTGCGTGGCCGACTGCGAGGCGATCCCGGAGACGAGGTGCCAGCCGTAGGCGGTCGCCGCGGCCTGCAGCGCGGCGTTGACGGGCAGCAGGAGCTCGCTCTCCGCCTCCGCCGCCTCGACACCCGTGATCGTGCCGCGAACCCCGAAGCCGAACCGCCTGCTGTCGAGGTACGGGATCAACGGGTCGCACGTGACGCCGCGGTCGTCCCTGGTCGCGTTCGGATACTCCGTCACGAAGACCTTCGACGCCGGGATCCCGGCGGCTCGAAACGCGGCTGCGAGCCTTGCGTAGCGGCCGGGGAGCGCGTCACGGCGCGTGCGCATCCACGCCTGGAGCGTGGTCGGCGAGGACGCGGTCGGGTACGGCTTGTTCCAGCAGTCGACCGCGGCTGCGTCCTGCGCGTCGAGCCCGTCGTCGAAGCAGAACCGTGCGACGTTCCCGAAGCCGAGGTCGTTGATCCCGATGCTGAGGAGGACCGCGTCGGCATGACGTGACCCGATCAGGGCCTTCATCGCGTCCACCTGGGGCGGAAGCGGAGCCGCGCCGGACGGCGCGATCCCCGCATACGGCGCGAGCATCCCCGTCTGGATCGAGGCTCCGGAGCAGGCGAGCGGGACGAACGTCACCGACGTCTTGGCGCTCGCCGCCTCGACGCGTGCGGCCACCTGCGCCTCGAACCCCCTGGCCGAGCGGTGGCAGCGGCCGTCCTGCCAGCGAACCTCGGTGACCCCGTGGTCGGGGTTTCCCTCGCCCGAGGCGGTCGAGTCGCCGAGCCCCACGATCAGCAGGTCGCGGATCGTCACCGTCGCCCGACCGGTTCCACTCGTTCCCAGACGTTTGGCCGTGACGCCCACCCGGTACGGACGGCCCGGCTGCGTGAAGCCGGAAGAAGCGAACGTGCACGTTGGCAGCCGCGTGACGGGATTCCGCTGCTGCACGAACGCCGCCGCCTGCCCGCCGATCGTCCACCGGTAGGTGCCGAGGCACGGGCCGCCGCCCGGCCAGCGGACGGTGACGAGCGCGGTCCACCTGGCCGGGCTCACCTGAGCCGGCGTCGTGATCGAGTCGACGAGGCCGTCGTGGTTCTGGTCGAGCCCGTAGCGGGGCGGAACGCGGTAATCGAGCGTCAACCCGACCGGCGCAGCCGCTCCGCCCGCCGTTCCGAGCGAGAGTACCGCGGCGAGTACCGCGAGGAGCCCCCCGATCCGAGCCACGGCGCTAAAGACCCGGTCCGGCGCCCGAGCCGGTGACGTTGAAGCAGGCAGTGGCGATCGCCGGGACACGGTAGCCGTAGGCCCAGCGCTCGTCGTAGAAGTCGCTCTGGTTGACGAGCAGCGTGTCGCGCGTCAGGCCCGGAACGTCTGCGAGCAGCTCCGGCATCGACACCGTGAAGCGGAGGTTGAGGAGCGGCTCCGCGACCTTCCCGTCGCGGATCCGGAACGTGCCGTCCTTGGTCATCCCGGTGATCACGCCTTCGCGCGGATTGACGACGCCGAGGTAGTGCAGCCGGGTGACGTAGATGCCGTCACCCACGAGCTCGGCCAGCTCGTCGGTCGACTCGGCCTCGCCCGGCGACATCGTCACGGCGGACGCGAAGGCACCGAACGAACGGCTGTCGATCGGGAGCGCATGGCCGGTCGACGCGCGCCCCGCACGGGCGGCGGTCGCGCGGTCCCAGACCGTGTCCCGGACAACGCCCTCCTCGACGAGGACGACGGTCCGCTTGGGCGTCCCCTCGAAGTCGAACGCCCGCGGCAGCCCGCGGGGGTCGAGGGCGTCGTCGACGAGCGTCACCCTGGCGTCGAGGGCCTGCTCCCCGATCCGCCCGGCGAACCAGCTCCGCTCCTCGAGCAGCGCCTGGCCGTTGAACATGTCGAATGCCGTGTAGTAGAGGAGCTCCGCGATCGCGTACGGCTCGAGGACGGCGCGGTAACGCGCCGGGGGAGCGTCGACGGCCCCCCGTGTCCGGGCCGCCTTCTCGATCGCCTCCTCGGCGACCGCGGCCGGATCGAGCTCGCCCGCGCGCCATGCCGTTCGCGTCGCGTAGCCGGAGGCTCCCTCCACCGCGGCCAGCGTCAAACAGGTGGCGTCCGTCTTTCGCTCCGTGACGCTGAGGCCGGTCGTCGACGCGATCGCGAGCTCAGTCATGCCGCTCGTGTAGTAGCCGTAGAGCCCGAACTCCCCCGACGCGGCGATCGCCGTCTCGGCGAGCCTCGCCTGGTCGGCGGATCCGAGCGCGGCCGTCTCGTCGTCGTAGCCCTCGACGCCGGGAAGCTCGGCCGGTGGCGCGAGTGGAGCGATGTCCGGGTCGGGGCTCGCGCTCGCGGTTGCGTCTCTCGCCCGGCGGCCGAGTGCGGCCAGCCCCTCGTCGTCGGTGCGGTTCGTGACGGCTGCGGCGGAACGGCCGTCGGAGACGACCCGAAGCTGGACGGTGACGTTGTCGATCAGCGTCGGCTGGTGCACCTCTCCGGCGGCGAAGCGGGCAAAGCCCGACTGCTCGCCCATCACCAGCACCTCCGACTCCTCTGATCCGGCAAGCTCCAGAGCGCGCTCGGCCAGCTCCAGCACGTCGCTCACGAGCGCCGCTCCTCAACAGTGCCTGGCACCGTGAAGAGGCTCACGCCTTGACCCCGACCTGGACGTTCCGGAAACGGGCGGGGGAGGCGCCGTGCGAGACGTGCGCATGCTGGCCCGGCTGGCCCTTGCCGCAGTTCGTCAGCCCGTACATGATCCAGGCTTCGGGACCGGCGACCCGGTCGAGCGAGCCCCAGAAGACGGGCGTGACGCCGGTGTAGGTCGCGTCGCGAAGCAGCCGGCCGAGCTTCCCGCGCCTGATCTCCCATGCCATCTGGGTGCCGAACTGGAAGTTGAGCCGCTTGTCGTCGATCGACCAGCTCCGGTTCGTCTCCAGGTAGACCCCCTCGTCGACCTCGGAGATCAGCTCCTCGAGCGTCCCCGCGCCGGGCTCGAGGTGCAGGTTCGTCATCCGGACGAGCGGCATGCGCTGCCAGCCGTCCGCGCGCATGGACCCGCCGGCGCCCCGGCCGATCCGGGCGGCGGTCTCGCGCGAGGTGAGGAAGCCGGAGAGGACCCCCTCGGACACGATCGGCACACGCTCGGCCTGGACGCCCTCGTCGTCGAACCCGAAGGTGCCGAGCCCGAGCGGTGTCGTCGGGTCGGCGGTGATGTTCATGTGCTCCGAGCCGTAGCGCAGCGTGCCGAGGTCGTCGGCCGCGAGGAAGCTCGTGCCCGCGTACGCCGCCTCGGTGCCGTAGATGCGGTCGAGCTCGGTCGGGTGCCCGACCGACTCGTGCACCTGAAGCTGCATCTGCTCGTGGTCGATCACGACGGTCGTGACGGCGGCCGGACACTCGTCTGCCCGGAGGAGCTCCGCCGCCTGCTCGGCGACGCGGGGCGCCTCCCGCTCGAGCGCCAGGCCGTCGACGTACTCCCAGCCCGCCTGCGCGCTCGAGCCGACGTGCGCGCTCGGGTAGCTGCGTTCCTGGACGATGCCGTCCGCGCCGACGGCCGTCGCGTCGATGCCGCCCCCGCACTCGACCAGCTCCTGGTCGATCTCGGCTCCATCCGAGGAGAGGAACAGCTTGTGCTCGCGAAGGGCGCGCACGGATGCCTGCGTCACCTTGACCTCGGGCCGTCGCATCGCCTCCTCGGCGCGGAGGCAGAGCGCGACCTTGTCCTCGAGCGAGACGCCGAACGGATCGATCTCGACGACCGGCCGGTAGGTGCCGGAGCGTGCCTCGATCGGCGCGAGCGCCCGGTCGCCGTTTCGGCCGGCGGCCGCGGCGAAGGCGGAGGCGCGCAGAGCGGCGTCCCGGCCCCCCGCGACGCCGAGCCGTCGGTCGGAGGCGAAGCCCCACGATCCGGCGACGAGCACCCGGACCCCGATCCCCTCGCTCTCGACGTCGTTCAGCGTGACCACGCGACCGTCTCGCGTCGAGACCGCCTGCGCACGCCGCACGATCGCCCGCGCGTCCGCGTAGGTCGCTCCGGCTCCGAGCGCCGCGTCGACCGCTTGAGCGCAGGCATCCCTCATCGCCCGGCCAACACTAGCGACCGGAGCCCGCAGAGAACCGCGGGCTCCGGGCATGCGCTGGAGAGGACTTGAACCTCCACGGCCCAACGGGCCACAAGGCCCTCAACCTTGCGCGTCTACCAATTCCGCCACCAGCGCGCGGCGGTCATTGTAGCTCGCACGTGGGGAACGGCCGGTTCCCCCTCGAGCCCTTGACGCCGTCCGGCGCCGCCGGTACTCTCGAACGCATGTTCGCCCCAGAACCAGAAGGGAGCGCCTTGCTGACCAAGCGCCAACAGGAGATCTGGGAGTTCCTCGTCGCCTACGTCGACGATCACGGCTACCCGCCCACCGTCCGCGAGATCGGCGAAGAGGTCGGGCTCGCATCTCCGTCCACTGTCCACGCGCACCTCGCGAACCTCGAGCGGGCCGGGCTGATCAAGCGCGACCCGACGAAGCCGCGCGCGCTCGAGCTCACCGGGCGGATCCGCACGGAGACGGCTGTACGAGACGGCAGCGAGGTCCACGCCCTTCCGCTCCTCGGACAGATCGCCGCCGGCGGACCGCTGCTCGCCGAGCAGAACGTCGACGCGTACATCTCGGTCCCCGAACCGCTCTCCAAAGGCGGTGAGGAGTTCCTTCTCCGCGTCCGGGGCGACTCGATGGAGAAGGCCGGCATCCTCGAGGGCGACTACGTCGTCGTCCGTCGCCAGCAGGACGCCCGCGACGGCGACATCGTCGTCGCGCTGGTCGGCGACGACGAGTCGGCCGACGAGGCGACCGTGAAGCGGTTCTTCCGCGACAACGGGGGCGTACGACTCCAGCCCGAGAACGACGCCTACGAGCCGATCCGCGCCGCCCACGTCCAGATCCTCGGCAAGGTGATCGGGGTGTTCCGCTCGCTGTGAACCATGCTGGCTTCAACGCGGTTGTCGACCTGCACCGGACGCTCGACCAGGAGTTGATCGCCATCCTCCGCCGCGCCAGCCTGGAGTGCCCCGTGTGCGGCGAGTTCCTGCTCCACCGTGCGGACGGGATCGGCTGTCCGCAGTGCGGCCTCGAGCTGCAGGGAGACGCAGTCGCCGGGCAGATGCTGACGGACGCCCCTGCCTTCTAGGCAAAATCAGCACGTCCGAATTCTTTTCGAAATTTTCGCAAATTGTCTCTTGACGCCCGTGCGATGTTGGGCTAGGGTCTCACGCGGAGAAAGACATCTCGATGTTGATCAAGACATTCACCTACCAACTGCTTGCCGGCGCCGGGACGACGCCGGCGTGGTCGCGCGGCCCGGCCGTGCACGTCGCGGACCGGCCCAGCAACGACCCAGCCCTCGATCGGAGGCGCGCAGGCTAGCTCTGTAGCCGCATAGCAGCCGACTCGAGGGCGACCCAGCAGGGTCGCCTTCGTCGTCTCGGAGGCGAATGACGACGAACCACTGAGGTGATGCTCAGCTTGACAAGCTCTAGACCGAATCGAGGCCCCGCCTGAGAGAGAAAGACTCCTCTGCGCGTCGCGCTCCGAAATAGCGCTGGAATATATGCGTGCGCTTTAGCCTGCGTATTTTCCAGAGACGTGCGGAGACTCGGGCTCCAAAGCGCCTCCACGTAGGACGAGTGGCCGCGATCGCGCAGTCGGCAGCCGTTCGATCCAGGGTCGAAGCGTAGGCGAGTGGCTTGGACAACATCGTTCGCTTTCGATGCGAGCGAGACATCGCAGCAACAACGATCCGGGATCGTCTAACCGGCAGGACGCCGCGCTCTGAACGCGGAGATCGAGGTTCGACCCCTTGTCCCGGAACTCGTGGGCGAGTGGCTCAACCGGGAGAGCGCCTGTCTTACAAACAGGAGGTTGCTGGTTCGATCCCAGCCTTGCCTACTTTTCCCTCGCACGGCTTCGCTTTGCTGCTCGGGCGCAGCGCGTGCCCGCGGCACGCGCGCGGGTGTGGACCTCGGTTCAGTGCGTGCCGCGCCCGCCATGTCGTCCGCGGCGGTGCTTGCGTCCAGCATGCGCCTGCACGTGCGTGGCCGTAGCTCAGCTCGGTAGAGCGCCCGCCTGAAACGCGGGGCGCCGCAGGTTCGATTCCTGCCGGCCACATCGACGGCTCCGTAGCTCAGAGGTCAGAGCGCTCGGCTCTTAACCGAGGCGGCGCAGGTTCGACTCCTGCCGGGGCCACCTTCGGAAGGACTACCACAGGCGCGGTATCCCGTCTCGAAAACGGGTGGGCCTTCGGGGCCTTGGGGGTTCGACTCCCTCTCCTTCCGTCTCGAGGAGGCATGGCCGAGCGGAACGGCAGCACGTTGCCACCGCGCAGACGGCCTCGCGCCGTTCGCAGGTTCGAATCCTGCTGCCTCCGCCTCCGTTCCGGCGTGGTCGAGTCGGTAAGACACGCGACTGTTACTCGCGAGGCGCAGGTTCGAGCCCTGCCGCCGGAGCCTCGTCGTCTTCTGGCTGTAGGGGAGCTGGCCACCCCACCGGCTCCGGAAGCCGGAGATCGCAGGTTCGACTCCTGCCAGCCAGACTTGCGCGGTAGAGGAGCGGCTGTCCTCGCGAGCCTCATGAGCTCGAGACCGTGGGTTCGAATCCCACCCGCGCTTTCCCTCGTGACGTCCGGCTCGACTTCGCCGAGCCATGACGACTTCACGAGGATCGAGTCCCCAAGAAACGCTCTCGTGCCGCGCTCGCCATGTCGGTCGCGGCGGCGAAGATTCGAGGACGTGGCTCAGCGGCAAGAGCATCCGCCTGTCGAGCGGACGATCGCGGGTTCGAGTCCCGTCGTCCTCGTCGTGGTGGCCGTGGTGTAGTCGGAAGCATCCGGGGTTGTGATCCCCGCAGGCGCCGGTTCGAGCCCGGCCGGCCACCCCTCATGCGGACGCTGAGCATCGGTGAGCTCAGCGGGCTGTAACCCCGTTGCCTCGTGCTGTGGTGGTTCGAGTCCACCCGTCCGCACTCCCCCGGGGACGTAGCTCAACAGGCAGAGCACCTCGCTCGCAACGAGCAGAAGCAGGTTCGAGTCCTGCCGTCTCCACTTCGCCTCCGTAGTGTCAACGGCAAGCACGCGCCCTTTGTACGGCCGAGGTGCGGGTTCGACTCCTGCCGGAGGCTCCTGAGCCGGGTCGTCCGCTCCCACAGGCCCGTGGTGTAAACGGCAGCACGGCGAGCTCCAACCTCGCTGGTCCGGGTTCGACCCCTGGCGGGCCTGCTGCACCACCATCGTCGCGGGCCGAAGCGAATCGGTTATCTCCTGGTAGAGGCGGCTCACGCCGCGCGGTTCGACTCCGCAAAGCCGATCGTGCACCACGACCGCGACGAACGCACTGCTGCGGGCCGGAGCCCGCCCGGTTATCGACTTCGGATCGACAGGTCGCAGGTTCGAATCCTGCCCGGGGCACTCGCGCCCCGGTAGCTCAGTGGTAGAGCAGTCCGGACGGCGACACCACGACCGCAGCAGCTTCACCAACCCACGACGAGGAGGGACGATGTCCTACCTGCTGCAGCACCTGCGGCGTCCCGCCTCGGAGACGCCGCAGCGGGGAGGCTCCCGCGTCGACCGGCGCGAGTGGCTGAACCTGCCCGGCTTCTACGGCGACGCCGCCGTCCGCGCCTACGTCGCGGACACCTCCGGCCGCCGCCACCGCCGGACCCCGCCGGCGCCCGAGCTCGAGCTCTGGATCAGCGACTGTTACAACAAGATCAACCTCGAGTTCGACGTCAGCACGCACGAGTTGCGCGTCAACTCGCTGCACAAGATCGACACGCTGCTCGACTCGCTGCGCAGCTTCCGCGACGGCCTCGCCGCGGAGGCAGACCTCTACGCGCAGCGCGGGCGGCACTGAGACGACCCCGGCCCGCGCCCGACAGTGCGGGCCGGCCGCGACCACGCACCTGGAAGGAGGTGTGCGATGTACCTGAAGCGTCACGGCACGCGCCGCGTGCCGCAGTCGCTGCCGCTGCCGGGCCAGGAGCCGAACTCGGCGGGCGGCCACGCGTGGGCGGTCGACGTCTGGACCCGCCTGCGCCGCTTCCTGATCCTCGGCTCGGAGGGCGGCTCGTACTACGCGTCGGAGTGGAAGCTGACGCGCGAGAACTCCCGGGCGGTCGAGGCGGCGATCCGCGAGGACGGCGCCCGCGCCGTGGCGGAGATCGTCGCCGTCTCGCGTGAGGGTCGCGCCCCGAAGAACGATCCGGCCCTGTTCGCGCTCGCGGCAGCGGCGGGCGCGGAGGACGACCAGACGCGCAAGGCAGCGCTGGCGGCGCTGCCGCAGGTGGCCCGGACGGGCACCCACCTGTTCCAGTTCGCCGCCTTCGTGACGTCCTTCCGCGGCTGGGGCCGTGGCCTGCGCCGTGCGATCGGCCGCTGGTACGCGGAGACGCCGGTCGAGCGTCTCGCCTACCAGGTGGTGAAGTACCGCAACCGCGCGGGCGTGACACACCGTGACCTGCTCCGCCTGGCCCACCCGGCGGTGCGGGTCTCGGGCGGCAACCCGACGCTCGACGTGTCGGCGCACCACCGCCGCCTGTTCGAGTGGATCGTCCGCGGCGGTGATACGGACGGCCTGCCGCGTCTGGTCGAGGGCTTCGCCCGCGCCCAGACGGCGGAGACGGCGGCCGAGACGGCGGCACTCGTCCGCGAGTACGGCCTCCCGCGTGAGGCGCTCAAGACGGAGCACCTGGCATCGGCGGACGTCTGGGAGGCGCTCCTGGCCGACATGCCGATGACGGCCATGATCCGCAACCTGGCGACGATGACGCGCGTCGGCGTCGTCGCCCCGGGTTCCGTCGGCACGGCCGCTGTCGTGTCGCAGCTCGGCGACGCAGAGCGACTGCGTGCTGCACGTGTGCACCCGATCGCCCTGCTCGCCGCGCTCCGCACGTACGCGGCCGGCCGTGGAGCCCGCGGCCGCAACGTGTGGAACCAGGTGCGCGAGGTGGCCGACGCCCTCGACGCCGCGTTCTACACGGCGTTCGGCAACGTCGAGCCGGCCGGCGTTCGCCTGCTCCTGGCGCTCGACGTGTCGGGCTCGATGGAGTGGGGCGAGGTCGCCGGCGTGCCGGGCCTGTCGCCGCGCGACGCGTCGGCGGCGCTGGCGCTCGTGACGGCGGCCACCGAGCAGCACGTCGAGGTGGTCGGCTTCCACTCCGGCACGGGAGCGTGGGCACGCGGCAGGGTCCGCCGTGCCTTGCATCTCGGCGACGACGGCCTGACGCCGCTCGCGATCTCCCCGCGGCAGCGTCTGGACGACGCGATCGAGACGGTCTCCGACCTGCCGTTCGGCGGCACCGACGCGGCGCTGCCGGTGCTGTACGCGCAGGCGCTCGAGCGGGAGATCGACACGTTCGTGGTCTACACCGACTCCGAGACCTGGGCAGGCGACATCCACCCGGCCCCGGCGCTCCGCGACTACCGACGGGCGTCGGGCATCGACGCGCGTCTGATCGTGGTCGGCATGGTCTCGAACGGCTTCTCGATCGCAGACCCGAAGGATCCGGGCATGCTCGACGTCGTCGGCTTCGACACGGCGACGCCGCAGCTCGTCTCGGACTTCGCCCGCGGCGCGCTCTGAGAGGAGTGCGCCGCGGGCGCACTCCAAGAGAGAAAGGAGACCAGGATGCGACGCCTCTACCTGGTCCGGCCGGTCCGGCCGATCCCGCCGGCGCACGAGCAGCACGCAGCGAAGGTGATCGCGCTGCGGAC
>JBLMYA010000050.1:0-3303 GCA_050258035.1 Verrucomicrobiota bacterium
CCGACGTTCCCGTCGGGTGTCGAGCTGGTGCGGATCGACGTGACGGTGGTCGATCGGGACGGCCGTCCGGTCACGGACCTGACACGCGCCGAGTTCGAGATCACGGAGAAGGGCCACCCGCACGAGATCCTGAGCTTCGAACCGGTCCTCGTTCGTCCGGGCACGACGACCACGCCGGGCGAGCCGGCGAGCGTCAGCGCTCCGGCGACGCTCGAGCCTGAGGCCGGCCGCTGCTTCCTCGTCTTCTTCGACGACGTGCACATCCACGCGTCGACGGCGGAGTGGGTCAGGAGCCGCCTGCTGCCCTTCCTCGAGGGCGAGGTGAAGGACGGCGATTGGGTGTCCGTGGTCGCACCGGAAGGACGCGTCCACTGGAACGCGCGGACGCCGTGGGAGCACCGCCAGCTCGCCGAGGTCGTGCGCCGTCTCACCGGCCGTCTCGTCCGCGACCCGTTCAGCGGGGACAGTGAGCACAGCCACGCCGACTGGGAAGCGATGCAGGCGATCGAGTACGGATCGCGAACCGGCGCCGACGTCGCGAGCCAGCAGGGCCTCAACGGCGCCGGCCCTCCGAAGAATCCCCTCATCGACGAGTCCACCTACGCGGTGGCCCAGCGGCGGGTGCGGCAGACGATTACCGCCCTGCGGGAGGCCATCGACTCGCTGGCCGGGTTTCGCGGGCGCAAGTCGCTCTTCCTGGTCTCCGAGGGCTTCATCCGGGCGCCGCGGCTGCGCAGCCTCTACGACGAGGTGATCACTGCGGCACGCCGGGCCGGCGTCACCGTCCATTTCGTCCTGGCCCAGGGCTTGCCGGTCGAGGGCAAGCCCGGTGAGCGCTGGATGGAGACGATGGCCGCGGGATCGGCCGAGATCGCCGAACAGACGGGCGGCCGCTCGTTCGCCACCAACGATCTCGCCTCTCCGCTGCGCCGCATCCTCGAGGAGTCCTCGTGCTACTACCTCCTCGGGATCCGCCCGCTCGACTCCCGCGAGGGCGAGCATCGCGTGAGCGTGCGCGTGCGCCGCCGCGGCGTGTCCGTGGCCGCCCGGAACCGCTACTTCGTCACGACGCTAGTGGCCGCGACCGGCACGACAAAGGACGCGGAGCGGCGCGCCCTCAGCTCGGTCTTCGATGCGACAGGCCTGTCCCTGCGCGTGTCATCTCGCATCGAAGGACCGATGCCGGAAGGCCGCGTCGCCGTCGCGCTATCGATCACCGTCGACGGCGTGTCGGCTGAACGGCGCCTCGATCTCCTGCTGGCGGGACACCGTCTCGACGGGCCCGAGACGGTCGACCTCGCGGAGGAGGTCACGATTCCCGACTCCGATCGCCCGACGCCGCTCGTGACGCGACTCACGGTGCCGCCGGGCAAGTGGCAGGTGCGCGTTGTCCTGGCCGACCCGACGACCGGCGCTGTCGGCTCGGTCCTCCACAGCTTCGCGGTGCCATCCGTCGCGCCTGCCGGCCCTTGAGGCCGGCACCGTCTTCCTTGCAAATTGAGCGACGCTTACTCAAAATACAGGATCGATGAATCTCCTGGCTCGGCCGGATCTGCTGACGATGCTGGAGAGCCGGCTACACACGAATCCGGTCGCACTCCTGCTGGGACCGCGCCAGTGCGGCAAGACGACCCTGGCTCGGGAGTACGCGGCGCGGCACGGGGCCACGTACTTCGACCTGGAGGCGCCCGCGGACCGCAGCCGGCTCGCCCAGCCGGCGATCGCACTCGAGCCACTGCGCGGCACTGTGGTGATCGACGAGGCCCAATTGCAGCCGGAGCTCTTCCCGTTGCTCCGGGTGCTGGCGGATCGTCACCCGCTTCCCGCCCGCTTCCTGCTTCTGGGAAGCGCCTCGCCGGACCTCGTCCGCGGCATCTCCGAGTCGCTCGCCGGCCGTGTCGCTCTCGTCCCTATGTCCGGATTCGACCTGGAAGAGGTGGGCTCTCGCAACCTGCGTCGGCGATGGTGGCGTGGCGGCTTTCCCCGTGCGTTCCTGGCCCGGTCGGACGAGGAGAGCCGGCTCTGGCGCGAGGACTTCGTACAGACGTTCCTCGAACGAGACCTTCGGCGCTTCGGAGTACAGGTCTCGGCTGCGACGCTCGGTCGCTTCTGGAGCATGGTCGCGCACTACCACGGTCAGATCTGGAACGCTTCCGAGATCGGCCGCTCCCTGGGCGAGGCCCACACGACGGTGCGGCGCCACCTCGACATCCTGTGCGGGGCTTTCGTGATGCGTCAGCTTCCCCCCTGGTTCGAGAACCTCAAGAAGCGACAGGTCAAGTCGCCGAAGGTCTACGTCCGCGACAGCGGAGTACTGCACTCGCTGCTCGGGATCCCGTCCTTCGCCGCGCTCGAAGGCCACCCGAAGCTCGGGGCTTCCTGGGAAGGCTTCGCGCTCGAGGAGGTGCTGACGGTCACCGGAGACCGGCAGGCCTATTTCTGGAACACCCAGGGAGGGGCGGAGCTGGACCTGCTCGTGTTCGCCCGCGGGCTGCGCTACGGCTTCGAATTCAAGTACGCGGATGCGCCAGCGATCACCAAGAGCCTGCGCGTCGCGCGCGACGATCTGGGGCTGCACCGCGTTCTGGTCGTTCATCCCGGGCCGAGCTCGCATCCCCTGGAGAAATGGGCGGAGGCGGTCGCGATCTCACACCTGCGGCGGCGGCTGCAGAAAATGGCCTGGCCGAGGCCGTACCATCGCCGCCGATCGAGGCAGCGTTGACTAGCGCGTCAGCTTCCTGTACTTGATGCGGTGCGGCTGGTCGGCGTCGACGCCGAGACGGCGCTTGCGGTCGGCCTCGTAGTCCTGGTAGTTGCCCTCGAACCAGACGACCCGGCTCTCGCCCTCGAAGGCGAGCATGTGGGTGGCGATGCGGTCGAGGAACCAGCGGTCGTGGCTGATGACGACCGCGCAGCCGGCGAAGCTGACGAGCGCCTCCTCGAGCGCGCGCAAGGTGTCGACGTCGAGGTCGTTGGTCGGCTCGTCGACGAGCAGCAGGTTGCCCCCGCTCTTGAGCAGCGTCGCCAGGTGCAGGCGGTTCCTCTCGCCGCCCGAGAGGTCCTTCACCTTCTTCTGCTGGTCGGGGCCGCGAAAGCCGAAGGACGCCGCGTAGGCGCGCGAGTTCATCTCGCGCTTGCCCACCATCACCAGGTCCTTGCCGCCGTCCGAGATCTCCTCCCACACCGAGCGCTCGCCCACCAGCTTCTCGCGCGACTGGTCGACGTAGGAGAGCACCACCGTCTCGCCGATCCGCAGCTCGCCGGCGTCCGGCTTCTCCTCGCCCATGATCATGCGGAACAGAG
>JBLMYA010000051.1:0-9555 GCA_050258035.1 Verrucomicrobiota bacterium
CGTGGCCCCGGGGGCACCTCTTGCATCCCGCCTGACGAGGGAAAAGCCCCATTGCAGGGGCTCTTCTAGTGGGCCCGCCTGGATTCGAACCAGGGACCAACGGATTATGAGTCCGCTGCTCTGACCAGCTGAGCTACGGGCCCGTCTCGCTCAGCGTAACGGGGAAGCGAGCGACCTGGGCGCCGGCTGCTGTTGCCCCGTCGGCCTGAGGCGTGGTGCCGGAAGACCGGTGGCGTGACCTCTCGAAGGCTCGCACGCAAATTGCGCGAAAAACCGTTCGAGACCCCCTTGCAGGACATGGCCCGAGGCTCTAGGTTTCCGCTTGCGCCGAGCACGGAGCGCGATTAGGTCGAAGCCCAGCCGGGCGGCGGTACGCGGAAGCGGAAGGTTGGTCGGCTAGGCGGACGAAAGCGCCACCGGCTCGGCGAACTCCTGGTCCGGGATTCTCTAGGCTCCGGCGATGGAATCCTTTCGCACCGCCGACGGCCGCACGCTCTCCTACCGCCGCGAGGGCGCAGGGCCGGTGCTCGTGTGCCATCCGGGCGGTCCCGGGTTCTCGTCTCGCTACTTCGGCGACCTGGCCGGCCTCGGCGAGAGCTTCACGCTGATTCTCCTCAACCCCCGAGGCAGCGAGGGCTCCGACCGCCCGCCGGACTCTCGCGCCTACGAGACCGCCGACTACGTCTCCGACGTCGACGAGCTCAGGGCGCACCTCGGGCTCGAGCGTATGCTCCTCCTCGGACATTCGCACGGGGGCGTGGTCGCAGCGGCGTACGCCGCTGCCCATCCCGATCGCGTCGAGATGCTCGTCCTCGCCAGCACGCTCGCGCGATTCGGGGAGGAGCACCGCACGATGATGGAGGCCGGCATGGAGGCGAAGGCGGACGAGCCCTGGTATGCCGACGCGCAGGCAGCGCTCGAGGACGAGCAGGCCGGCCGCTTCGAGACCGACGAGGAGCTCGCTGCGCTCTGCATGCGGGAGCTCCCCTTCTACTTCAGCCGCTACGGCGACCCCGAGCAGGCGTACATCGACACTCTCCGGGGGGAGGTGCCTGTCGCCGACGCCCTGCTGCTCTTCAACGACGAGATCTTCACGACCTTCGACCTGCGCCCCGACCTCCCGAAGATCGCGGCACCGACGCTCGTCATCGCCGGCGAGGACGACTTCATCACCGGGCCGGCGTGCGCGGCGGATTTCGCAGCGATCCCCGTCCAGAAAACCGTGTTGGTGCCGGGCTGTGGCCACTTCATCTTCATCGAGAAACGCGACCGCTTCCGCGAGGAAACGACCTCCTTCCTACTCGACTGACGAGCCGGGGATGCCGCTCAGCACGCGTGCGACCTCGTCGCTCTCGTAGACGGGCAGCTCTCGCTCGTCCGAGCCGAGGCGAAGCGTGAAGCGGCCGCCGCGATCGGCCACTTCGCCGATCCGGGTCGCGCGAACGCCGATTGCGTCGCAGGCGGCGACCAGGCCGCGGACCGAGCCCGCTTCCGCGGCGACCAGCAGGCTGCCGGAGGCGAGCATCCCGAGTGGATCGAGGCCCAGTGCGGAAGCGATCGCGGCCGTCTCGGGCAACACCGGCACGGCCTCGCAATCCACCGTGACCCCGCAGCCGGCAGCGAGCCCGAGTTCGCGTACACCCGTCACGAGACCCCCTTCGGTCGGGTCGTGCAACGCGGTCACACCCCCCGCGTCGAGGACGGCCATTGCCTCCGGCACCACCGAGATGCCGGGATCGGCGAGGAAGGTCGCCGCACGCTCGACGATGTCGGGACCGACCTCGGCCCCGAGGCGGTCCCCGAGTTCCCGTGCCACGAGCGCGGTTCCCTCGAGGGCGAGCGCCTTGGTCAGGAGGAGGACGTCTCCGGGACGGGCGCCGCCCGGACGAAGGAGTGCACCGCGGCGGGCCTCGCCGAGAAGAACCCCGACGAGGACCGGGCGGCGGACGGCGGGCGTGATTTCCGTGTGACCGCCGACGAGGGAGACGCCCCGCTCGACACACGCATCGCGCAACTCACGGAAATGGGTCTCGACGCCGTCCTCGCTCGTTCCGACGGGCAGGAGCGCGGTGACCATCATCCAGCGCGGAGTCGCCCCGAGGCACGCGAGGTCGTTCGCGTTGACGTCGACGAGATACTGCGCAGGGCTTGCGCTTGCGAACGTGATCGGATCGGACTTGACCACAAGCGTCGTGGCGCCGAGGTCGATCGCCGCGGCGTCGCCCCCGACGCCCGGTCCGACGAGCACCGTCGGATCGCTCGATCCGTAGGCGTCGATCAACCGGCCGAGCAGTTCGCCAGGCAGCTTGCCGACCGGCAGAGTCACGCGTTCCCGTCCACCGGTCTAGCTTAGAGCGGGGGCGAGAGTCCGCCGGTTCCGTCCGGAGACCGACTCATGATCAGCGCGTGAGGGTGAACCGCGCACCCTGGGCGACCGGGTCATTCCTCGTGTACACGGGCGCGCTGATCGCGCTGGCCGCTTCGGCAGCCTGGCTGTCCGTGATCGACTCCGACCACAGCCAGGGCGCCCTGGCCGGCTGGTCGGTGCTCTTCTGGTTCGCCGCCGAGATGCTCGCCTTCATGCTCCTCGGCCGCGGCCGGCGGGTGGCGGCGGGCCTGTTCGGGTTTGTCGGGCTCGGGCTCTTCGCCCTCATGGTCGCCTCGTTCTTCTCCTGGTTCGGGTGGCTGCCCCACGACAAGCCGCTCGGAGGGTTCCACCTCGGATTGCTGTTCCTCCAGCTGCTCGTCCTGCTCGCCGCGGCGATCGACCTCTCGATCTTCAAGTTCCCGCTCTTCGTGCTCGTCCTCGCGGGCCTCGGCTGGTACTTCGTCACCGACCTCGTCTCCAGCGGGGGCAACTGGAGTGCGTGGGTGACGTTGTTCATCGGGCTCTTCCTCTTCGTCATGGGGCTCGGGAACGACGGCGGCGACACGCGGCCGTACGGGTTCTGGGTGCACGTCGTCGCCGGGCTCACGATCGGCGGTGCGCTGCTCTTCTGGTGGCACTCGTCGGACGTCCAGTGGGCGCTGATCATCGTCGTCGGGCTCGTGTTCATGGCCGTCGGCGCCGCGATCAGGCGTTCGAGCTATGCGGTCCTCGGGACCCTCGGGCTCGTGTTCGCGACCGGTCACTACTCGCTTGGGGAGACCTTCGGGCTCGGCGGAGGGGAACCGCACGCGCCGACGACCTGGGCCGGCCCGGTCGCGTTCCTCTGCCTCGGCCTCTTCTTCGCCTTCGTGGGCATGGTGCTCTCTCGCCGTGGCGAGGAGGCCGAGAGCGCTCTCGAGCCGGTCTGACCCGGGGATCGCCACGCGGCCGGACGACTGGAGGGCGCATCTAGAATCGACGGCGTGAAGATCGGCGTCCTCGCCGTGCAGGGCACCTTCCGCGAGCACGCGGCGACGCCGCGGCGGCCCGGCGCCGAGGCGGTGGAGGTTCGCCTGCCGGAGGAGCTGGAAGGGCTCGCCGGACTGTTCGTCGTCGCGTCTCGCCATCCCGAGCTGACCGAGGACACCCGCGTGCACGAGCTGTTCCTGGATCTGGTGCGGGAGGAGACGAATGTCGGGGCATAGCAAGTGGTCGTCCATCAAGCACAAGAAGGGCGCAGCCGACGCGAAACGCGGCCAGCTGTTCACGAAGCTGACACGCGCGCTGATCGTCGCGGCAAAGGACGGAGGCCCCGACCCGGCGGGAAACCTCGCGCTCCAGAACGCGATCGACAAGGCGCGGGCCGCGTCGATGCCGAAGGACAACATCGAACGCGCGATCGCCCGGGGGAGCGGTACCGGCGCCGACGCGGCCGCCTACGAGCACATCTCCTACGAGGGCTACGGCCCGGGGGGCGTCGCCGTCTACGTCGACGTGCTCACCGACAACAGGAACCGGACGGCGGGCGAAGTCCGGCACATCTTCACGCGGCACGACGGGAACCTGGCCGAGTCGGGCGCGGTCGCGTGGCTGTTCGAGCGCAAGGGCGTCGTGCTCGTCGACCGGGACACGACGGACGAGGACGAGCTGATGCTGGCCGCCGCCGACGCGGGCGCCGACGATGTCGTCGAGGAGGGCTCGAGCTTCGAGGTCACGTGCGCGCCCGAGGATCTGCACCGCGTCCGCGAGGGGCTGGAGGCTGCGGGGGTCCCGGTGACGGACGCGGAGGTGACGATGCTCCCGAAGACGACGGTCGCGATCGAGGACGAAGCGGTCGCGCGCAAGGTGCTGAAGCTGATCGACGGGCTCGAGGAGGCGGACGACGTCCAGGACGTCTACGCGAACTTCGACATCCCCGAGCACGTGCTGGAGACGGTCGCCGTCTAGGTCTAGGGCGTCGCGGCGCCCGACCTGTGCGGGCGCGCACAGCACGGGTGCACATGATCTCGGGGAAGCGGGCCCACGGGGAACCAACCGTTTCCCCCGTGGAGCGAGCGGAGCGGGCGTCGGGAGGGATGTCCGATCCGGTGCCTAACCTCACCGCGTGAGAGTTCTCGGCATCGATCCGGGCACGGCTGCATGCGGGTACGCGATAGTCCACGAATCAGACGGTCGCCTCCGGGCCCTCGTCCACGGGTGCTGGCGCACGGAGGCGGGCGAGCGCCCGGAGCTGCGCCTGAAGACGATCTTCGAGGGCGTCCGGGCGCTGGCGGACCAGCACGAGCCGGATGCCGTCGCACTCGAGGAGTCCTTCGTCGGCGCCGACGCCCGCATCGCGCTCTCTGTCGGCCAGGCGCGGGGCGCCGTGCTCGTCGCGTCCGCGCTCGCCGGCGTCGAGTGCGCTGAGTACGCGCCGAGTCGCGTGAAACAGACAGTCTGCGGCTACGGCCGCGCCGAGAAGGCCCAGGTGGCGCGGATGGTGCAGACGATCCTGGGGCTGCGCTCGCCGCCCGCGTCGACGCACGCGTCCGACGCGCTCGCGGTCGCGATCTGCCACGCGCTGGCGCCGCCGCTCTTGAAGGCGGTGGGGTCGTGATCGCGCGCCTGCGCGGGACGCCTGTCGCGCACCGCCCGGACGGCCTCGTCCTCGACGTCGACGGCGTCGGCTACCTCGTGGCTGCCACCCCCAGTGCCGTGCGGCGGGCCGACGGTGGCGGCGAGGTCACGCTCGAGATCCACACGCACGTCCGGGAGGACACGCTCCAGCTCTACGGCTTCGCCGACGCGGCCGAGCGGGAGCTGTTCGAGCATCTCCTGTCGGTGAGCGGCGTCGGGCCGAAGGTCGCGCTGGCGATCGTCTCGGGATCGAGCCCCGCCGAGCTCCGGCGTGCGATCGCCCTCGAGGACACAGCCCGGTTCGAGGCGATCCCGGGCATCGGCAAGAAGACCGCGCAGCGGGTCGTCCTCGAGCTCAAGGAGAAGGTCGGCGCCGGCGTTTCGACGCCCGAGAGGCGGCAGGACGGACATCTCGTCGCCCGGGACGCGCTGGTCGAGCTCGGCTTCTCGACGGTCGACGCCGAGCGCGCGCTCGCCGAGGTCGACCCGGAGCTCCCGGCCGAGGAGCGCGTCCGGGAGGCGCTGAGGAAGGCGGCGTGAGCGAGACCGAGACCACCCGGTTCCTGGCACCGGCGCTCCGCGACGAGGAGGACGACTTCGATCGTTCGCTCCGGCCCCGCCGGCTGGACGAGTTCGTCGGGCAGGAGCGCATCAAGGAGCAGCTCGAGGTCGCGCTGACGGCTGCGGGCACCCGCGGCGAGGCGCTCGACCACGTCCTGCTCGTCGGCCCGCCGGGACTCGGGAAGACGAGCCTCGCGTACATCGTCCGGGAGGAGCTCGGCGTCGGGATCCGCACGATCGCCGGGCCGGCCGTCGAGCGGAAAGGCGATCTGGCGGCGATCCTCACCTCGCTCGAGGCCCGAGACGTGCTGTTCGTCGACGAGATCCACCGGCTCAATGCCGCCGTCGAGGAGATCCTCTACCCGGCCCTGGAGGACTTCCGGCTCGACATCGTCATCGGCCAGGGCCCGGCGGCGCGCACGCTGACGCTCGACCTGCCGCCGTTCACCCTGGTCGGCGCGACGACGCGCACGGGCCTGTTGACGACCCCGCTCCGCGACCGCTTCGGGATCACGTTCCGGCTCTCGTACTACGAGCCGGACGAGCTGGCGACGATCGTCCACCGCTCGGCGCGGATCCTCGGCGTCGGCCTCGCGGGCGAGGCGGCCGTGGAGATCGCACGGCGCTCGCGCGGCACCCCGCGGGTGGCGAACCGGATCCTGCGCCGCGTCCGCGACGTCGCCGAGGTGCGGCACTCGGGCGAGATCACCCCCGAGGTCGCCTGGGAGGCCCTCGAGCTCCTCGAGGTGGACGAGGAGGGGCTCGAACGCACCGACCGCGAGCTGCTCGAGGCGATCGTCCACAAGTTCGCCGGTGGCCCGGTGGGGCTCTCGACGCTGGCAGTCTCGCTCGGCGAGGAGCCGGACACGATCGAGGACGTCTACGAGCCGTACCTGCTCCAGCTCGGCTTCATCCAGCGCACGCCCCGGGGGCGCATCGTCACGGATCTCGGGCTCGCACACGTCGCCTCCGACCAGGCGGCCCGCGCGGATAGCCTCTTCTAGACCGATGCCCGAGCTCTGGGTTCCAGGGTACGCAGGCCCGCTCGACGACCTCGTCGAGCGCATCCACCGACGCATCGCCCAGTTCGCCGAGGAGGCGGGGGTCGAGCAGGCGTTCGTCGAGGTCGAGCTCGCGGACGGGGTGCGCTACGCCGTCGAGTCGATGACCCCGGAGCCGGGGTACGGCTTCGTGACGATTCGCCCACACCCGGCGGACGACACGCCGGGGCTCGTGATCGTCCCGATCGGCTCGATCAGGCGAATCGAGCTGAGCACGGCCGCCGACGAGCGCACGACGCTCGGCTTCTCGGTCCCTGCGTAGGCGACGTTCTACGGGCGGTACTGGAGCTCGTGCCAGCTCGGCACCGGCGCGAGCTCGAGCAGGGCGCGGCTGCCGCGTGGGTCGCGGTACGCGAACTCCGAGCGCTCCTCGTCCCACAGGACCTCCAGCAGACCCTCCTTGACGCGGTGGTCGAGCCAGGCGCCGCGGAAGATCAGCTTTCGCAGCCAGTAGACGAGCGACTCGCCGCCGACCAGCGAGATGCGCTCCCAGTGGCGGACGAGGTAGCGGCCGAGCTGGCTGCGGGGCTCGTCGATGCGGCCCTCGGCCGCGAGCTCGACCAGATCGGCGGTCTCGTCCTCGTCCAGCTCGTTCGCCTCGACGAGGCCGAGCTTGACGGCCGCGGCCGTCACGCGCTGCTCGAAGTCGGCTCCGTTGAAGCTGAACCGGTACCCGAGAAACTCGACGACGTAGTCGTCGCCAGAGCTGTAGTTGGCGTCCCCCGGCAGCGGACGGCTCTCCACCGGGCCAGGATACCAACGGCCCCTCCGCCCCTAGACTGGGCTCGCCGTGCGCCCCCGCGTCGTTCTGATCTCCCTCGGCGCCTGCGCCGGTCTGACGGCGCTGGCGGCGGCGCTCCTCGACTGGTCGTTCGAGCGGGCGGTCGTCCTCGCGCCTGTCGTCGTCCTGGTGGCGGGTGCCGCCGGCTTCCTGGTCGTGCTCTGGACGAGAGTGATCTGGGAGTCGATCCGGGGTCGCCGGCGCGGCTCCTGAGTGCCGTCCGAGCCGGTGCGTACCGTCGCTTGTCCATGACCGAGGCGACGTGGACGATCGCGGACTGCGACCCGCACGCGGCCGCCGGGCTCGCCGCCGAGCTCGGGTCGAGCCAGACGACGGCGAGCGTCCTCGTCCGCCGCGGATACGCCGACCCTGCTGCGGCCGTCGCATTCCTCGCCGGTGAGCTTCCCGGCCATGACCCGTTCGCGCTGGGGGACATGCAGGAGGCGTGCGACCGGATCCGCGCGGCGATCGCTGCCGGGACGAGGATCTGCGTCCACGGCGACTACGACGTCGACGGCATCTGCGCCACCGCCCTGGCGCTGCTCGTCCTCCAGGACCTCGGTGCGGAGGTCGACTGGCACCTGCCGAGTCGCTTCGAGGAGGGCTACGGCATTGCCGGCGAGACGCTGGGGCGTCTCGCGGCCGAAGGCTTCGGGCTCGTACTGACGGTCGATTGCGGGATCACCGCCGTCGACGAGATCGCGGCCGCGAAGGCCGCCGGCCTGGACGTGATCGTCACCGACCACCACCGTCCCGGCGACGAGCTTCCCGACTGTCCGGTCGTCGCGACCAGGCCGTCGTCCTATCCCTTCCCCGAGCTGAGCGGCACCGGCGTCGTCTACAAGCTCGCCGAGGCTCTTCTCGGACCGGATGACGAGCGGCTCGCGCGGCACCTCGACCTGGTGGCGCTCGCGACGATCGCCGACGTCGTCCCCCTTGTCGACGAGAACCGAGGGCTTGCGATCGCGGGGCTCCGCAGGATCGCCACGACCACGCGCCCCGGCCTGCGGGCGCTCATGCGAACCGCCCGCGTCGACCCCGCCGTGGTCGACGAGGGCGCGGTGGGATTCAGGCTGGCGCCGCGGATCAACGCCGCCGGCCGCCTCGGCCGGCCGACGGCCGCGCTCGAGCTGCTTCTCGCCGACGACGACGAGACGGCCCTCCGGATCGCTGCCGAGCTCGAGGAGCTGAACCGCGAGCGGCAGGGGATCGAGGACCGGATCCTGCGCGAGGCGGCCGCCGTAATCGACTCGTGGCCCGAAGCCCACCGCGACCGGCGGGGGTACGTGCTCGCCGACGAGGGCTGGCACGAGGGCGTGATCGGCATCGTCGCCTCGCGGCTGGTCGAGCGCTACCACCGCCCCGTCGTCCTGATCGCGGGAACCCCGGACGGGCTCTGGAAGGGCAGCGGCCGCTCCGTCCCGGCCTTCGACCTCCATGCCGCGCTCGCCGCCTGCGCCGACCATCTCGAACGCTTCGGCGGACACCGTGCGGCCGCGGGTCTGTCGATCCGGCCCGACGCGGTCGACGGGCTGGCAGACGCGTTTGCCGTCTACGCCGACCGGCACCTCGCCGACGGCGACCTGCGGCCGGTCACACCGATCGACGCGATCGTCCCCGGCTCAGCGCTGACGCTCGACCTCTGCGCCGAGCTGCGACGGCTCGCCCCGTTCGGGCTCGGTAACCCGGGCGTCAACCTGCTCGTCGCCGCCTGCGAGCTGACCGAGCTCGCGACGGTCGGAGAGGGGAAGCACCTGCGCTTCCGCGTCCGGGACGGCGGCCGTCCGGCCGGCAGCGCGATCGGGTTCGGCCTCGGGCCGCAGCTCGACCGGTTCAGGCGCGCCGGCCTCCACGATCTCGCCTTCCGGCTCCAGGAGAACACCTGGAACGGGACGACCTCGCCGCAGCTCGTCGTGCGGCGGATCTTCGACACCCCCGACCGCTACGTCGAGCTGCGGGAGCGGTTCGCGGGCGAGTGGCGGTCCGGCCGGCTCAGCCCGGAGGCACAGGCGATCGTGGCCGAGCTCGGCCTCCAGAACGGCGGAGGCTGGCGCAGCCTGCTCGAGTCGCCGACCTTCCGGGCGCTTCTGGACGAACCGCCGCTGGCGCACGCCGCCTGAGGCCGCACGTGAGTCTGCGGTCGGTGGCGGGCCAAGCCCCGCCCCCCC
>JBLMYA010000052.1:0-17535 GCA_050258035.1 Verrucomicrobiota bacterium
CCCGCCGCGCCCGGCGGCGACGTTCGACGAGATCGACGCGCGCCAGCGCACGGCCCGCTTCGACGGCGCGACCGCCGGGCTCGAGGCTGCGTTCGAGCTGATGACCGGCGCGAGGCGCTCCCTTCCGGCCGGGACGTTCGTCTTCGTCTGCTCCGACTTCCTGGCACCGCCGCGGCCGGAGACATGGCTCCGGGCGCTGGGCCTGCGCTGGGACGTCGTCCCGGTCGTGGTGCAGGACCCGCTCTGGGAGCAGAGCTTCCCGCCGATCGGCGGCCTCGTCGTCCCCTTCTCCGATCCGGTCACCGGCCGGATCCGCCCCGCCCGAGTGTCCCGCCGCGACGCGGAGCGGCTGCGGCAGCAGCACGAGCGGCGGCTGGAGACGCTCCTGGAGGAGTTCCGCAGCGTCAACCTCGACCACATCTTGATCGGCGACCCCGACCCGCCTGCCGTCGTCCGGGCGTTCACCGACTGGGCCGAGGCGCGGATCGCGTACCGACGGGGTAGCTGGTGACCGCTCGCGGCGCGCTTCGCGCGCCAGCTCGCTCGCACGGGGGGAACAGCTGGTTCCCCCCGTGGGCCCCCCTCCCCTTCGAGCTCACGGCGAACGGCGCTGGGCCGCGCCCGCCATGTCGGTCGCGGCGACGGAGGCAATCGGCGACAGCTGGTGACGATCGATGAGCCATCGCGCGCTCTGGCTTCTGCCCCTCGCGGCTGCCGCGGTCGTCGTCGTTCTCGTCGTCGGGCTGGCGCTCGGGTGGGACCGCGGGAGCGCCGGCAGCCCGCCGGCGGTGCGGCCGTTCGCCGCGACCGCCTCGCTCTCGAGCCGCGCGGTCTCGTTCGGCGACCCGCTCGTCGCCCGAATCGACCTGGTCGTCGACCCCCGAGCGGTCGATCCGCGAAGCATCGACATCCGGACGAGCTTCGGAGCGTACCGCGTCGCCGGGCGAAGCCTGCGGACGACGACGGACACGGTCGAGCGGCTCAGCTACCGGTACGTGCTCGAGTGTCTGGCGTCCGTCTGCGCACCGGTGAGCTCCCGGGTCGAGCAGCGGTTCCAGCCGGCGACCGTCTCGTATCGCGTGGGCACCGGCGCACCGGTGACCGTGCGCGTCGCCTGGCCGTCGTACCTGCTCTCCTCCCGGCTGACCGATGCCGAGCGGCGGAGCCCGGGCCGAACCCTCCGCTTCGACGCGACCCCGCCTGCGGCGAGCTACCGCATCGATCCCGGCACCCTGCGCGGGCTGCTGGCCGCGCTCGCCGGCCTGCTCGCGCTCGCCGCCGCAGTGCTCGTCGTGCTTGCCCTCCGTCCCCGGAGCGCGGTGGACGCGGCCGAGCCGTCCGAGTCCAGGCTGGCGCAGGCCCTGCGCGCCGTGCGGGCGAGCACAGCGAACGGACGGCCGGCGGAGCGGAGGAAGGCGCTCGGGTGGCTCGGCCGTGAGCTGCGGGCGGCGAAACGGCCGTCGGAGGCGGACGAGGCGAGGCGTCTGGCCTGGTCCGCAGCCGCCCCGACGGCGACCTCGGCAGGGGAGTTCGCGACCCAGGTCGAGACGGCGGAGAAGGCGGAGTGAGCGGGCCGACGATTCCGTTCTCCTCGGCCGCCGCGCTGGCACGCTCGGCGCGATGGACGCTCGCCGCCCGGGTCGGCCTGGCTGCTCTTCTGGTCGGCGGGCTGGTCGCTGCCTTCCTGATCACGCAGCGCGACCGGGGACGCGAAGCCTCCCTGCAGTCGGGCCGCAGCCCGGTGATCGCGCTCGACCTCTCCTGGAGCGTCTCCTACGCCAAGTCGAAGCTGATCGAGCGGACGCTCCGCAGCTTCGCGGACTCGGGCCGCCGGGTCGGCCTCGTCCTCTTCTCCGACACGGCCTACGAGGCGCTGCCCGTCGGGACGCCGTCGGATGCGCTGCGACCCTTCCTCCGGTTCTTCCGGGGCCGCGGGCAAAACCCGTGGCGGGCGACGTTCTCGGCCGGCACACGGATGTCGGCGGCCCTCGATCTCGCCCGCAGCATGCTCCGGCAGGCGCAGGTCACGAACGGCTCGGTGGTGCTGATCAGCGATCTGGACGACTCGCCGCGCGACGAGGTCGACCTGGCCCGGACGCTCGTCACGTACCAGCGGGAGGGGATCCCGCTCCGCATGATCGCCGTCGACGCACTCCCCCAGGACGAGCGGTTCTTCCGAGAGGCGCTGCGCTCGGTGGGCACCGTCACGACGCTCACGGGTGCCCGCGGGGGGCGTTCCCCGTTTCCGACACTGCTGGTCGTCGTCGTCGGACTGATCGCGCTCGCGCTCGCGCTGAACGAGCACGCCCTGGGCAGGCTGACCTGGGGCGGCAGGAGGGTGACGTGAACCGGGACCGGGTCCTGCTCGGGGCGGCCGTCCTGTGTTGTGGGCTGGCAGTCGTGCTCGTGCTGCTCGCGCGCGACGTCGGCCGGTGGGAGAGCGTTATTCGTACCGGCGACGTGGCCGCGTCGCAGACGGGTGCGTCGCGTGACGTCGACGAGACGCTGCCGTTCTCGCCCTCGCGGCGCCTGCTCGGGCTGGGAGACGACGTCGCCTTCCGCCGGGCGGTGGCGCTCTTCCGCACCGCCTATCCACGCAGCGACGAGTTCCAGCGCAGCACGGACGGAGCTCGGGCCCGCATCCGGGCGGAGACCGCCCTGACGGAGGCGATCCGCACGAGCGGAGACCGCCGACGGGCGTCGACTGCCTCCAACCTGCTCGGCGTCCTCGCGCTGGTCGACTCGGCCACCGCGCCGGCCGGGAACGGCGCTGGCGACCGGAGCGTCCTCGCCTTCCAGGACGCGGTCCGGCTCGATCCGTCGAACGCCGACGCCAAGACGAACCTCGAGCTGCTCTACCAGCGGTCCGCCTCGACGAGCTCCGTGCGGGGCCGCGAGCGGCTCCAGCGGTCCGCTCATGCGGGCGCGAGCGAGTCCGAGGCGGGACACGGCTACTGATGCCGATCCATCTCCTGACGCCGTCGGCCACGCTGATCGCGCTCCTCGGGCTGGCCCCGCTCGCGGTGACGCTGGCCGTCGAGCGGCGAAATGCCCGAGCCCGGACCGTGCTGGGCCTGCCCGGGGCGTCGCGCGCGGCACGGTGGACGCTCCCGATCGCGATCGGCGCGCTCGTGGCGGTTCTCGGCCTGGCCGCCGCCCGGCCGGTCGTCGGCCGCTCGCAACCGCAACGCTCGCGGCTCGACGCCGAAGCCTTCGTCGCAGTCGACATCTCCCGGTCGATGAAGGCATCGGCGGCGGCGCACTCGCCCTCGCGCCTCGACCGCGCACGCCGTATCGCCTTGCAGATCCGGGCGGCGTTCCCCGAGGTGCCGACCGGGCTCGGCACCTTCACCGACCGGCCGCTCCCGCTCGTCCTGCCGACGCCGGACCGGACGGCGTTCGCGGGGGCGGTGACGAGGTCGCTCGGGATCGAGCGACCTCCCGGGCTCCAGACGGGTACGACGATCTCGAGCTTCGACGCCGTCGCGCCGTTCCCGCTCGAGGGCTACTTCGCACCGTCGGCGAAGAAGCGCGTGCTCGTGATCCTGACCGACGCCGAGAGCACGGGGTTCAACGAGGCGGGCGTCCGCACGAGCTTCGAGGCGAAGCCGCGGACCGCGGTCGTCCTCGTCCGGATCGGACACGGCGGCGAGCGCGTGTTCGGCACGGACGGACGACCGGAGAGCGCCTACATCCCGCCGCCGGCAACCGGTCTCACCCTGGAGCGTTTCCTGGATGCCACGCACGGCAGGGCCTACGACGAGCACCACGTGGCAGGCGCCGAGCAGGCCGCGCGCGAGGCGCTCGGGACCGGGCCGACGGTCGCCGTCGGCTCGACCTCGGGCCGGCACGACCTCGCACCGTGGCTCGTCCTGGCGGGAGTCGTTCCGCTCGGCATCGTCCTCCGCCGCCGGAACGCCTAGCCACCCGTACCGGCGCGGACGACAATGGGGCCATGAGCGCCGCTGTGACCTGGCTGGGGCACGCGACCGTCATCGTCGACCTGGACGGCCACCGGATCGTCACAGACCCGGTCCTGCGCCGCCGGGTCGTCCATCTCCGGCGCGACCGCGCCGCTGGCGTCCCGCAAGGTGCAACCGGCGTGCTCCTCTCCCACCTCCACTACGACCATCTCGACCTGCCGTCGCTGAAGGCCTTCGCCCGTGAGCTGCCCGTAGTCGTCCCGAGAGGCGGAGCGCGCCTGCTGCGGGGGTTCGCGGACGTCAGGGAGGTCGCGCCGGGCGAGAGCGTCGAGCTCGGCGCTCTCCGCGTCGATGCGGTCGAGGCCCTGCACGACGGCCGGCGGCACCCGGGCGGAGCGAGCGGACCGGCACTCGGCTACGTGCTCCGCGGCTCCCGCTCGGTCTACTTCGCCGGCGACACCGATCTCTTCGCCGGAATGGCCGCGCTTGCTCCGCTTGACGTGGCGCTGCTTCCGGTGGCGGGCTGGGGCAAGAAGGTCGGCCCGGGCCACCTCGACCCGCAACGCGCGGCGGCGGCCCTCGCGCTCCTGCAGCCGCAGGTGGCCGTCCCGATCCACTGGGGAACGTACAGAGCCGGCCGCCGGAACGGAGATTCCGCGGCGCCCGCCGAGGCGTTCGCCCGCGCCGCGGCCGAGCTCGCACCGGACGTTCGGATCGAGATCCTCCCCGTCGCGGGGACGCTCGCGCTCGAATGAAAATACGATCCCCGGCGACCCCGGCACCGACCCACAGAAAGGACCCGAATGCTCGGAACCACGTTTCTGACGTTCCTGTGGAGCCTGATCGTCATCTTCTTCATGGTCGTCTACTTCATGATGCTGTTCGGCGTCATCGTGGACATCTTCCGCCGCCACGACGCCGGCGGCGGCAGGAAGGCGCTGTGGCTGCTCTTCATCCTGTTCTTCCCGCTGGTCGGCCTGATCGCATACCTGGTCGTGAACGGACACGGGATCGCCGAGCGCCAGGCGAAGGACGTGCAGAAGTCGCAGGCCGAGTTCGACGACTACGTGAAGAGCGTCTCCGGAGGGAACAGCGCGGAGCAGATCGCGAAGGCGAAGGAGCTGCTCGACGCCGGGACGATCTCCCAGGCCGAGTTCGACCAGCTGAAGGCAAAGGCGCTGGCGACCTAGTCGCCCGTGTCGTGGCCGCCGTCGCGGTCCTGCGGCTGGCGGCGGCTCAGGCCGCCGACCGGAGCGGAACCGCCTCGCCGCCCTGGAGCGCGCGGCGCCACCCGGTCAGCACCCCGTGGACCGCCTCGGCGCCGACGATCGGCGCCTCAGGCTCGTCGAGGGCGGCCGGATAGAGGATGAACGGCCTCGTCTGGGGACCGCCGAGCCCGCCGTGGAACGAGATCAGCTCCTCGAACGCACAGCCCTCCTCCACCTGCGGGTCGTAGAAGCTTCCGATCATGATGTCCGCAACGTGCGCGAACCCGTCCGTGCGGAGCAGGTGGCGGGCCGCATTCGGAGAGAAGACGGCGAGCGGATCCTCGCCCACGACCTCGCCGGAATCGAGGCGGCGGCTGCCGCGGGCCCCGATGGCGACGGCGCCGCGCTCGCGCGAGCGCACGAGGAGCCAGCCGACGTGCTGGTGCTCACGGAGCGCCGGAATGAGGCGCGGGTGGCGTTCGTCGATCTCCTCGAGCGTCAGCCGGCGCGGCTCGTCCATCAGGTACACGAGCCCGAGGTTCCCGGAGCCGAGCACGACCGCCTGGCGATCGCCCACGCGGCTCTTCGAGGTCTTCTGCGACTTCGTCGTCCCGACCGCCTCCCCAACCGCCAGTCCGGCCATCGCCGCCTGCTCGTCCCCCTCTGCGATACCCCGCACGCGGCCGCCGTCGAGCGACCGCTCGACCAGCTCGTCGAGCCCGTATCCGTTCCGCTGCTTGAAGGTGGCACCCTGCGTCTGCCCGTGGTCGGACAGCACGATGATCAGGTACGGCCGGGCGGCGTACGGTCGCGCCCGGTCGATCCGGGCGAACTGCTGGTCGAGCTTGCGGAGCGCCTCGAGCGTATCGGCACGCTCGAGCCCGGAGTGGTGCGCGACCTCGTCGTAGCTCGAGAACGTGGAGTAGACCGCGGGCCGGCCGCGCATCATGTCCGAGATCACCCCGTAGACGATCAGGTCGCGGACGATCACGCACATCGCCGCGCGCATGAACGGGTAGATCCCGCCGCGGTGGCCGCGCGGCCTGACGTCCCGCCGGATGGCGCGCAGCGCCGCGGTCCACTCCAGGAAGACCTCCCAGAAGAACAGCACGAAGGTACGGGTCGCGTTCAGGCCGTTGGCGAAGAACGCCCGGTACCCCGGGTTCGCGTGCGTCTCCGCGCTCATCCGGCTGCAGGTGAGGATCACCTCGTCGGCCTCACCGGAGAGGAGGTTCCCGCGGCTGGCGCCGCCGTTCACGAGCAGGCCGACCCCGGTCGCGCGAGCCTGCTCGATCTCGGCGCAGTCCTGCGGGCCGGAGCAGGCGATGATCCGGCCGCTCTCCTTGTCCACCCACCGGAACGCGGGGATGTCGTCGTTCGAGCCGAGCAGGATTCCCGCCTGGCTCGCACCGGTCTGCGACGAGAGGTCCGGCTCCCATTCGACCAGGCGATGTGAGCCCTCCGCGACCCAGCGCGCGAGGGTCGGGGCGGCACCGTCCCGCATGGCCCGCTGGAGAACCGGCAGGGCCAGCCCGTCGATCTCGAGGAAGACCAGGCCCGGAACGTCGGTCACGGTCACGCCGCCCTGGCGTTTGGCGATCCGTCGTGTCATCCGGAGCATGTACGTGTCGTCCTCGTTCGTCCCGAGGAGCGTGTCGAGCGCGACGCCGAAGGCCGAGGCGACGAGGGCGGCCAGCAGGGCCCAGCCGAAGTTCGACACGCTGATCGCGGCCCGGTCGATCCTCGAGGCCAGCATCAGCATCGCCGCGTCGAGCACGAGCACGATCAGGAACCCGACCACGGCCATGAACGGGATCCGCAGCGCCGCTGCGAGGGGCGGAAGCGCTGCATTCAGGATCGTGATCACCAGCACCGTCACTGCGGCCCCACCGACCCCGTCGATCGACACCCCGGGGACGATCGCCGCCGCCGCGAGCAGGGCACCCGCGGCCACGAGCCACGAGACGAGAACCGGCAGCGGCCTGTAGCGCAGCCGCGCCGGCTGCCACTGCACCACCTCGGTCACGTCACCGAAGCGGGCTGCGGCGGACGCTCTCGCGCGAGCCGGCGGCGCAGGACCTCCGTGCCGATCATGAGCAGCACGAAGAAGATAAGGACGTTGAGCCAGTAGCCGAACTGCGGCGTCGGCCGCCACCAGAGCAGGAGGAGGTAGCCCCCGATCGTCGCCGCGTAGGCGCCTGCCCCGCTCAGGTACGGCGCCAGGAACTGCCGCACCTGGCCGGCGCGGCGGCCGGGCCCGCACAGCCAGACGCCGACGAGCGCGACCACGCCGACGATCACCGCCGTCCAGCCGGCGCCCTTGAGCAGGCCGGTGATGATCTGGAAGGCGTGCTGGCCCGAGGGCCGGACCGAGTCGGACTTGATCAGGTGGTTGACGAAGTAGCGCTCCGAGAGCCCGCGGACGATCAGGATCAGGAAGCCGGCTGCGACGAACCCGATCGCGATCGCCCGTACCTCGAGCCGCCGTCTGCCGCGCGCGATCCAGATCGCGGCCGCCCACGCGATCAGCGCCAGCGCCCAGATCCAGCTGGCGACGAACCGAAGCGCCCGCACCAGCCGCTGGCCGGTCTTCAGCTGGTCCGACTGCAGGATCGTGATCTGCCCCGCGTCGGGTGGGACCTTCTCCTGAACGACGTCGAAGCGCTCGCCAAGCCTGGTCAGGATCGGGCGAAGGTCGAGCACGACGTTGCCGTTCGTCGTGCTCAGGGTTCCCTCCTTGCCGTCGAGGACGGCGATGAACGCCTTCTGCGCGCGCGAGGCAGCGTTGACGAACAGTTCCTGGACGCGCGGGCGTGAGAGTAGCTCCTTGGCAGCCGAGTCGGCGGCGTTCCGGACCACCCCCGCGATCGGCACCGCGAGCGGCCGGAGATTCTCGGGGAGCTTCTCCTGGAGGTTGGCGACCACGTCGGTGTTCGCGTAGAGCCGGTCGACGAGCGTCAGCGCGACCTGGTCGCGGATCGTCTCGTCGGCGACGAGCCGGCGCGACGTGCTGTGGAACTGGGACGAGTCCAGCGCCTCCCGCTTGACGTAGTTCGCGAGCGCGCTGACGACGACCAGCAGGATCCCGATCACCGTCAGGGTCCGCGCGAGGATGATTCTCGTACGCGACGGCCCACTGGGCGCCGGAGGCGCTGCGGGCTGCGCTGGTTCCGCGCTCATCAGCGGAAGCATGTCACGCTCCGCGCGCCAGGTATAGATCGATCGTGGTGAAGCGGCCACCGGCACCATTGCCGGCCGACCGTCAGGAGACGCGTCGGCCCAGAGCCGCTTCGAGACGCGAGAGCTTCCGGTCGAGCTCGTCGAACCGCGCCTCGATCCGGCGGAGCTCGCTCATCTCGTCCTCGTCCTGCTCCGCCATGTACGTCTTCGCAGCGCGCGCGACGAAGGTCGAGGTGATCGCCGCGGTCACGACCGCCAGGAACGCGATCCCCTGGAGCATCACGAGCGCCGCGATGATCCGACCCGAGACCTCGGCGGGGGTGACGTCCCCGTACCCGACGGTTGTGACGGTCTGCATCGCCCACCACATCCCGACCCAGACGTTGGAGTACTCGCGATGGTCGAAGACGCTGATCAGGACCCCGCCGACGATCACCACCACGGCGGTGGCGGCGACGATCGTGCTCGCAGCGCCGCGCACCGTCGGCGGCTCCCGCAGGAACTTCGCCATGCGCCGCTCGATCAGGTTGATACGTCCCACGCCTGCGGACGTTACGCAGGCGGCGGCGAGCGCTACCGCCGGGCGAGGTCAGGACTTCGAGGCCGACCAGGTCTGGTCGCCCGAGGTGCACGTGTAGCCGGTTCCGTCCAGCGTGAACGTGGTGTCGGTCCGGATCGCGCCCGTCGCAGTCGCCCCGGTGAAGCGGCCCGTGACCACGATCTTGCGTGAGCCGGTCGTGTTGTCGATCGCGATCGGGATCGTCCCGCTGATCGAGAAGCTCCCGTCGGCGGCGATCGGGTAGGGGCCCGGGGCGTTCAGGTTCCCTCCCGAGATGTGCGCGGGCGGGGTGCAGGACTCGTTGACCTGCCCGGTCTGGAGGTTGACGACCGTCCTGCCGTCGGCAGAGACGTCGAAGTCGAAGATCTCGTTGAAGCTCGACCTGCCCTGGTAGTGCCCCGGCGTTGCCGGCGGAAGCGGGGGCGGAGGCGCCGGCCGCCACGTGACGCGAACGACGCGCGACTTTCCGAGAACGGCAACAGTCTTCCCCGATCCGTGGGTGACAAAGGCCTGGAACCGGTCGGACGTCGCGCTCTGCTCGACCCAGCGGCCGGTGCAGGGCGAGCGGGAGCAGACGGCGACCCTGCGGAGCTTGGTCTCGCCGCCCCGGGTCACAGCGATCAGCAGGCGATCGCCGCCACGGATCGCCGCCCGGGCGACGAGGGCTACCGTCTTGCCGTTCGTCGTCGCGACGCTCGCGGAGGCGTTGCCCGCGACCGAGAGGCTGGCAGCGACCGGGCGCCCGCCTGAGGCGGTACCGACCAGCACGGTCGCCGCCGCCAGACCGGCGGCGCCCGCCAGGAGAAGCCGCCCGCCCCGTGCCCGCGTGCCCATCGGTTGCGTGACTGTACACCCGCGGCGACGGGCATTCGAGAGGGGCCGGCTCGGGCGTTCTTCGCGCGCGAATGGTGGGTGTCAAAGGAACCTCGCGGGAGCTTTGGAGATCGGCTGGGCAGTGCTCCCGCTACCTCGAAGGGAGTTCGAACATGGTGTTGATCTGGGTTCTCGTAGCCCTGCTGTTGCTGTTCGCGATCGTCGGCGGTGTCGCGATCTCCAAGTTCCTGTTCTTCGTGCTGATCGCCGCCGCGTCCTCGCGCTGATCGGGCTCTTCACCCGAACAGCCCGAGCGTGACATCCCAGTAAGGAGGAATCGGAATGGGAGTACATCCTGCTCGTCGTCGGGATCATCAGCGTGCTCGTCTCGCTCGTCTTCTGGTCGAGCTGGGCGGATCCCGGCTACTTCACGCGCTCCGACCGCCCTCGCCGGCGGGTGACCGAAGAGGACGTCTACTAGGCGGCACGGAAGAGCCGCTGCACGAGAGGGGCGACGATCAGCCCGCCGGCACGTCGCCCCCGAATCGAAGAGGCGCAGGCCTTCGGTGTCACTCTTCGAACAGGCCTGCCCGGTACGCGAGCACGACCGCCTGGACGCGGTCGCGGAGGTTGAGCTTCTGGAAGATGTGCGTGACGTGGGTCTTGACCGTCGTTTCGCTGATGAAGAGTTTCTTCCCGATCTCAGCGTTCGAGAGGCCGCGGGCGATCAGACGAAGGACGTCCAGCTCGCGCGCGCTCAGGTACTCGAGCTCCTTCGGCGGCATGGGGCGGGGGATGTGGGTGAACTGCTCGATCACGCGGGTCGTGACCGCGGGCGAGAGGAGCGCGTCTCCCGCGGCGACGGTGCGGATGGCGGCGAGCAGCTGCTCCGGGGGGTCGTCCTTGAGCACGAAGCCGCTCGCCCCCGCGCGAAGGGCCTCGTAGATGTACTCATCGAGGTCGAAGGTGGTCAGGATCAGGACGCGGGCTGTCTCGTCGACCGCGAGGATCCGGCGAGTCGCTTCGAGGCCGTCGAGCTCGGGCATGCGGATGTCCATCAGGACGACGGTCGGGTGAAACCGGGCCGCCTTCTCGACCGCCTCCAGTCCGTTGCTCGCCTCGGCCACGACCTCGATGTCCTCCTCACCGGTGAGGAGCATGCGAAACCCGGCACGGACCATCGACTGGTCGTCGGCGACGAGGACGCGGATCATCGCCCGTTGCGCCCGAGGGGAAGCCGCGCGGACAGGACGAAGCCGCCCTCGGGGTCGGGCCCTGCGCTCATCTCGCCGCCGTAGATCTTGACGCGCTCACGGACGCCCACGAGCCCATGGCCGAGGCCGTCGCCCGCCGAGCTTCCCTGCCCGTCGTCGCGCACCTCGACCTGGAGCTCGTCGGGCCGGTAGCGGACCATGACGTCGGCGTGGCCGGCGTGCGCGTGCTTGAGCGCGTTGGTCAGGCCCTCCTGGACGATTCGGTATGCGGAGAGGTCGATCCCCTGTGGGAGCGGGAAGGGGTCACCGTCGACGTGCAGCCGGGCGGGAAGACCGGCGCGGCCGACCTCGTCCAGCAGCGCGTCGATGCTGTCGAGACCCGGCTGCGGCGCGAGCTCGACGTCGTCGCCGTCCCGGCGCATCGCGCCGAGGAGGCGGCGCATCTCGGTGAGCGCGGCACGGCCGGTCTGCTCGACCCCGCGGAGCGCCTCCTCGTCCTCTGCGAGCGTCCCGGGCAGCCGGTGGCGAACCGCGCCGACCTGGAGCACCATCACGCTGACGGCGTGCGCGACGACGTCGTGGAGCTCGCGCGCGATTCGCGCTCGCTCCTCGGCCACCGCGATCCGCGCCGTCGCGTCGCGCTCACGCTCGGCCTGAGCCGCGCGCTCCTCTGCCGCTTCGACCTGCTCGGCGCGCTCGCGCAGGGCGAAGCCGCCGAGCCAGCCGATCGCGAACAGCAGGGGGATGAAGACGAACTCGCCGGACGAGTGGCCTGGCTGGTTGTAGACGATGGTCGCGGCGCCGCCCACCACGATCGCCAGGCCGACGCGGGCCTGAACGGCGTCGCGGAGGTTCCCGAGCAGGAAAGACGCCGCGATCCCGACGATGAAGACACCGATCGAAAAGGGGAGCAGCCTCCCGTCGACGAACGAGAGCGCCGCGGCCAGCAACCAGAACAGCGCCGGAGCGGCAAAGGCGAAACGCCGGCGTGCGAAGGGCAGGCACATGAGCAGCGCGATCGCCGGCACGCAGAACCACAGCGTCGTGCGCGGCGCGTCCGACGCGTCCCGCCGGAGGACGAGCTCGAGCACACTCGCGACCGTCGCCAGGACGATCAGTGCATCGATGCCGAACCTGCGTGCGGTGCCGGCGATCCTGTCCACGCGCTGAACGTACTCCAGGTCGCCACGGCGCGCCTCCTACCTGAGTAGGACTCGAAATCGTCGGGCGGGACGAGATCGATTCCCACTCCGCGCCGACGCCATCCGGACGACGCGCTCATAGCGTCGGAGGCGTCAACCACGCACAGGAGGAACGAGATGTCCCGCACCGCTCCGCATTCCAATCTCGCAGCACGCATGGGCCGCTGGAGCGCCTCCCACTGGAAGACGGCGACGTTCGGCTGGCTGGCGCTCGTCGTCGTCGCGTTCGGCATCGGCGGCTTGGTCGGCACGAAGAGTCCCGACCCGAACACGTCCGGCCCGGGCGAGTCCGGCCGGATGGACCGGATCCTCGAGGCCGGGTTCAAGCGGCCCGCCGCCGAGAGCATCCTGATCCAGAGCCGCACGCAGCGTGCCGGCACCCCGGCCTTCGACGCGGCCGTCCAGGACGTCGCCGCGCGCATCTCCAAGGTTCCCGTCGTCCGCCACATCCAGTCGCCGGCGGTCTCCCAGAACGGCCGCGCCGTGCTCGTCGACTTCGACATCGCCGGCGCACGGGACAAGGCCGCCGACGAGATCGACCCGGTCCTCGACGCAGTCGCGGCCGCCAAGGCCGCCCACCCCGGCTTCTTCATCGGGGAGATGGGCGAGGCCAGCGCCGAGAAGGCGATCGTCGCCCAGTACGGGCACGACCTCGGGAAGGCGGGCATGCTCTCCCTCCCGATCACGCTGATCATCCTGCTCGTCACGTTCGGGGCGCTCATCGCCGCGGGAATCCCGCTGCTGCTCGCGCTCTCGGCCGTGTTCGCGACGTTCGGCCTCGTGGCGATCCCGAGCCACCTCCTCCCGATGCCGAACGAGGTGCCGGCGCTCGTGCTCCTGATCGGGCTCGCCGTCGGCGTGGACTACACGATGTTCTACCTCCGCCGCGAGCGCGAGGAACGCGCCGCCGGCCGAAGCGAACGTGCCGCCCTCGAAGCGGCCGCCGCCACCTCCGGCCGGTCGGTGCTCATCTCCGGTCTGACGGTGTTGGTCGCGATGGCCGGCATGTTCGTCGTCGGCGACAAGACGTTCGCCGCGTTCGGCGTCGCGACGATGATGGTCGTCGCGGTCGCGATGCTCGGCTCGCTGACCGTGCTGCCCGCACTGCTCTCGCGGCTCGGGGACGGCGTCGACCGGGGCCGCTTCCGGCGGCGGCGCCCCAACGGGGGCCAGGGCCGGATGTGGGGCTGGATCGTCGACCGCGTTCTGCGCCGCCCGGCGCTGTCCGCGGCGATCGCGGGCGGGTTGCTCCTCGCGCTCGCCCTTCCGGCGCTGCAGATGCGGATGGCGGAGCCGTCGCCGGAGACCTACCCGGCGCACCTCGAGGTCGTGGAGACCTACAAGCGGATGCAGCAGGCGTTTCCGGGCACGGCGCTGCCGGCGAGCGTGATCGTCAAGGCGCCGAACGTGAGCGCTCCCGCCGTACGCGAGGCGATCACGCGGCTCGAGCAGCGGGCGCTCGCGAGCGGCCGCGCACACGAGCCGATCACGATCGATGTGAACCCGGCCGGCACGGTCGCGAACATCACGATCCCGATCGACGGGAGCGGCACGGACAGGCAGGCAACCGCCTCCCTGAAGCTCCTCCGCACCAAGCTGATCCCCGAGACCGTCGGCGCACTCCCGAACGTGGATGCCGGCGTCACCGGGCTGGCCGCGCAGTGGCAGGACTCCAGTGACCACATCCGGTCGTCGCTGCCGCTCGTCGTCGCCTTCGTCCTCGTGTTCGCGTTCGCGCTGATGCTGGTCGCGTTCCGCTCGATCGTGGTCGCGGCCAAGGCGATCGTGCTCAACTGCCTGTCGGTCGCAGCCGCCTACGGGATCCTCGTGCTGGTCTTCCAGCACGGCTTCGGCAAGGGCCTGCTGGGCTTCACCTCGACCACGGGCGTGTCCCCCGTGATCCCGCTGCTCCTGTTCGTGATCCTGTTCGGGCTCTCGATGGACTACCACGTGTTCATCGTCAGCCGGATCCGCGAGAGCTTCCAACGGGGAGCCTCGATGGACGAGTCGATCTCGACGGGCATCCGCTCGAGCGCGGGCGTCGTGACCAGCGCGGCGATCGTGATGGTCTGCGTCTTCGCGATCTTCGCGACGCTGTCGGTGCTGTTCTTCAAGCAGTTCGGCGTCGGGCTCGCCTCCGCGATCCTGATCGACGCCACGATCGTCCGCGGCGTCCTGCTGCCGGCGACGATGAAGCTGCTCGGCGAGCGGAACTGGTACCTCCCGGCGTGGCTCGAGTGGCTGCCGCACTTCGACCACGGCTCGCTCGAGATCCTGGACGAGCCGGAGCCGGAGCCGCGCGTCCGGAAGCCCCGACGCCGGCTCGGTGCGGCCCGCGTCACCGGGCTGCTGCTGATCGCGATCCTGGCGATCGGGCTCGCGTACCTCCGGTTCTCACCCGACGGCGGGGCGGTCTCCGTTCCCGCCGGGGCGAAAGCCGGCCAGCTGACCCTGCATCCGTGCCACTACGGCACGGAGCAGGGCACTTACGTCGCCGACTGCGGCACCCTCGTCGTTCCCGAGAACCGGGCCAAGTCCGATTCTCGGCTGATCGCCTTGCCGGTCACCCGCATCAAGGCGCTCTCGACGAACCCGGGGGAGCCGGTCTTCCGGCTCGAGGGCGGGCCGGGGATCAGCAACATGCACTTCTCGAAGGCGAGCCGGATCGCCGACGACCACGACGTCGTCCTGGTCGGCTACCGGGGCGTGGACGGCTCGGTCCGGCTCCAGTGCCCCGAGGTCGTCTCGGCGCTGAAGCGCTCGACCGACCTTCTCGGGCAGACGTCGTTCCGCGCCTACACCGACGGCTTCCGCGCCTGCGCCGAGCGGCTCCGCGCGGACGGCGTCGACATCGCCGGCTACTCGATTCCCGCTCGGGTCGACGATCTCGAGGCCGCCCGCAAGGCCCTCGGCTATGGGCCGATCGACCTGGTCGGCGAGAGCGCCGGCACCCGCACCGCGATGATCTACGCCTGGCGCTACCCGAAGGCGATTCACCGCTCGGTGATGATCGACGTCAATCCGCCCGGCAACTTCCTCTGGGACCCGCGGACGACGGACACGCAGATCGAGCGGTACTCCCGCCTGTGCGCGCAGGACGCCGCCTGCAGTCGGCGGACCGTCGACCTGGCGGCGTCGATGCGGAAGACGGCCTCCGACATGCCCGACCGGTTCTGGGGCCTGCCGTTCGACCGGAACGCCGCGCGGATCGCCTCCTTCTACGGTCTGATGGAGTCGACCTCGGACGCGGAACCGCTGTCGGCCCCGATGACGCTCAGCACGTGGCTCGCTGCGGCCAAGGGGGACGCGAGCGGGCTCTGGTTCATGTCGCTCGTCGCCCGGATGGCCTTCCCCGAGTCCTTCGTCTGGGGCGAGCTGGCCGCCATGGGCCGAGCCGACACCCTCGCCGCCAGGCGCTACTTCGCGAAGGGCCCACATCGCAGCGACTCGATCCTCGGCAACCCGGGGACGGAGTTCCTCTACGCCGGCGGCGGCCTGATCGACGCCTGGCCCGCGACGCCGGACGAGAACGAGTACGCGCAGGTTCGCGACTCGAACGTCGAGACGCTCCTGATCGGCGGGACACTCGACTTCGCCACCCCGGCCGTGAACGCCACGAAGGATCTGCTCCCGCACCTCCCCAACGGCCACCAGGTCGTCCTGTTCGAGCTCGGTCACACGACCTCGTTCTGGAACTACGAGCCGGCCGCAAGCACGCGCCTGCTGAACACCTTCCTCGACACCGGCAAGGTCGACCGCTCGCTGTACACGCCCGCGAAGGTCGACTTCACGCCCGATGTCACGCACACCGCGCTCGGCAAGGGCTTCGCGGCGACGATGCTCGCCCTGCCGGCGATCGTTGTCCTCTCGCTCCTGCTCTTGTGGCGCCGGTCGCGGAAGCGCGGCCGGATCGGCCGGAAGGCCAGCGCCCTGCTCCGGTCGGCCTACGCGCCTATTCTCGGCCTGGGCGGCTGGTTCGGCGGCGTGATCGTCGCGCTCGTGGCGTTCCCGGCACTGCCACTCGACGACGTGCTCCTCGCCATCGTCTCCGTCGGAGTGCCGATCGGCCTGGGCACCTACCTGGCCTGGATCGACCGCAGCCTGCCCCGGAGGTTCGGCCTGACGGGCTCGCTGGCCGGCGCGCTGGTCGGCGCCTGGCTCGGCTACCAGGCAGGCACCGGGCTCCTCGCTGTGATCACGACGATCGTCGGAGCCGCTCTGGGGGCGAACCTCGTACTGATCGCGCTCGACATCGTCCGCCGGCCGGCCGTCGTAGACGCACGGCAGCAGGCGCTCACCGCGTGAACGTGGTCGCGAGGCCCCTACGGCCTCGCGACGGCGAGGCTGAACGAGCCCGAGCCGCGCTGGCGCTTGACCTGCACCTGGAGCGTGCGCTGACCGCACACGCTCGTCTCGACCGCCTTCACGCGGCCTGCCCCGGTCGATGAGCCGAGTTGACTACCGCTCGAGGGATCGACCACGCGGAGCGTGAAGCTGGTGTTGGCCGGCGAGGCGAGCGTGACCCGGAACGTCCCGTCGAGCGGCGTTGCGATCCGGAAACCCCGGCCGGTCGCCCTGGGAGTGAACGAGGAGGTGAAGGTGCTGGTGGTCGGGCCGCGCCACGGGTTCGTCACGTCCAGTGCGACCGCGTCGAGCGCCGCCTGGTCGGGGTAGAACCTCTGGTCGACGACCCCCCAGAACGTCTCCGGCAGACCCAGCCGGCGCTCGTTCAGCAGCCGGTAGTCCTCGGCGAACGCCTCACCCGGGTTCAGGGTGTAGCGCGAGCCCTCGTCGCCCGGGGCGAGCTCGCCGGAAGCCGTACGGTTGCAGACACCGACGGCCGTCGCCCAGCGCTTCGGCCCGTAGTCCACCGCCGGCCAGGGCGCGTTGTCGCTGGACTCCGCGACGTGGTGACCGTACTCGTGCGTGAGCACCGCGCGCGCGGTGATGCCGGGCAGGTCGCTCGCCACGGCGATCAGCCGGTTGTTCGCGTAGCAGCCGAGCGCCTGGGCTCCGCAGGTCTGCTGCACGCGGTCGAGCGAGGCGACGTAGATCTGGATCGTGGCGATCTCGGGGCCGTGGACGAGGCTCGTGACCATGTCGGCCCACCGTCGCGCCGCCGACGGATCGGCGGCGGCGAGCTCGTTCTGGACGTAGACCGCGACCTGCTCACCATCCGCGGCCGTGACCGCGCCCCCGGTGAACCCGGACGGAGCCTGAGCAAGCCGAGCGGCGACCACGGCCGAGTTGCTCCGCGCGCCGTACGCATGGGTCGGTGCGGCCGGCTGCGCCGCGGCGACGCCCGTGCCCCCTGCCGCGAGGAGCACTCCGATCACGACGAGGAGAGCAGCCGTCCAGCGCATCCGGGAATTCGAGCATCCGAACCTGAGAGCGAGATGAAGGCCGGGCCGAAGACCCGGAAGGGGGGGGGGGGGG
>JBLMYA010000053.1:0-5526 GCA_050258035.1 Verrucomicrobiota bacterium
CGGCGAGATCCACGCGTACAGCTTGCCGCCCATCCGGTTGTGCATGTGCATGCCCATCCGACAGGTCACGCAGTACCACTCGTAGACGCCGTAGCGAGGAACGACGAAGCGAACCGTCACGCTTCGCGGCGCCTGCGGTGTGCCGGCCATGACCGCGACGTTGAGCCCGATCCCGGGGATCGCGAAGGTGTGGAGCTCGCGTGTGTAGTTGCGGATTCGGACCTCGACCACCCGGCCCGGCTGGATGGCGAAGTTGAACGGCGTCGCTCGATCGCCCTTGGCCGTCGCGCGAACGTCGATCGTGATCGGGTAACCGGCCGGGTGCCCGTCGGCACGGGCGGGCAGGGCCGTGAGCACGATGGCGATCGCCAGCGCAGTGGCGAGGAGGAGCCCCTTCAGGGCGGTGTGCCCACCGAGCGGGATGGCCATGTCTGCCTCCTTCTGGCACGGGCGCGCCCTGGGTGTCGCCCGCACCTGTGTGGCATGTCTCGGCGGGGAAGCGGTCGAGGTGGTACCGGCTGCTGCCTCTGCCGAGGATTGGCGACCTACCCGCGCATCGTCCGCCTCGCACGGGGGCGCGCCATCGGGGATTTCACGTACCGCTAGTTACAAACTGTCACGAAGTCCGGCGCACCCGTCCACCGCGCCCTCGCCGGAGACCCCACGACCCGACTGCGACCGCGGCCCTCCCGGAGACTGACGGCTCCGACTACGATCGACCCCTTGCCGGACGCCAGCGTCAAGCCGCGCCTCGGAGATCGCCTGGGACGACTACCACGGCGCGATCGAGAGCCGCCCCTCCGACCGCCGTTTCTGAGTGCGTCCGAGGCGAGCGCCGGGTCGATCCCGGGGCGAGCGAGCCCGGCGCCGGGAGCGTCATCGGAGTGAGGGTCTCTGCCGAGGCTGCACGTCGCTTCTTCGTCGCGCGCCACATGCTCGCACCGGCGCGCGCGCTCGAGGGAGGGCCGGACGCCGTGCTCGAGGTCGTCCGCCGACTCGGCTCGATCCAGTTCGACCCGATCGCGGTTGCCGGCCGCAGCCACGACCTCGTCCTGCATGCCCGCGTGGCCGGCTACGACCCTGTGTGGTGCGACCTCCTCTACGAGCGCCGCGAGATCTTCGAGGCGTACAACAAGGGCCTCTCGTTCATCCGGGTCGGCGAGCTCCCGTGGTTCCGCGGGAGGCTGAGTCGGCACTGGGCAGATGTCCTCGACGAGAACGCGGACGTCGCCGACCGGGTGCTGGAGCGGATCCGCAGCGAGGGCCCGCTCTCGGTGCACGACTTCGAGCGCACGCAGGGACCCGTGATCGACTGGTTCGGGATGCCGACCAACACGGTGCGTGCCGTGCTCGAGGCGTACGCGCTGACCGGCGTGCTCGGCCTGGATCGCCGTGACGGCAACCGGCGGTACTACGACCTCCTCGAGCGGCTCCTGCAGGCCGACCTTCTGGGGCGTGAGGTCCCGCTCGTGGACCAGTTCCGCCACAGGCTGCTTTCGCGCTACCGCGCCCACGGCCTCCTCGGCGTCGGAGGAGGCGGAAGTGGCATCTTCAGCGGCCTCGGTCCGGCCAAGCCCGATCCGAGGTTTCCCGGGTACCCGGGGAGGACGGCGCTGCGTGAGGAGCTGATCGCCGACGGCGAGCTCGTGCCGGTGGAGGTCGAGGGCGTCCGTGGAACGCGGTTCGTGCTCGCGGAAGAGGTCCGCCTGCTGGATGACCCCCCGGAGCCGCCGCCCACCGTCGCGTTCCTGCCGCCGTTCGATCCAGTCGTCTGGGACCGTCCTCTGCTCGGCTCCCTCTTCGACTTCGAGTACGTATGGGAGCTCTTCGTCCCGCCCGCCAAGCGCCAGTGGGGCTGGTACGTGCTGCCGATGCTCTTCGGCGACCGCCTCGTCGGCCGGATCGAGCCTCGCATCGACCGGGAAGGCGGCGGCGTGGAGATCCTCGACCTGTGGTGGGAGGACGGCTTCGCGCCGCGCCGCGCGGAGGGCTTCGTGGACGCGATGCGCGAGGCGCTCCGCGCCTACCTGCGCTTCGGGGGCGCGAAGCGCATCGAGTGGGCACCGCACCTCGCTACCGAGAAGCGCTTGTTCGGCACGCGCCCCTAGTGTCCGCTCACCGGTCGCCGTGCGCGCCCATCCGTGGACGTGTCTGCGTTCGGGGCGTGCCTGCCGCGACCTTGCTACCGAGCGGGGCGGGGCCGTAGAGTCGGCCGATGAGCCGGTCGCCGTCTCCACCCGATCGATGAGCGCGTTCGAGGATCTCCACGCGATCGCGCCGCAGCTACTCGCCGACGGCTACCTGGCACGCGCCGTGCACGGCGAGCGACTGACACTGGCCGTCGTCGAGATCGAGCCCGGCGCGGAGCTCCCCGAGCACCATCACGACAACGAGCAGTTCGGCATCGTGCTCGAAGGCTCCGTTCTGTTCCGCGTCGGAACCGAGACGAAAACCGTGGAGAGGGGCGGGATCTGGCGCATACCTTCGAACACGCCCCACTCGGCCGTCGGCGGAGAAGAGGGTGCGACTGTCATCGACGTCTTCTCGCCTCCGCGAGAGGACTGGGCGGCGCACGACGAGCTGCAAGCCCGCGCGACTCGCTGGCCCTGACTCGCGCGCGCACGTGGTATGACGTCCTCCAGCTCGTGCTCGCGTCACCTCACCGGTCTCCTTGAATGGTGACCTCGGACGAAATCGGTCGGGTCGCGGTGTTCGCGGAGCTCGAGCCGGCGGACCGCGAGCGGCTCAGCCGCGTCGCTGCCGACATCAGCCTCGGCGCCGGGGAGTACGCCGTTCACGAAGGAGACCAGCCGGCGCTCCTCGGGCTGCTCGAAGGTCGGATCGAGGCGGTCAGGCTCGTCGACGGCGTGGAGCGGGTGATCGGCGAGCGGCGGCCGGGTGACGTCTGCGGGGAGGTCTCGATCACGCTCGGCACACCGCATCCCGCCGGGTTCCGGGCTGCTGAGCCGTCACGCGTCTTCCGGATCGAGCCCCACGACTACTACACCGTCGCCGCCGTCGCCCCGGAGGTCGCGAAGCAGGTCGGCCTCCTGGCGAGCAACCGACTCGCCGGGCCACGCGGCCTTCAGAGCATCGTCTCCGAGTCGACTCCCGACCGGGCGATCGTGCTCGGCCACCGCTGGGACGCCGCCTGCGCCGAGCTGCGGCGCTTCCTCGACCGCAACCAGGTGCGGTACAGGTGGCTCCAGCCCGACGTGCCGGAAGACGCGGAGCAGTGGTCGGGCGCATTGCCGGCCGAGGGCGACTACCCGGCGCTTCGCGTCGTGAACGGGAAGACGGTCATTCGCCCGCAACTGCGGCGCGTGGCCGAACTGCTCGGGATCGCGACCGAGCCCGCCGCCGCGGTGTACGACACGGTGATCGTCGGCGCCGGGCCCGCGGGCCTGGCGGCGGCCGTGTACGGCGCCTCTGAAGGCCTGCAGACGATCGTCGTCGAGCGCGAGGCGCCCGGCGGTCAGGCGGGCACGTCCTCGCGGATCGAGAACTACCTCGGCTTCCCGTCGGGCGTGTCGGGCGACGAGCTCGCGAGCCGGGCGCTCCAGCAGGCTCGCCGGCTCGGCGCCGAGATCCTCGTCACTCGATCGATCACGCGCATCGACGCGGCGACGCGACACGTGCACCTCGACGGCGGCGACGTCCTGCGGACGCGGACGATCATCCTCGCCTGCGGGGTCTCGTGGAGGCACCTCGACATCGACGGTTTCGAGAGGCTCGCCGGCAAGGGGATCTCCTACGGGGCGGCACGCAGCGAAGCGACGAGCGCCCACGGCCTGGACATCCACATCATCGGCGCCGGCAACTCGGCCGGCCAGGCGGCGATGTTCTTCTCCGCCCACGCGCGGACAGTCACGATCCTGCACCGGGGCGACACGCTCGAGAAGAGCATGTCGCGCTACCTCGTCGACCAGCTCGCGACCCGGGCGAACATCCGCGTGCTCTATCGCACGGAGGTCGCCGCCGCCCACGGCGACGCCTCGCTCGAGGCGATCGACGTCGTGGACAACGCGACCGGCGAGACGACCCGGCTCGACTCGGGTGGCCTTTTCATCTTCATCGGCGCGGACGCCGAGACCGCGTGGCTCCCACCCGAGATCGCGCTCGACCCCAAGGGCTACGTGCTCACGGGCTCCGACATTCGCGCCGCGGGACGCTGGGACCTCGACCGCGACCCGTACCTGCTCGAGACGAGCGTGCCCGGCATCTTCGCCTGCGGCGACGTCCGCTTCAGCCCGGTGAAGCGCGTGGCGGCGGCCGTCGGCGAAGGCAGCATGGCGATCGCCTTCGTCCACCAGTACCTGCGGGACTCCGAATCCGACTCCGAGCCCGCGTAGAGCGCCCCCCAGCGCGCCGCGTCGCGGGCGACGAGGAGACTCGGCGGGGCGCTCTGGAGCGCCATGGGATGATCCGGTCGTGCGATCGACGCGTGTAAGTCGCCATGTGAGAGCGCCGCGTGACAGGGTGTACGCAGCGCTCGTCGACGCGGTCGCGATCGCGCAGTGGAAGGTGCCGGAGGGCATGATCTGCCGCATCCACGAGTTCGATGGCCGTGAGGGCGGCGCGTTCAGGATCTCCCTGACCTACGAGGCGCCCACCGACGCCGGCAAGACCACCGCGGATACCGACAGCTATCGGGGCCGCTTCGTGGAGCTCGTCCCCAACGAGCGAATCGTCGAGGTGGACGAGTTCGAGACGGCAGATCCCGCACTGCGCGGCGAGATGAAGATCACGATCACACTCGCCGATGTCGACGGCGGCACCGAGGTCATCGGCGTGCACGAGGGGTTGCCGCCTGGGGTGTCGATCCCCGACAACGAGGTGGGCTGGCAATCGTCCCTCGCGCGGTTGGCTGCACTCGTGGAAGAGAAGTAGAAGCCGGATTCCGCCGCGGTAGGGTTGTGACGTGCACGAGGCGCGGCTCGAGGACTTCGGCTCAGGTCTCGCACCAGCCAGTGACGGCTGGTTCGTCGTCAACGTGCGAGACGCCCAGTGGCTGACCTCGGAGAACGGCGAGAAGCAGCCGTCCGGATCGGAATGCCCCTTCGAGAGTCGGGACTTCTGGTTTCGGCAGTTCGGCATCAGGCTCCACGTACTCCCGCCCGGCCAGCCGAACGGCCTGTACCACTCCGAGTCGGCGCAGGAGGACTTCCTCGTGCTGTCCGGGGAGTGCGTGCTGCTCGTCGAGGGTGAGGAGCGGCGCCTGCGGCAGTGGGACTTCTTCCACAGCCCCGCCGGCACCGAGCACATCTTCGTGGGAGCCGGCGACGAGCCGTGCGTGATCCTCATGGCCGGTGCGCGGTCGGAGAACGAGGAGATCCGCTATCCGGTGTCGGAGCTCGCCGCTCGCCACAACGCGAGCGTGCACGAGGAGACCTCAGATCCCGACCAGGCGTACGTCGGGCGGTTCGAGCCGTCGCGGCGCGAGCGGCCCACGTACTGGGATCGCCTCCCCTGGGCCTGACCTAGGAGGAGGACAACGCGCGCTCGAGGGCGGCCCGATCGAAGGGC
>JBLMYA010000054.1:0-9153 GCA_050258035.1 Verrucomicrobiota bacterium
GAGCTCGCTGTCTTGTCACACGCGCCGGCCCGGAGGCGGAAGCGAGTGTCCCAGCGGCGTAAGGGGCGAGCGGATCGACCTTCGTCCTTGCAGGCGGTACCACGCCACCTTGCTAGAGGACAGCGACGACTCGTCCAGACTCCGCGGCGGCGTAGATTGCGGCGCCCGTGTCATACACGTGGAGAGCCGCCCCTCAGGGCGGCTCTCCACACGGCGGCGACCCTCCTCGGACGCTACCTGCACTCGATGCTGAAGTCGTCGTGCTGGACGACCACGTCGTCGCCGTCGATGGTCACGTGCGCGGTCTCGCGCACCAGCAGGTTGTTGTCTGGCCCGGGGCCGATCAGCCGGTAGCGGTTCACGTAGGTCAGGGTGTACTCGCCGCGCTGCAGGCTCTCGTTGTATGTGCCCCGCGACTCGCCGGTCAGCTGGTACGTGTCGCCGGTGGTCCTCCCGACCAGGCTCCCGTGCGGCTGGAATTGGAACTGCCAGGTGTCGACGTTGCCGTTCACGGTCGAGGTGGTCAGGTTGTGCACGTCGATCGTGCCGGTCACGAGCTCGCCCGCGCCGCCGTTTGCGCAGGGCACGAAGCCGCTATAGGCGAAGGAGACCGTCTCGTTGCTGACGACTTCCGCCTGAGCGGCGGTCACGCTCGCCGTCATGCCGGCGGTTGCGATCGCGAGTAGGACGAGGATGCGCTTCATCGTGTCTTCCTCCTTTGCTGGTCGTCCGGCCGGACGCCGGATGGGTCGACCGCTAAGAGACACGGCCGCGGTTGCCGATCGGTGAAGCCGGCGGTAAAGCGCTGGTAGCGGCTGTCACCCGCGCGGGCGAGCTCGAACGAATGGGTGCCGAACTCGGCAGCGATTACTCAGGCCGCGATCAGATCCGGGCGGTGAAGAGGCGCCAGGTGCCTGGCACGCCGTCCAGCTCGTGCTCGCCGCGCTCCTCGAAGGTGATGCCTGAGCCGGCGACGAGGTCCCTGACTGTGCTCGACACGATCACCTCGCCCGGTCTGGCCGCGGCGGCGATGCGCGCGCCGATGTGGACTGCGACGCCGCGCACGCCGCCGTTCGTCTGCTCGATCTCTCCCGTGTGCACGCCTGCGCGCATGGTGAGTCCGAGCGTCTCGAGCCCGTCCGCGATCGCCGTGGCGCAGCGGACGGCGCGCGCGGGGCCGTCGAATGTGGCGAAAACGCCGTCACCGGCCATGTCGACCTCGTGCCCGCGGAAGCGCGTGAGCTGGGCGCGCACGAGGCGATGGTGCTTGGTGAGCAGGTCTTGCCAGGCGCGGTCGCCGAGTTCCGCCGCCTTGGCGGTGGAGCCGACGAGGTCGGTGAACAGGAGCGTCGCGAGCACGCGGTCTGGCTCCTTCTCTTCCTGAACATCCGCTAGGAACCGCTCGATTTCGTCAAGCGACGCTTCAGCGTCGCCTTCCCAGGGGAGGTGGTCGTTGCCCGGCAACTCGACGACGCGGGCGCCCCGGATGTGCTTGCCCATGTATCGAGACCCGTCGCGCCAGCTTTCGTGTGCGCGGTGGAGCACGAGGGTGGGGACGCTGATCGTCGGCAGCAGGTCGCGGACGTCGATCTCGGTATTCATGAGGCGCAGGGCCTTGGCCGCGCCCGGGCTCGCGCCGCGTCGCACGTATGACGTGTACCACCGCAGCGCGGCCGCGTTGTGCAGAGTGTCCGGGGCGACTCGGCCGATCCAGTCTCTGGTCGCCGCCGACGCCCAGTCGTCTTCGTCGAGAAGTGCGAGCCGCCGGCGGAGATCTTCCTCGCTCACTCCGGAGTGGTAGTCCGGCGCCCGCATCTCACGTGCGAAGGAGCCCATCAGGATGAGCGCGACGGTTCGCTCGGGGTGTGTCGCGGCGAAGAGCGTCGACATCGGTCCTCCTTCGGAGATGCCCAGCAGCACTGCGCGCTCCGAGCCGACGGAGTCCAGGACTGCACGCACGTCGTCCATGCGCGTCTCCAGGTCGGGGAGATGCTCGGGTGAGACCCTGTCCGAGAGGCCGGTGCCGCGCTTGTCGAAGAGGATGAGCCGCCCGATCGACGCGAGCCGCCGGTAGAAGGCCGCGAGCTTCGGGTATTCCCAGCCGGGCTGGAACGTGCAGACCCAGCCGTGGACGAGCACGAGGTCGACTGGCCCCTCGCCGACGACCTGGTAGGCGATCCTGATGTCGCCGCTTCGCGCGTAAGAGACCTCGCCCGCGTCATCCGCGCTCACGGTTCCGATGCCTGGCGTGGGCGCGGCGGTGCGCGTGTCCGTGCGCGCAGGCAGCTCGAGGGATGGGTCTTGCTGCAGCATTCGCCGCTCGAGCTCGCGCAGCGAAGCCGACGGCTCGATACCGAGCTCGTCGGAGAGCGTCCGCCGGAATGTCTGGTAGCTGGCGAGGGCCTCGGCGTGTCGCCCCGAGCGGTAGAGCGCGAGCATGTGCTGGGAGCGGAGGCTTTCCCGCAGCGGGTGCTGGGCGATCAGCGTCTCGAGCTCGCCGACGACGTCGCGTTGATGCCCGAGCGCGAGCTCGGCCTCGATGCGCAATTCGACTGCGGCCAGGCGAAGCTCCTCGAGCCGCGCGCCCTCGTGCTTGGCGAAGGGTTCGGAGAACTCGGCGAGCGCCGGGCCGCGCCAGAGCGAGAGCGCCTGACCGAGCCGCTCGGTCGCGTTCTCGGGCTCGCCCTGCGCGATGGCGCGGCGACCGTCCGCGAGCCCGCGCTCGAAACGAGCGAGGTCGAGTTCGTCTTCGCGTACCTCGAGCAGGTAGCCGGGCTGGCGTGTGTGCAGTCGCGGCTCGGGTAGCGCCTTCCGAAGCTGCGAGACCTGGATCTGCACCATCTTCTGGGCGGAGTCGGGTACGTCCTCGCCCCAGAGCGAATCGATGAGCTGTTCGCGCGAGATGGTGCGGTTCGCGTTCAGGAGCAGGATCGCAAGGAGCGCTCGCTGCTTCCCTGCCGCGATCCGCACTGGCACGTGGTCGCGGAGAACCTCTAGCGGGCCGAGCAGGCGAAAGTCCATCTCCAGAGCGTATGACGCTACCACCCTCCGCCTCGGCCGCAGAGCTCGCGGCGGGGACGGGTGAGTCCGGGAGCTCGGACACTCCCGGACTGGGAGTCGTGGTGTCGTCGTCTGTCGGTCCGCAGGGGCGATCGCGAAGAACCCGAGATAGGGCTCGATTTTCAGCGAGGAGGGATCGGCGGAGCCGGCCTGGCGGCGTCGCAGTCCATTCCCCGCGCCGAGCGTCCTCTGCTCCACGATCGCTCATGGAGATTCGCCACGCGTCCCAGTGCGGCTTGTCCTTGGTGGACTCTGGCTTCGGAGGCGACGCAGTCGCTCGTAGTGCTCCTGCCACAGCGGGTTGCCGGGGGAACGGCGCGTTCAACGCGGAGCGCCTGGCGGAGATCGGGAGCCTCGATCCGCGGCGTCCGGTGGTTGCTGCGCGTCCGGCGGGATGCGGTCAGAGCGGTCCACATGCCCGGCAGGCATGCTCGCGTCGCCGACGCCTGCGCGCCCCCCGAGTCTCCCGCTCCACCCGCGACAGTTGTTCTCTGCGCCGCGCGTTCTCCGGCGAATCGACGCGTGCCTGTCGCAAGAGGGTGTGCATGAGGAGGGCGTGTCGGTCCATCTCGTATTCCTTCGTGTTGGAGGTTTCTGATGCGCTCGAGTGGATCGCAGGCGGGTCGCCCTGTCACCCTCGTGTCCGGTAAAGAGCCGGTAGCAGTGCACGCGGGCGGGAAAGTGTGGAGTCGGGCTCGGCGGTCGAGCCGTGCGTGGCCGGCTGGCGGGCGAGTGTCACGGCGGCGCCAAGGAAGAGCCCGGCGATGGCCGCGCCGAGCGCGCCGTAGCCGCCGACGGTGAGCGCAGTGCCGCCTGCGATCGAGCCGGCGAAGTAGCCGAACTGCATTGTTGCGGCCCGGAGGCCGGTCACGGCCGGCCGGATCTCGGGCGCTGTCGCAAGTGCGAAGGCGCTCGCGACGAGGGTGCGGCCGCCGGCGACGAAGGCCGCGCTCGCGAAGAGAGCCGTGCTCGCTGCGATGCCCGGGCGTACCGCGCCGAAGAGGCCATCCGTGATCGCAAGGAGGAGCGCGAGCAGGACGAGAATCCGTCGTGGATCATGACGCGCGAGACGCCGGCAGATCACGTTCCCGGCCACGTAGGCGACCGCCGCGACCGCGAGCAGACACCCCGTCAGCTTGCTGGAGGTCCCGTACGATTCGGCGAAGAGCGCGCCCGCGTAGACGAGCGTTCCCGCCCAGGCAGCGTTCGCGAACAGCTCGGACGCCAGCCAGCGCGCGAGTGCGCGGTCGGCGAGGACGGCGCGAGCGCGCGCGGGTCGCGAGCTCCCTGGGGGTTGCCCCGCCCTCGAGGCGACGACGAGCGCCGCCGCCACGGCCGCGGCAAGCGGCAGTGCCAGCCAGCCGAAGCGCCAGCTGCGCTCGCCGAGGGCTCCGATCAGCGGCATGCCGACGATCCAGGCGGCCGGCTGGCCGACGAGTGCCCAGGACAAGGTGCGCGTCCGCAGTTCGGGCGCGACCCACTCCGCGGCCGCCAGCGTTCCCGCCGTGGTCAGCACGGCGACGGCGACACCGACCGGCAGCTGGGCCAGGGCCAGGAGCGGGAAGGTCGGAGCCGCCGCGCTCGCGATCGAGGCGAGTGCGAGGAGCGCCGAGGCTGCCAGCAGCTGCCGGCCGAGGCCGACACGCCCGGCGAGAGCGCCGAGCGCGAGTGCCGTGATGCCTGCGGCTAAGCCGGTGATCGTCCGCAACTGACCGGCGGCCGCGGTCGACACGTGGAGGTCGCCGGCCGCGTCCGCCAGGACCGGCGACATCGCGATCACCGCCGCCTGGGCCGCGAACAGGCACAGGAAGAGAGCGACGCTTACCGCCCGGTACCCGCCGCTGGTCTCTCCCCTGGTTGTTTCCGGCATTGCGCGCCTCCGTCTCGTGGTCGCCTCATGAGACAGGCGGCCGGTCAACGGCGGGTTGCGGCAGAGTTAGGTCCGCGGTAATGCAGCGGTCGGCGGTCGTTGCGCCTCCGCTGTTACCGAGGCTTTACCGCCGTCTCACCCGGCCGCCAACCGCGCGGCTGTTTCCTACCTCGCGACCGACCGGCACTGAGCCGGACGACGAGAAGGAGGAGATCGAATGAGCACGACGACGGAGGCGATCCGCAACGGCGTCGACACCGGGCAGCTGTTCGGGACGTTGGACGCGATCAAGGCCGACCCGACGCTGGCGAGGTTCCAGTTCCGGGCGCGGAACCGCTGGATCGACGGCGCGCACAACCAGACGCGAATCCGCGACTTCTACGCTGCCAACCAGGAGGACACCTCCCGGGCACAGGCGTTCGTGATCGACGCCGGCGAGCCGGCGATCCTGCTCGGCAGCGATACCGGCCCGAACCCGGCCGAGTACCTGCTGCACGCGCTGGCCGCCTGCCTGACCACCGCGATCGTCTACGTCGCCGCCGCACGTGGAGTCCAGCTGACCGAGGTCGAGTCGACGCTCGAGGGCGACATGGACGTCCAGGGCGCGCTCGGCCTCTCGGACGAATACCGCAACGGTTTCGAGCAGATCCGCGTCTCCTTCCGCGTCGCAGGCGACGCGCCGGAGGAAAAGCTGCGCGAGGTCGTCGCACGCGCACAGCGGCGCTCGGCCGTCTTCGACATGGTCACCAACGGCGTTCCCGTCACGGTGGACGTGGCGACTGCATGACCACGACCGCAGAGCGGTTGGCGGCCTCCGAGCAGGCTGCAACCGCTCGCCGGAGGGAAAGGCACCCATGCCTGCTCTAGAGCTCATAACCGATCCGAGGCGAGCGTCCGCGCCGCTCCCGGACTTCGCCGATGCGATGAGCATGCTCGCGAGCGGCGTCGTGCTGGTCACCAGCTGGGTCGGCGACAGGCCCTGGGGGATGACCGTCACCGCCTTCGCGTCGGTCTCCGCCGAGCCGCCGACAATCCTCGTCTCGCTCGACTCGAGGACAACGAGCACGCGCGCAATCACTGCAGGGCGCAGCTTCGGCGTCAGCATCCTGGCCGAGGAGCAACTCACCATCGCCCGCCTGGGCTCGCAGCCAGGCACGGCGAAGTTCCTCGAGCCGTTCGTCGACCCGAGCGGCCGGAACGGCGAGAGCCCGGTCGTCGCCGGCGCGCTCGCCCACCTCGACTGTGAGCTCTCTGAGGCCGTGCAAGTCGCCGACCACACCATCCTCTTCGGCCGCGTCCGCGCGGCACATGCCTCACGCAGCGGAACGCCGCTCCTCTACCACCGCCGCGCCTACCGAACGCTTGGCGACCGTGCCGCGGCCGTCCCACCCATCGAAAGGACGATCGCATGTCTTTCGAGCTGACAGCCAGAACCGAGACCGGCGCGCGCCTGGTCGCGCTCGCCGAGACACTCGCGGCCGAGATCGTTCCGCGTGCCGCCGACTACGACCGCGACGGGAGCTTCCCGTTCGACAGCTTCGCCGTCGTCAAACAGAGCGGCTACTTCACCGCACCCGTTCCCGAGCAGCTCGGCGGTCTCGGCGTCGCCTCGGTGCACGACCTGCTCGTCGCCTCCAGCCGGCTCGCCCGCGGCGACGCGGCTCTGAGCCTGGGCGTGAACATGCACCTCGTCTTCGTGCTCAACGTCGCCCGCCGCTGGCAGATCGCGACCGCAGCAAGTGACGAGCGACGCGCGCGAGCGTTCGGTCAGACGCTCGAAGAGATTGCGCGCGACGGCACCGTCTTCGCTGCGGCCGGCAGCGAGCCGAGGCAGGACCTCACACGCCCCGCAACGACGGCGAAACGCACCGAGACGGGCTGGATCGTCTCCGGCCACAAGGTCTTCTGCACGATGGCGCCGGCCGCCGACGTCCTCTACACCGCCGTCACCTACACCGACGAGGGCGGACGCGAGCGGTACGGCTACGCGATGATCCCCCGCCAAAACCCGGGCGTCCTCGTCCATGACGACTGGGACGCGCTCGGCATGCGCAGCTCCGGCAGCCACTCGGTCTCGTTCAAGGGTGTGCGGCTACCGCTCTCGGCTCTTCGCGGCGGCTTCCCGATCGGCGACGCGATCGAATACATGGAGCGAAACCTCGCGGCCGGACTGTTCCACGCGTCCGCGGCACTCGGGATCGCAGAGAGCGCGCACGCGAGCGCCACCGCCGCGCTCACCCGCCGCGACGAACTCGACCCACACGGGCACATACTCGCCGCCCAGAGCGCCGTCGATCTTTCCGCCGCTCGCGCTCTGTTTTCGCGCGCCGCGTCGCTGATCGACGAGCACCACGAGCGCAACCCAACCTCGAGGGGGACCCCCGAGGAGCTGACCGGTCTGTTCGCGGAGGCCCAGAGCGCCAAACTCTTCATCGGCGAGGCGGCGGTCAGCATCGTCGACCGCGCGCTCGCGCTCTCCGGCGGCGCCGGCTACCTGAATCGCAGCCCGCTCGCCCGCGCCTACCGCGACGTCCGCGCGACGCCCTTCATGCACCCGCTCGGCGCGAACCGCGCCTACACACTCCTCGGGCAGCTCGCGGCGGGCCACGAGCCGGCTCTCCACTGATCCATCACCGAGAGAACTCGCGCCCACACTAACCCGAATGCAATCACCGAAAACGAAAGGCAAACCACCGACCGGAGGTGCACCGACATGACACGTTCGAGCGAGCGACACGTGCTGCGCCTCGAGCGGAGCATCCCCGCACCGAGCAGGGCCGTCTACAAGGCGCTCACCGACCCGCAGGAGCTCGCCAAGTGGTGGGGCCCCCGAGGCTTCACCGCTACCAGCGTCGAGTTCAACCCGCAGGTTGGCGAGGGCTATCGAATCGCGATGCAACCTCCCGACGGCGACCTCTTCCACCTGACCGGCGAGTTCCGGGAAGTCGAACCAGCCACCCGTCTGGCCTACACGTTTCGATGGCATCCACCTCATCCATACGATCGAGAGACCGTGGTCACCCTCTCTCTCGACGATCGAGGCGACAAGACGAAGGTTCGCCTCACCCAGGGCGAGTTCGCCACAGAGGAACGCTGCGCACTGCACGAAGCAGGCTGGACAGAAAGCCTCGACCGGCTGGAGCAGCAACTCCGCGAGCAGACTCTTGGCATGGCACCGCCACCGTAGGCGGCTGTCCGCACACGGCTCGAGGGGTCATCGTCGCGAGCACGGCTCTTCCTGGTCGCCGGACGGGCGGAGCATCCTGTTTCAGGTCAATCCGGATCCGTCGGCGGGCTGTGGGTACGGCGCCTGTCGCCCGAGCATCGAGGTATGGGTGATGAGAGTCGACGGCGCGAACGCTCGGAGGCTCGCCTGCGGACTCGCGCCCGCCTGGTCTCCGGACGGACGGGCGATCGCTTTCCACTCCTGGGACGGTGACATCTTCAGCATCCACGTCGACGGCACCCATCTGCGCCGTCTGACGAGACGCCTTCCTCCGAACGACTACGGAGACCCGGTCTGGTCACCGGACGGCGGGAAGATCGCCTTCACGAATGTTCGATGGGACGACGACGGGCTGAGCCTCGACCTCAGGGTCTACGTGATGAACGCGGACGGTACGCGGCTACGGCCGATAACCCGCCGAGAGTCGTCAGACCCTTCCTGGCTGCCCGACGGCAGGAGGATCGCGTTCAGAATCGTGGGTGGTTTCTACACGGTCGCGGTGGAGGGTGGCGGCCTGAAGAAGCTCTTCTCCAACGACCACCTCTCCACGCCGGCGTTGTCACCCGACGGACGCACGATCGCGTTCACGACGTCCTTTCACCTCTACCGAATCGGCGCCGACGGCCGCGGCCTGAAGAGGCTCGTCGCGGGGCGGAGTCCGTCTGTGATCGCCTGGTCACCCGACGGGCGACGGCTCGCCTTCTCCGACGGTGCCGACATCTACGTCACCAACGCCGACGGGGCCGGCGGACGAAAACATCTCCCACCTGAACAACCCACCGGGCTAGGTGCGCGTACGGAGTTGATTCCCGCCGGGCCGACACTCAGCCCCAGCAGGAGCAGGCAGGCCGGCACGCCGCGGTTGCAGCACGTGTCGAACGGGAGCGACGGGACTCGAACCCGCGACCTCCGGCGTGACAGGCCGGCGTTCTAACCAGCTGAACTACGCCCCCGAGGGCAGGACAGTCTAGCCGCGGTCGCCGAGCCGTTGAGTCAG
>JBLMYA010000055.1:0-2953 GCA_050258035.1 Verrucomicrobiota bacterium
GTGGGTGGTAGCGCTCCTCAGCGGCACGGTCGTGGACGGTGGGCTCGGGCTCGTCGAGCCGCCCTGGCGATGGAGTGCGGCCGATTGGGTCAGGGAGCTGGCGCTCAAAGGCGCGATGGCGAGTGGCGTGGCCCTCGGGGGGGCCGGTTCTCGGTCGGCCGCCTGACCCCTAGGCCGGCGTCGCAACTTGACTGGCCTCCCATGCCTCGCGTGCCTCCGGCGTGTTGGGATCGCAGTCCGCCTTGAGCTGACTGGAATCGAGGCACGCTGCGTTGTCGAAGTTGACACAGGGGTGTCGTAGAAGGAAGCAAGCCAGGTGCCACTGCTCCAATTCGCGCATAGGAGCAGCGTCGCGGGCGCCGCCAGTTCACATCAAACCGGCTTGACTAGCTGTAGCGAGCTTCCGATCCGCACCCCGGTGAAGCCGCTCGCTGTCGGAGCTGACCCTGAAGGCCGAATAGGCTTGCCGAAACCTGACAGGAGGAGGCGAGGATGCTCTGTGCACTCACGGTGAGGAAGCTGAAGCCCGGGAGCTTCGATGCGTTCCGTGAGAAGTTCATGGATGAGGAAGAGCCGCCGCCGGGTGCCGTGCGCTTCAACATGATCCGAAACAGGCAGGATCCGGACGAGGTCGTCTGCTTCGGTTTCTTCGACGGCACCGAAGACGAGATGCGGAGGGCGATGGCGGAGTCGGGCTACGACAAACAGTACGAGGCGCAGCTCGAGGCGATCGCGCCGTTCGTCGAATCGGTCGGAACGGATGCGATCTTCGACGTCGTCGAGGACGAGACTTATTAGAGGCACGCCCCCGAGCTGAGCCGGGGGCGTGGCTCATGTCTATTCGACGGGCGCCGGACGCGACGCCGCCAGCCCGAGCGGCTGCTCGGAGTAGGCGTGTTCTGCATCGACCGCGAAATAGGCGTTCTCACTGGCGTCTCCGAGCGTCGAGTCGACGAACTCCTCGACGTCCTTCAACGAGCCGGCCTCGAACAGGCAGGCGACGGCCGAGCGGTCATCGCTCGGATAAAACTGCAGCGACCGGCAACCCTCTGGGGCGCCCTCGCCGGTGATCAGCTTCTGGCCCCGCTCGAATGCTGCGTCGGGGTCCTTGATCCGGTGCTGGACGACTACGTACATGCGGCTCCTCCTCATGGATCGTGCCGAAGATCAGCTCTCGACCTTCCTCGCCTGGCTCGCGGATCACTGTTCGGAGTTCGCGCGGAAGCTTGCCCCCAAGTTCTTCAGTGACGATGAGGAAGGGCTAGCGGCCCTCGACAGGGCGAAGCGCATCGGCGCTCACGTCCAGGTCCGTCTGCCGAGCGTGGGCAGAGGCTTGCTCTGGGCCGACTTCTCGCTCGATGGCTCCGACCGCGAGTTTCAGCTTCTGATCGAGGTCAAGCTCACCGCGGATTTCCATCACTACGAGATCGAGGGTGTCGGCGAAGTCCGGCAACCCGATGCCTATCTTCACGCTTGGCGGCACTGCGACGAGAAGGGCGAGGCGAGGGTCCGCAGGATCGGGACGCTCTCCCTGGCTGGCAACGCTCCAGGCATGGGAGACGAATGGCGAGCGGCGGATTGCAGCTGGGCGGAGATTGCCGACCTGATCGAGGATGTGCTGGCGAAGGACGGCTTCACCGTTGACATTCTCGATCCCCCCGCCGGCGACCATGACCGGCACGGTTGCGGACGACACCCAGGACCCGGCGAGTTTCACGGTGACGCAGGGAAACTTCGTCTTCCCGCCGTTCACCGGGGACGCGAACGGGGTCACGGTGACGGTCAGCTTCGAGGCGACGGCGCCGATCACAGGGACGGTCAGCCCCACCACGGGCAGTGTCACGACGGCGCCGAGCGCCTATAAGGCGACCGTCTCGGCGCTCGGTGGCTCCTGCGTCTACCCGCTGACCAGGTCGTTTACGACTGGACCAGGAAGCCCGTTCAACGGTGACCCCTTCACCGTCGACAAGACGACCTCCCCGGGAACCTGGAGCCTCAGCCAGGGCATCGTGCAGACCGGCTGGACCTCCCTGCCGCCATCTGGTGCTGGCGGCGCCTGCGACACGCTCGACTCGATCGTCACCTCGGGTCCCGGTGGCCTGGAGATGGGGAGCGGATTCGACCTGACCCCGCCCCCGACTCCTAGCGGTGGTGGTGGCACGCTCACCTCGCCGCCCACCTGCAAGGGCAAGCCCGCGACTATCGTCGGCACCGATGCCGCCGACAAGCTCTTCGGCACTTCCGCGGCAGACGTGATCGTCGGCCTGGGCGGCAACGACACGCTCCCCGGTTTCGCCGGTAACGATCTGATCTGCGGTGGCGCGGGCAAGGACACCCTGAAGGGCGGCAAGGGCAACGACAAGCTCTACGGCGAGTCAGGCAAAGACACCCTCAAGGGCGGTCCCGGCAAGGACAAGCTCAATGGCGGTCCCGGCAAGGACAAGCAGGTCCAGTAGCGCCTAGCCCGAAGTGCCGCTTTCTCTCTTGACCTCGACCGGTCACTGCACCACCCCTGACGTATCGCATCCTCCCATCTGGTTCCGAGCGCGGTCGAGCGAAGGCCGTAGGCCGAAGCGAGATCAGCGCTCGGCCTCGAGGCCGAGGCGCTTTTGGCCCACCCCGGTGAGGCTCTTTCCCTTCGGGAAGTACTGGCGGCCGATAACCACTGCCGGCACCGCCGCCACGGCATCGAGCAGCGCGGCCGCGTCGTCGGCCTGCTCAGCCACGCTGGTGCGCTCATAGGGTGCAGGGCGCTCGCTGCGCGTGCACCCGCGCCGGTCATAGGCGATCACGCGGCCGAGTCGCGCCAGCTCCTCGAATGCGTCCCCCCACATCAGTGCGGAGCTTCCGCCCGCAGGGCAGCACCGATGGACGGGCGCTGATCGAGCAGTCCCCTCCGAGCTGAGGGGGTCCTGGGTCGGGCTGAGCGGACGCTGGATTCCAAGCGCCGGTG
>JBLMYA010000056.1:0-73418 GCA_050258035.1 Verrucomicrobiota bacterium
CGCTCGCCGGCACGGCGGCGGCGGCGCCGGCGAAGAAGGGGGCGTTCACCGGCACGTTGCGTGTGATCACGCTCGGTGTCGAGTGGCCGACGCCCGAGGTTCAGAAGAAGGCGGAGGCGGATCTCGGCTTCAAGTTCGCACTGACCGTGACCGACCCGGTCACGATGGTCCAGAAGGCGATCACCGCGCCGGAGACGTTCGACGTCTTCGGCGGTTACAACTATCAGGACATCCAGATGTGGTCGTCGCATCACCTGATGCCGCTCGACACCAGGAAGATCACCGCCTGGCCTCAGTTGTACAAGCTGTTCGCGTACGGGAAGGTCCACCCCGGCTCGAGCGGCGAGACCTACGGGGACGGCGACGCCCCGTTCCGCGCGCTCTTCCTGAAGCAGGGCACGTCCGGCCTGCCGCTGACGAAGGAAGGACCGAAGTCGAACAAGGACATCGTCCAGTGGGTGGTCAACGAGAAGACCAACGCGACCAAAGGCCCGATGCCGCGGTACATCGTCGGCACGCCGGCGCACTTCAACGCGGACTCCATCGGCTACAACGCCGACGTCCTCACGAAGGCGCCGAACCAGGTCGGCTGGGCCGAGCTCCTGAACAAGAAGTGGAAGGGCAAGGTCGCTCTGCTCAAGGACCCGGGCATCGTCATGCAGGACGTCGGCAACGCGCTCAAGGCCCAGGGCATCTTCAAGCCCAAGGACATGGGCAACATGACGCCGGCCGAGATCGACCGCGTCGTCAAGATCGCGACGCAGTACAAGAAGGCCGGACAGTTCCGCGCCTACTGGGCGAACTTCAACGAGTCGGTCAACCTCATGGCCTCGAAGGAGGTCGTGGTCGAGTCCATGTGGTCGCCGGCGGTGGCGCTGCTCGTCGCGCAGGGGATCAACGTGAAGTACGCCTCCCCGCCGACGGGCTTCCGCGGTTGGTGCAGCGCGCAGAGCATCGCGGCACACGTCGCGAGCGACCCGGCCAAGCTGCAGGCCTGCTACGACTACCTGAACTGGATGTACGAGGGGTGGCTCGGCGCCACGATCATGCGCCAGGGCTACTACATCGGGAACGGCAACTCGCTGCTCAACTGGATCAAGACGAAGGGCGCCGCCAACCCAGCGGGCGGCATCCCGTTCAAGGCGGACGAGTATGCGTTCTGGTACGGCGGCGCTCGCGCCACGCGCGACCTGCCCGGTATCACCGGCAAGGTCGGCGACATCAAGAAAGGCTCGATCCGCGACGGTGGCGGATTCTCGAAGCGCATCGGCCACTACTCGTCGTGGAACAGCTACTTCACGAACAACGCGTATCAGATCAAGCGGTGGAACGACTTCCTCAGCGCCTAGAGCTGGATGGCTGAGGGGGTCGCGGAAACGAATACGGAGGGGGCGGCGCCGACCGCCCCCTCCGCGCCTACCGGATCGGGCCTCGACCTGATCGGCCTCACGAAGGTCTTCCCCGGCGGCACCGTCGCCGTCGACGACGTCAACCTGCACGTCGACCACGGGGAATACGTCGTCCTCCTCGGCCCGTCCGGCTGCGGCAAGACGACGACGCTACGGATGATCGGCGGTCACGAGTACCCGACCGAGGGGGACATCGTCCTCGACGGCGAGTCGCTCGTCGACCTGCCGCCGCACAAGCGCCCGACGACGACTGTCTTCCAGCACTTCGCCCTGTTCCCGCACCGGACCGTGCTCGAGAACGTCGCGTTCGGGCTGAAGATGGAGGGCATCGGCAAGCCCGAACGGCGCACAAAGGCAATGGAGGCGCTCGACATGGTCGGGCTCACAGAACTTCGGGACCGCAAGCCCGCAGCGCTTTCCGGGGGCCAGCAGCAGCGCGTCGCGCTCGCGCGTGTGCTCGTGACCAAGCCCAAGGCGCTGCTTCTCGACGAGCCGCTCGGGGACCTCGACCGCCTGCTGCAGCTGCGCATGCGCGTCGAGCTCCGGAACCTCCAGCGCCAGCTCGGGCTGATGTTCATCCACGTCACGCACAACCAGGAAGAGGCCCTGTCGATGGCCGACCGGATCGTGGTCATGAACGACGCGCGCATCCAGCAGGCCGCCGACCCGCTCACGATCGCGACGAAGCCCGCCACCCAGCTCGTCGCCCGGTTCATGGGCGACAACAACATCATCCGCGGCAAGGTGACGGAGCGAAACGGCAACCGTCTGGTGATCGAGAACCCATGGCACGTGCGGGCGAGCGTCACGGTCGAGGACGGTGTGGGCCTCGGGGTCGGGGACGAGGTCTTCGTCTCGGTGCGGGCGGCCTCGGTGGAGCTCGCCGAGGGAGCCGCCGGCGAGAGGACGGTGAACTCGGCCGACTGCGAGATCGTCTTCGTCGAGTTCCTCGGCGATCTCGTCAAGCTGCACCTCACCGCAGGCGGTGAGCGGATGCTGGCGAAGGTGCCCGGCGAGCGGTATCCGGCTCTCCGGGGCCGGGAGGGCGAGACCATCCGCATCTTCTGGAAGGAGGAGGATGTCCAGCTCCTTGCCCCCTGATCCGGCTCCGCACCTCGATGTCGTCGACATCGAGGAGGATGAGCTCGAGGTCGAGCGCGAGCACGAGCACGCGCTCGGGGAGCAGCGTGGCGCGCAACGGGAACGAGGCCGGAACTGGGTGACGCTGGCGTGGGCGGCACCAGGCTTCCTCTGGCTCGCCTTCTACCTGATCGCCCCGCTCGTCTTCATCGTGCTGATGAGCTTCTGGACGCCGGATGCGGCCAAGGGCTTCGTCCGCACGTGGACGGCGGCGAACTACAGCGCGCTCCTCCATCCCTTCAACCTGAACAACGCCTACTGGAAGGACATGCTGAGGTCGGTCGAGATCTCGGCGATCGCCGTCGCCGCCTGCCTCGTCTTCGGCTTCCCGGTCGCGTACTTCCTGGCGATGAAGGTCAAGAAGCTCGAGTACCAGATCGCGCTCTTCATCCTCGCGCTCGCACCCTTCTGGACGAGCTTCATCACGCGCTCGGTCGCCTGGGCGTACCCGCTCATGGGGAGCCAGGGGGCGCTCAACCAGTTCCTCGTCAAGCTCGGCGTCTCGAGCTACGACCACCCGCTGCTCGACACGCAGTTCACGCAGTTATCCGTGCAGCTGGCGATGATCCAGCTCTACATCCTGTTCATGGTCACGCCGATCTTCTTCCTGCTGGCGCAGGTCGATCGGCACGCGCTCGAGGCCGCGCGCGATCTCGGGGGGAACTGGTGGAGCACGTTCCGCGAGGTGATCCTCCCGCAGACGATGCCGGGGATCGTGATCGGCTCGATCTTCATCTTCGTGCTGACGATGGGCGAGTACGGCACCGTGGAGGTGATCAGCCAGGGGGCGGTGACCACGGTCGGTGTCTACGTCCACAGCCAGATCATCGGCACCCAGTACCCGCAGGGGGCGGCGTCGGCGGTGCTGCTCGTGCTGATCCTGATCTTCGGCGTGTTCGTGATCACACGCCTCTCGAACCTCCGGGAGGACGTGTGATTGTCGCTCGCCTCCGGCTCGCTCGCACGGGGGGAACGGCCGGTTCCCCCCGTGTGCCCCCCTCCCCATGTGCGTGCGCACCTCAGCAGCGGTGCGGGGCCGCCCCCGCCATGTCGGTCGCGGCCGCGAGAACCAGTTCGAGAGCCTGGGAGATCTCCCGATGAGCGACTACGCCCCTGCCATGGAGCGGACCCAGGACAGGGTGATCAAGCGGCAGCCGAAGCGCCGCCGCGACTGGGCCAAATGGGGCCTGGCCGTCTACTTCGTCATCTTCCTGATCTTCCTCTACGCCCCGATGATCCTGATGGCGGTCCTCTCGTTCCAGGGCTACTACGGCGGCGTCACCTTCCCGTTCAAGGGCCCGGCGGGCATCGACTGGTGGCGGTCGGTCTTCCAGGCCAAGGTCGGGAACGTCTACACCAACGCAGGACCGATCCGTGCCGCCGGTGAGCGCTCCCTGTACGTCAGCCTGGCGGCGGGCGCGATCGTCGCGTTCATGTCCTTCACTCTCTCGATGGCCTTCCGCCGCCGCTTCAAGGGCGACGGCCTCGCCTTCTACGTGATCCTGCTCGCGCTGATGACGCCCGGCTTCCTCCTCGGCCTCGGCACGCAGATCTTCTGGAAGTCGATGGGCCAGGAGACGTCGCTCTGGCACACCGCCCTCGGGACGAACACGGTCTGGGGCATCCCGTTCGGCTTCCTCGTCATGACCGCGATCTGGAACCGGTACGACGACCACATCGACGAGGCGGCGCGCGACCTCGGCGCGAACGCGGCGAGGACGTTCGGGGAGGTGACCCTGCCCCTGGTCTGGACGGGCATCTTCGGCGCATTCCTGTTCGGGTTCACGCTCACCTGGAACGACTTCGACCGGACCGTGCTGCTCGTGCTCGACAACACGCTGCCGCTCCAGATCGTCGGGCTGATCCAGGCCTCGGCGATCCGCCCCGACCTGTACGCCCTGGGCACGGCGACGACGCTCGTCTCGATCGCGCTGATCATCGCCTTCCTCGTCGTGCTCGCGATCCGGTCCAGGTTCCGGCGGCCGCCCGTGCACCGTGTCGAAGAGGAGCTGGGCCTCGGCGGCGGGATCGACGCCGAGGCCGCAGAGCAGGTCGTCGAGGGGTGACAGTCGAAATCGGGGACCGGCTGAAGCCGGTCCCCGATTTCTCAGTTCCTCGGGTAGCGGCTCTTGAAGTCGTCCGCGATCGCGTCCATGGTCGCCCAGCGGACGCCGTCGTGGCCGGAGATGTACTCGATCAGGCGCTCGAGCATCAGGATCACCTGGGGCCGCCCGCTCACGTCGGGGTGGACGGTCATCCCGAAAACGGCGTAGTCCTCCTCGCGGTAGATGTAGTCGAACTGGTCGCGCCAGATCTCCTCGAGGTGCCGCGGGTTGACGAAGCCGTGGCTGTTCGGGGCGCCCTTGATGAACATCATCGGCGGGAGGTCGTCGAGGTACCAGCTCGCCGGGATCTCGATCAGGTCGGTCTCCTCGCCGCGGACGAGCGGCTTCATCCACTCCTCCGGCCTCTTCGAGTAGTCGATCTTCGTCCACGAGTCCCCGACCCGAACGTAGTACGGGACGAAGTCCCGGTGCATCAGGCTGTGGTCGTACTTGATCCCGTGCTTGAGCAGGAGCTCGTTGGTGACGTTCGAGAACTCCCACCACGGCGCGACGTAGCCCGTCGGGCGCCGGCCGGACGCCTGCTCGATCAGGTCGATGCACCTGACGAGCACGGCCTCCTCCTGCTCGGGCGTCATCGCGATCGGGTTCTCGTGCGAGTAGCCGTGCATCCCGACCTCGTGCCCGGCGTCGACGACCATCTTGGTCTCCTCGGGGAACGTCTCGATCGAGTGCCCCGGGATGAACCAGGTCGTCTTCATGTCGTACTTGTCGAACATCTTCAGCAGCCGTCTCGTGCCGACCTCGCCCGCGAAGATGCCGCGCGAGATGTCGTCGGGCGAGTCCTCGCCGCCGTAGGAGCCCAGCCAGCCGGCGACCGCGTCGACGTCGACGCCGATCACGCAGAAGATCTCCTTCGCCATGCTCTCCTCCCGGTCGTTGTATGCATGTCGAACCTAATACGACTGCTGGTAGAACGGAAGCGCGATGTGCGTCCTCTGCGGCGTCCTTCTGAACGAGCACTGGGCCGAGCAGGAGGGCGGCCGCCGCGGCCGGCTCTTCCGGGGACGCCTGCTCAACCGCGTGCTCGGCGTCTACGGTCTTCGCCTCGACGACTGGAGCGGCCGCGTCTGGGTGCTGCGCGACCGCAAGGGGCGCGCCGTCGTCGTCGCCGACCTCGGGGCGGTCTGGGTCGAGGCCGAGCGGCTCGCCGGCCGCCCGCTCGACCCACTCGATCCCGACCTCGTGGCCGCGCTCTCGTGAAGACGCCGGTCGTCCTCCTCACCGGCTACCTGGGGAGCGGCAAGACCACGCTGCTCTCGCGCCTGCTCGCCCACCCCGACATGGGCGAGACGGCCGTGATCGTCAACGAGCTCGGGGAGGCGGCGATCGACCACCACCTGCTCCGGCGAGTGGACGAGCGCACCGTCGTGCTCGGGAACGGATGCGTCTGCTGCACTCTTCGCGGCGACCTCGCCGACGAGCTGCGCGACCTGCTGTCACGGCGGGACCGCGGCGAGATCCCCGGCTTCGGCCGCGTCGTCGTCGAGACGACCGGGCTCGCCGACCCGGCGCCGATCCTCTACACGCTGCTCGCCGACCCGGTCTGCAAGCACCACTTCGAGCTGGAGCGTGTGGTCACCACCGTCGACGCCCAGCACGGCCTGCGGGGCGAGGAGTCCCTGAAGCAGGCCGCGGTCGCCGACCGGCTCGTGGTGACGAAGACCGACCTCGCCGACCCGGCCGGGGTGGAGCGCGAGCTGCGGCGCCTCAATCCGGGTGCTGAGATCCTCGAGGCCGCGCTCGGCGACGTGACCCCCGGCGAGCTGCTCGACGGGGCCGAACGCGACCCGCGCGAGCTCGTCTACGACGAGACGCCGGCGCACGACCACGGCGTCCGCGCCCTCTGCGTGACACTCGACGAGCAGGTCGACTGGACCGCCTTCGGGATCTGGCTGACCATGCTGCTCCAGGCGCGCGGGGCGGACGTTCTCCGCGTGAAGGGGCTGCTCGACGTCGGCGCCGACGGCCCGCTCCTGATCAACGGCGTCCAGCACGTCGTCCACCCGCCCGAGCATCTGCCGTCGTGGGCCGACGCCGACAGGCGTTCGCGGATCGTCTTCATCGGGCGCGGGTTCACGCGGGACGAGCTCCGGCGCTCGCTCGGCGCGTTCAACCGGGCCGCGTCAGCAGGGTGACGGTCGCCCCGGCCGCGGCCACGAGATCGGCCGGGGCCAGCTCGAGCGTGGCGTCGTTCCGGCCGGAGCCGCAGAACGCCCGGTCGAGGCCGAGCACCTGCTCGTCGACGAGGACGGTCACGTCGTCGCGGTCGGCCAGCGGGCACACGCCGCCCGGCTCGAGGCCGAGCTCGTCGCGGACGCGTTCCGGCGGCAGCGGGCGGAGCCGGCCGCGGGGAACGCCGGCGGCGCGGGCGAGCGCACCGTAGCCGAGCCGGTCGCTGCCGCGCAGGGCGGCGAGGACGATGCGGCCGTCCGCGTCGAACGCGAGCGTCTTGACGTGCTCCTCGGCCGGGAAGGGGAGGGCGTCGACGATCTCCGCCATGCTGGCAACCGGGACGTGCTCGTGGACGCGGAAGTCGGCGCCGGCGGCCTCCAGGATCTCCTCGGGTGTCCTTGCCATCGGTGCGCGGCTCAGTACGAGCGCGGCATGCCGAGGACGTTCTGGCCGATGAACGCGAGCACGAGGTTGTTCGAGACCGGCGCGACCGTGTAGAGGCGCGTCTCCCGGAACTTCCGCTCGATGTCGTACTCCTCGGCGAAGCCGAAGCCGCCGTGCGTGTCGAGACAGGCGTTCGCGGCCGCCCAGGAGGCCTCGGACGCGAGCAGCTTGGCCGTGTTCGCCTCGGCCCCGCACGGCAGGCCCTGCTCGAACAGCCAGGCAGCCTTGTAGCGCATCAGGTCGGCGGCCTCCACCGACGCCCACGCCCGGGCGATCGGGAACTGCACGCCCTGGTTCTGGCCGATCGGACGGCCGAACACGATCCGCTCGGAGGCGTAGCGGGCCGCCTTGTCCAGGAACCAGCGGCCGTCGCCGATGCACTCCGCGGCGATCAGCACGCGCTCGGCGTTCATCCCGTCGAGGATGTGCCGGAACCCCTTCCCCTCCTCGCCGACGAGCGCGTCCGCGGGCACCTCGACGCCGTCCAGGAAGATCTCGGTCGTCGCGTGGTTCATCAGCGTCCTGATCGGCCGGATCGTCATCGTCCCGGCGTCGACGGCCCGCTTCAGGTCGACGATGAACGTGGAGAGGCCGTCGGTCCGCTTCTCGACCCGGTCGGCGGGGGTCGTCCGGGCGAGCAGCAGCATCAGGTCGGAGTACAGCGCCCGCGAGGTCCAGATCTTCTGGCCGTGCACCACGTACCCGCCGTCGACGCGCTCGGCGGTCGTCTGGATGCTCGTCGTGTCGGAGCCCACGGTCGGCTCGGTGACGCCGAACGCCTGCAGCCTGAGCTCGCCGGAGGCGATCTTCGGCAGGTACTCCTGCTTCTGGGCGTCGGAGCCGTGCCGCAGGATCGTGCCCATGACGTACATCTGCGCGTGGCAGGCGCCGGAGTTGCACCCGGAGGCGTTGATCTCCTCGAGGATCACGCTCGCGGCGGTCAGCGAGAGGCCTGCGCCGCCGTACTCCTCGGGGATCAGCGCCGCCAGCCAGCCGTGCTCGGTCAGCGCGGCGACGAACTCCTCCGGGTAGCGGTCCGGCTCGAGGGCGCGCCAGTACTCGCCCGGGAAGGCGGCGCACAGTTCCCGCACGGCCGCGCGGATCTCGTCCAGCTCGGGCGCGCGCGAGAAGTCCATCAGACCGCGTACCGCTCGAGCAGCCTCCGGGCGATCACGAGCTGCTGGATCTCGTTCGAGCCCTCGCCGAGGATCAGGACGGGCGCGTCGCGGTAGATGCGCTCGAGGACGAGCTCCTGCGAGTAGCCGGCCCCGCCGTGGATGCGCATCGCGTCGAGGGCGACCTCCTCCGCGGCCTCGGTCGCGAAGAGCTTGGCCATCCCCGCCTCCAGGTCGGCCCGCTCGCCTGCGCTCTTGCGCTCGGCCGCCTGCAGGGTGAGCAGTCGCGCCGCCTCGATCTTCGTCGCCATCTGCGCGAGCTTCAGCTGCACCGCCTGGTGCTGGGCGATCGGCTTCCCGAACGCCTCACGCTGCTGCGCGTAGGCGATCGACTCCTCGAACGCGCGGGTGGCGATCCCGACCGCCCGGGCGGCGATGTTCACCCGGCCGAGCTCGATCCCACCCATGAACTGGTAGAAGCCTGCGTTCTCGCCGGCTTCGCCGCCGAGAACGCTGGAAGTTGGCACCCGGAGGCCGTCGAGGCTGATCGCACAGGTCTCGACGCCCTTGTAGCCGAGCTTCGAGAGCGGCTTCGAGATCTCTAGGCCAGGAGCTTGCTCCTGGCCTGGCTCCTTCTCGACCACGAACGCGGTCATGCCTGCGTGACGCTGCTCCGCCTCGGGGTCGGTGACGGCGAGGAGCATGATCGCACCCGCCCGCAGCGCGTTCGTCGCCCACATCTTCTGCCCGGTGATCACGTACTCGTCGCCCTCGCGGGTCGCCCGCGTCCGGATCGCCTGGACGTCGGAGCCGGCGTGCGGCTCGGTCATCGAGTACGCGAAGCGCAGCTCGCCCGTCGCCATCCGGGGCAGGTAGCGGTCCCGCTGCTCCTCCGTCCCGTAGGTCACGATCATCCACGCCGAGATGAAGTGCGTGTTCAGCACGCCGGAGAGCGACATCCATCCCCGGGAGAGCTCGATCTGGATCAGGACGTAGGTGAGCAGGTCGAGGCCGAGGCCGCCGTGCTCCTCTGGGATCGTCACCCCGAACAGCCCCAGCCGCTTCATGTCCTCGACGAGCGGCGCGGGGTACTCGTCCGCGTGCTCGTACTCCGAGGCGACCGGGTAGACCTCGCGCTCGACCCACTCGCGCACGGTCGCGACGATTGCCTGCCGGTCCTCCGTCACGCTCATGCGGCGACCGCCTGCCCGCTCAGGAGCGACAGGACGGCGTGTACGTCGTCCTGGGACTCCAGGCCGAGGACCGCCTCCTCGAGCGCCTCGAACGACCCGCCCGCGAGCACGGCGTTCTCGCGGAACTTCTCGCGCACCTGGTCGTCCGTCATCGGGTTCTCGGGCGCTCCCTGCTGGTAGGGGAGGTCCCCCCCGATCGTCCGCCCGTCGCGCAGGGTGACGCGCACGCCGCCCGGGAAGGCGCCGGGGTAGGAGTCGTACTCGCGCGTCTCGTATCGCACCTTCCGGGCGAGCGCCAGCACGCGCTCGTCGGTCAGGGCCTCCGGGGTGTAGGTGGCCAGGCCGACGCGGCCGTGGACGAGCATCGCGGCGGTGGAGTACTGGAGCGAGAACTTCCCCTCGTACTCGGTCCGCGGGGCGACCTTCGCCTCGGCCGGCTCGAGCACGAGTGCCACGCCGGCCTCGGGAATCCAGACGAGCACGTCCTCGATCTCGTCCGGATCGACCTCGGCGAGGAGCGAGCCGGTCGCCCCGAGCGAGCCGTGGATGAAGTGGCAGGCCGGGAACGCTTTGTAGGCGATCCGGGGCGTCTCCCAGCGCTCGCCGAGGTCGGCGAGCTGCGGTTCCAGGTCGATCCGCGTGCCGACGAACGCGTGGTAGAGGCCGAACCGTCCCTCGAGGACGCCGGGCGGGCCCTCCGCGCCGAGAGACGCGAGCCGAGCGGCGATCAGCGCCCCGTGCGCGGCCCACGCCGGATGGATCGGCTTCGTCGCGGTCGCGTCGTCGAGGTAGGCGAAGAGGCCGGACGCCATGCTGCCGGCGATCCCGAAGGCGCTCGCCGCCTCAGCGACGGAGAGCCCCCGCAGCCGGGCGGCGGCAGCGGTCGCGCCGAAGATGCCGCAGATCGCGGTCGGGTGGAAGCCGCGCCGGTGGAACTCCCCCGGTGTCGCCATCCCGATCCGGGTGACGATCTCGTTGCCGGCGACGATCGCCGTCACGAGCTCGCTCCCCGGCGCGGCCTGCGACTCTGCAGCGGCGGCTGCGGCCGGGACGACGACGGTGCTGACGTGGGCGACCGAGTCGGAGTGCGTGTCGTCGAAGTCGAGCCCGTGGCAGAGCATCGCGTTCGCGAACGCCGCGTTCGGGGCCGGCAGCCCGGCGGCGAGACCGATCACCGACGCCTCGGGCTCGCCTCCCAGCTCGGCCATCGCCGTCCGTCCCTCGCCGGCGATCCCGAGCCCGTGTGCGGCCAGGCCGCACCCGAGCACGTCGAGCGCGTGCAGCTTCGCCGCCCTGAGCACGTCGTCGGGCACCGCCTCGAGGTCGAGCCCGAGCGCGAACGCCGCGAACCGTTCCGCTGCGGTCGCCATCACACCCTCCATTCCTCGGCGGTGCCCGGGAAGCTGCGCTTCGCCTCCGGCGCCCCGCGCTTGTAGAGCATGAACGTGCGGCGATACTCGACCACGACCGCGCCGCGCTGGTTGATCCCCCGGCAGCGCATCGAGACGATGCCGACGCTCGGATTCGACTTCGACTCCCGCTTGTCGAGGATCTCGCTCTCGGCCCACAGCGTGTCGCCGACGAACACGGGGTTGGGCAGAGAGATGTCCGTCCACGCAAGGTTGGCGGCCGCGTTCTCGCTGGTGTCCGGCACGGTCAGCCCGGTGACCAGCGCCAGCGTGAAGGTGCTGTTGACCAGGATCCGGCCGAACTGCGTCTCGGCCGCGTGCGCCGCGTCGAAGTGGATCGAGTTCGTGTTGTGGGTCAGGCCGGTGAAGAGGATGTTGTCGTACTCCGTGACCGTCCGGCCGAAGCGGCTGCGAAAGACGTCGCCGACGTCGAGGTCCTCGTAGAACCGCCCTTCCCAGACCTTCGGTGCGGTCGCCGCGTCAGCGCCCATGCGTCTCTCCTTTCGCGTCGGACAGGATTCTCCGGGCCCGGTCGACGACCGGGGCGTCGACCATCTCGCCGTCGATCGCGACGGCGCCGCGCCCCTCGCGCTCCCCGCGCTCGGCCGCCTCCAGCACCCGCTCCGCCCAGGCGACGGAATCGGCCTCGGGGAAGAACACGCGGTTGACGACGGCGACCTGCGCCGGGTGGATGCAGGCCTTGCCGCGGAAGCCCAGCGACCGGGCGAAACGGGCGGCCGCCTCGAGCCCCTCGTCGTCCCGTGTGTCCAGGTGGACGACGTCGAACGGCCCGAGGATTCCCGCCGCGGCGGAGTCGGCGACGACACGCGAGCGCGCATAGAGCAGCTCGAGCCCGTCCGGCCTCGGCTCCCAGCCGAGCTCGGCGCCCAGGTCGGCCGCTCCGAGCATGAGTGCCGCCACCCGCGGGCTCGACGCCGTCTCGTAGGCGAGGCGAAGGCCCTGTGCCGTCTCGACGATCGCGATCACGGGCGGCCCGTCGGTGCCGAGGGCGGCGACCGCGTCCGGCGTCGCCTTCGGCAGGACGAGCGCGTCGAGCGCCAGCTCCCGGGTCGCCGCCAGGTCGTCGTCGAACCAGGGGGTGCCCGCACCGTTGATCCGGACGACGGGAGGGCGGAGCCGCAGCACGAGCGCGCGCGCCGCGTCCTTCCGGTCGGGCGTGACCGCGTCCTCCAGATCGGCGACGACGGCGTCGGCCTCCGACGCGAGCGCCTTGGTCAGCTTCGGCTCGTCGGAGCCGGGGGCGAAGAGCAGCGAGCGGAGACGGTCGAGCGCAGCCGTGCCAGCTTTATGTCAGACATTCGTGTGGCGGTCAAACCGTGCAGGACGGAGGCTCCTTGACGTGGGTCCGGAAGTCAGACATAAACGCTCTACCCCGTGGTGTCGAGCTGGGAGGCCGGATCGTGAAGGCAGTCGTGTTCGAGGAGTTCGGCGGTTCCGACGTCCTGCGGCTGCAGGAGATCCCTGATCCGGAGCCGGGGCCGGGCGAGGTCGCGATCGACGTCCTCGCCTCCGCGCTGAACCACCTGGACGTCGACGTCCGCGAGGGGGTCTCGCGCTTCCCGGTCGAGCTGCCGTTCGTCCCCGGCGTCGAGGTCGTCGGCCGGATCACCGCACTCGGCGAGGGCGTCACGGGCTGGGAGGTCGGCGAGCGCGTGATGCCGTACCTGATGGCGACCTGCGGCGAGTGCGAGTACTGCCGGACGGGACGCGAGTCGCTCTGCCCGTCGGCCGGCTTCATCAGCTTCTCGACCTCGGGCGGCTACGCCGAAAAGCTCGCCTGCTCGGTCCGGCACCTGACCCGGGTTCCCGACAGCCTGAGCGACGAGGCGGCCGCGGCGACCCAGATCGCCTTCGGGACGGCTTGGCACATGCTTTTCACGCGCGGACGGCTCGCTCCCGCCGAGCGCGTCCTGATCAACTCGGTCGGCAGCGGCATCGGGTCGGCCGCCGTTCAGCTCGCCCACCTCGCGGGGGCGTTCGTGATCGGGAACGCGAGCTCCGACGAGAAGCTCGCCCGTGCATCCGAGTTCGGGCTCGACGTCGGGATCAACCACGCGACGCAGGACGCCGTCGAGGAGGTGATGAGGGCGACCGACGGCCGCGGGGTCGATCTCGTCTTCGAGCACGTCGGAGGCGAGCTCTTCCAGAAGGGGCTCGACTCGCTCGCGAAGGACGGCCGCCTCGTGATCTGCGGCGGCCACTCCGGGGAGGTCGTCCCGTTCGACATCATCCCGTTCTTCCGCGGCCAGAAGCAGATCGTCGGCTCGTTCGTCTACGACCGCTGGGAGCTCGAGAAGGTGCTCGACCTCGCCGCCCGCGGGCTGGTCGAGCCGCTCGTCTACAAGACCTTTCCGCTCGAGGAGGCGCGGGAGGCGATGGAGACAATGGAGCGCCGTGAGCACTTCGGCAAGATCGTCCTGAAACCGTAAGGGGGCTCGATGAAGCGACTCGGAGTCGACGTCGGCGGCACGTTCACCGACCTGATCTACGTGGACGACGCCGCAGGAACCATCACGGTCCACAAGGTCCCCACCACCCCCGCGGATCCGTCTCAGGGGACGGTCCGAGGCATTCGCGAGCTTTGCGAAGGCGCGGGTACCGCGCCTTCGCAGCTGGACCAGGTCTTCCACGGCACGACGATCGCCACGAACATCGTGATCGAGCACGACGGCGCCCAGGTCGGGCTGATCACGACGGAGGGCTACAGGGACATCCTCCACATCGCCCGGCACAAGAAGCCGCTCAACTTCTCGAACTACCAGGATCTGCCGTGGCAGCGCTACCCGATCGTCCGCCGCCGGCACCGCCTGACCGTGCCGGAGCGGATCACACGCGACGGCTCCGTTCTCGTCCCGCTCGACGAGGCAAAGGCGCGGGAGCAGGTGGCGAAGCTGAAGGCGGCCGGCGTCGAGTCCGTCGCCGTCTGCTTCCTCTTCTCGTTCCTGAACCCCGAGCACGAGGCGCGGGTGGCGGAGATCGTCCGCGAGGAGTTCCCCGAGGCGTTCCTGTCGGTCTCCTCGGAGGTTCTCCCCCAGTACCGCGAGTACGAGCGCTTCTCGACCGTGTGCCTGAACGCCTACATCGGCCCCCGTGTGTCGCGCTACGTCCGGCGGCTCGAGGAGGAGCTCGAGGCGATGGACGTGCGGACCGGCCTGCACCTGATGACGTCCGCGAGCGGCGTCGCCACGGCCGAGGGTGCGATCACCCGGCCCGTCAACCTGCTGATGTCGGGGCCCGTGGCCGGCGTCGTCGGCGGCATCTGGGCGGGACGCCAGGCCGGCTACGACAACGTGATCACGCTCGACGTCGGCGGCACCTCGGCGGACATCGGGCTCGCGCAGGAGGGGCGCCTGCGGATGAAGCACCTCCTGGACACGAGGGTCGGCCCCTACCAGGCGATGATCCCGATGGTCGACGTCGACACGATCGGAGCCGGCGGAGGCTCGATCGCGTACGTGGACAGCGGCGGGATCTTCCGCGTCGGGCCGCGCTCGGCTGGTGCCGACCCCGGGCCGGCCGCGTACGGCCGCGGGGGCACCGAGTCGACCGCCACCGACGCGATGGTCAATCTCGGTTGGCTGCTGCCGGAGACGTTCCTCGGGGGTGGGATGGACCTCGACGCGGCGGCCGCCCGGCGCGCCTTCGAGGAGGGGCCGGCCGGCGCGCTCGGCATGTCCGTCGAGGTGGCGTCGATGGGCGCCGTCCAGATCCTCACCCACTCGATGGTGCAGTCGATCGAGGAGAACTCCGTGCGCAAGGGCTACGACCCGCGCGACTTCGCGCTCGTCGCCGAGGGGGGCGCCGGGCCGCTCTTCGCCGCGCAGATCGCGCTCGAGGTCGGCACTCCCTGGGTGGTCGTCCCGAACTACCCGGGCGTCACCGCGGCGCTCGGGCTGCTCGCCACCGACATGGTCTACGAGTACGTCTCCACGGTGTACGAGCGGCTCTCGAAGGTCGACGCGGCGGCGCTGCAGCGGGCCTTCGAGGAGCTCGAGGAGCAGGCCCGCGTCCAGCTCGAGGAGGACGGCGTGCCGGTCGAGCAGATCCTGATCCAGCGCGTCGCCGACTGCCGGTACCTGGGGCAGGGCTACGAGCTCAGAGTCGACGTCGACTCGGGGCCGGTCGACCACGACTGGATCGAGAAGATCCGGCGCGACTTCCACGACATCCACGAGCGGGAGTACTCCAGGAGGTTCGAGGACTCCGACATCGAGATCCCGAACGTCCGCGTCCGCGGCATCGGGCTGATGCCTCCCCTGAAGGTGCCGGAGGTCGAGCACGGCGACCCGTCGCCGGACGATGCCCTCCGCTACGAGCGCGACGCCTGGTTCCGGGTCGGCGGCAGCCTCGAGCAGGTGCCGACGCGGTTCTACGACCGGGCAGCCCTCAGGGCGGGGAACCGGCTGGAGGGGCCGACGATCGTCAACCAGTACGACTCCACGACGGTGATCCCGCCGGGGTTGACGGCACACGTCGACCGGTTCGGGAACATCGTGATCGGAACCGGGGTGGCCGCCGAGGCGGAGGCCGTGACCGCTGCGGAGGTGTCGAGATGAGCGTCGTCGAGTACGAGGTCGGCCGCCAGCCCGGGCCGCCGATGCGGAAGCGCGTAGAGGTCGACCCGATCACGTTGCGGGTGCTGGGCGGCGCGTACCACGCGATCGCCAAGGAGATGGCGGGCGTGTTGTTCCGGATGTCCTACTCGTCGATCATCCGCGAGTCCGAGGACCTCGGCGCCGGTATCTTCGACGCAGAGGGCCGCGAGCTCTGCGAGTCGGACTCGACGCCCATGCACATCGGGTCGTTGCCCTGGTACATCCGCGGTTTCCTCTGGCGCTTGGAGGGCGAGATCGAGGACGGCGACGTGATCGTCCACAACCACCCGTACCTCGGCGCGTCGCACTCGCCCGACGTCGCCGTCGCCGTGCCGATCTTCCACGACGGGGAGCTGCTCGGGTTCGCTGCCGTCACCGCCCACGTCCTCGATGTCGGCGGCTCGTTCCCGGGGATCAACGCCGACGCGTTCGACGTCTACGCCGAGGCGAAGGTCTACAACGCCCTCCGCTGGTACCGGCGCGGCGAGCTGAACGAGGACCTCGACCGGATGATCTTCGACAACGTTCGCACCGAGACGATGAACCGCGGCGACATGAACGCGATGCTCGCCGCCTGCCAGCTCGGCCGCGACCGCTTCCTACGGCTGGTCGAGCGCTACGGGGCCGACGTCGTGATGAGCGCCGCGTACGACTGGATGGACTACTCGGAGACGATGCTCCGCCGCGAGATCGAGAAGATCCCCGACGGCACCTACGGGCCGATCGTCGGCTGGCTCGACGACGACGCCCGCAACCGCGACGTGCGGCTGCGCGTGGAGACGCGGGTGGTCGTCGAGGGTGACGAGATCACGATCGACCTCACCGGGTCCAACCCGGAGGTGCCGACCGGCTACAACGTCCCCTACGAGGGCTCGCTGCTCGTCTCGTGCTACTACGCCGTGCGCACGATCCTGCTCGACGAGACGACCTTCCCCGAGCACGTGCCCCAGAACGACGGCGTCTTCCGGCCGGTGAAGGTGATCGCCCCGAAAGGGACGATTTTCAACCCGAACTTCCCACGTGCGTGCTTCTCGCGCTTCTGCCAGACGCAACGGGTGGTCGACAACGTCAACCTCGCGCTCGCCGACGCCCTCCCCGACAAGGTCACCGGGGGGAACTCGGCCGGCATCCACTTCTGCGCGTACGCCGGCTTCGACGAGTCGGCCGGCGAGTACTGGCTATACCTCGAGGTCAACGAGGGCTCGTACGGGGGCCGCTCGGGCAAGGACGCGATGGACTCCGTCGACAACCTGATGGCGAACACGCGGAACAATCCGATCGAGGAGCTCGACATGCGCTTCCCGATGCGCTGCGACCAGTACGAGCTCCGGCCCGAGCCGGCCGCGCCGGGCAAGTGGCGTGGGGGCGTCGGGATCATCCGCCGCAACCGCTTCCTCGTCGACGGGACGTACTCGTGCGAGGGCGACCGGCAGACCGACCCGCCGCAGGCCGTCTTCGGCGGCTGGGACGGGCTCGTCGCGTCGTGCCGCAAGAACCCGGACACGCCCGCCGAGCAGTCGCTTCCGGCGAAGGTGACCGGGATCCCGTTCAAGGCCGGCGAGTTCATCGAGTTCCGGGAGCCGAACGCCGCCGGCTACGGCGACCCGCTCGAGCGCGATCCCGCGGCCGTGCGCGAGGACGTGCTCGACGACTTCACGTCGATCGAGCTCGCCCGCGAGGCCTACGGCGTCGTCTTCACGGACGAGCGGACGCTCGAGATCGACGAGCAGGCGACCGGGAACCTGCGGAAGGAGCTGGCCGCCAAGCGAACCGGGAGCTCGTTGACGGAGTGGTACGCCGACCGGGGGTTGCCGCCTGCCTCGGCGCCCGTCTCAGCGGCGGGGAACGCCGAGTTCTCGATGTCGTGAAGGCGTACGAGCTGGTCGAGATGCGGCTGCGCGCGCAGATCCTCGAGGGCGTGCTCGAGGAGGGTGCCCGTCTGCCGAAGGAAACGGTGCTCGCGGAGGATTTCGGCGTCAGCCGCGCGACCATCCGCGAGGCGCTCCGGCTGCTCGCCGCGCACGGTCTGATCCGAACCGCCAAGGGGGCCGGAGGCGGCTCCTTCGTCACCGTGCCCAGCGCGGGCCACCTGTCCGAGTCTCTGCGCTCGGGAATCGATCTGCTCACCGCTGCGGACGACCTGACGCTCGAGGAGCTGCTCGAGGCGCGCGAGCTGCTCGAGGTGCCCGCCGCCCGTCTCGCGGCGCGGCGCCGCACGGGCGAGGACCTGCTGATGCTCGAGGCGGCGATCCCCGACCGGCCGCTCCACTTGCCGACGCAGGAGCAGTTCGTCTACAACCGCGACTTCCACTCCTGCGTGATCGCCGCCTGCGGCAACACGCTCCTCTCGATCGCCGCCCAGCCCGTCTTCGCGGTGCTCCAGACGCACCTCTCCCGCTCGAAGCTGGGCCGCTCGTGGCATCGCTCGATCAACGACCACCACCGCGGGATCGCCGCCGCGATCGAGAGCGGCGACGAGGAGGGGGCGGAGGAGCAGATGCGCGACCACCTGGTGTGGCTGCGCCCGTACTACGAGCAGGCGTGGCGCGCCGCCGGTCGGGCGACCGTCGGCGCGTGACGGTCGCGTTCGGCATCCAGGGCAGCGGCCAGCAGGTGGACGGCATGCCCGATCCGGGCCGCTACCGGGCGCTCGCGCAGACGGCCGAGGAGCTCGGCTACGACTCGATCTGGGCCGGTGACCACATCTCGTACCGGCACCCGCTGCTGGACGTGGTCGTCGCCCTCTCCACCTTTGCCGCGGTCACGGAGCGAATCGCCATCGGAGCCGGCATCGTCCTGCTGCCGCTTCGCCATCCGAGCGTCGTCGCGAAGGAGTTCGCGTCCCTCGACTACATCTCGGGGGGCCGCGTGATTCTCGGGGTCGGGGTCGGCGGAGAGGGCGAGAAGGACTTCGAAGCGGTCGGCGCAGACCCGCGCGAGCGCGGCGCGCGGACGGACGAGGCCATGCAGGCGCTGCGCGAGCTGTTCGGCGCGCCGCCGGCAAACTTCAGCGGGCGGTTCTTCACGTTCGAGGAGATCAGCATTGCGCCGGGGCCGGCGCAGGATGGCGGGCCTCCGCTGTGGGTCGGCGGACGGTCCGAGGCCGCGATCCGCCGTGCAGCGGAGCTCGGCGACGGCTGGATCCCGATCTTCGTTTCGCCCGCGCGCTTCGCGCGCGGGCGAAAGGAGCTGCCCCCGCACGTCACGCCGGCGGTCACCGTCCCCGCACACGTGGGACCGAAGCAACGGCTCCACGAGCACCTTAGCCGAAGGTACTCGGGCATCTCCGAGCACGTCGTCGACCGCTACTGCGTCGCCGGGACACCCGACGAGTGCGTCGCGCGCGTCCGCGAGTACATCGACGCCGGTGCCAGGCACATCGTCTTCAACCTCGGCGAGCCCGAGGACGCCGAACGGCTGTGGGAGGTGGCCCGTGCAGCCGCTGGCTGACGTCCGCGTCCTGGCGGTCGAGCAGTTCGGCGCAGGCCCCTGGGGCACGCTCCAGCTCGCGGACCTGGGCGCGGACGTGATCAAGATCGAGGACCCGGCCTCGCGCGGGGACGTCGGCCGCTACGTCCCGCCCTTCGCCGAGGGGGAGGACTCGCTCTTCTTCGAGACCTTCAACCGCAACAAGCGAAGCATCTCGCTCGACCTGCGCCACCCGGACGCCCGCGGCGTCTTCGAGGATCTCGTCCGCGGGTCGGACGTCGTCTACTCGAACCTCCGCGGCGACCAGCCGTCGAAGCTGCGTCTGACCTACGACGACCTGAAGCACGTCAACCCGCGCATCGTCTGCTGCTCGCTCTCGGGGTTCGGGACGACCGGCCCCCGCGCCGCGCAGGGCGGCTACGACTACATGATGCAGGGGCTCGCCGGGTGGATGAGCCTGACCGGCGATCCCGACGGCCCGCCGACCAAGAGCGGTCTCTCGCTCGTCGACCTCTCCGGAGGCTACGCCTCGGTGATTGCGGTGCTGGCGGGACTCTGGCGCGCCCGGCGGGACGGCGTCGGCTGCGACTGCGACGTCTCGCTGTTCGAGACCGCCCTGCACGAGCTCATGTACGTGGGTACCTGGGCTGCCTCGCGCGGGTACACGCCGCCCCGCCGCCGCAACTCGGCCCATCCGTCGATCGTTCCCTTCCAGAACTTCGAGACGGCCGACGGCTGGATCGTCGTCGCCTGCCCAAAGGAGAAGTTCTGGACGCTTCTCTGCGAGACGATCGGTCGCCCGGACCTCGCCGTGCAGTTCCCGAGCTTCGGCGACCGCGACCGGAGGCGCGACGAGCTGTCCCCGATCCTCGACGACGTGTTCCGCAGTCGGTCGAGCGTAGAGTGGCTCGAGGTGCTCGGGGCGGCGGGCGTCCCGTGCGCGCCGGTCAACGACGTGGCCGCCGCGATCGACGAGGCGCGGCTCGTCGAGTACGAGCACCCCCGGCTGGGAACGGTGCGCCAGGTCGCCTCGCCGCTGCGCCTGTCCGGGCCCGAGCCGCCGGTGCGGCCGGCGCCGGCGCGCGGCGAGCACACGGAGCAGGTCCTGGCCGAGGTGTGCGGATACGACCGCGGGCGGATACGCGAGCTGGCCGACGCGGGGGTGTTCGGAGTCGAGTCGAAAGGAGAGCGAGGTGCCGAGGCAGGCGCTGCAACCTGAAGGGCTGGCGGTCCCGACGCCGCCCTACTCGCCCGTCGTGGTGTCGGGCGACACGGTCTACACGGCGGGCCAGATCGCCCACGACTCGGACGGCAACCTGGTCGAGGGCGGGATCGCGGAGCAGGCGCGGCAGACGCTCGAGAACGTCCGGACGTGTCTCGAGGCGGCGGGCTGCACCATGGACGACGTCGTCAAGGTGAACGCCTACCTCGCCGACCTCGGGGACTTCCCGGGCTACAACGAGGTCTACGTCGAGTTCTTCGACCGGCCCTACCCCGCCCGGACCTCGGTGCAGGCGGGGCTTCCGCCCGGCGTGCTGATCGAGATCGAGGCGGTGGCACGGCGGACGTGAGCGGCCGCGACCTCGTCGGCTACAGCGCGTCGCCCCCGGATCCGCGCTGGCCGGGCGGCGCGAGGCTCGCCGTCAGCTTCGTGCTCAACTACGAGGAGGGCGGCGAGCGGTCGCTGCTCGAGGGCGACGGCGAGTCGGAGTCGTACCTGCACGAAGTGGTCGGCGCCGCACCGGCCGTCGGCCGTCGCAGTCTCGCCACCGAGTCGATGTTCGAGTTCGGGAGCAGGGCCGGGTTCTGGCGCGTGCATCGGATCTTCACCGCCCACTGCCTGCCGCTGACCGTCTATGCGGTCGGCCGCGCGATCGAGCGGAACCCGGACGCGGCGCGGGCGATGGTCGATGCCGGCTGGGAGGTGGCGAGCCACGGGTGGCGCTGGATCGACTACGCGGGCTTCTCGGAGGAGGACGAGCGCGAGCACCTGCATCGCGCAATCGAGGCGATCGAGCAAACCTGCGGCACGCGTCCGGTCGGCTGGTACACGGGCCGGACCTCCGAGCACACCCGGCGGCTCGTCGTCGAGGAGGGCGGGTTCCTCTACGACTCGGACGACTATGCGGACGAGCTCCCGTACTGGGTCGACGTGGCCGGGCGGCATCACCTCGTGATCCCGTACACCCTCGACGCGAACGACTTCAAGTTCCTGATCCCGAACGGCTTCGCGACCGGCGACGACTTCCTCGCCTACCTCGTCGACACGTTCGAGCAGCTGTACGAGGAAGGCGGGAGGATGATGAACGTCGGAATGCACTGCCGTATCGTCGGCAGGCCGGGTCGGGCGAGGGCGCTCGACCGCTTCCTGGCTCACGTCGGGTCGCGCCCGGACGTCTGGGTGACGACCCGCGCAGAGATCGCGCGCCACTGGCACGAGCACCACCCGCCGGCCGAGGTCGTCTAGACTCGCGTCCGGAAGTCTGACATTCGAGTCGAGGAGGCATCGTGGCCACCCAGACGCAGCCGCTGACCCGCGAGCAGCTCGCCGCCCTTCCGGACAGCTACTTCAAGGCGGTCGACGCCAAGGACGTCGACGCGATCCTCTCGCACTTCGCCGACGACGCGATCATGACCGTGCAGACCGACCACGCGGTCTTCTCCGGCGCGGAGGAGATCCGGCGCATGTTCACCGACTTCTGCGCCAGCTCCGTCTCGATCTTCCACGAGATCAAGAACATCGTCGTGGAGCCGGGGGCGGGCAAGGTCGCGACCGAGCAGAGCTACATCGGCGAGCTGAACGACGGGACGAAGAACGACATGCACAACTGCAACTTCTTCGACATCGACGCGGACGGAAAGTTCTCCCGCGTGATCATCTGGATGGCGGGGACGAACCCGCTGAAGTAGTCCCCGGGCTCGCTATTCGCGAGCCAGCGCTCGGTCGAAGAAGTCGCCGACGATCCGGATCGCGTCCTGCGGGCACTCGACCAGGTCGGCGTGGCCGATGTCGGGGAACTCGACCAGCTCGATCAGCTCGTTCGTCTCCGCCATCTTCCGCGCACCCAGCCCGCTCGGGGCGAGGTCGGGCGGGCAGAGCACGTCGTGGGTGCCGTTCGTCATCAGCAGCGGCCGCGCGATCTTCGGGACGAGCGGCGAGAGGTCCATGTTCTCCATCGCCAGGCAGGCTTGCCGCACCGTGTACGGGTCGTTGAGGCCGACGATGTCGCGGACGAGCTGGAAGATGTTCTCGCCCGCGGGGCTCTCCATGAAGGCGGCGCCCACGGCCTGGGTCGTCACGTGGTCGGAGAACTCGTCCCACGCCATCTCCTCCGCCATCCGGCGCCAGACGCGGAACACCGTGCGCCGATAGATGTCGGCCTTCGCGAAGGCCACGTCGGCGCAGGCGGCGATCGTCCGCTCCGGGTAGAGGGCGGTGAAGGCGATTGCGATCATCCCGCCCATCGAGGTGCCGTGCACGAGGACACGGTCGAGGCCGACCGCGTCCAGGAGCGCCGGGCCGTCCGCGGCCCAGCCTTCGATCGTGTACGCCTCGCGCGGGCAGGACGACGCGCCGTACCCGCGCGCGTCGAAGGACAGGAGGCGGAAGCCGCGGTCGCGGAAGCCGTCGTTGACGAGGCCGAAGTTGTGCCGTCCGAACAGCCCGCCGCCGAACTGGAGGACGACCGGGCCGTCGTCGGGCCCTGTCAGCTCGTGGTAGAGCCGCACACCCTCGCCGATGTCGGCGTAGGCCACCTACCTAGTCCCAGCTGCGGCCGACGCGGTCCCAGGCGACGTCGCTCGGCAGCCACTCGGTGTTGATCCGCGAGAATAGGCGCGTGACCTTCTTGCTCCCGCACTTCGGACACGGCGGCGCGGGCTTCGTCGACAGGGAGAGGAACTCCTCGAACTGCTCGTCGCAGGCGTCGCAGCGGTACTCGTAGACGGGCATGGAGTCCGAGTCTAGCCCGGTCGAACGCCTGCGGGAAGCCGCTGCCGCCCAGGGCGTCCACCCCACCGAGGAGGACCTCGAGGGCGTCCGGAGCTTCCTCGATCTGATCCTGCCCGCTCTCTCGGAGATCGAGGAACGGCTCCCTTCCGAGACGGCGCCGTGACCCTCGATCCCTACAACGCGTTCCTCCACCGGGAGGAGCAGGACGGCGACCTCCGCGTCGGCGTCAAGGACGTGATCGACGTCGCCGGCATGCCGACGAGGGCCGCCTCGAAGATCCTCGACCGCGTTCCCGAGCGCGACGCCGAGTGTGTCGCCCGTCTCCGGGCGGCCGGCGGGGCGATCGTCGGGAAACTGAACACGCACGAGTTCGCGCTCGGTGCGCTTACGAACAGTCCGCACTTCGGCCCGGCCCGGAACCCGTGGGACCTCGAGCGGGCGACCGGGGGCTCGAGCGGCGGCAGCGGAGCGGCCGTCGCCGCCGGGCTGGTCGACGTCGCGCTCGGCACCGACACGGCGGGCTCCATCCGCATCCCCGCCGCGCTGTGCGGGGTCACCGGTCACCGGCCCTCCACGGGGCTCGTCCCGACCGGCGGTGTCGTCCCGGTCGCGTGGAGCCTCGACGCGGTCGGCCCCCTGGCCAGGACCGCCGAGCAGTGCCGGAGGGCGGTGGAGATCATGGCGGGGCAGTCGCTCGGAGCGGGCGCCGTCCGCCGCGTCGGCGTCGTCTCCGCACTCTTCGAGCAGGCAGTCCCCGAGGTTGCCGCCGCCTGCGAGAAGGCCTGCCGCGCGCTGCCAGGCGACCACGAGCCGGTCGCGCTCCCGCTGCACGAGGAGATCGCGACCATCACCCAGCTCGTCATGCTCCCCGAGGCGGCCGCCGCCCACCTCGGCTGGCTCCGGACCCGTCTCGCCGACTACGGGCCGGACGTCCGCGCGCGCCTGCTCGCCGGGCTGCTCCTGCCGTCGACCGCCTACGTCACCGGCCTCCGCGCCCGCCGCTGGGTGCGGTCGCTGTGGGAACGCGCGCTCGGTGACTTCGACCTGCTGGCCGCGCCGACGATGCCGATCGTCGCGCCCCGCCTGGACGCGATCCCGGACGACTACCGGCTGCTGATCATGCCGTACAACTCGCCGGCGGCCCTCCTCGGGCTTCCGGTCACGACCGTGCCCTGCGGCTTCGTCGACGGCCTCCCCGTCGGCCTGGCGCTGATGGGCCGCCGCGGCGATGACGGCCTCACGCTGGCGGCCGCGGAGGAGTTCCAGCGGTTGACCGCCTGGCACGAGCGGAGGCCGGTTGACGCCGGTTCCGGCGAGGTCTTGTATACAACCGACACCGCCGAGTAGAAGGGAGACCGCATGTCCGTGCTGATCAAGGGCGGGCGCATCGTCACCGCGTCCGACGACTACGTCGGCGACATCTACGCCGAGAACGGCACCGTCACGACGATCGGCCAGTCGCTCGACATGGACGCCGAGAAGGTGATCGACGCGAGCGGAAAGTATGTGATCCCGGGGGCGATCGACCCGCACACCCACATCGAGATGTTCTTCGGCGGGACGACGACGTGCGACGACTTCACGTCCGGCACCGTCGCCGCCGCCTTCGGCGGCACCACGTCGCTCGTCGACTTCTGCATGCAGGCGCCGGGGACGCCGTTTCCGCAGGCGCTCGAGAACTACTTCGAGAAGATCGACCGCTGCAAGCCGGTGATCGACGTCGGCTTCCACATCGGCGTCACCGACCTCGAAGGAGGCGGCGGCCTCGAGGCGCTCGCAAAGCTGCCCGACGAGGGGATCACCTCGTACAAGCTCTTCATGGCCTACAAGGGCGCGGTCATGGTCGACGACGAGACGCTGTTCAAGACGATGCAGGTCGCGAACGAGACCGGCGGCCTCGTCATGGTGCACGCCGAGAACGGCGACGCGATCGACGTGATCGTCAAGGAGGCCGTCGCCGCCGGCAAGGGCGACCCGATCTGGCACGCGCGGACCCGGCCGATGGAGACCGAGGCGGAGGCGACGAACCGGGCGATCCAGCTGGCTCGGGTCGCGAAAGCGGCCCTGTACGTCGTCCACGTCTCGTGCCAGCCGGCGGTCGAGCCGATCGCGCTCGCGCGCGACAAGGGCTGGGACGTGTGGGGCGAGACGTGCACGCAGTACCTGTTCGTGGACGATTCGGCGCTCGAGAAGCCGAACTGGGAGGGCGCCAAGTACATCTACACGCCCCCGCCGCGGCCGAAGGCGGAGCAGGAGCACCTGTGGAAGGCGCTGCAGAACGACGTGCTGTCGGTGGTCTCGACCGACCACTGCCCGTTCGACTGGCCGGAGCAGAAAGGGATCAACGGCCGCGACTTCCAGGTCGTGCCGAACGGCGGGCCCGGGATCGAGAACCGGTTGCACATGCTGCACGAGTTCGGTGTCCGCACCGGGCGGATCTCGATGAACCGCTTCGTCGAGCTGACCTCCACGAACGTGGCCAAGCGCTTCGGGCTCTACCCGCGCAAGGGCACGATCGCGGTCGGCAGCGACGCCGACCTCGTCGTCTGGGATCCGGAGAAGACGCTGACGATCTCGGCCGAGACGCACCACTCGAACGTCAACTACAGCCTGTTCGAGGGCACGAAGGTCACGGGTGCTCCCCAGGTGGTGCTCGTGCGCGGCCAGACGATCGTCGAGAACGACGAGCTCGTCGCCGAGGCCGGCGCCGGGCAGTTCGTCAAGCGGGCGCGCGTCGGCGAGCAGCTCGGATCGACGGAGAGGGTGCCGGCGTGAGCGACGAAGAGGCGCGCGAGGTCTACGCGGCGGCGCGGCTCGGGCAGAGCGTCACGCTCGGGTCGCGTCCCGCCGTCCTCGTCGTCGACTTCAGCTGCGGGTTCACCGATCCGGAGTGCACGCTCGGAGCGGACATGACCGACGCGGTCGAGGCGACGAAGCGGTTGCTCGACGCCGCCAGGGCGAAGGCGATCCCCGTGATCTTCACGACGATCGGCTACGAGCCGAGCCTGAAGGACGGCGGCCTCTGGCTGCAGAAGGTGCCGTCGCTCGGTGACCTCCAGATCGGCGGTCGCTGGGTGGAGATCGACCCGCGCCTCGAGTCTCGCGAGGACGAGACGATCGTGCTCAAGAAGGGGGCGTCCGCATTCTTCGGCACCAACCTGCCGTCGATCCTGGTCTCCCAGGGAGTGGACTCGGTGATCCTCTGCGGGGCGACCACGAGCGGATGCATCCGGGCGACGGCGATCGACCTGCTCCAGTACGGCTACCCGACGCTGGTCCCGCGGGAGTGCGTCGCCGACCGGGCGCAGGCGCCACACGAGGCGAACCTGTTCGACATCAACGCCAAGTACGCGGACGTTGTGCCGCTCGACGACGTCCTCGAGTACGTCGAGAGCGTGCCGGGGACCGTCGGCGCGGCCGTGTGACGGCCCGGGTCGCGCTCCTCCCCGGGGACGGGGTCGGTCCGGAGGTGGTCGCCGAAGCGCGGCTGGCCGTCGACGCGCTCGGCCTCGGGATCGAGTGGACGGAGCTGCCCTGGGGCTCCGGCTACTGGCACGAGTACGGCCGGATGATGCCGGACGACTGGCGCGAGGCCCTCGCCGGCCACGCCGCGGTGCTGATGGGCGCGGTCGGCGACCCTTCCGTGCCCGACCACGTCTCGCTCTGGGGGCTGATCCTCGCGCTTCGGCAGCAGCTCGACCTCTGGGCGAACCTGCGCCCGGTGCGCCTGCTGGAGGGCATCCCGGGCCCGCTGGCCGGCCGCGGGCCCGCCGACGTCGACATGCTGTTCCTGCGCGAGAACACGGAGGGGGAGTACTCGGGTGTCGGCGGCCGAGCGCACCAGGGCCTGCCGTCGGAGGTGGGCATCGAGACGAGCGTCTTCACCCGCTCGGGCGTCGAGCGGGTGCTCCGTCACGCCTTCGAGCTGGCCGGCCGGCGGCGCGGGGTCGTCACGAGCGCGACCAAGTCGAACGCCTCCCGCTTCGGCTACGTGCTCTGGGACGAGATCGGCGACGAGGTCGCCGCGGCCTTCCCCGGCGTGCGCTACGAACGCGTGCTCGTCGACGCGCTGGCGGCGCGGATGGTGCGCGACCCCACGAGCCTCGACGTGGTCGTCGCCTCGAACCTGTTCGGCGACATCCTCACCGACCTGGCGGCGGCGATCCAGGGCGGCATGGGCATGGCCGCGAGCGCCAACGTCGCCCCGGGCTCGGACGAACCGGGTCTCTTCGAGCCGGTGCACGGATCCGCGCCCGACATCGCCGGGCAGGGGATCGCGAACCCGGCGGGGGCGATCTGGAGCGCCGTGCTCCTGCTCGAGCACATCGGAGAGGGGAGCGCCGCACGCACGCTGATGGCCGCGCTCGAGGACGTCTGCCGGGAAGGGCCGCGGACGCGGGACGTGGGCGGCGACGCGTCGACTCGCGCCGTGGGGGAGGCGGTCGCCGCGCGGGCGGCGGAGCTCAGCGCACGATCCCGATGATCGCGCCGCCGGCGACGACGAGCACGCCGGCACAGACGAGCCGCGGGCCGATCCGCTCGCTGTGCCGTCCGATCAGGAGGGCGGCGAAGAGCACCGCCCACAGCGACTGCGTCGCATTCAGCGGTGCGACGATCGACACCCGGCCCCGGTCGAAGGCCTCCAGCAGGGAGGAGTAAGCGAGCCCGAGGATCACCCCTGCGAGTGCGAAGGCGGGCAGCGCCGCGCGCAGGTGCGCGTGCAGCGCCTCGCGCCGCCGGAGCAGCACGTAGACGAGGACGACCAGGAAGGAGCCGAGCAGCGCGGCGGCCGAGGCGGCGAGAGGCGGCGGATGCGTGTCGCGGGCGGCCCAGCGGGCGACGTTGTCCCGGACGGCGAACAACGCCGCGCAGACGAGCGCGAGCACCGCGCCGACGGCGCGGAAGTGCTCCGGCCGCGACCGCTCGCGGACGAGCACGGCGCCGCCGGCGACCACGAGCACCGTCCCGAGCAGGAGCAGCGGCTGGAACGGCTCGCCGAGCAGCGCGAGCGCGATCGCGACCGACATCAGCGGCGCGGTGCCGATCAGGATCGCGACGCGCGACGGCCCGATGTCGCGGATCGCGACGATGAAGAGGATCTGCGTCGTGCCCGGAACCAGCCCGCCGATCAGCAGGAACGGCCACAAGTCGCCGGGGTGTACGTCGCCGGCGGCAGCCGACCCGCTCGCGAGCGCCGCCGACACCAGGACGCCGATGCCGGTGACGACCAGCGCGCCGAGCACGGGGTCGCCCCCGCCGTGCAGGCCACGCCGGATGACGACCGCGAAGACGCCGAACAGCGCGCCCGCGAGCACGGCGAAGAGGACGGCTCCCAAGGATTACGCTCTCGCCGTGGCCGGCTCGCGGACGCTCACGGAGAAGATCATCTCCGAGCACCTCGTCGGAGGCTCGGAGGAGGAGATCGAGCTCCGGGTCGACCAGATCCTGCTCGAGGACGCGACCGGCACGATGGCCTGCCTCCAGTTCGAGCAGCTCGGCCTCGACCGGATCGCGGTCCCCACCGTCTCCTACGTCGACCACAACGTCCTCCAGTTCGACAACAAGAACCCCGAGGACCACGCGTACCTGCGGAGCTGGGCAGCGCGGTTCGGCGCGCTCTACTCGCGTCCGGGGAACGGGATCGCGCACTATCTCCACCTGGAGCGGTTCGCACGCCCGGGGTGGGTGCTCGTCGGTGCCGACAGCCACACGACGATGGCGGGTGCGCTCGGGATGCTCGCGATCGGCGCGGGCGCGACCGAGGTCGCGGTCGCCATGGCCGGAAGGCCTTTCCCCGTCGAGCGCCCGGTCGTCGTCGGCGTCGAGCTGCGAGGCTCGCTGCCTGCCTGGGTGCAGTCGAAGGACATCGTCCTCGAGCTGCTGCGGCGGCGCGGCGTCCGGGGAGGCCGCGGGCGGATCTTCGAGTTCCACGGCGAGGGCGTGGCGACGCTGAGCGCGACCGACCGCGGGACGATCTGCAACATGGTCATGGAGACGGGGGCGACGACGGGGATCTTCCCCGCCGACGAGCGGACGCGCGCATGGCTGGCGGGCCAGGGGCGGGAGGACGAGTTCGTCCCGCTGTCGGCTGACCCCGGCGCGGCCTACGGCGAGCAGGAGACGATCGAGCTCGGCGCGCTCGAGCCGTTGATCGCGCTGCCGTCGTCGCCGGGCAACGTCGTCCCGGTGCGGGAGGTCTCCGGGACGCCGACGAAGCAGGTGTGCGTCGGCAGCTCGGTCAACTCGTCGTTCGAGGATCTCGCCACCGTCGCCGCCGTCCTGCGCGGACGCTCGGTGCACCCGGATCTCGATCTCACCGTCACGCCCGGGTCCCGGCAGATCCTCGACACGATCGTGCGCGCCGGCGTGTACTCGGACCTGGTCGGCGCCGGAGCGCGCATGCTGGAGCCCGCGTGCGGTCCGTGCATCGGGATGGGCCAGGCGCCCGCCTCGGGCGCCGTCTCCGTCCGCACCTTCAACCGCAACTTCCCCGGCCGGAGCGGAACTCCCGGTGACCAGGTGTACCTGTGCTCGCCCGCGACGGCTGCGGCGACGGCGGTGCTCGGCGAGATCGCCGATCCGCGCCGGCTCGGCGAGCCGCCCGCGCTCGAGGCCCCGACCGGCGACCCGGCTCTGGACGACCGGCAGTTCGTCCCCCCTCCACGAGACGGGCGCGGGATCGAGCTCGTCAAGGGGACGAACATCGTCCCCCCACCTGCCCCGTCGCCGGTGCCGGAGTCGGTCGCCGGACGCGTGCTGATCGTCGTCCCGGACGACGTCTCGACCGGCGACATGGCGCCGGACGGCGTGCTCGGGCTCGCGATCTGGTCGAACATCCCCGCCTGCGCCCGGCACATGTTCCGGCGCTTCGATCCCGAGTTCGCGGCGAGGGCCGAGGCCTGGGGCGGCGGCATCGTCGTCGGCGGGCACAACTACGGCCAGGGCTCCTCCCGCGAGCAGGCCGCGTTCGCGGCCCTCCACCTCGGCGTCCGCGCGGTCGTCGCGAAGAGCTTCGCCCGGATCCACCGCTCGAACCTGATCGCCCAGGCGATCCCGCCTCTCGTCCTGGTCGACGAGCCTCCCGTCGAGGAGGGAGACGAGTGGCGGATCGACGGGCTTGCCGAGGCCGTCGGCGCGGGCCGGCGCGAGGTCGTCGCCGTCACCCCGCGCGGTGAGGTCCGACTCGGGCTCGAGCTGACCGGCCGCGAGCGGGCGATCCTGCTCGCCGGCGGCCTGGTCTCCTACGCGCGCGAGAGCGTCTGAACGGCGTTCAGGATGATCTCCGCGGCGAGCGCGGCGTCGTACGGGTCGGCGTCCTCGTCGGGGTGGTGACTGATCCCGTCGCGGCACGGGACGAAGACCATGGCGGTGGGGACGCGGTCGGCGACGCACATCGTGTCGTGGGCGGCGCCCGAGTGCATCCGCATGTATGGCTCCCCGGTGGCAACCGACGCCTCCTCGAGGGCGGAGACGATCCGGCCGTCCATCGGCGTGGCCGGCAGGCTCTGCCGCTCGCGGTACTCGGCGCTCATCCCGCGCTTCCGCGCCGCATCGCCGGCGAAGGCCTCGATCTCGCGCGCGACGCCGCGGTAGGCGTCGTCGTCCGGGCCGCGGATGTCGAGGGAGAACCGGAGTCGCGCGGCGATCGCGTTGATGATCCCCGGGTCGACCTCGATCTCCCCGACGGTGCCGACCGTTCCCTTCCCGGCCGCGCGGGCGAGCCGCTCGAGCTCGATGACGCTCTCCGCGAGCGGCAGGGTCGGGTCGAGGCGGAAGTCCATCGGCGTCGCGCCCGCGTGGTCGCCGCGGCCGGTGACGGCGACGTCCGCGTGCACGTACCCGGCGATCGCGGTCACGAGGCCGATCCGGTTGCCGGTGTCCTGCAACACCCGCGCCTGCTCGATGTGCATCTCGATCCAGCCCGTGAGGTCGTCGATCACGTGCGCGCAGTCCCGCCAGCGTCCGGGCTCGTACCCCGCCTCCTGCGCGTGCTCCCAGAAGCTGCGGCTGTCGTCGATCGCGCGGAAGCGCTCCTTCAAATCCTCCTCGGAGACGCGCTGCGCCATGATCCGGCTGCCGAGCAGCATCTGGCCGAAGCCCGATCCTTCCTCCTCGAGCCACGAGATCAACTGCAACGGCAGGGCGTGGCCGAGCTCCTCGTTCAGCCGGCAGACCTCGAGCGCCGTCACCACTCCCATCGTCCCGTCGTAGCGCCCGCCGTTCCGGTTGGAATCGCAGTGCGAGCCGAGCCCGAACACGGGCTCCCCTTTCGGCCGGTTGCGGGCGGCGAGCGTCCCGACTGGATCCTGCTCGACGGTGAAGCCGAGCGCCTCCAGCTCGCGGGTGAACCAGGCAAGCGTGTTCCGGTACACGTCGGTGTACGCGTACCGCCGGATCGCCTCGTCGGAGAGGGTGTAGTCGGGGCCGGAGAGCGTCTCGATGTCCCGCTCGATCCGCCGTGCGCTCTCCTCGCGGTTCATCAGACGAGACTCTAGACCTTGTCGTAGAGTCGGCCCATCGCGGAGAGCTGGCGGAACCGGAAGACGCTGATCCTCGGCTGGTCGGACATGGTCGGGCTCCTGAGCCCCGCCGAGTACGTCGACTGCGTCGAGCACGCCTTCCGGATGCACGGGCTCGGGCGCGTCTACATGGAGCCCAAGGGGCACATCGTGCTCGACCGCTACCGCGGTGAGTGGGAGGTCATGCCCTCGTACATCGAGGAGCCGGAGGCCGCGGCCTGCAAGTGGGTTTCGATCCGCGAGGAGAACGCGAGGTACGAGCTGCCCGCCGTCTTCTCGATCCTCGTCTACACGCATCCCGAGACCGGCTTCCCGCTCGCGATCTGCGACGGTTCCTTCCACACGCTGATGCGCACGGGCGCCTCCGCGGCCGTGTCCGCGAGGTGGCTCGCCCGGAAGGACTCGAAGGTGCTCGCGATCCTCGGCAGCGGCCTCGTCGGACGAGGGACACTGGCGACGTGCGACACGGTGTTCGACTGGGACGACGTCCGGGTCTGGAGCCGGACCCAGGAGTCGGTCGACCGGTTCCTGGCCGAGGAGGCGCCGAAGTACCCGCACCTGCGAATCGCCGGCACGACCGACGTGCGCACCGCGGTCGAGGGCGCCGACGTGATCGTCACCGGGACGCATGCGCGGGCGTGGATCGTCGACGATGCCTGGGTGAAGGACGGCGCCCACATCGCCGCTCTCGGGGCCGACCTGAAGGGCGAGCAGGAGATCGACCCTCGCACGCTCCTCCGCGGGAGGGTCCTCGTCGACGACATCAGGCAGTGTCGCGAGGACGGGGAGATCAACGTCCCGCTCTCCGAGGGCCTGATCGGCGAGGACGACGTCGCCGGCGAGATCGGGAAGGTGATCTGCGGGGAGCTGGAAGGCCGGCAGTCGGACGACCAGGTGACGGTGTTCGACTCGACCGGGATCGCGCTCCAGGACTCGGCGACCGTGCCCCTCGAGTACGAGCGCGCGGTCGCGGCGGGCGTCGGCGTGGAGAAGAAGATGATCTCGACATGAGGTACGCCGGCATCAGCTTCGAGGCGGACATGACCTCGGAGCAGGCGGCCGAGCTCGCCCGGCTGATGGAGGAGGGGCGCGCGACCCGCCCCGAGGGCGTTGTCACCGCCCTGCTCGCGTACGGCGACGGTCACGGCCGGCTGCTCGCCGTGTGGCGCGACGCTGAGACGCTCGACCGCTACCTCGCCGAGGCGGACGTACCGCGCGGCACCGAGCTGATGCGGAAGATCGGGCTCGAGCCCGAGGTGCGCCGCTTCGACGTGCTCGACCTCGGCTAGGCGGATCGAGGCACGAGCGGCTCGCCCCGCCGGAGGCGCTCGAGCCCGCCCATTCCCCAGTGGGTCGACCCGTCGGCCGCCAGGAGCGAGGGAACGCCTCTGACGCCGGCGGCCTCGGCGTCGGCCCGGATCGCGGCGATCCGGCGGAACCGCTCGGGGTCGTAGGCGGCGGCGACCGCTCCTTCCGGGTCGAGGTCGGCACGCGTGGCCGCGCGGGCGATCTGGGCGTCCGTGGCGATGTCCTCGCCCTCGCAGAAGAAGGCCTCGTAGAGCGCGTGCTTGAACGGGCGCAGGCGCCCGTGGTCACCGGCCCACAGGCAGGCGGCGAGCGGGAGCGTCGAACGAGGCTGGTGGCGGGGCAGGTGGATCTCGATCTCCATCGCCTGCGCACGTGCGTACACGTTCACGGTCCAGTCGGTCCGCAGGTGGTCTCCGCGCACCTCGAGCAACGGCCGAGGCGCGGGCCGGAGCTCGAACGGCAGCCACTCGACCTCGACCTCGCCCGCGTCCTCGGCCGCCTCGACGACGTGGGACTCCATGTACGAGTACGGGCAGACGACGTCGTAGTAGAAGCGGGCGCTGGTCATCCGAATGTCAGACTAATAGACTCGCCCTGTGACGAAAGTCGCGGTTGCCCAGCTCGATCCGAAACTCGGCGAGCCGGAGCGGAACCTGGAGATCTGCCTCGGGCGGCTCGAGGAGGCGGCGGCGGCCGGCGCCGAGCTGCTCGTCCTGCCCGAGTGCGCGATCCCCGGCTACATGTTCGAGAGCCTGGAGGAGGGAATGGAGTTCGCCGAGGAGGTGCCCGGCCCTTCCGTCGAGACGCTCGAGCGGGAGTGCGCGCGTCTGGGGATGCATGCGGTCTGCGGGTTGCTCGAGCGCGACGGCGACCGGCTCCGCAACGCCGCCGTGCTCGTCGGGCCGGAGGGTCTGGTCGGCACCTACTGGAAGACCCATCTGCCGTTTTTGGGGGTCGACCGCTTCACCACCCCCGGCGACGAGCTCCACGTCTGGGACACGGGACTCGGCCGGATCGGCGTCGAGATCTGCTACGACCTCCGCTTCCCCGAGGTGACGCGTACGCTCGCGCTTCACGGCGCCGACCTCGTCGCCCATCCGACGAACTTCCCGACGGCGGCGAAGGTGCAGACGGAGGTGATCACCCTCGCACGGGCGGCGGAGAACCGCATCTACCTGCTGACCGCGAACCGCGTCGGGAAGGAGCGGTGGGGAGAGTTCTGCGGCCGGAGCCAGATCGTCGACCCGTACGGGGTTCGCCTCGCCGAGGCGGATCCGACCGAAGAGGTGCTGCTCGTCGGCGAGGTCGATCTCGAGAAGGCGCGGGACAAGGACTACGTGATTCCGGGCGAGTACGAGCTCTACCTGTTCGGCCACCGGCGGCCGGAGCTCTACGGCGCGCTCGTCGAGGAGCTGCAGACCGCCGACGCACAAGGAGGGCACCGTGAGTGAATACGTGTTCGAGCCGATCCTCGACCGGGACGGTGTGAAGGTCTCGAAGAGCCCCTGGGGTCCGGACGACGAGATCGGCCGGCTGAACTGGATCACGCCCGAGACGAACAAGGCGATCCTCGAGCACCTCGACGGCTCCCACGTCTTCGACCTGAACGTCGAGTACTTCCTCGGCATGCCGTCGTGGGTGGCGGCCGGCGATCCCCCGTACGGGATCTGGATGACCCACACGCCGCAGGGGTCGATCAACGACAACCTCTCCGGCGTCGGCTCGCATGTCCACGAGAAGTACTCCTACTGCGGCGACTCGATCCACCTGTACACCCACTGCGGCACGCACATCGACACGTTCAACCACCTCGGCTTCTACGGTCGATTCTGGAACGGGTGGACAGCCGACGCCGACCTCGGCAGCCGGGTCTGGAACAGGGGCGGCCCCGAGAAGTACCCGCCGATCATCGCCCGGGGCGTGCTGCTGGACGTCGCCGGGCTGCACGGCGTGGACTGCCTCCCCGACGGCTACCCGATCACGGTCGACGACCTGCAGCGCTCGGCGAGCGAGCAGGGCGTGACGATCCAGCCGAAGAGCGTCGTCCTGGTGCGCACCGGACGGATGACGAAGTGGCCGGACTTCGACGGCTACCTGCTCAGCCCGCCCGGGCTCGGCCTGGCCGCGACGAAGTGGCTGTGCGAGGAGATGGGAGCGATGTGCATCGGCGCCGACTCGATCGCGCTCGAGGTGCTCCCGTCGGAGGAGCCCGACGTCTTCCTGCCGGTGCACTGCTACATGTTCGCCACGGCCGGCGCGAACATCATCGAGGTCGTGAACATGGAGGAGATCGCGGCCGAGAAGCAGTACGAGTTCGCGTTCCTGTGCTTCCCGCTCAAGCTGCGAGGCGCGACCGGCGCGCCGTCTCCCTGCTACGCGGTGCCGCTGAAGAGCTAGCTCCCCGGGCGGGAGGTGCCTTCCGCATGGCGATCGACGTCGACGCGGGCCTCGTCGAGCGGCCGCTGCTCGAGCTCGCGCGCGACGGGCGCACGGGGACACCGGAGTGTGGCGGACCGAGTACTCGCCGGAATGGGTCACGCCGCCCAGGATCGTCGCCGCCTGGATGGCCGAGGCAGGGCTGGACGTGCGACGGGACGCGGTCGGCAACGTCTGGGGGCGCTCGAGGGCGAGGGCGGGTTACCTGTGGTGTGAGCAGAAGCCGGCGTCCAGGAGCCGATTCTGCTCGCCGCGAGTGGTGAGCACCAGGTGGCTGGCCGCGTCGGGCGTGCGGAACACCGGGTGATCCGAGCCGGCGGCGATCGCTGCGCCGCTTGCCGGATTGCTCGCCGCACGGCCGCGGCAGCAGCGGCCGGGGCGAACGGGGCGGTGCGCCCGTCGGTGAACCGGATGCGTGCGATCGTTGCGTCCATGTCTCCTCCAGTCGATGGGCTCGAGTACATGCCCCGACGGTAGGTCGCCGGGCCCCCGCTGACATCGGCAGGGGTGCCGGTCTGCGCTGCCTAACTTCTCACTCCTCTGCCTAAAGTCGGAGAAGCGCTCGTCGTCCCCGACCTTGTGGACACGAAAAGGCCGCCGTCTGCAGGAGAATCGTTGTGATTACGACAACGCATGGACCTAACTCGACTCGAACACGTCGAGCGGGAGCAGTGCCGACACGACCGGATACGGCACATCCACGACCTCGGACACGCGCAGGTCCACGCAGGCGCTGCAGAGCGCGTAGGCGGCCGGACGGGCGAAGCCGTACGTCCGCTCGAGGTGGTCGATTATCTCCAGCAGCGCTTCTCTGGCAGCGGCGTTCAGATCCATGCCGACGTCGACCGGGATGCCGGTCGTCGCGAAGGATCCGCGCGCCGGCCGTCCCGGCGTCTCGAACGTCGGGTAGCGCGAGCGTTCCGCGGCGCTCTCGATCACCCCGAACCGGACGGTGACGGCGCCCGCGACCTCGATCGCCGTCCCGCAGACCTCCCCGTCGCCCTGGGCGAAGTGGAGGTCGCCGACCGAGAAGAGCGCTCCGGGAACGTCGACCGGCAGCCACAGCCGGCTCCCGGCGACGAGCTGGCGGATGTCGAGGTTCCCACCGAGCTCGCGTGGCGGGATCGTGCGCAGCCCGCCGGCCGCCTCCGGTGGTACTGCGCTCTCGGGCATTGAGTCGGCGACCGGCTGTCCGCGCCCACGCAGCTCCTCTTCGCGTCGGCGAACCGCCTCGAGGCGCTCGTGTGAGGGGGCGACGCCGATCACGCCCGCAAATGTCTCCTCGGGGACGGCGACGCCCGGAAGCTCGGCCGATCGTGCCAGTCCGTCCGTGATCTCCCACTTGACCAGGTAGGGGTCGGGGAAGAGGTCGGCGAGGTAGCCGAAGCCCGGGATCACCGCGGTCGTCCCGAAGTCGTCCGTCTCGTAGGCGAGCAGCTCGATCTCGAGCACGTCGCCGGGCTCCGCTCCGGTGATGTACACCGGGCCTGTCAGCGGATGGCCGAGCCCGAGGTCGAGGGTGCCGGCGTCGGCGTGCGAGCTCTCGCGGGTCAGCTGGCCGTCGAGGCCGTCCAAGCACTCGAGCCGGATCTCGTCGCCCGGCGCGACCTCGGCGACCGACTCGAGGTCGGGGTGCCAGCGGTTGTGCATCAGAGGAGCTCCTGCACGCGGGCGGCTGCGCCGCGACAGGTCTTTGCGTCCTCGTCGCTCCACGACCGCGTCTCGCCGAGCACGTGGACGGAGATGATCGCCTCCAGCCGGCCGTCCGCGAAGACCGGCGTCACGATCTGCGCGGCGAGGCCGCCGTAGGCGTCCAGCATGCGGTGGAACGCCGGGTCGTCGAAGGCGCTGCGGGTGTCGTCCTGGACGACCTGCTCGCCGCGCCGGAGCAGGGCCACGACCGGCTGGGTCCGGAGATCGACCGTCCGCTCGGCGCGCAACGACACGACGTCCGTCCCCAGGGCCTCGTCCGTCACGGGAAAGGCGTACCCGCCGGGGAGGTCTCGTCGGAGCGTGACGCGGTCGGCGTCGAGCGCAACTCTCAGATCCTCGAGGACGCCGTCGACCGTCCCGGACACCGGTCAATCCTACGTCCGCTCGAGGGCGCGTACGAGCGCGCCGACAGTCTCGTTCGCCGGTGCCTCCACCCCGACCTCGCGGCCGGCGCGGGGGACAGCGCCGTTGATGAAGTCCACCTCGGTGCGCCTGCCCGCCTCCAGGTCCAGCAGCATGGAGGGCTTCGCCGCGGCTATCGCGAGGCCGAACTCGCGCGCATGGGCGGCCGGATCGTCGAACTCCAGCTCGATCCCGAGCGCCTGCGCGACCTCGAACGCCTCGGCCGCGCAGCGCGACGCGACCGACCAGGCAGCGTCGTCTGCGATCACCTCGCCGATCGTCCGACCGAGGACGGAGCAGGTTCCGCCGAAGGCGACGTTGCAGACGAGCTTCTCCCAGACGAGCCGGCGGACGTCGTCGTAGGTCCGCACCGTGAAGCCGGCGTCACGCCAGACCTCGGCGACCGCCTCGATCCTCGGTGTGACGGGCCCGGTCCGCTCGCCCATTCGGACGAGCTCGAAGCCGTGGTGGTGGACATGCCCCGGCGCGACCACCGAGGCGCCGAACCCGCCGGCGACGCCGACCGCGACCCGGTTGCCGCCGAGGACGGCCGCGGCGGCGTCCGGGCCGCCCAGCCCGTTCTGGATCGAGAGCACGAGGGTCTCCGCCCCGACGAGCGGCCGTGCGTCCTCCGCGGCCGCGGTCACGTCCATCGCCTTCGTCGCGAGCACGACGAGCTCGGCCTCGCCCGCCTCGACCGGGTCGGTGGTGGCGTTGATCCGGACCGTCCGATCCCCGCTCGCTCCCTCGACCCGCAGCCCGTGCTCGCGGATCGCGTCGACGTGCTCCCGCCACGGGTCGACGGCCCAGATCTCGTGGCCGGCGCCGCCGAGCAGCCCGGCGTACACGGACCCCATCGCGCCGGCACCGACGATCGCGATCTTCACCGTCTCACGCGGCCCCGAAGCGAGGACGAGGAGGGCGACGCCGCCGGCCCACGACGGGCAGCACTCCGGCGAAGAGCGTGCGGGGAAACGCGTGGACTCTTCTCCTTCACCGGGGATCCCGCTACGGGCGCCACGGGCCTCGCGAGAACCGGTCGGGCCGGAAAGGCGCCAGGTCATGGTCGGTCGTCTCGCCGGCGACGAGCTGGGCGACGAGGCGGCCCGTGATCGGCGCCAGCAAGATCCCCTTCATCGCGTGGCCGGTCGCGACCACGATCCCCCCGAGCCGGCCGATCGCGGGCAGCCCGTCCGGAAGGCACGGGCGCAGGCCCGCCCAGGTCTCCAGCACGCGGCGGCCGCGGAGGCTGCGGAACCAGCGCTCCCCACCCTCACGGATGGTCGCGACGCGCCGCGCGGAGACCGACAGGTCGAGCCCGGCGAGCTCGAGCGTCCCTGCGAGCCTGAGCCGGTCCGGAAGCGGCGTTGCGATCGTCCACGTCTCCTGTACCCAGACGGGCATGCGCGGGTCGTCGTTGGACCGCCCGAAGTCGACGTGGTAGCCCTTGCCGCCCTCGAGCGGCAGCGGGACCAGCCGCTTCGACCAGGCACCGGCAGCAACCACGACCGTGCCGGCGTCGAGTTCGTCGAGCGACCGGATCTCGGCGCCCGTGCGGATCTCGGCGCCGGCCTCCGCGGCGGCGCGGCCCACAGCCTCGACGAAACGCCTCGGATCGACCCGTCCCTCGCGGGGATAACGCACCGAGCCCGCGACGGGACCGACCAGCGCCGGTTCGAGCGCGCGCGTCCCGTCCGCGTCGAAGATTTCGAACGGCAGCCCGGAGCGGGCTGCCGCCCGCGTCTCCGCCTCGAGCCCCTCCTGCGTCTCGTAGACGTTCAGTGTCCCGGAGCGCTCGAACGTCGTGTCCACCTCGGCGCGGAGCGCCGCGTGCAGCTCGAGGCCGGCGGTCGAGAGCTCGCGGATCGCGGTCGCGCCCTGCTCCGAATGCCGGGAAGCGAGCGCGAAGCGGGCGAGCCAGGGCAGCACCGCCGGCCGCGGGCGGAGGTAGAAGGGGCTGTCGCGCTTCCACATCCACCGCAGGCCGTTCCGCAGCGACGCGGGGTTCGCGATCGGGTTCGAATGGCTCGGGCAGATCAGCCCGGCGTTTCCGGCCGAGCAGCCCGAGGCGAGCGCCGGGCCGCGCTCGTAGAGCGTCACGTCGGCGCCGCGCCGGGCGAGTTCGAGGGCACAACAGGCGCCGATCGCGCCGCCGCCGACGATCGCGACGTCGGAGGTGTCCTCCACAGGCCGATCGTACTCACCGTCGAGTGGTCGATTTGGGCCGGTCGATCCTGACTCCGTAGACGTCCACGACGTGAACCGCGTTCAGACCGATGACCGGGCCCCCGAACGCAACGAGAGTCACCTTTTCGAGCGACGGGAAGGGAGAGGCCATGGTTCCCGGAAAGCGCGTGCTCACGTGCATCGGGCTGCTCGTCCTGGGGGGCGCGGCGATCACCGTAGCCGCACCCGCGGCGAGCGGAACTTCGCCGCCGGTGGTCAAGCCGGTGATCGGGCAGCCCACAACTGTGCCGGCAAGGGCCGTCGCCGGCAAGCGGCTCACCGTCTCCTACAAGGTGACACGGAGCGACAACGGCAAGGCTCTGACGGCGGGGCGGATGATGTGCGACCCGTCCAGCAGCGGGAAGGTCATCGCGCACACGGAGTCGTTCAGGGCCGGGTACGCCCGGCTGTCGTTCGTCGTCCCGGCGACCGCGACGCAGGTGCGGGTCAAGGTGACGATCAAGTCCGGGGTCAAGTCGACGACGAAGATCTCGACCTTCGCCGTCAGGCAGATGCCGAAGCCGGCGGTCTCGATCGCCGGCGCGTCGGTGACCGAGGGGAACACCGGAAACGCGACCTTGTCGTTCCCGGTCACCCTGTCGGCTGCGAGCCCCCAGACGGTGACGGTCGCATTCGCGACCTCCGACGGCAGCGCAACCGCACCCGGTGACTACGCACCGGCGAACGGCACGCTGACCTTCAAGCCCGGCGAGAAGGCGAAGTCCGTGTCCGTCAGCGTCGTCGGCGACACGACGGTCGAGACCGACGAGACCCTGAGCGTCACGCTCTCGGGCCCCGTCAACGCCACCATCGCCACCGCGAGTGCCACCGGCACGATCAAGAACGACGACGTCGCGCCGAAGAGCGGCCACTACGCCGGCTCGACCGCGCAGGGGAAGGCGATCTCGTTCGACGTCGGGGCCGATCTCGCCGGCCTGACCACCCTGCAGGTGGTCGCCGACCTCACGTGCTCCGAGGTTCCGGTGATGCTCCGGAACTTCTCGGCGACGTTCCCCGGCCCGATCCCGATGACGCCCACATGGGGCTTCACGGCACACGGCAGCGAGTCGGACGCCGCCGGAGCGCTCGAGGTGCTCGTCAACGGCCAGCTGGCGGTACCTGCGAACGCCTCCGGAACGCTGACGGTGAACTTCTCCGTCAACATGGACGACGGATCGGTCGTCCATTGCTCGTCGGGTGCCGTCACCTGGACGGCGACGACGCCGTAGGACCACGGCTCAGACGAGGGCGGTCCCGGTGACCGCCCTCGTCGCACCGAAGACGGGGCATCCAGGCGCCGTCCCTTTTATGGTTCGCACAGGGGCATTCCCGAGAAGGAGGTCGAGATGGCCGGTGTCGAGTCGAAGAGCATGGATGCTCCGGACGAAGTTCGGAGGCCGGACAAGACGACTATGGACGTCGTCCGGGTCGGGAGCACGGAGGTCGGTCGCCTGACCCTGCAGCCCGGATGGCGGTGGTCGGAGTGCATCAAGCCGGTGGTCGGGACGGAGAGCTGCCAGGCCGAGCATCTCGGGTACGCGATCTCCGGGCGCATGCACATCGAGCACGAGGACGGCACTACCGCCGACATCGCGCCGGGCGACGCCTACGTGATCGCGCCCGGTCACGACGCGTGGGTCGTCGGCGACGAGGAGTTCGTGGGCGTGGAGTTCAAGAGCGCCGGAGAGTACGCCAAGGGCTAGTCGTGCCCCTCGAGCCGTCCCGCACGGTCGCAGAGCTCCGAGAGCTCCGGGAGCTGACGGGCGACGAGAACGGTGCCCAGCGTGTCGCGTGGACCGCGACATGGGTGACCGCGCGGGAATGGCTCCGCGGCAGGCTCGACGGCGTCCCGGTCGAGGAGGAGACCGACGAGGCCGGGAACCAGTGGTTCACGCTCGCCGGCGCCTCCGACCGGGCGCTCCTGATCGGCGGTCACATCGACTCCGTCCCGAACGGTGGGTGGCTGGACGGCTCTCTGAACGTGCTCGCCGGCGTCGAGGTGCTGCGCCGGATCGCCGAGGAGGGGACGCCTCCGCTGACCGTCCGGCTGGTCAACTGGGCCGACGAGGAGGGGGCCCGCTTCGGGCGCTCGCTGCTCGGCTCCAGCGCCGCCGCCGGCTCGATGAGGGACCAGGCCGAGCTCAGGCAGCTCCGCGACCGCGACGGCATCTCGCTTCCCGAGGCGCTCGCGGCCCACGGCGTCGACCTCGACCGCGCGACGGACGCCCGTGCGCAGCTGGCGAACGCGGTCGCCTACCTCGAGCTGCACATCGAGCAGGGCCCGGTGCTCGAGTCGCTCGACCTGCCGCTCGGGGTCGTGCTCGGCACGTTCGGCGTCGAGCGCCACCGGATCACCTGGAAGGGCCAGGCCGCCCATGCCGGCTCGACGCCGATGGACAAGCGGCGCGACGCTCTCGCGGGGGCGGCGAAGCTGGCCCTCGACATCCGGCGGATCGCCGCCGAGACGGGCGACGGCGCCGTCTGCACGAGCGGCGGCGTCGTCTGCCTGCCCGGGATCGTCACCTCGGTGGTCGAGACCGCGGAGCAGCTGCTCGACCAGCGGCACCTCGATGCCGAGAAGCTTGCGGCGATGCTCGCCGAGGCCAGGCGCGCAGCGGACACGTTCGCTGCCGAGGAGCGGATCGAGGTGTCCTGGGAGCGGATCTGGAGCATCGAGCCGATCCTCTTCGACGAGCAGCTGATCGAGCTCGCGGACGAGGCGATCACGGAGGTGGCCGGAGCGTCCCACCGTCTCCCGAGCGGGCCGCTCCACGATGCGGCCGAGGTCGCCCGCGCGGGAGTGCCGACCGTGATGCTGTTCGTCCAGAGCCTGCGCGGCCTCTCGCACACGAAGCTCGAGGACACGAGGCCCGAGCACCTCGAGCTCTCCGTACGGGCGCTCGACCTGCTCGCGGCCAAGGCTCTCGCCGCTGCGGTTTAACCGAAGCCGAACAGCGCTCTCAGGCTGCTCTCAGCTTCGACCGGCACCGTGTGTCCAACCGAACGACGACGACGCCGGACGCTTCCTCATCCTCCCTCCCCGATTCCGGCGTTGCAGTACCCGGCCGCCGCGGCCCGCCTCCCGTCAACGAGCCCCCGCGGCGGCCGGAGTATTTTCGCTGTGCGCCGAGGCTCGGTCGCCTCGGCGCGGCATCCGCTTCGTGACGACGCGGCGAGGTTCGAACGGTTTATCCTCATCCAGCCCATGCAGTTCGGCGTCACGATCCTTCCCGACCCCCCGTGGCAGCGCCTCGTCGAGCTCATGCAGCTCGCCGAGCAGAACGGGTTCGACTACGGGTGGACGTACGACTCGCACGTGCTCTGGCAGGAGCCGTACCCGCTGTTGACGCTGGCCGCGCTGAACACCGAGCGGCTGCACCTCGGGCTCAACGTCACCAACCCGGGCACGCGCGAGCCGACCGTCACCGCGAGCGCCTTCGCCACGCTCCAGGACATCTCGAACGGGCGGATGATCGTGGGCATCGGCCGCGGCGACTCCTCGCGGCGCGTGATCGGCCAGCGGCCGGTGAAGGTCGCGGAGTTCGAGGCCGCCTGCCGGATGATGCGCGACCTGATGAACGGCCGGCCGGTCGAGTGGAACGGCACCGAGATCGAGCTGAAGTGGGCGCAGGGCCGGCCCGCGATACCGCTCTACGTCGCCGGGTACGGGCCCCGCGTGCTGGCGATCGCCGGCCGCGTCGGAGACGGCGTCGTCATCCAGCTCGCCGATCCCGAGATCGTGGAGTGGATCGTCGGCCAGGTGCGGCGGGCGGCCGAGGAGGCAGGCCGCGATCCGGCGGAGCTGAAGGTGATGGCGTGCGCGCCGGCCGTCGTCGGCGACGACCTCGGCGCCGCCTGCGAGCAGGTGCGGTGGTTCCCCGCCATGGTCTCGAACCACGTCTTCGACGTCATCGCCAGGCACGATCAGGCCGACCTGCCGCCCGCGCTGACCGAGTACGTGTCGAGGATGAGGCGGGGGTCGTACGACTACGCCGAGCACAGCCGCGTCGGTGCCAGGCACGGCGAGCAGATCGCGGACGAGACGTGTGAGCGGTTCTGCATCCTCGGACCGCCCGAGGCCCACGTCGAGAAGCTGCGGCGGCTGGAGGAGGCCGGCGTCGACCAGTGGAACATCTACCTGATGACCGAGGGCCAGGAGGAGACGCTCGAGGCCTACGGCCGGAAGATCGTTCCGGCGCTGACCGGCTAGAGCCCAACGGCTTCACCGGCCGATACCGGCCCCATGTCGGTGGCGCCTCCCTCTCGCGAGGCTGCTGCCAGACCGCTGAACCGAGCAGCAGCGACGCCGGCCAGAACGCGTTGGCGATCGAGATCCCCTACGCGGTCGAAGAGGGCCGCGCGACCGGGCGGCGCCACCTAGCCGGGAAGATCCGCGAACCACGCGTCTGCCTCGACGGACGAGCGTAGCCGGACGACGGTCGTGCTTCCGAGCATCGGCGGCCAGTACCGCCTCCGACGGCGGTGCGTATCGATCGTGTACGTGGTCAGCACCCACCAACCCCGCCACGTCTCGAAGTTCCCCTCGTTCCAGAGTTCGACGCGTTCACGTCGCCTGGCGTGGGTTCGGCGCCAGATGCGTGGGAGGAGCATCCGCAACGGCAGGTCGAGCCAGACGATCGTGTCGGCACGGTCGATCACCCACGTGCCGAGCTTGCCCATGTAGTTCCCGTCGACCACCCAGCCGTCGAGCCCGGCCAGTGCCCCATCGACCTTCGTGCGGAGCTCGTCGGCGCTCGCCTCCCGCCAGTTCGGGCCATGGTGGAGCGCGTCGAGCTCGATGTGCGGAACGCCGAGTCGTCCGGCGAGCGCTGCGGCGAGAGTCGTCTTGCCCGAGCAGCACGAGCCGATGACCGAGATCTTTCGGCCCATCCGCGTCTACCGTACCTGCGTGTTGCGACGCGTCCTGATCGCAGTGGTTGTCCTCGGGCTGGCGGGCGGCGCAGCGGCGTCGACGCGTTCGGCGCTGCCCCTCGCCGAGGGCCGCCTCGACCTCGTCGCCTTTCCCGGGTACGCGGAGGCGGGCGGGGACGATCCTCGCGTCAACTGGGTCACGCCGTTCGTCCAGAAGACGGGATGCAAGGTGCATGTCCGCACCGTGCACAGCTCGACCGAGCTCCTCGACGCGGTCGACGGCGGCGGTTACGACGGCGTGGCCGCGTTCGGCGACGTCACGCAGGTGCTGACCGGCGGGCACGAGGTGCAGCCGATCGACACCGGCCTGATCCCGAACTACGACGCCGTCTACCCGGTTCTGAAGACGCTGCCGCAGGACCTCGAGCACGGCCGGATCGTCGGCATCCCGCACGGCCGCGGGCCCGACGTGCTGCTGTGGCGGACCGACCTCGTGCGTCCCGCGCCGACGAGCTGGGCCGTTCTCGACGACCCCCGCTACGCGGGCCGGGTCGGGCTGTACGACGCCGCGATCACACTCGTCGGGACGGCGATCCGGCTGGGCTACCGGAACCCGTACGAGCTCGGGGCGGCCCAGTTCCGGCGGGTCGTGCGGACCGCAGCCGAGCAGAGCGCATCCGTCGGCGCGTACTGGCAGGACACGATCGGAGCGCTCGCGGACTACACCGGCGGGAACGCGATCGTCGGCGAGGTCACGCCGCGGATCGCCGCCCTCCTCCGCGCGGACGACGTGCCGGTTGCGACCACGGTACCGCGCCGGGGGACGGCGCGCTCGGCCTCATGGATGCTGCTCTCGGGAGCCCGCCACCCTGGCTGCATGTACCGCTGGCTCGACTACATCCTCTCCGGCAAGGCGAACGCAGCCTCGGCCCGCTACCTGCACGAGGCGCCGGCCACCCCGGCGGCGTGCGCGTTCATGAACTGCCGGGCCGTGCACGCGGCCGACGAGGCCTGGTGGTCTCGGCTCTCCTTCTGGCGCACTCCGCAGAAGGACTGCCACGACCGCCGCGGCTCGTCGTGCGCCGACTGGTTCGACTGGTCGGACGCATGGGCGTTGATGCGATCCGGCTGACCGACAGCCGCCCGTCGGCGACCGCGAGCGTTTTCCACAGCCGATGCCTGGCACCAGACGTGTGCCGAAACCGTGACGAGTTGTCCACGCGCAGGCGGTTTCCACAGGCGATGCCTGGCACCGGGGGGTGACGAAACCGTGACGAGTTATCCCCGGGTGCTCTGCCACCGACGGCGGCCGGATCGCAGGTCGGGCAACGGGCGGCCGGAAACGACGATAATCGAACGCCTTCGTGTCGTTGCAGGAGCGGACCGAGCGGGCGCCCGGCCCGGATACGCCGTCGGCTACCCCCGAGGCCGACGTCGTTCTGAGCGGGATCCGGAAGACCTACGGCGACGTCGTCGCGGTCGACTCCATCGACCTCGACATCGCCCGCGGCGAGTTCTTCACGATGCTCGGCCCCTCCGGCTCCGGGAAGACGACGACGCTGCGGATCATCGCCGGCTTCGAGCGTCCGGACAGCGGCCGCGTCGAGCTGAACGGCACCGACGTCACCCGCAAGCCGCCGTACGACCGCGACGTCAACACCGTCTTCCAGGACTACGCCCTCTTCCCGCACATGTCCGTCGGGGACAACGTCGAGTACGGGCTGAGGGTGAAGGGCGTCAAGCGGCAGGAGCGGCGGCGCCGCGCGCAGGAGGCGCTCGCGCTCGTCCGGCTCGAGGGCTTCGGCGAGCGACGACCCGTACAGCTCTCCGGAGGCCAGCGCCAGCGGGTCGCCCTCGCCCGCGCGATCGTCAACCACCCGGAGGTGCTGCTCCTCGACGAGCCGCTCGGGGCGCTCGACCTGAAGCTGCGCCAGGAGATGCAGACGGAGCTGAAGCGAATCCAACGCGAGGTCGGGATCACGTTCGTGTACGTCACGCACGACCAGGAGGAGGCCCTGACGATGAGCGACCGGATCGCGGTCTTCAGCCAGGGGCGGATCGACCAGATCGGCGCCCCGGCGGAGATCTACGAGCGACCGGCCAACGAGTTCGTCGCCGCCTTCGTCGGCATCTCGAACCTGCTCGAGCGGGACGGCCGCCGGTTCACGATCCGTCCGGAGAAGATCAGACTGCTGGCCGAGGACGAGCGGCCCGAGACCGGCGAGCACGCCGAGCGAGGAACGATCCGGGACGTCGTCTACGCCGGGATGGTCACCCGGTACGTGATCGACCTCGACCAGGGCGGCGAGCTCGTCGTCGTCCGTCAGAACGTGTCCGGCCCGCTGCCCGCCGAGGACGAGGGCCGGCCCGTGACCGTCGCGTGGCACCCGGACCAGACATTCGCAATCGAGCACAGAAGGGAGGAGGACGGATGAGGAGCGTCAAGCTCCGCTACGTCGCGCTCGCGCTCGTGGCGGTCGCCCTCGCCGCGCCGGCCGCCGGAACGTCGAAGGCAGGCGCGAACGAGGGCAAGCTGACGATGATCGCGTGGGAGGGCTACCTCGACGCGAAGTGGGTGAAGCCGTTCGAGAAGCAGTCAGGCTGCAAGGTGCAGGCGAAGTACGCCGGCTCCTCGGACGAGATGGTGACGCTGATGCGCTCCGGCGGCGGCGGCCAGTACGACATGGTCTCGGCGTCCGGCGACGCGAGCCTGCGCCTGATCTACGGCGGTGACGTGGCCGCGGTCGACGTCAACCGCGTTCCCGGCTGGAAGCAGTTCTTCAAGGGCTTCCGGAGCCCGCCGAACAACACCGTGGACGGCAAGCACTACGGGATCTCACTCCAGTGGGGCCCGAACACGCTGATGTACAACACGACCAAGGTGAAGCCGGCGCCGACGAGCGTCTCGGTGCTGTACAGCCCGAAGTACAAGGGCAAGATCACCGTCCCGAACAACCCGATCCAGATCGCCGACGCGGCGCTGTACCTGTCGAAGTCGAAGCCGTCGCTCGGGATCAAGGACCCGTACGAGCTGACGAAGCCCCAGTTCGACGCCACGATCGCGCTGCTCAAGAAGCAGCGGCCGCTGGTGAAGAAGTACTGGGGTCTCGCCTCCGACGAGATCAGCCTCTTCAAGAACGGCGACGCGATCATCGGCGCCTCGTGGCCGTACACGACAGGCCAGCTCCAGGCGGCGAAGGTGCCCGTGAAGGAGGTCATCCCGAAGGAGGGCGCGACCGGCTGGCTCGACACCTGGATGCTCTCGAAGAAGGCGAAGCATCCGAACTGCGCCTATGCCTGGTACTCGTACATCTCGAGCCCGAAGGTGCAGGCGCAGCAGGCCGTGACCTGGGGTGAGACGCCGGTGAACAAGCTGGCGTGCACCTACATGAACAAGCTGAGCAAGGGCTCCTGCGCGGCGTACCACGCCAACGAGCCGGAGTCGTACTACGCCTCGATCAAGTTCTGGAAGACGCCGCTCGCCGACTGTGGCAACGGCAAGAAGAACTGCATGGACTACTCGGCATGGGTCAAGTCCTGGAACGAGGTGATCTCGTAGCGTCGAACGTCGCCGGCGGCGGGTCCTTCCTGCGGAGGACCCCCCGCCGCCTGTCGGTTCCCTTCTGGCGTCACCGGTGGCTCAGGACGGCGGCCGAGCTCGCGCCGCCGGTCGGATGGATGACCGTCATCTACCTGGCTGCGCTCGCCGCCCTCTTCGTCTACGCGTTCTGGAGCGTGGACTCGTTCACCGGGAAGGTCGTGCACGCCTGGAGCTTCGAGAACTTCAAGGAGATCTTCCAGAGCGGGGCATTCCGCGGCGTGATCTGGCGGACGCTGTGGATCGCAGCCGCCGTCACCGCCACCTGCGCGGTCCTGGCGTTCCCGTTCGCGTACTTCATGGCCCGGCTCGCCTCGCCGCGGGTCCGGGCGATGCTGTTCGTGCTCGTCCTGCTGCCCCTCTGGTCCAGCTACCTCGTGCGGGTCTACGCCTGGAAGGTGATCCTGGCCCAGGACGGGATCCTCAACTGGTCGCTCGAGAAGATCGGCCTCCCCGGCGCGAACCTCGGCTACTCGAACTGGGCCATGTGGCTCGTGTTCACCTACATCTGGCTGCCGTTCATGATCCTGCCGGTCTTCGCCGCGCTCGAGCGGATCCCGCACTCCTACATCGAGGCCTCGCGCGACCTGGGGGCGAGCGGCGTCACCACCCTGCGGCGGGTGATCTTCCCGCTCGCGCTCCCCGGGATCGTCGCCGGCTCGATCTTCACCTTCTCGCTGACGCTCGGCGACTACATCACGCCGACGCTCGTCGGCGGCGCGGGCTCGACCTTCATCGGGAACATCGTCTACTCGACCGGCCTGGGGGTCTCCGGGAACCTGCCGTTCGCGGCCGCATTCGCGGCGATCCCGCTCGTGATCATGGGCATCTACCTGGCGCTGGCCAAGCGGACCGGCGCCTTCGAGGCGTTGTAGTGGAGACGCGCGCGACCCGGATCGGTCTCTGGGTGTGGACGGCGCTCGTCGTCCTGTTCCTCCACATCCCGATCGTGATCATCGTCCTCTACGCCTTCAACGCCTCGAACGTGCAGGGCTGGCCGATCACCGACTGGACGACGAAGTGGTTCGGCCCCGCGATCCACGACGGCGACATGCAGCAGGCGCTGATCCTGTCGCTGAAGGCCGGCGCGCTCGCGACCGCGCTCGCGATGGTGCTCGGGACGCTGGCGGCGTTCGCCCTCTACCGCGCGTCGTTCTTCGGCCGGACGATGATCTCGTTCCTGTTCGTCCTCCCGATCGCGCTCCCCGGGATCATCACCGGAATGGCCCTCAACTCGTACTTCACGTACTGGGGCCAGACCTTCGGCCTGTGGACGATCGTCGTCGGGCACGCCACCTTCTGCATCGTGATCGTCTTCAACAACGTCGTCGCCCGGCTTCGGCGGATGCCGACGTCGCTGACGGAGGCGTCGATGGACCTCGGCGCCGACGGCTTCCAGACGTTCCTCCACGTCACGCTGCCGTCGATCTCGACCGCGCTGATCTCCGGTGCGCTGCTGGCGTTCGCGCTCTCGTTCGACGAGGTGATCGTCACGACGTTCACGGCCGGAGTCGAGAACACGCTCCCGATCTGGATCTTCGGGAACATCCGTCTCGGCCAGCAGCTGCCGGAGGTAAATGTGGTCGTGTTCCTGATCCTGCTCGCGACGATCATCCCGGTTGCGGTCGCGCAGCGGCTGACGCGCGAGTCTGGAATCCTTCGCACCGAGTAATCGACGAGGAGGTCTGCGGCATGGCCACCGTGACGGGCAACAAGATCTTCGTCGGCGGCAAGTGGACGGACGCCGCCGAGGGCGGGGTCATGGACGTGCTGAACCCCGCGACCGGCGAGACGATCGCCGAGGTTCCTTCGTGCACCGCGACCGACGTCGACGCGGCGGTGGAGGCAGCCGCACAGGCGCTGCCCGAGTGGCTCGACTCGACCCCGGCCGAGCGGGCGGAGCTCCTGCTGAAGCTGGCCGACATCCTCGACGAGAACGCCGAGGAGCTGGCCGAGATCGAGTCGCGCAACGTCGGCAAGCCGCTCTCGTACGCGCGCGACGAGATGCCGGTCTGCGCGGACAACCTGCGCTTCTTCGCCGGGGCGGCCCGGATCCTCGAGGGGCGCTCCGCCGGCGAGTACATGAAGGGCTACACGTCGATGATCCGGCGCGAGCCGATCGGGATCGTCGGCGGCATCGCACCATGGAACTACCCGCTGATGATGGCGGTCTGGAAGCTTGCCCCGGCGCTCGCCGCCGGCAACGTCCAGGTGCTGAAGCCGTCCGAGCAGACGCCGCTGACGCTCCTCCGCTTCGTCGAGCTCGCGCAGGACGCCATTCCGGCCGGCGTGCTGAACGTCGTCACCGGCGACGGCGTCCCGGTCGGGGAGCGGATCGTCACCCACCCGGACGTGCGGCTCGTCTCGCTGACCGGCGACGTCGAGACCGGCAGGACGATCGCGCGCAACGCCGCCGACAACCTCAAGCGCGTCCACCTGGAGCTCGGCGGCAAGGCGCCCGTCGTCGTCTTCGACGACGCCGACCCGGCCGCGGTCGCCGAGGGGATCAAGATCGCCGGCTACTGGAACTCCGGCCAGGACTGCACCGCCGCCTCCCGCGTGATGGCGGCACCGGGCATCTACGACCGCCTGCTCGAGGAGCTCGTGCCCGCGGTCGAGTCGCTCAAGGTCGGCGACCCGGCGGAGGGCGACGAGATCGAGATGGGCCCGGTGATCTCGAAGGCGCAGCAGGACCGGGTGCTCGGCTTCCTCGAGCGGGCCGAGGGGACGAAGGCGACGATCCTCACCGGCGGCAGCACCAGCGGCGACCGCGGGTTCTTCGTCAAACCGACAGTGGTCACCGACGTCGACCAGGACTCCGAGATCGTCCAGCGTGAGGTGTTCGGCCCCGTCGTCTCGGTGCAGCGGTTCGGAAGCGACGACGAGGCGATCGCCTGGGCGAACGACGTCCGCTACGGTCTCGCCGCGTCGGTCTGGACGCGCGACGTCGGGAGGGCGCTGTCGGCAGCCAGGAAGCTCCAGTTCGGCACGGTCTGGATCAACGACCACATCCCGCTCGTGTCGGAGATGCCGCACGGGGGCTACAAGGAGTCCGGCTACGGCAAGGATCTCTCGGTCTACTCGCTGGAGGACTACACGCAGATCAAGCACGTGATGGCGAAGCTGGACTAGATGGGAATCACCGAGGGGCAGCAAGCGCCCGCCGACGTCCGGATCGAGAGCGTCACCAAGCGCTTCGACGGGGTGGTCGCGGTCGACGACCTCTCGCTCGAGATCGCGCGCGGATCGTTCTTCGCGCTCCTCGGCCCGTCCGGCTGCGGCAAGACGACCACGCTGCGGATGATCGGCGGGTTCGAGGTCCCGAGCGAGGGACGGATCTTCCTGGGCGACCGCGACGTCGTCGGACTGCCGCCCTACCGGCGCGACGTCAACACCGTCTTCCAGAGCTACGCGCTCTTCCCGCACCTGACGATCGGCGAGAACGTCGCCTTCGGGCTGCGTCGGCGCGGGGTGAAGGGCGCAACCCTGAAGACCCAGGTCTCGTCGGTGCTCGAGCGGGTCGGCCTGGAAGGGTTCGAGAAGCGCAGGCCCCGCCAGCTCTCCGGCGGGCAGCAGCAGCGGGTCGCCCTCGCCCGGGCGCTCGTCAACAGCCCGCGCGTGCTCCTGCTCGACGAGCCGCTCGGGGCGCTCGACCTGAAGCTGCGCAAGCAGATGCAGCTCGAGCTGAAGGCGATCCAGCACGACGTCGGCATCACCTTCGTCCACGTCACGCACGACCAGGAGGAGGCGATGACGATGGCCGACACGATCGCGGTGATGAGCGGCGGACGCATCGAGCAGCTCGGCACGCCGAGCGAGCTCTACGAGCAGCCGCGTACCGCGTTCGTGGCAGGGTTCCTGGGCGTCTCGAACCTGCTCCGCGGGACGGTCTCGGGCGAGACGTCCGTGCGGCTCGAGCGCGGCGGCGAGGTGGTCGTCAAGCGCGGGGCGCTGGGCGGCAGGACGGGGAAGGTCGCGGTCGGGATCCGCCCCGAGAAGATCCGGCTCGGCCCGGCAGGAACGAACTCGTTTACGGGCCGGGTCGAGGAAGTGGCATACGTGGGAGTCTCCACGCAGTACATCGTCGAGACTGCGGCGGGCGCGCTGACGGTGTATGTCCAGAACGCGGACCCGGGAACGGGAGCCATCGCGCCGGGCGGCTCGGTCGAGCTCTCCTTCAGCCCGGAGGCAGCGTTCGTCGTCGACGTCACACGTTCGAAGGAGGAGAAATGACAGCCAGGCTGACCCGCTCCGACCTGCTTCGCCGTGCCGCGGTCGGAGGTGCCGCGCTGGCCGTTCCGGGCGCGCTCGCCGCGCTCGCAGAGGCGGCCGGGCCGGATCCGAACAAGCTGCGCGGCAAGACGCTCGTGTTCTCGAACTGGCCGCTCTACATCGACGTCAAGAACCACCGCCATCCGACCCTCGACCAGTTCTCGAAGAAGTACGGCGTCAAGGTCAAGTACATCGAGGACATCAACGACAACGCCACCTTCTTCGGGAAGATCCAGGCCCAGCTCGCGCGCGGCCAGTCGATCGGTCGGGACCTCATCGTCATGACCGACAACTCGCCCTACCCCGCGCTCCTGATCCAGAAGGGGTGGGTGGAGAAGCTCGACAAGAGCGTCCTGCCGAACATCAAGAACCTTCAGGACGCGGTGGCGCATCCGTCCTGGGATCCGAAGCGCGAGTACAGTCTCCCCTGGCAGTCCGGCCTGACGGGGATCGGCTACAACGCCAAGCGCACGAAGCCGATCACGAGCGTCGACCAGCTGCTCACAGACAAGAAGCTGCACGGCAAGGTCACGCTGCTCACCGAGATGGCGGACACGGTCGGACTCGTGATGCTCGCGAACGGCGACGACCCTGGCAAGGTCACCGACGCGAGCTTCAACCGTGCACTGACGAAGATCCAGAAGGCGGTCAAGTCCGGCCAGATCCGCCAGTTCACCGGCAACGACTACTCCGGGATGATGGCCAAGGGCGACGTCTGGGCGGCGTTCGCGTGGTCGGGCGACATCGTCCAGCTCCAACCCGACAACGCCAACCTGCGGTTCAACCTGTCGAAATCAGGCGGGATGATCTGGACCGACAACATGCTGATTCCGAAGCACGGGGATGCCTACCTCGCGTCGGTGTACATGAACTTCGTCTACGAGCCCAAGATCCAGGCACAGATCGAGGACTACATCAACTACATCTGCCCGGTGAAGGGCGCGCAGGCCGCGCTCGCGAAGACCGACCCCGCCGTGGCGAAGAACCCGCTGATCTTCCCGACGAAGGCGACGCTCGCGCGCGTACACCAGTTCGATCCGAAGGCGCTCCTCAACCCGGATTACAAGACGAAGTGGCAGAAGCTGCTGGGAGCCTGAGCCCGGCCGCCGGGCGGGCTCGGCCGGGGTCGCTCCTCCATCGGCATCGGTGGCTGACGCCGTACCTGCTGCTCGCGCCCGGCCTCGCCTTCCTCGCGCTCTTCTTTCTCGTGCCGCTCGGGTTCCTCGGCTACCAGTCGCTGGAGACGCAGAACCCGATCGACTTCACCAACTCGTTCGGCTGGGCCTGGCACAACTATTGGGACGCGCTCACCGGCTACGACACGCAGCTGATCCGCTCGTTCGAGTACGCGGCGATCGCGACCGCGGTCGCGCTCGTCGTCAGCTACCCGCTCGCGTACTGGATCGCGTTCCGAGGCGGCCGCTGGAAGAACCTCTTCCTGCTGATGATCATCGCGCCGTTCTTCGTCACGTACCTGATCCGAACGCTCGCCTGGCAGACGATCCTGGCCGACCAGGGGCCGGTGGTGCACCTCCTCCGCTACCTGCATCTGATCAACGTGATCGGCGACAACGACCGCCTGCTTGCGACGCCGACCGCGGTCGTCGCGGGCATCACCTACAACTTCCTGCCGTTCATGGCGCTCCCGCTCTACGTCGCGCTGGAGCAGATCGACCCGAGGCTGGTCGAGGCCGGCCAGGACCTCTACGCGAGCAAGGTACGCACCTTCATCCACGTGACGCTGCCGCTCTCGATGCCGGGCGTGATCGCCGGCACGCTGCTCACGTTCATTCCGGCGGCCGGCGACTTCATCAACGCGCAGCTGCTCGGCACGCCGCAGCAGTACATGATCGGGAACGTCATCCAGTCGAAGTTCCTCGAGCTCACCGACTATCCGTCGGCGGCCGCGCTGTCGCTGCTCCTGATGGCGGTGATCCTCGTGCTCGTCGCCGTCTACGTCCGGCTGCTCGGTACGGAGAAGCTGACGGGATGAGCGCGACCCTTCGGTTCGTCAGGCACCACCTGCTGACCGCCTACGCTGCGCTCGCGTTCGCCTACCTGCTCGTCCCGATCGCGGTCGTGATCTTGTTCTCGTTCAACCATCCGAAGGGGCGCTTCAACTACACCTGGCAGGGCTTCACGCTGGACAACTGGCGCAACTGGGACGCCGTTCCGGGCCTCCGGAGCGCGATCGGCGTCTCGCTCGAGGTGGCGGCGCTGACCTCGCTCGCCGCGACGGCGCTCGGCACGCTGATCGCGCTGGCGCTCGTCCGCTACGGCTTCCGCGGGCGTGGTGCGACCAACCTGCTCATCTTCCTGCCCATGTCGTCCCCCGAGATCGTCCTCGGCGCGTCGCTTCTGACGCTCTTCCTGAGCGTCTCGGTGCCGCTCGGCTTCGGGACGATCCTGATAGCGCACATCATGTTCAGCATCAGCTACGTGGTCGTGACCGTGAAGGCGCGCCTGATCGGTTTCGACCGCCACCTGGAGGAGGCGGCGATGGATCTCGGTGCCAACGAGTGGACGACGTTCCGGAAGGTGACCCTGCCGCTGATCGCTCCGGCCGTGCTCGCGGCCGGCCTGCTCGTGTTCGCGCTCTCCGTCGACGACTTCGTGATCACCAACTTCAACGCCGGGACGACGGTCACGTTCCCGCTGTTCGTCTGGGGCGCTGCACGCGTGGGCGCGCCCCCGCAGGTGAACGTGATCGGCTCGGCGATCTTCGTCATTGCGCTGGCGGTGATGATCGTGAACGTGGTCGTGCAGATCGGCCGGCGCCCCAAGGTCCAGCCCGCCTGAGAGAGGAGCATCCGAGATGGCAGTCAGCACACCCGTCGAGATCGACCGCAGCCGCGTTCGCGAGCTGATCGCGCGCGAGAGCGCGCGGCTCGACGAGCGCACGCGCGCCTCGCGCGAAATGTACGAGCGGGCGCGCCTCACGCTGGCCGGCGGAGTGGGCTCGTCGTACCAGGCACGCGAGCCGTGGCCGATCTACCTGACGCACGGCGAGGGCCAGCGCGTCTGGGACGTGGACGGCACCGAGTACCTCGACTTCCACAACGGCTTCGGCGCGATGACGCAGGGCCATGCGCACCCGGCGGTGACGCGTGCCGTCCAGGAGCGGGCGGCGCTCGGGACGCACTTCGCGGCGCCGACCGAGGACGGCGTCGTGGTCGCGGAGGAGCTCGCTCGGCGGTTCCGGCTGCCGAAGTGGCGCTACACGAACTCCGGGTCGGAGGCGACGATGGACGCGATCCGCATCGCCCGCGGGCATACGGGGCGCGACACCGTGCTGAAGATCTTCGGGTCGTACCACGGCCACCACGACGGCGTGATGGTCTCCATCGGCGTCGACTACGACCGGATCGGCGACCGCGAGAATCTCGCCTCGCTCCCGTACGGGGCCGGGATCCCACAGGCCCTCGTCGACCTGACCGTGGCGGTCCCGTTCAACGACGCCGGCGCGATGGAGCGACGGGTCGAGCGGCTCGGAGCCGAGGGGCGCCTGCCCGCCTGCCTGATCATGGAGGCGGCGATGATGAACCTCGGGGTCGTGCTCCCCGAGCCCGGCTACCTCGAGGCGGTGCGCGAGCTCACCGCGCGGCACGGGATCGTGCTCGTCTTCGACGAGGTGAAGACCGGCCTGACCCTGGCCGCCGGCGGTGCGGTCGAGCACTTCGGCGTCGTGCCCGACCTCGTCACGCTCGCGAAGACGCTCGGCGCCGGGCTTCCGTCGGGAGCGATCGGCGGGACCGACGAGGTGATGGCCTGCGTCGAGGACGGCAGGGTCGTCCAGGTCGGCACCTTCAACGGCAATCCGCTGACGATGGCGGCCGCCCGCGCCAGCCTCTTCGAGGTCCTCACCCCCGACGGCTACGCGCACCTCCACCACCTGAACGAGCGGCTGCTGGAGGGATGCGGCGCCGTGGTCGACGAGTACCGTCTGCCCGGCTACGCGGTCGGGATCGGCGCGAAGGGCTGCGTGACCTTCTCGCCCGTCCGCGTCGTCGACTACGAGACCTTCAAGGCGCACCAGGACGCGGAGCTGACCGAGCTCAGCTGGCTCTGGAACATGAACCGCGGCATCTTCGCCACGCCGGGCCGGGAGGAGGAGTGGACGATCTCCGTGCAGCACACCGACGAGGCCGTCGACCGTTACGTGGAGGTCTTCGCGGAGCTGGCGCGGGAGCTGACGAGAGGCTAGGCGGCCTCGTCCACCGCGTCGCCGAAGACCCCCGCCGTCGTCGCGATCTCGTCCTCGGTGATCACGAACGGCGGGGAGACCTGAAGGGCGACGCCACGGATGCCGCGGACGAGCACTCCCCGCCGGTAGGCGGCGTCGATCACCGGCTGGAGCTTCGACGGGTCGGCGAGCTCGACGGCGGCGAGCAGCCCGACGCCGCTGCGCACCTCCGCGACGGCCGGGTGGTCGGCGAGCGGGGCGAGCGCGTCCGCCAGCACGGGCTCGAGCTCGCGCACACGCTGCACGAGGCCCTCACGCTCGATCACGTCGAGGTTCGCCAGCCCGACCGCGCAGGCGGTCGCGTGCCCTGCATACGTGAACCCGTGGCGGAAGACGTTCGTCGTGCCCTCGGCCCAGAACGGCTCCGCGATCCGCGCCGACGCGATCACGCCGCCGAGCGGGACGTAGCCCGAGGTGATCCCCTTCGCGACCGTGATCAGGTCGGGGGAGAGGCCGAATCGTCCGGCCGCGAACCATTCGCCCGTGCGTCCGAAGCCGGTGATCACCTCGTCGAGCACGAGCAGCACCTCGCGCTCGCGGCAGATCTCCTGGACGCGCTCGAGGTATCCCTCGGGCGGGATCATCACCCCGCCGGCGCCGATGATCGGCTCGGCGAAGAACGCCGCGACGCGGTCGGCGCCGACGCGGTCGATCGCCGCCCCGAGCGCCTCGGCGTCGTTCCACGGCACCTGCTCGACCTCGGGCACGAGACGGCCGTACACGTCGGTCAGCGCGCTCAGCCCGCCGAGGGAGGTGCCGTAGGCGTTCGAGCCGTGGTAGGCGAACTGGCGTGACACGACGACGTGCTTGTCCGGCTTCCCGACGGCGGCCCAGTAGGCGCGGGCGAGCTTCGCGGCGGTGTCGATCGACTCGCCGCCGCCCGACGTGAAGAACACCTTCGCGTCCTCGAGCGGAACGATCCCGGCGACCCGCGCCGCCAGCTCCTCGCTCCGCGGCGACGTGAAGCCGTCGTAGGTCTTGTAGGAGGCGAGCTCGACCATCTGCGCCGCCGCCGCGTCGGCGAGCTCCTTGCGCCCGTAGCCGACGTTGCAGTACCAGAGGGCCGCGGAGACGTCGATCAGCGCGGTGCCGGCGTCGTCCCAGACCGTCGATCCCTCGCCGCGGACGATCGTGATCCCGCGGTCACGGAACGCGCCCATGTTCGTCATCGGGTTCCAGAACGCTCGCGCCATCGACACGCGATGCTATCCGTGTGCTGAGCCGTGTGCCGTGGTGGCTGGAAGAGGCACCGCCCGACCCCGAGGCGGAGCCGCTCGCCGGCGATGCCGAGGCCGACGTCGCTATCGTCGGCGGCGGCTACACGGGCCTCTGGGCCGCGCTCGAGCTGAGGCGCCGGGACCCGGCGCTGCGGGTCACCGTGCTGGAGGCGGAGCACGTCGGCTACGGGCCGAGCGGTCGGAACGGCGGCTTCCTGGAGACGTACTGGTGCGCGTTGCCGCGCGTGCGCTCGCGGCTCGGCGACGAGGCTGCGCTGGTGCTCGCCCGTTCCTCGGAAGGGGCGATCGCCGCCGTCGAGGCGCTCGACGAGGACGTCTGGCTCCGTCGCGGCGGGATGCTGGAGGTCTCCACCACGCCTGCGCAGGACGCTGCGGTGGAAGAGGCGGTGCGGGTCGCGGCCGAGCTGGGCGTGCCCGAGCGGGCTCTGCCCGTCGAGCCCGGGATCTCGCCCGTCTTCCGGCGCGGCGTTCGCTTCCCGGACGCGGCCACCGTGCAGCCGGGCCGGCTCGTCCGAGCCCTGCGGCGAGCGGCGCTCACCGCGGGGGTCGTCCTGCACGAGCGCTCCCGCGCGACCTCGATCCGCCCCGGCGAGGTCGTCACCGTCGACGGGCGGCTCCGTGCCCCGGAGGTCGTCGTCGCCGCCAACGCGTGGATGAGCGGCTGGCGCCCGGCGAGCGGGACGTTGACGCCGTTCGGGAGCTACGTTGTCCTCACGGAGCCGGTTCCCGAGCTGCTCGCCGAGATCGGGTGGACGGCCGGCGAAGCGATCGCGGACGCCCGGATGTTCCTGCACTACTCCCGGACGACCGCCGACGGCCGCGTGCTGATGGGCTCCGCGTCCGGTCCGATCGGGCAAAGCGGCAGGATCGACGCCCGGTTCTTCGACGACGTCGCGACGGTCGCGCGCGCCGAGCAGGGGCTGCGCAGGCTGCTGCCCGGCCTCGCCGCGGCCCGGGTCGAGCGCGCGTGGGGCGGCCCGATCGACGTCTCGAGCGACCAGCTGCCGTTCTTCCTGACCGTCCCGGGCACGCGGATCCACTACGGCGCGGGCTACTCGGGGAACGGCGTCGGGCCGAGCTGGATCGGCGGGCAGATCCTCGCCTCCCTCGTTCTCGGCTCGGACGACCAGTGGACGCGCCTGCCGCTGACGGGGCGCGTGCCGCCGCGTCTCCCGCCCGAGCCCGTCAGGCATCTCGGCGGCGCCGTCGTTCGCCGCGCGATCCTCTCGGTCGAGGCGGCCGACGAGGAGGGCCGCCGACCGCCGCTCCTCGCACGCGTCGTCGCCGCGCTCCCGCGCCTGCTGGGCCTCCGCATCGGTACCCGTTAGGTGCCGGCAGGCGCATTCGCGCTCGCGCTCGGGGCGGCTGTGCTGCACGCGTTCTGGAACGTCCTCCTGGCGCGGACGAGAGACTCGCAGGCGGCGACGGTTGCGGCCGCGCTGGCGGGTCGAGGCCGGCGCCTGGAAGTACGTCACAGCCAGCGCGGCCCTCGAGCCCGCCTACGTGCTCCTGCTGAGCGCCGCCTTCGCGAGTGCACCCCTGTCGGTCTTCTACCCGATCGCCCGGGGACTGGCGCCGGTGCTCGTGCTGGTCGTCGCGGTGCTCGCGCTCGGGGCCGCCACGTCCTGGAACGAGGCGGTCGGAGTGTGCGCGAGACGAGCGTCCTGTTCGTCACGGCGTTGGCCGCCGTGATGCTGAAGGAGAACGTCTCGGCCTGGCGCGCCGTCGGTGCAGCGACCGTCGCCGCCGGGGTGATCCTGCTTGTCGTCTAGACAGGTAGACGGCTGTCCAGTAGACTAGACGTCTATGACACTAGACGAACAGGTCCTGGCCCAGGCGAAGGAGGCGCGGCAGCGTCTCGTCGATCTCGAGAGCCGGACCGCACACGAGCGCGTGGACTACCACCACGCGATCAAGAAGCTCCATGCCGCCGGCGGCTCGCTGCGCGAGATCGCCGACGCGCTCGAGCTATCCCACCAGCGGGTTCACCAGATCGTCGACGGTCCCGGCGGGCCGGCCGGCCGGAGCTGGGTCGAATGGCGGACGCGGCGCCAGGGGCGGCACCGGGGTCGCGACCGCCGCTCCTTCGTCGCCCGCTTCGACGACGCCGCCCGCGAGGTGATGGTCGACGCCCAGAAGGAGGCCGACTCCCTGAAGCATCCGTACCTCGGCACCGAACACCTCATGTTGGCCCTCGCCGAGCGCGGAATCGAGGGCGTCTCCCACGACGACGCCCGCGCCCGGGTGGTGGAGCGGGTCGGGGAAGGGGACGAGCAGTGGATCGCCGGATTGCCGCGCCCGTTCACGCCGCGGGCGAAGCGCGTCCTCGAGACCGCGCTCAACGGCGCCGTCGACGCGGGTCGCGAGCAGTTCGGTCCAGACGACATCCTCTTGGCTCTCGTCTCGGACTCACGCGGGGTCGGCGGAGAGGTCCTGCGCGGGCTCGGCGTCACAGCCGAGCGGCTGCGCGGGCAGCACGCCCGGTAGCCGACGCGGCCGCGCCGCCGCCACCGTTCACCTGGACGAGCATGGCGGCGGCGCGGGCCCCCGCCTCGGCGAGCAGCACGCCGGCCCTCGCATCCCCTCGGGCTGCGCTGTCGGTCGCGAACGCGGCCTCCGCGGCGAGTTCGGCCGTGTCCGCGGCGAGCTCGGCCATGCGGAGCGGGAGCTCGACCGTCCGCGCCCTCGCCTCGGCCGAGTGGGTGGCGAGGAAATCGCGGTAGGCGTCCGCGTCGGCGGCGCCGAGGGGCGCGAGCTCGGCCAAGAGCTCCTCCGCCCTGGTGACCAGGTCGTTCCGGCCGGCCACACGTGCGGTCAGGAGCGCGAGCCCGGCCGCCAGCTCGAGCGTTCGGACGATCGCGGGACCGGCGGCGAGCGGCGTTTCGGTCAAGGCAAGAGCGAATGATGGAGGACCACCCTCCCGGGCGCCCAGGCGAGACCGCGCTCTCGCCGGAGCGCAAGAACGATCCCGCCACTCGCCCACCAAGGGCTCGCGGGGGGAACCGGCTGCTCCTTCCCGCGCTCAGAAGAGGCCAACGGTGCGGCCGTTCTCGTCGATGTCGACGTTGAACGCGGCCGGCGTGGCCGACAGCCCCGGCATCGTCTGCATGTCGCCGCAGAGCGCCACGAGCCAGCCTGCGCCGGTGTAGGCCCGCACCGCCCGCACCGGCACCGTGAAGCCCGTCGGCGCACCGGCGAGCGCGGGGTCGTGCGAGAGGGAGAGGTGCGTCTTCGCCATGCAGATCGGCACCGTGCCGAGACCCTGCTCGGTGAATCGCCTCACGTCGTTCTCCGCCGCGGGCAGCAGGAAGATCCCGTCGGCCCCGTAGACGCGCTTGGCGATCGCCTCGATCTTCGCGGTGATCGCCGCGTCCAGCGGGTACACCGGCTCGAAGGCGTTCGGCTTCTCCGCTGCGTCGACGACCGCCTCCGCGAGGTCGCGGGCGCCGTCGCCTCCGTCCTCGAACGCCGAGTTGACCGCCGCCGAGTGCGCGCCGAGCTCGAGTGCCAGCCGCCGCACGGTGGCGATCTCCTCGTCGGTGTCGCCCGGCATGCGGTTGACCGCGACGACGGCGTTGAGGCCGAACTCGCGGATGATCCCGATGTGGCGCGCGAGGTTCGGGGCGCCGCGCACGATCGCCTCGACGCCTCCGTCCGGGTCGTCGCCGTGGTGCTTCAGGGCACGGGCGGTCGCGACGAGGACGATCGCGCTCGGGGCGATGTTCCCGACCCGGCAGACGATGTCGAGGAACTTCTCCATCCCCATGTCGGAGCCGAAGCCCGACTCGGTGATCACGTAGTCGCCGAGCTTGAGGCCGACGAGGTCGGCGACCAGCGACGAGTTCCCATGCGCGATATTCGCGAACGGGCCGCAGTGGACGAACGCCGGTTGCCCCTCGAGCGTCTGGACGAGGTTCGGCTTGATCGCGTCCTTGAGCAGGACCGTCATCGCGCCCGCCGCCTCCAGTTGCTCGGCGGTGACCGGCTCGCCCTCCCACGTGTAGGCGACGGTGATCGCGCCGAGCCGCTTGCGCAGGTCGAAGAGGTCGCGGGCGACGGCGGTGATCGCCATCACCTCCGACGCGGCCGTGATGTCGAAGCCGGTCTCGCGGACGTAGCCGTTCGCGCGGCCGCCGAGCCCGAGCACGACCTGGCGGAGCGCGCGGTCGTTCATGTCCACGCAGCGGCGCCAGCTGACGGTGAGCGGGTCGATCCCCAGCGCGTTCCCGTGGAGGATGTGCGCCTCGAGCATCGCCGAGAGCAGGTTGTTCGCCGAGCCGACCGCGTGGATGTCGCCGGTGAAGTGGAGGTTGAGGTCCTCCATCGGCACGACCTGCGCGTAGCCGCCGCCGGCCGCGCCGCCCTTGATCCCGAAGACGGGCCCGAGCGAGGCCTCGCGTAGGCAGAGCACCGGCCGCTTGCCGATCTTGCCGAGCCCCTGCGTGAGGCTCACTGCGGTCGTCGTCTTGCCCTCGCCCGCCTTCGTCGGCGTGATCGCGGTGACGCCGATCAGCTTCGCGTTCGGCGTGGCAGCGAGCCGGTCGACGACGGACAGGTCGACCTTCGCTTTGAACTTCCCGTAGAGCTCGACCTCGTCGTCTTCGAGCCCGATCTCCGCGGCGATCTCGGTGATCGGACGCAGGGTCGCCTGCTGGGCGATCTCCAGGCTGGAGGGCATCTTCGTCGTCGCCATGGCGGACGAAGCCTATCCTCGAAAAGATTGCGCGATGGGAGCTACCTCCGTCGGAGTCGACGTCGGCGGCACGTTCACCGACCTCGTTGCGATCGCGGGCGGAGCGCTGGTGACCGCGAAGGTTCCGTCCGTCGCCGGTGACGAGGCGCGTGGCGTCGCGGCCGCGCTGGAGGCGGCCGGCGTGGCGGCCGACGCGGTGGACGTGCTCGCGCACGGGACGACGGTGGCGACGAACGCCCTGCTGGAGCGACGCGGAGCGCGGACGGCCCTCGTCACCACGGACGGGTTCCGCGACGTCCTCGAGATCGGCCGACAGAACCGCGCCTCGCTCTACGACCTCGCGGCGCACAAGCCGGTCCCGCTCGTGCCCCGCGAGCTCCGGTTCACGGTGCGCGAGCGCATGGGGCCGGATGGCGTGCTGGTCCCGCTCGACCCGGGCTCGCTGGAGGAGACGCTGTCGTGGCTGGCGGCCGCCGGCGTGGAGGCGGTCGCGGTCTGCCTGCTCTTCTCGTTCCTCCACCCGGAGCACGAGCGTGCGGTCGGCGAGGCGATCCGGTCGGCGCTTCCGGCGGTGCGCGTCTCGCTCTCGTGCGACCTCCTGCGCGAGTTCCGGGAGTACGAGCGCACGTCGACCACGGTCGCGAACGCGTACCTGGCGCCGTCGCTCGCCGCGTATCTCGAGCGGATCGAGCCACGGCCGCTCGTCATGCAGTCGTCCGGCGGGGTCGTGGACGTCGGGGCAGCGGTCGAGCGCCCGGCCTCCTGCGTCCTGTCCGGCCCCGCCGCGGGCGTCGTCGGAGCCGCGTTCGTCGCGGCCGCTGGTGGGTTCGAGAACGTGATCAGCTTCGACATGGGCGGCACGAGCACGGATGTCGCCTGCGTGCTCGGCGGAGACGTCCAGGTGACGGCCGAGTCGGTCGTCGCCGGCGTACCGATCCGCTTCCCGATGGTGGACGTGCACACCATCGGTGCCGGCGGGGGATCGGTCGTCTGGCTGGACGAGGGCGGCGCTCTGCGGGTGGGACCGCGCTCGGCCGGGGCTCGTCCCGGCCCCGCCTGCTACGGGCTCGGGGGTCAGGAGCCGACCGTGACCGATGCGAGCCTCGTCCTCGGCTACCTGGCGGACGGGGCCGTGCTCGGCGGGGAGGTGACGCTCGACCGTCCGCTCGCGGAGCAGGCGCTGGCGCGACTCCCTGTGGACACCGTGTCACACAAACGTTCCAGCCCCGGTCTCAGAGACTGGGTGGCAAACGGCACGAGTTCGGATCCGGCCGGGACGGTCGTCGGGGCGGCTCTCGGGGTGATCCGGGTAGCGGAGGCGGAGATGGCGCGGGCCGTCCGCGTCGTCAGCGTCGAGCGCGGGATCGATCCGCGGGGCCTGGCGCTCATCGCCTTCGGCGGGGCAGGGCCGCTGCACGCCTGCGCGCTCGCGGACGAGCTCGGGATGGAGCGCGTCCTCGTCCCGCTCGCCTCCGGAGTGTTGAGCGCGCTCGGTCTCGCCGTCGCGGATCTCCGGCGCGACTACGTCGCCCCGGCGCACGTGCCCTTCGAGCAGCTGGAAGCGCGCGCAGGCGACGATCTCCCCGGTGCCGAGCTGCGCCGGCTGGTCGACGCCCGCTACCGCGGCCAGTCGTACGAGCTGACGGTGGACGCCGACGGATGGGAAGGCGCCTTTGCCGCCGCGCACGAGCGGCGCTACGGCTTTCGTCTCGACGTCGACCTCGAGCTCGTCAACCGGCGCGTCGTCGCGATCCTCGCGCGGCCGCGTCCGGAGCTCCACGGCGCCGGCGCAGAGGCCGAGGCGCGCACGACCCGCCTCGCCTGCCTCGACGGCGACTGGCTCGATCTGCCGGTGCACGGTCCCGGCTCCGCGGTCGTCGGCCCCGCAGTCGTCGAGCTGCCGGGCGCGACGTGCCTCGTCCGGCCGGGCTGGGCCGGCGAACCGGACCGTGTCGGCTCGCTCGTCCTGGAGAGAACGTGGACCCGGTGACCCTCTCGGTGATGGGTGCCGCGCTCGCCGGGGTCGCGGAGGAGATGGGAACCGCGCTCGTCCGCAGCGCGTCCTCGCCGAACATCAAGGAGCGGCGCGACTGCTCCGCCGCATTGTTCGACGCGCGCGGCCGGATGGTCGCGCAGGCGGAGCACATCCCGGTGCACCTCGGCGCGATGCAGGAATCGGTCGGAGCGGTGATCGCCCGCGCCCCTCGTCGCGGCGACGTCTTCGTGCTCAACGATCCATTCGAGGGCGGCTCGCACCTGCCCGACGTCACGCTGGTCTCCCCGCTCGACGTGGACGGCGAGATCGTCGGCTACGCGTGCACCCGCGCCCACCACTCCGACGTCGGCGGCCTCGTACCGGGCTCGATGCCGGCGGGCTCGACCACGATCTGGCAGGAAGGGCTGATCATCCCACCCGTGCGGCTCGACGAGTCGATAATGAGAATTATTCTCAGTAACGTCCGGACGCCGGAGGTCCGTCGGGCGGACCTGCGGGCGCAGGCGGCTGCGAACCGGCTCGCGGGGGAGCGGATCCGCGAGCTGGTGGAACGACGCGGACGCGACACCGTTCTGGCCACCTTCGACGCGGTGATCGCCTACGCCGAGCGGCGCGCGCGCGAGGCGATCCGGCGGCTTCCCGACGGACGGTACGAGGCAGAAGGCGAAGTCGAGGGCGACGGGATCACCGACGACGACCTGCCGATCCGCGTCGCGGTCACCGTCGCCGGCGACGAGATCGAGATCGACTTCGACGGCACCGCGCCGGCGGCCGCGGGCAACGTCAACGCTCCGCTCGCCGTCACCCGAGCGGCGTGCACGTTCGCCGTCAAGGTCGCGCTCGGAGCCGACGTCCCGGTGAACGCCGGCCTCTACGAGGCCGTCTCGATCCGCGTTCCGGAGGGCTGCCTGCTGGACGCCCGTGCGCCTTCCGCAGTCGTTGCCGGAAACGTCGAGACGAGCCAGCGGATCGCCGACACCGTCCTGCTCGCGCTCGCGCAGGGGGCCGAGGTTCCGGCCCAGGGCCAGGGGACGATGAACAACGTCGTCATCGGGACCTCGACCTGGGCCTACTACGAGACGCTGGGCGGCGGCCAGGGGGCGTCCGGCCGGGGTGACGGCCCTTCCGGCGTTCACGTCGGGATGTCGAATACGCTGAACACGCCCGTGGAGGCGCTCGAGCTCGAGCTGCCCCTGCGCGTGGAGCGGTACGAGCTGCTCGACGGCTCGGGCGGCGGCGGCCGTCACCGCGGCGGCGACGGCCTCGTCCGCTCGCTGCGGGTGCTCGAGCCGGCAACGCTGTCGCTGCTCACCGACCGCCGCCGCCACGCACCGCTCGGCCTGCGCGGCGGTGGCCCGGGGCGACCGGGAAGGAACCTCCTGAACGGCGAGGAGCTTCCGTCGAAGGCCACGCGCGAGCTGAACGCCGGCGACGTGGTCACGGTCGAGACTCCTGGAGGAGGTGGCTGGGGCGTGTGAGAATCCGGCGGTGAGCCACTGGATCGGACAGCCGCTGCCACGGCGCGAGGACCTGCCGCTCCTCACCGGCCGGGGGCAGTTCGTCGACGACGTCCAGGTCGCCAATCCCCTCCACGTCGCGTTCACCCGCTCTCCCTGGGCGCATGCCGAGGTCCGTTCCGTCGACCTCGGGGACGCGCTCGGCGTGCCGGGAGTCGCCGCCGCTGTCTCCGGGCGCGAGCTGCCGGAGCTGACCGAGCCGTTCGCGGCCGGGATCACCCACCGGCTCGCCTACTACGCGATGGCCGTCGACCGCGCCCGCTACGCGGGTGAGCCGGTCGCGGCGATCGCGGCCGAGTCGCGCTACCTCGCCGAGGACGCAGCCGAGCTCGTGGTCGCCGACTACGAGCCGCTCGACGCCGTCGTGACCGTCGAGGACGCGCTCGACCCCGCGAAGCCCGTTCTCCACCAGCAGGTGGGCTCGAACGTCGTCGTCGACCGCACGCTCCGCTACGGCGACCCCGACGGCGCCTTCGCCCGCGCCGACCTCGTCGTCACCGAGACGCTCCGCTGGGAGCGGTACAGCTCGACTCCGATCGAGACCTACGGCGTCGTCGCCGACTACGAGCCCGCCTCGGGCCTGCTGACGATGTGGGCGAACTTCATGGGCCCGATGACGCTGCTGCCGGTGCTGGCGCGCTCGCTGCGGATCCCGGAGGCGAAGCTGCGCGTGATCGTCCCGAGGGACATCGGCGGCAGCTTCGGCATCAAGTCGTCGCTCTTCCCGTACATGGCCGTCGTCGGGCTCCTCGCGATGCGGACCGGCCGGCCGGTGAAGTGGGTGGAGGACCGGGCCGAGCACCTGATCGGCTCCAGCCATCAGCCCGACCGCGTCGGCACCCGCGAGCTCGCCCTGACGAAGGACGGCGAGATCATCGGCCTGCGCGCACACGTGGTCGACAACCTCGGCGCGTACGTCCGCGCTCCCGAGCCGGCGACGACCTACCGCCCGCTGGGCAACTACGTCGGCCCGTACCGCGTGCGGGACGTCGAGCTCCACCTCGTCGACGTCGTCTCGAACAAGGTGCCGACCGGCCCGAACCGCGGCTACGGCTGCCAGCAGGTCTGCCTCGAGACGGAGCGGGCCCTGGACGAGGCCGCTCTGCAGCTCGGGCTCGACCCGGCCGAGATCCGCCGCCGCAACCTGATCCAGGCGGATGCGTTCCCGTACGAGACGCCCACCGGGGGCCTCTACGACAGCGGCGACTACCCGCGCGTGCTCGAGCTTGCGCTCGAGACCGCCGGTTACGCCGGGCTGCGCGCGATGCAGGAACAGGCGCGTGACGACGGCCGCCTGGTCGGGATCGGGCTCGGTCTCGCGGTCGACCCCTCGATCTCGAACATGGGCTACATCACCGTCGCGCTGCCTCCGGAGGTGCGGCGGGCGCGGGGCTACAACCCGAAGTCCGGCGCGGCCGACTGGGCGCAGGTGCGGGTCGATCCGCGCGGCAACGCCGTCGTGACGATGGCGACCACGCCGCAGGGGCAGGGGCACCAGACCGCCGTCGCGCAGGTGGTCGCCGACGAGCTCGGCCTCTCGCCCGACGACGTCGCCACCGTGGACGAGTTCGACAGCCACGTCTCGGTCTGGTCGGTCTCCTCCGGGAGCTACTCCAGCCGTTTCTCCGGGGTCGCCGCCGGTGCGGCGCGGAAGGCGGCCGGTGCCGTCAAACGGCAGATCCTCGACATCGGCGCGACGCTGCTCGAGGCGTCGGCCGACGACGTGGAGCTCGTGGACGGTGAGGTGCGCGTGAAGGGCAGCCCCGATCGGTCGGTCTCGGTGCGCCGGATCGCAGGCGTGGCGCACTGGGACCCACACGGATTGCCGGAGGGGATGAGCGCCGGCATCCAGTCCTCCGAGGTCTTCCACGTGCCTTCGTCGGCGCCGCCGACCGACGACGACCGGATCAACTCGTCGCACGCGTACGGGTTCGTCGCCGAGGTCGTCGCCGTCGAGGTCGATCCAGTCACCTGGGGCGTGACGATCCTGAAGTACGCCTCCGCCGGCGACGCGGGGACGATCATCAACCCGAAGCTCGTCGAGGGCCAGACCTACGGGTCCGCCCTGCACGGGCTCGGCGGCGCTCTGCTGGAGGAGTACCGCTGGGACGAGGACGGCCAGTTCCTGACCGGTACCTTCGCCGACTACCGGTGCCTGACCGCCGCCGAGGCGCCGCGGATCGAGACCGCGCACATCGAGACGCCGTCGCCCTTCACGCCGGTCGGCGCCAAGGGCTGCGGCGAGTCGAGCGCGGAGACCGCTCCGGCTGCGGTCGCGAACGCCGTTGCCGACGCGCTCCGGCCACTCGGTCTGAAGCCGTCGCACCTGCCGCTGACCCCGGCCCGGCTCTGGGAGCTCGCGCACTCGTGAAGCCCGCCGCGTTCGCGTACCACCGGCCCGCGACGCTCGGCGAGGCCCTCGCGCTCCTCGCCGAGGACGAGGAGGCCAAGCCGCTCGCCGGCGGGCAGAGCCTCGTCCCGATGCTGAACTTCCGGCTGGCCCGGCCGCCGGCGCTCGTCGACCTGGCCGACATCGAGGAGCTGGCCGGGATCCGGGTCGAGGACGGCGTGCTCGTCGTGGGGGCGATGACGAGGCAGTGGGACCTCGAGCATGCTCCCCAGGCGTTCCCGCTCCTGCGGGAGGCGCTCGCCTTCGTCGGCCACACCGCGACGCGTTGCCGCGGGACGGTCGGCGGCTCGCTCGTCCACGCCGACCCGACCGCCGAGCTGCCGGTCTGCGCGCTTGCCCTCGGAGCCGAGCTGGTCACGAACCGGCGCACGATCCCGGCGGCGGAGTTCTTCCAGGCGGTGTTCACGACCGCCCTGGAGCCGGGCGAGCTACTCGTCGAGGTGCGGTTCCCCGCGCCCTCCGGGCGGACGGCCTTCGTCGAGCACGCGCACCGGCACGGCGACTTCGCGGTCGCGTGCGTGGCGCGCAACGGCGACCTCGTCGCCGTCGGCGGCGTCGGCGCAACGCCGGTGCTCTGGGCCGGCGGCGAGCTCGATCTCCGAGCAGTGGTCGGCGACCTGTTCGCCCCGGCCGGTTACAAGCGAGAGGTGGCGAAGGCGCTCGTCGCACGGGCGCTGGCCGCATGATCGAGATCGCCGTCACGGTCAACGGCGTCCGCCACGACCGGCGCGTCGAGCCGCGCCTCCTGCTGTCCGACTTCATCCGCCACGAGCTCTCGCTCTACGGCACGCACGTCGGGTGCGAGCACGGCGTCTGCGGTGCGTGCACCGTCCTGATCGACGGGCGGCCGGCGCGCTCGTGCCTGACGCTCGCCGCGCAGGTCGACGGCCACGAGCTGGAGACGGTCGAGTCGCTCGCGACCGGGGCGGTGCTGCATCCGCTCCAGCAGGCCTTCCACGAGCACTTCGGCCTCCAGTGCGGGTTCTGCACGCCGGGCATCCTGATCACCGCCGGATTCCTCCTCGAGCAGAACCCCGAGCCGACCGAGGCGCAGATCCGCGCCGAGCTGGCGGGGCACCTGTGCCGCTGCACGGGCTACGCGCCGATCGTCGACTCGATCCTGGCCGCGGCGGCGACCCTACGCGCGGGCAGGCCCTAGCGCCGAGAACCGCATCGAGCCGTGCTCGCACACCGGCGTCGCCGGCTTGATCGGGGCGAGGAAGGTGGCGCCGCCGGGCCCGAGGGTGACCCGCATGAAGTACGAGGTCCGCTCGCAGTTGCGGCCGGCGACCGGCTCGCCCGCTCCCGGGACGTCCGGCGAGAAGCGCGCCTGTGCCCGCGCCCCGTAACCGGGCCTCATCACCACCCGCACGGCGAGCAGGCCCGGCCGGAACGCGGGCGTGACCCTCGTCGGCAGCGGCCGGCGCAGGCGGTTCAGCAGCTGGATGCGCGGGAGGCCGGAGACGAAGCAGGTCGGGCCCGAGAGGTGGCGCACGTTCAGCTGGTAGGAGATGCTCCCCGCGCCCGCGCTGCCGGGAACGACGAGGAAGTTGCCGGCCAACTGTGGGCCGGAGCACGGCGGCACGGGTGCCGCAGAACCGCCGGCTCCGAGCACGAGCGCGGCGAGCGATGCGGCGACAACCACCGTCAGCGGGCGGGAGCGCACAGAGACAGACTAGACGGCGACCGGGTGGCTCCCGGCGCGATCGCCACCGCCGCATTCTCACGATCGGGCAAGGGGGGGAACCGTCGTTGCGCGTGGAAGATGGGCAATTTCGACCGTGGTTTCCCGGAGCGCCTCGTTTGAATGGCCTGAGCGACCAAGGAGGCTCGAACCGTGAAACCGATCCCCGTCGAAGAAGGGGCTGGTACCGCTCGGCCGATCCTCGTCTTCTGGGAGACCACCCGCGCGTGCCTGCTCGCGTGCCGGCACTGCCGCGCCTCGGCGATGGCGGATCCGCTGCCCGGGCAGCTGAGCAGGAAAGAGGGGCGGGAGTTCGTCCGGTCGCTGACCGAGTTCGGCCGCCCGTACCCCGTCCTGGTCCTGACCGGCGGCGACGTGCTGATGCGCGCGGACACGTTCGAGCTGGCGCGCTACGCGACGTCGCTGAAGATCCCGGTCGCGCTCGCACCCAGCGTCACGCCGATGCTGACCCCCGACGCCGTCGGCGGGATGCGCGCGGCCGGAATCAAGGCGGTCTCGATCAGCCTGGACGGCTCACGGGCCGCCACCCACGAGGGGATTCGCGGCGTCGACGGGCACTTCGAGCGGACGCTGGACGCGATCGAGCTGCTCCGGGAGCGGGGCCTGGTCGTGCAGGTGAACACCGTCGCGATGCGCGAGAACGTGGAGGAGCTCGCCGACGTCGCGGCGCTGCTCGCCGCGCTCGACGTGAACGTCTGGGAGGTCTTCCTCCTCGTCGGGACCGGCCGTGCCGAGGGGATGGAGGAGCTCAGCCCGGCCGAGAACCTCGACCTCTGCCACTTCCTCTACGAGGCGTCCCGCTACGGGTTCGTGGTGCGCACGGTCGAGGCGCCCTTCTTCCGGAGGGTCGTGGCCGATCGCAACGGCGCGCCTCCAGCCGGGACCGGGCAGCTGTACGGCCGACTCTCGGCGCGGCTCGTGGAGCTGCTCGGCATGCCCCGCGGCGAGCCCAAGGCACAGACGAAGGGCACGCGCGACGGCAAGGGGATCGTCTTCGTCGGGCATGACGGCGACGTCTATCCGGCCGGCTTCCTGCCGCTGGCCGTGGGGAACGTCCGACGAGACCGGCTGGCGCGGATCTACCGGGAGAGCACGCTCCTACGCCAGATCCGGGCCGGCCGCTTCACCGGCCGCTGCGGGACCTGCGGCTATGCGGATCTGTGCGGGGGATCGAGAGCGCGGGCGTTCGCAACGTCCGGCGATCCGCTCGGCGACGATCCGGCGTGCCCGTTCCGCGACGGCGGCCGCGAGGAGCCCGACCGCCAGTCGGCGCGTCACCCCTTGGCGGCCTGCGCCTTGATGAACGCGACCAGTGCGGCGACGTCCTGTGGCTTGCCGCGCAGGCCGAAGCTCGAGATCGCGCCCGACATCACCCCCTTGGCGTAACCCTTGACGATCTGCGCATCGGGGTCGGTGATCGCCTTCGCGAGGTAGGCGTCGTCGGCGGTCACGGTGCTCCCGTCGTCGAGGGTGACGGTACCGCCGGCCAGGCCGGCCATCGTCGGGCCCGCACCGGCGCCGCCGTCGAGCGTGTGGCAGCCGGAGCACGCGTCGGCGGTGAAGAGCTCCTTGCCCGCCGTCGTGCCGCCGGCGGGGGCCGGCGCCGACGTCGTGGTGGTCGCCGGGCGCGTGGCCGCTGCGTTCCGTCCGCTGTGGTCCTTGCCGTGGTGGTACCCGATCTCGTACGCGCCGACCATCAGGCCGAGCACGATCGCCCCGACGACGAGGCCGCCGAGCAGCCACCTGAGCAGGCCGTCGCCCGGCCCTGGTTGTGCCATCTACCCTCCTCCGGCCCCTGCCGCGAACATGACCGCCATCCCGACCGCCAGGACGAAGGCGGCGCGGCCGGCGATCCGGCCGAGCGCCCCCGCCCCGAGCCCGGTGAGCACGCCGAGCGCGGCGATCCCGACGTGGTAGAGGAAGTGCAGGCCCGGCCGCTCGTCGAGCGGCTCGTAGACGGCCGGGAGCATCGCAAGCATCATCAGCACCGGCGCGAGGATCACCGCCGCCAGGCCGACGTCACCGGCGCGACGGCCGAGGCGGGCGTGGACGGCCGGCAGCGATGCGACGATCAGGCCCAGCGCGGCACCCAGCAGGAACTCGCCCGCGTGCAGCAGGTGGTGGTAGCGCATGTTCCCCTCGGACGCCGTGACGACCGGCGGCAGGAAGGAGAAGAGACAGACCACGGCGACCGCCACCATCGCCCCGAGCTGGAACGGCGTCGCCAGCGGCCGGCCGGACGGCTCCGGGACTTCGCGAAGGGGCGGCTCCTCCCGCCGCTCGGGCTCGCGCCGCTCGCGCGCGGTGTACGTGCCGCCGGTCCAGGTCGACGTGTGCTCGACCAGCGCCCAGCGGCCCCGCTCGCGCGCGGCGACGGCCAGGCGGACGAACTCGTAGAGCAGGACGAGGAACCCGATCGCGAAGACCATCACGAAGATGCTCCCCGCGAGGCTGTAGCCGGAGGTGCCGGCCGGTTGCACGGCGTAGCGGCGTGGCACGCCGAGCATGCCCGACACGTACCACATCGCGACCAGCCCGTAGCCGCCGACGCCCATCGTCACCAGGGCGAACGTGCTCGGACCGCGCGGTGCGGTCCGGCCGGCCGCCTCCTCGAGCAGGTGGGCGACGAACGCGAGCGCCCAGAAGATCACGCAGAGCATCAGGTAGGTGTGGAAGTGCGCCACCACCCACAGCGTGTTGTGGAACCGGAAGTTGAACGGGATGATCGAGTCGAGCACGGCGCCCGTGCCTCCGATCAGCCAGCCGGCGAAGCCGAGGTAGAGCAGCGTCGAGGCGAGCGTCCAGCGGTAGCGGGAGCCCCACACGAGCATCAACCCCGTGTAGATCGTGACCACGGCGACCGGGATCGCCGCGCCGAACGACGCGAACGTCGCGATCACCTGCAGCGCCCCCGGTTGGACGAAGTCCATGTACAGGTGGTGCGAGTAGGCGAAGGTGACGAAGAGGAGCGTGAAGAGCCAGGCGACCGCTATCGGCTTGGTCGTCTTCCAGGGGCGGCCGGCGTAGCGGGGAACCAGGACGTAGATGGCACCGGCGGCGAGGTAGATGATCAGGTTCGCGACCGAGTGGCCGAAGAAGTAGATGAGGTTCTTCGCCCAGAGCGCGTCGAGTGTCATCCCCGCGTCCATCGTGCGCCCGATCATCGCGACGACGACCGTCGTTCCGGCGGCGCTTGCGAGCAGCCCCTCGAGCGAGACGACCGTCGCCGCGATCACCTGGGGAGGCGGCGGCGAGTCGTCCCGTC
>JBLMYA010000057.1:0-51568 GCA_050258035.1 Verrucomicrobiota bacterium
GCAGGAGCGGGAGCTCGGCGCCCGCGATCGACATGTCCGCCGTGGGGGCGAAGCTCCCCTCGCAGGCGGTGAGCACGCCGATCCGGACCGTGTCGTCGTCTCGCCCCCCGGCGGCGCCGGCCGGCTCGTGACCGGCGACCCACACCGCCCCGTCGCCCACGACGACGTCCTCGGCACTGCCGGCGACCTCGATCGTCTTCGTGACCCGCGCCGTGGCCGGGTCGATGCGCGAGACCGATCCGTCGACGGCGTTGGCGACCCACACCGAGCCGGCTCCGACGGCGATGCCCGCCGCTCCCCTGCCGACGTCGACCGTGGCGGTCACCTCGTGGGTCGCCGGGTCGATGCGCGAGACCGTGTCGTCGAGCTGGCTCGTCACCCAGACCGCCCCCTCGCCGACGGCCACGTCCTTCGGGGCGAAGTCGAGCGGGATCGTCTCGACATCGCCGCTTGCAGGGTCGACCCGCCACAGCAGCGGGGCTTCGGCGTCTCCCACGACCCAGACCGCATCCTTGGCGACCGCGACACCGGAGGGGAAACCGTCAACCCGCTCGTCAGGCGGGAAGGGAAGCACCACCTGGTCCGCGAGCGTGGACAGGGTCAGGTCGAGCCGTCCGACGCGCCCGGCGCTGTCCCCCACCCAGAGGCCGGCGTCGCCCGCAGCGACGAGCGCCGACCCCAAGGACACGAGGCCGAGTGTGCCGAGCCGGATCACCTGCTCTTCCCGGCCCGTCGCGGCGACGATCACGACGACGCTCGCGTCCTCGGAGCCGTTCGAGACGAACACTTGTCTTCCGGCCGCTGCGAGCTCTGCCGGCTTGCCGTGCGCCGGCACGCTCAGCACCGCCCGGTTCCGATCCGGGTCGACCTTCCAGACCGTGGCGTCGTCGTGGCTCGCCACCCAGACGCTGCCGTCCCCTGCGACGGCGACCGCGTTCGGGTTCTGGCCCACCCGGAGCGTCGCCGCGACCTCGCTCGTCGCCGGGTCGATCCGGAACAGGCGTCCCGCGGGGCCCGCGAGAGGCGCTGACGACTCGCCTCGGGTCAGGAAGAACGCGAGCAGGGCCGCCCCCACGAGCACCGCCCCCACCCCGGCGAGCGCGAGCGGCCAGCGCGCCCGCTTGAACTCCAGGCCGAGCGCGCGGCGTGCATCGGCCACGAATGCGGAGCAGCTCGGGTAGCGATCTGCGGGATCCTTGGCCAGCGCTCTGGGCAGCACGTGCTCCAGGCCGGCTGGAGCAGGCGGCTCTTCCTCCAGGTGCGCGAAGAGCACAGCAGGTGCGCTGGCCCTGGGAAAGGGCGGCCCGCCCGTCAGGCATTCGTGGAGGAGGCAGGCGAGCGAGTACTGGTCGGCCCGGCCGTCCACGTCGTTGCCCTCGATCTGCTCGGGGGCGACGTAGGCCGGCGTGCCGAGCGACAGCCCGGCCTCGAAGCCCGTTGCCTGCTCGGCGAGACGGCGGGTGAGCCCGAAGTCGGCGAGGTAGGCGTGACCCTGGTCGTCCAGCAACACGTTGGAGGGCTTGACGTCTCGGTGGACGAGCCCGTGCGCGTGGGCCGTGTCCAGGGCGTCCGCCAGCTGCGAGCAGACGGCGATCGTTCGAGCGGGATCGAGCTTTCCCTCGGCCTGGAGGAGCCGCTTCAGGTCTGTGCCCTCCACGTAGCGCATGACCAGGTACAGCTGGTCCTCCGCCTCACCCGCGTCGTAGATGGGGACGACGCACGGGTGGTCGAGTGCCGCCGCCAGCCGCGACTCGACCAGGAAGCGCTGGCGGAAATCGCGATCGGCGGCCAGGCCGGGCGAGAGCAGCTTCAGCGCGACCGGGCGTTCCAGCGCCAGGTCCTGGGCGCGGTAGACGACACCCATACCGCCGCGGCCCACGAGCTCCTCGAGCCGGTAGCCGGCGAGCTCTGATCCGATGCGCGGGTCGGGTGACGTGGGCACGAGCCCTCCTCCCCCGTGGAACGCCTTCCGACTATGTACCGACGATCACCTGCGGGCATCAGGGGGAACACCGATTTGGCGTCTGCACCCGAGCTTCCCAAGGGTTCGGCCGCAATTCGCGCGTTTTGAGTGATCCGATTCACACGTTTTGGGCGATGCCGAGGGGAACGGCGGCACATGTCTTCTGTCGATAGGTCACTCACATGAACTCGTTTCCGCAGGAGCAGAGCCCCAGCCCTCGACGGGCCGTTCCGCTCGGCAGGCTGCTCATCGAGCGCGGGTTGCTGACCGAAGCGCAACTCATCGAGGGGCTCTTCGAGCAGAACCGCACCGGTAACCGCCTCGGCAAGGTGCTGATCGATCTCGGCTTCGTCGACGCACCGAGCGTTGCTATGGCTCTCGCCACCCAGCACGGCGGACCGCTCAAGACCGAATACGGCTTCGCGACCGGGTTCGACCCCGGCGGCCCGACGGAGCCTGTGATGAAACCGCCCCTGGACCCTGATCCCGTCACGTCGCAGCCGCTCTCCTCCGAACTGCGGCTCACAGACCAGCCTGATGTGACGGCCGGCGAGTCTCCCGCTCGAGCGGAGGTAATCGCCTCACCCGAACACGGCGCCGTCGCGTCCGAGCGGCCAGCCGTTCCCGCCTCGCCTGACGAAAACGCGCGCGGCGAAAGTGAGAGCGACGCCGCCTTCAGCGAGCCTCAGACAGTCCTGGCGGAGCACGATCAGACACGGAGTCGGGCTGGGGCGACGATCGTGGAGCCGGACGCAGCCCGAGCGGAACTCGAGGCCGCCAACACCCGCATCGCCGACCTCGAACGAGAGCTCGTGGCCGCACGGGAACAGCTCGATGAACGGCGCTCGAAGTGCGCCGAATTGGAGGACGAGCTGGCCGCCGCGAAACTCGCAGCCGAGACGGCTATCGAAGCGCTCCGACGAGTCACCGGGGCTCGTCCCTAGGTCCTGAATTCGCGCCTGCCGGCTGAGGCCGGTCGGTCCACGCTTCGGATCGGGCGTGCACCGGGCGCGTGGCGGTTCTCGGGAAACCTGGGCGGGCCGTCATCGGGAATGAGGTGCCAGGCCGCTGCGTGTGCAACGAACTGCCGCACGGTCGGGCGTATACCGGGATCGGCGTCGAATGTTCCATCCGGATTCCGATCGACTCGGGGCGGCTGGGGTTCGAGCCGAAGATCGCCGGGCCGCATTCGCAGCAGAACGACTTCTCGCCGCCGCCCTCTGGCGGCTTCCAGATTCGCAGCTTCTCCACACCGGCCACGATCCGAAAGGTGTCCGGGGCCGGGTGGGCCTGCGCCGATGCGGCCCACCGGTTCGTCGCGGGCATCGTCTGCAGTGGCAGTAGCCCGCCCGGACGAGCGGTTCGCTGACCTCGTACCGAACGGCTCCACAGTACAGCCACCGGTGAGCGGGAGCTTCATCGCCTGCCGACCGGGCCGCCGCCGGCTCGTGTCTTCTTCGGGCGGGCGCGGAATCCGTCGAGGATCGCGTCGACGAGCCGTGTGCCGAGTCTGCGGTCGAACGGCGGGCCGCTGAAGAGCAGGCGGTAGTAGATCGGGCCGATCAAGAGCTCTTGGACGAGCCGAGGGTCGGTGTCGGGGCGGAGGTCGCCTCGCTCGATGCCACGCCGGATCACTGCCTGGATCTGCCGCCGTCGCGGGTCGACGACGTACTCGCGGTAGACGCGGGCGAGCTGCGGATCGGTGGCGACCTCGGAGACGAGGCCCTGCAGGGCGGAGCCGTATGGGCTTGAGCCCATCGTCCTGACGGCAGAGTTGACGAAGGTGATCAGCTCCTTGCGGGTGTCGCCGACGTCGACCGGGTCGTCGAAGGTGGCGAGCATGTCGATCATCGCGGCGTCGAGGGCGAGCTCCCATTTGTCGCGCCAGCGCCGGTAGATCGTCGTCTTCGCAACGCCCGATCGGGCAGCGACCGCCTCGATCGTCAGCGCCCGGACTCCGCCTTCTTCGGCGAGCAGCTCACGGGTCGCGTCGAGGATCGCCTGCTTCGAGCGTTCGCTGCGTCGATCCGATCTCGGACCGGTACCGGCCATCTCGACGGGAATTATACAACGCGACGTAGCGTTTCGACAAGAGATAGGACGCTACGGAGCGTAGCGTCCGACGATGGAAGGAGATACTGATGCGCTACTTCCCGATCGGCCCGACCACCGCGCTGTCGCACGTCATGCGGCTGCTCGTGGGCGCGGCCGTCCTCGCGGTCGTGACAATCGCAGCCGCTTCTGCCTTCGCGGCCGGCGGCAACTCGATCGTCAAGGTCGGACCGAGCAACCTCGGTCGTGTCCTCGTCGACGCCCACGGCAAGACGCTCTATGTCTGGGCGCACGACAAGACCTCGAAAAGCACGTGCAACGGCGACTGCGCCGCGTACTGGCCGCCGCTGATCACCAAGGGCCGGCCGCGGGCCATCGCCGGCGCGAACAGCAAGCTGCTCGGCACGAGCAGGCGCAACGACGGCCGGCTCCAGGTCACCTATGCAGGCCACCCGCTCTACTACTTCGTGCAGGACACGAAAGCGGGCCAGACCAACGGCGAGGGCCTGACCGACTTCGGCGGCCGTTGGGATCCCGTCTCTGCGGCAGGGAAGGCGGTCCGCAGGGGCGGCAGCGGCACATCCGGTTCGGGTGGCGGCGGCGGCTACGGCGCCGAGGCAGCCCCGCTGCAGGCCAGCATCATCTCGCCCGGGCCGGGCGACACGGCCGGATTCGGCGGGACGTTCAGCGTCGAGGTATCGCTGCAGGCCCGGGCGGCCCAGTCGAACAGCCTGCTGTCCGGGTATACCGCGGCCTTCAACGATCCGAGCAAGGCGACGTTCCATCCCGGTCCGAACACGGCGGCGCCCGGGCTCGTCGTGCTGCTCTCCACCACGCCGGCCGTCGCCGGCACACCCCTGCAGGGGCCGAACACGAACCTGGCCGGCGTCTTCCAGATCAACGACGTCTCGCAGGTGAAAGGCCTGACCCGCACCTTCAACAGCTGGATCGTCACCAGGGCCGGCGCCTTCGGCAAGAGCGTTCGGGCGACATTGACCGTCTTCGCGGTCAACGGCACCGCCCCAGCGCTGATCACCGGCAGCGAACAGCCGATCTCAAACGTCGTCCGCGAGACCTTCACGATCGCGGGCTGACCCGAACCGGACAGCGGCAGGGCCTGCACCGTCGAGCCCTGCCGCACCCGACCGAGAACGAGGTGAAGAGCATGAGCATCGCAATCCCGATCCCGATCCCCGCTCCGCGCCGAGAACTTGCGCGCCGCACGAACGGGGGCCTGGAAATCACCCTCTACTGGGACACCGAACAGGACTGCATCAGCGTCGAGGTGCGCCAGCCGGCGACCAGGGAGACGATCGCTTTCTCCGTTGCCCGCGAGCTGGCGCTCGATGCCTTCCACCACCCCTTCGCCCACATGGCTCGGCGGTGGCGGTGAGCCGGGCGCCTGCGGCTCCCCGCTTGCCTAGCCGGACTCCGTCCACTCGGAGGTCGTCGACAGCGCGTAGATGACCAGGATTGCCAGGACGAGCGCTCCGAAGCCGAACCAGGGAGCCCACGAGAGGATGAGCATGCTCTGCACGACGACGACGATCGCCCAGATGTACCCGATGACCCGGCCGAAGCCGCTGCCGCTGAGCAGGGAGTAGCCCGCCCAGAGTGCGAGGACCGCGATCCCGGCGTCCCAGAGTCCCCAGAGCCAGAGGTGGTCGCTGAACGCCCCGTTCGTCAGGTTGTTGATGCGGGCGCTGTCCGCGAAGTAGTAGATCGCCGAGAGTGCGCGAAGACAGCCAACGGCGAACAGCACGACGGCGGCGAACGTCAGCCAGCCTGGACGTTTGAGTGCGTCGGTGAATTCCTGTGTGGACATAGCGGTTCGTGCCTCCTCTTCGACGAGCTGCCAGAGGCCATCAATCATGGGACGCGCCCAGGACGGCAGCCCTCGCTGTTCAGCGCGCGAGAGTCACGACGCCGGCCGGACTGGCCGAGGCGGCCCGGCTGCCGCAGACGGTCGTGCCGCAGCCCGGGGGAGTGAGCAGCCGGGCGGCAAGGAAGCATGCGTCGTGCCCGACGCCTCCGATGAAGTGCGAACTGCGCCGGTGCTGGAAGCGAAGACCGAGCGCGTAGAGACCCGGGACGGCGGTGACGCCGCGATCGTGCGCTACCTCACCGTCGTCGTCCAGGACATCGACGTTCAGCCAGGAGTACGAGCGGCGGTAGCCGGTCGCCCAGATCAGCGTCGAGATGTTCGTGCGCTCCAGGTCGAGCATTCGTGGCCCGCGCGGAAGGGTTTGGGCCGGAACCGGCTCGGCGGCCGGTGGGTCGACCGTGCGACTCCCGGCAACGCGCCCGTCGATTCGAGCAAGCATCCGGCTCATCCTCTCGTCCGCCTCGCGCACCGTCGGCTCGAGGTCGTCGGCGAAGAGCGCGTAGCGGCCGGTGAATCCTTTCAGGCGACCGGCGACGACCACCCCCAGAGCGGCGAGCATCGAGAGATCAAGGTGCTCCCCCCCGTTCGCGCCGCTGAGCACCAGGCTGGGCGACGACGCGGGATCCCGCTCGTGGGGAACGTCCTCCAGGGTCTGGTCGAGTCGACCCGTCTCGGCGAACCAGGACCAGACGTCGCGGCCGCGGTACCGCCTGGGACTCCGCGCGTGGCGGCCGGCGGCGAGCGTCACGTCACGGCCCGAGCGCCGGAGCTCGGCTGCGAGCTGCTGGCCGCTCGGCCCCGAGCCGACGATCAGCACCCCGCCGGGCGGCAGCCGGTCGGCCGAGCGGTAGCGGCTCGAGTGGAGCTGGAGGATCCGGCCGGGCGCGGCTGCGGCGGCCGCCGGCAACCGTGGCTCGTCCGCGTAGCCCGTCGCGATCACCACGTTCTTCGCCCGCCAGGTACCCGAGTCGGTGCCGACCGCGAAGCCGTGCCTTCCCCTCGCCACCTCGAGGACGGACACCCCTTCCCGGACCGGCGCCGAGAACGAGCGGGCGTAGTCCTCGAGGTACGTCGCGAAGGCCGAGCCCCCGAGGAAGCCGTTCCGGTCGGCGTGCGGAGCCGACCCGGGGAGTCTGTTCAGCCAGTTCGGCGTCAGCAGCCTGAGCGACTCCCAGCGCTCCGAGCGCCATCGCTCTCCGATCCTGCCGCGGTCGAGCACCACGTGCTCGAGCCGCACCCGTGAGAGGTAGTGGCTGAGCGCGAGGCCCGCCTGGCCCGCACCGACGATCACAGTGCCCGTGGTCCGGATACGCATCAGTGGAGTGACGGCTCGCGCCCGAGGGCGAACTGCTCGAGGAACTCGTACGCCCGGTTGTCTCCGAGCGGGTGCATGAAGGCACCCGCCCGCACGTCGCGGTAGGCACGCGCGATCGGCGAGCCGTTCAGGTAGCCGGCACCTCCGGAGAGGGCAAGCGCGCGGTCGACGATGCGCGGCGCGGTCTGGCTGATGAACGCCTTCGCCGCCTGGGCCTCGGCGAAGAGGCCGATCAGCTCGTCGTCCGGCCCGTCCGAGGTGGGGTACGCCGCGTGATGCTCGTCGATCAGCATCGCCGCCCGGCCGAGGGCCCCGCGGCATGCAGACAGGTCGACCGTGCTCTCGGCCACGAGCATGCCGTTGCGGCCGCCGGCGTCGCCGTTGCGCTCGGCGAGCTTGCGCACGGCGAGCGCGTGGGCGCTCTCGGCGATGCCGAGCGTGGCAGCGGCGTGGAACAGGCCCGCGGTCAGGTTTCGCTCGATGAACGGAACCGGCTCGCCGACGGGAAAGCCGCCGCGGAGGGCCGAGGCCGGCAGCTCGACGTCCTCGAAGCTGACCGAATGGCTTCCGGACGCCCGCATCCCGAGCGCGTCCCAGTCGTCGTGGACGGTCACGCCCGGCGTCGTCACCGGGATCATCGCGTAGCCGTACCGCTCCCGGCCGTCGTCGCCGACGAAGGTGACCGCGGCGTAGAGGACGTCGGCGGCCGGCGACATGGTGCAGAACACCTTGCGGCCGGAGACGACCCAGCCTGCCTCGGTCCGCCGCGCGGTCGTCGCCGGGCGGGTCAGGTCCTGCCCGATCTCGCTGCCCGCGGCGGCGAAGACGACGCCGTCGCGGGCGATCTGCTCGAGCGCCTCGCCCAGCGCGGCGACACGCCGCTCGTTGCCCGAGGCGACGGCCATCTGCCAGCGCCGGACGACGTTGAGGACGTAGACGAAGTGCATGTTCACGCCGATCGCGAGGGAGGCGTCGCCGCGGGCGAGCCGGCTCGACGCGACCAGCACGTCGTGCGCCGACGTGACGCCCAGGCCGCCGTGCTGCTCCGGGATCGGTGCGTTGAAGTAGCCGCGCCGCTTCAGCGTGTCGAAGCTCTTGGCGGGGTATGAGCCCTCGCGGTCGTAGACGCCCGCGCACGTCTCGATCTCGCGGGCGAGGGACTCGGCGAGGTCGACGAGGCGCTTCCCCTGTGGTGTCGTTGCCTGCAGCTCCAGAGACATCGTGGTTCGCTCCTTCCGGCCGGACGCGGGGCCGGGGCGGTGGTACCGGCGCCCCGGCGCCGACGTCCAGGCGGTCATTTCGTCGTGACGTCCACCGAGACAGGTACGCCGTTCGTGACCATGTCGAACACCGCCGAGCGCGCCTGGGCCCGGGCGACGACCTCGCGGATCTTCTCCTCGGGGGCGTCGCCTCTGACCGTGAACGAGACCCGGATCCGCTCGAAGCCGTTCCGGCGGTCGTCGTTCAGGCCCAGGGCGCCCTGGACGTCCATGTCGCCCTCCAGCGTCGACTCGACCTCGGTCAGGTGCACGCCGCGCGCGGCCGCCACGTAGACGAGGGAGGTCGTCAGGCAGGCGGCCAGGGCGTGCAGCAGATATTCGGCCGGATTGGCGCCGGTGTCCTTGCCCAGGAGGATCGCCGGCTCGCCGGCGTCGATCGTGAACTCCTCGGCACGGGACGTGTCCTCCTGGCCCGCTCCGTAGAAGTTCTTGATCGTGGTGCGGTTGTGCGCGCCGTCGATCCACCGGTTCCTGGCGCGGAACTGGAACGTGCCCAGCTCGGGCTGTGCCTTGATCGCGTCGAGGGTGGCGAACATCACGCCGGTGTCGACGCCGTTGCGGATCGTGTCCGCTGCAGGCGTGATCGTGCTCATGCTGTGCTCCTTTCTCCTTCGAGGACCTGACTGTCCCGACGGCGCGGTCGAGCGGCGCCGCCGCTTCCCCGAGTGACGGCGACCGAGTACTCGCCGGACCGGGCCGGATCGCCGTTCGCGACGACGAGCGTGGCCGGTCCGAAGCGCGGGCTCAGCCGCAGGCTCGGCGGAATCGTGAAGACCAGCGCCCCACCCGCCAGGCGGCCCGGCAGGCGCCGCGTCACGGCGGCACGGCCCGCGTACACGCTCTCGTGCTCGTACACGAGCGTGACGCTCGGCCGGCCGTCGGCCACCCGGAGCCGAACCGTGTGCGCCGGGCGCGGGAGGCGCAGGAAGTGGATCGCGAGCGGAGGAACGATCCGGTTCGCCCGGCTCCCGACCGCCAGGGTCGCCAGAGGCCGGATGCGGCCTGCGTACTCGCCGGCGACCCCGGCCGCGAAGCGAGCGAAGGCGGCTGCGAACGGTCTGCCCGCCACGCGCGCGTAGGTCGCCGCGAGCCCGGCCGCGGCGCTCGCGCCCGCCGCACGGCGCTCCGCGAGCCAGCCGAGGTACCGGGGGAGAAGCTTCGGCAGGCCCTCGTCGAGATACCGCCAGAGGAGCTGTGACCCGTAGGTCTGCGTCGTCATGCTCGCCTGCGGCCGGTCGAGCCAGCTGCGGAGCTGCAGCGAGCTGACGAGGTCCGCGAGCTCCGGGTACACACGCGCCTCCATGGCCGCCGCCGACCCCTCGAGCACCCAGTCCGGGATCGCCGGCTCGACCGTCTTCGGGAAGTACGAGAACTGGACGAGGTGGAAGAGCTCGTGGGCGACGGTGCCGTACAGGCTCCCGAGGCTTCGCTCCGGGCTCGGGTCGAGTGCGTTCGACACCACCACGAAGGCGCCTCCGCGTGCCTGGACGGCGGGAAACGCCACTCCGAAGTACCCCGGGGCGAAGCGCGAGACGTACACGTCGGGGCGGGCGTCGGGCCCGCCCCCGTCTGGGAGGATGGCCGCGAACCCGCGCTTCTCGAAGTAGTCGATCGCGGTGTCCGCGGCGGAGCCGACGCGCTCGACGTAGTCGGGGACACCGTCCGAGTCGTCGTCGTTGAGCGGCGGCGCGTCGATCCCGAGGGTGACGTAGTGGACGACGGCGCGCCGGGACGGATACGCGCGGGCCTCGGTCGCGTAGTCGTTGTAGACCTGAAGCGCGTTCGGAGCGGTTGTGGTCACGACCTGCCCGGGCGGAACATCGGTGGGGCGCGGCCGCAGACCCGCCTGAGCCGGGGACGCCGCCGGTGCGAGGAGCGCCCAGACCACCGATCCGATCGCGATCAGCTTCATCGCGGCGAGGATCGCCCCCACCGCTCACAACGGACTCACAGCCCGCCGACAGGCGTGCCGACGACCGAACCCGAGTATCGTCGCGCTGCAGTGGAGTTTCGGGTCCTCGGTCCGCTGGAGATCCTCGACGGTGAACTGAGGCTGCCGCTCGGCGGGATGAAACGACGCGCGGTCGCCGCGCTGCTCCTGCTCGAGGCGAACCGGGTCGTCCCGAGCGAGCGCCTGATCGACGGTGTCTGGGGCGACGATCCGCCGTCGGCCGCAGCCGGATCGCTGCAGAACCACGTGCTGCGGCTCCGGCGTGTGCTCGGCGACCGGCTGGTCACGCGGGCGCCGGGCTACCTCTTGCGGGTCGAACCGTACGAGCTCGACCTCGATCGTTTCCGGCGTCTCGTCGACGACGCGCGGGCCGGCGAGCCGGCGGAGGCAGCGGCGCTGCTGAGAGAGGCGCTCGCACTCTGGCGGGGGCCGCCGCTTGCCGATCTCGCCGGCGAGCCGGCCGGCCTCGCCGCCGGTCATCTCGACGAGCTGCGGCTCGAGGCGATCGAGCTTCGCGTCGACGCCGACCTCGAGCTCGGGCACCATGCCCAGCTCGTGGCCGAGCTCGAGCAGCTCGCCGCGGAGCATCCGTTCCGGGAGCACCTTCGCGCCCAACTCCTCCTCAGCCTCTATCGGAGCGGTCGGCAGGCGAAGGCGCTCGAGGAGTACGCCGCCGCGCGGGCCACACTGGTCGGCGGGCTCGGGGCGGAGCCCGGCCCTGAGCTCCGCACGCTCCACCAGGCGATCCTCCGGCACGACCCGGCGCTCGGCGGCCCTGTGGCCGAGGCGCCGGGGCAACCGGTCGAAAGGGTCGAGGAGGCCCGGAAGACCGTGACCATCGTGCTCGCCGACCTCGCGGGCACGGCTCCCACGGACCCGGAGGCGCGCCGGGAGCACCTCCGAACGCTGCAGTCGGCGGCGGGAGCCGGGATCGCGACTCACGGCGGCCACGTCGGCCGTTCGGCCGAGGACCGGCTGCTCGGAGTCTTCGGCGTCCCACTCTCGCACGACGACGACGCCCTGAGGGCGGTCCGGGCGGCATGCGAGCTCCGGGATTCCATGCTCGTCTCCCGGGCTGTGGTCGTGACCGGGGACGTGATCGCGGCCGATCCCGGCGACGGCAGGCCGCTGATCTCCGGGCCGCCCCTCGAGGAAGCAGATCGGCTGCGCGCCGCCGCGCGCGCCGACGACGTGCTCGTCAACGACCGGGCATGGCGTCTCGTCCGACACGCGGTGGAGGCCGAGAGCCGTGACGGCGCACGTGCGGTCACCGAGATCCGCGGCGATGCAGAAGGTGTCGTCCGGCGCTTGCAGACGGTGCTGGTCGGCCGTGAGGGCGAGCTCGCCGAGCTCATGACCGTCTTCGATCGAGTCTCCCGCGGCGGGCACGCGCAGCTCGTTACGGTCCTCGGCCCGCCGGGGATCGGGAAGACCCGGCTGGCACGCGAGGTCGTGAGGCTGCTCTCGGAATCGGCGACGTGCATCGTCGGACGCACGCCTGCCTACGACGACGCGCCTCCCTTCGCGCCCCTCCGCGACGCGCTGGCACCGCTCGCGGGCGGACGAGTCACCGAATGGGCCGGACGTGTCCTCGCCGGCGAGCCCGACGGCGAGCTGCTCTCTGCGCGGATCGCGGCGGCGGTGGCGGAGGCACCTTCGACGGGGACCGTGGAGGAAACGGCCTGGGCGACCCGCCGGCTGCTCGAGACACTGGCGCGGAACCGACCGGTCGTCTTCGTGCTCGAGGATCTGCACTGGGCCGCATCCGCCTTCCTCGACCTCGTCGAGCACGTCGCCCAGCTCGGGCGCGGGCCGATCCTCCTGCTCGCCCTCGCACGCCCCGAGCTCCTCGATGCCCGTCCCGACTGGGGCGGCGGCGGTCTGAACGCGTCGTCCATCCGGCTCGGCGCCCTCCCTGCCGGCGACGCGATCCTGTTGCTCGACCGTCTCGCCGAGGGCGTCGCACTCGACCCCGACCGGCGACCCGCGATCCTTGACGCTGCGGCGGGGAATCCACTCTTCCTCGAGCACCTGCTCGTCGCGGCGCTCGAAGGCGACGAGTCCGTCCCCGACTCGATCCGCACGCTGCTCGCCGCGCGTCTCGACCGGCTCGGCGCCGAGGAGCGCCGGGTTGCGCAGGCGGCGGCCGTGTACGGCGAGCAGTTTCCCGCCCCGGTGATCCAGTCGATCGTCGACGACGATCCCCGGCCCGTCCTCCTGAGGCTGGCCCGGCGTGACTTCGTCGCGCTCGAGCGGCCGGACGAGCTCGGCGACGAGGTGTGGGGATATCGGCACGCGCTCGTTCGCGACGAGGCATACGCGAGCATCCCCAAGCGTCGCCGGGCGCGTTTGCACGAGCGGATCGCCGAGCTCGTGGCAGAACGTGCCGAGGTACGGGGCGTCGAGGCCGACGGGCTGATCGGACACCACCTCGAAGCCGCTTTCCTGGCGACCAGAGAGATCGATCCGCAGGCGCCCGAGCTGCCGAGACTCGCTGCGGGCGCGGCGGAGCGCCTGGAGGCCGCCGGCCGCCGGGCGTTCGAGCAGGGCGACATGGAGAGCTGTGCTCCCCTGCTCGGCCGGGCGATTGCATTGCTGTCGCCGGATGACGCGAGCCGCCTCCCGATCGTGTTCATGCTCGCTCCCGCACTCGGGTGGATCGGCCGGCGTGAAGAAGGGTTGGAGATCCTGGAGGCCGCGGCACGGTCTGCAAACGCCGATGACAGGTGGGCGCAGGCGCGCCTGAGCGTCCTCAGGCATCACCAGCGGCTCTTCTACGAGCCCGGAGATCCCGCTCGGGTGGTCGACGACGCGAACCGGGCGATCGCCGTCCTCGCCGACGCGGGCGACGACGAGGGACTGGCAAGCGCGTACATCCTTCTCCATCAGGCCTCCGACCAGGCTTCGGTGGTCCACAACGCCCAGGAATACCTCGCACGCGCACGTGAGCACGCTCGCGCCGCCGGAGCGCGCATGGTCGAGGGGCTTGCAGCCAGCTGGCTCTGCATCGTCCTCCGCCGCGGACGGCTGCCGGTCGACGAGGCCAAGCGGCTCGTCACCGAGATCCTCGACGACCCACCGACCCGGTACGCCCGAGCATCTGCTCTCGGCGGGCTGGCCGACCTTCGGGCGATGGAGGGCGCATTCGACGAGGCGCGCGTGCTCGTCGCCGAGAACCACGCGATCATCGAGGAACTCGGTCTTCTCCAGAGTGCGGCGGCCGACCTGATCGCGGTGGCCGACGTGGAGATCCTCGCCGGAGACCTCGAGGCCGCCGAGCGGATCCTTCACGAGGCCCTCGACCGGCTCGGCCGGCTCCACGACCGCGTCAGCACCGCGAACGCCGCCTGGCGCCTGGCCCTGGTCCTCCTCCGGGAAGGACGGGACGACGAGGCGGAAGCACTCCTCGAGCAGTACGGCGAGGCGGACGCCGGCCGGTTCGTCCACGCCTGGCGGTGCGTTCTGGGTGCAACGGTGGCGGCGCGCAGAGGCGAGGCGGAGCGAAGCCTGGAGCTCCTCCACGCCGCGGAACGCTCTCTGGAGCCGCTCGACGAAAGCGGCATGCACGTCGACGCGTTCCTGCAGGCGGCCGATGCCCTGACCTCGCTGGGCCGGACGGCCGATGCCGCCGATCGGCTGCGCCGGTCCGCCGGCATCGCCCGCCGCCTCGGCTACGTCGTCGCGGAGCGACGAGCGGAAGCCGGGCTGGCCGAGCTCGGCGCCGGGCCGGGGACCTAGTCGTCTCCCTCGGTCGACCCCTCTATCCTGTGGCAACAGGCGGTGTGGAAAAGCCGCATGAGCGCGCGCAGAACCACCGATGCCGCCGCGCCCTCACGGCGGCATGGTGGCTCTGGACAGACGAAGGGGAGTATCCACCGGGGCGCTTCGTCAGCACGGCTCGCAGCCCGGAGCGTCCGCCCCACCGGGGTCGGAGAGACCTTCGCAGGCGTCGTCGAGGAGGCTCGATGTCGGACCGTCAGCGAAGGTCGAAGCCGGATCGACACGAGGCGGGCACACAGGTGTTCAGCCGCGTCCTGGTCGGCGTCGACGGAAGCGAGGCGGGCTTCGAGGCCTGCCGCCAGGCGGCTCGGCTCGCGGACCCCGGCGCACCGGTCGAAGCGGTCGCGGCGGTTCACCTCGGCGACGCCTTCTGGGCGGCGTACAACGCGCCGCCGGTCGCCGAACAGCTCCGCGAGGAGGCCGAGAAGGCCCTCGACCATGCCGTCCGGCTGATCGGCGAGCGCGCGCGCCCGTGCTTCGTGAACGGAGCCGAGACCCCAGCGCTCCTCAACGAGATCGAGCGAGCCGCCGCGACGCTGATCGCCCTCGGCTCGCACGGGCATCTCCGCGTCACGGAGATCCTGATCGGCGGGGTCGCGGGAGAGCTGCTCCACAGCGCGCCCTGCTCCGTCCTCGTCGCGCGCCCGCCGAACGACGCCGAGGCGTTTCCACGCTCGATCGTCGCCGGGCTCGACGGATCCGACGCCGCCGAATACGGGCTGGACGCGGCAGAGGAGCTCGCCGGACGGCTTCGGGTTCCGTTGCGCGTGATCAGCGCCTTGCAGGGCAAATCCGTCGATCTCGACGAGGTCCGCCGACGGTGGCCCTCGGTCGAGGAGATCGACGCGCGGCCCGTCGAGGCGCTGGTGGCCGCATCCCACGACGCCGATCTGCTCGTCGTCGGCAGCAGGGGTCTTCACGGGGTACGAGCGCTCGGCAGCGTCTCGGAGCGGGTTGCACACCAGGCGACCTGCTCCGTGCTCGTCGCGCGGCCGGTGCACGCCGGATGATCGACGAGCCGCACGCGGCGTCGCCGGCCGAGGTCGAGGGGGCGCTCGAGTCGGACCTGGAGCAGGGTCTCTCCTCCGAGGAGGCGGGCCGCCGCCTGGAGCTGTACGGGCCGAACGCTCCGGAGCGCCAGCGGCGCCCTCCCTATCTCCGCCTCGCCCTGAACCAGCTGGTCGATCCCCTCGTCCTTTTGCTCGTCGCCGCGGCGGTCGTCTCGGTGGCGATCGGAGACACGGTCGAGGGGATTGCGATCGCTGCGATCCTCGTGCTCAACGGGCTGCTCGGCTTCTGGCAGGAGGCCGGAGCCGAGCGCGCGATCCTCGCACTCTCGCAGGCGTTCACGAAGACGGCGCTCGTGATCCGAGGCGGTGTCGTGACCGAGCTGCCCGGCGACGACGTCGTGCCGGGCGACGTCCTTCTCGTCCGCGCAGGTGACCGCGTCGCCGCCGACGCGCGGCTGGTCGACGAACGTGCGCTCGAGGTGGACGAGTCTGCGTTGACCGGAGAGTCGCTTCCCGTCGCCAAGCGGGTGGAAGCCGTCGGCGCCGGGACCCCCCTGGCGGAGCGCGAATCGATGATCTTCGCCGGCACCGCCGTGACCCAGGGCAGCGCACGGGCGCTCGTCTGCGGGACCGGCACGCGGACCGAGATGGGTGCGATCGAGGTTCTCGCCGCACGGGCGAAGGCGCCGCCCACGCCGCTCACGCGGCGACTCGCACGGCTCGCCCGGCAGATGGTCGCGCTGGGCATCAGCATCACGATCGTCCTCAGCGCGCTGATCCTGCTCCGAGGCGGTGCCTGGGACGACGCGTTCCTGACCTCCGTAGCGGTCGCCGTGGCCGCCGTCCCCGAGGGTCTGGCCGCGATCGTCACTGCGGCACTCGCCTTCGGCGCACGCGCGATGGCGCAGCGGGGCGCGCTCGTGAGGCGGCTGGCAGCGATCGAGACCCTCGGCGAGACCACCGTCATCTGCACCGACAAGACCGGGACGCTGACGGAGAACGAGATCCGCGTCGCCGCCCTCCGGACCGTCGACGGGGTGGACGACCGCGAGCTGCTGGAGGCAGCCGTCCTGGCCTCCGGAGCGGACTGGGCGGGCGAGCGTCCCGTCGGCGACCCGATCGAGACCGGGCTCGCGCTCGCGGCGATGGAGCGCGGCGTCGCGCCGAAGGAGCTGCCGGAGCGCTACGACCCGCTGGGAGAGATCCCGTTCACGTCGGACCGGAAGCGCATGACCCGCATCTACGCCGCCGAAGGCGGCCGTCGCCTCTTCATGAAGGGGGCGCCCGAGACGGTCGCCGCACTCGCACGCTCGGTCCCGGACGAGCTGATGGAGACGGCGACCTCCTGGGCGGGAGAGGGCCTCCGGGTCATCGCGATCGCGACGCGCACGCTCGATCCCCGGCCCGAGATCGGCGAAGAGATCGAACGCGACGTCCGCCTGCTGGGCGTGATCGCGCTGCACGACCCGCTGCGGGCGACGGCCGCCGCCGCGGTCGAGGAGTCGAGGACGGCGGGAATCTCGGTCCGGATGGTGACCGGGGACCACCCTGCCACTGCGCACACGATCGGGCACGCGCTCGGCCTCGGTGCCGACGCGATCCTCGCGCGGGCGACCCCGGCCGACAAGCTCGCGCTCGTCGAGGAGCTGCAGCGGAACGGGGAGGTCGTGGCGGTCACCGGCGACGGCGTCAACGACGCGCCCGCGCTTCGACGCGCGGACGTCGGGGTTGCCATGGGCCGCGGCGGCACCGAGGCCGCACGCGAAGCGGCCGGCATCGTGCTCACCGACGACGATTTCGCCACGATCGTCGCAGCGGTCGCCGAGGGCAGACGGATCGGCGACAACATCAGGAAGTTCGTCGCCTTCCTGCTCTCTGCCAACTTCGGCGAGGTCCTCGTCTTCGCCGTCGCGATCAGCGTCGGCATGGGTGCGCCGCTCGCCGTGATCCAGATCCTCGTCGTCAACCTCCTGACGGACGGACTGCCGGCGCTCGCGCTCGCCCGCGACCCTGCGAGCCCCGAGACGATGCGCTCGCCGCCGCGACCGGGGCACGAGCTCTTCGACCGGCGCACCTGGTGGGGATTGCTCGGGATCGGCGTCCTCGTGGGCATCGTGACCTTCGCCGCCTTCGTGATCGGCCGGGCGTTCGGTGACGACACCGAGCAGACGATGGCCTTCGCGACGCTCGCTCTCGCCGAGCTCGGCCTCGTCTACGGCATGCGTTCGACGACTGCTGCCGCCTGGCAGGCGCCTCGAAACCGCTGGCTCGACGCGAGCGTGCTCGCGTCGGCGGCCGTCGTCGCCGTCGCCGTCTACCTGCCGGGTCTCCGGTCGGCGTTCGCCGCGGTGCCGCTCGATCCCGCGGCCGCGGCGATCGTGCTCGCACTCGCCCTCGTTCCGCTCGTCGCCGTCGAGCTGTACAAGGCGTACCGTCGGTCACGTGCGCCCGGCGGCGCACCGCCGCGACGTCCGATCGCACCGCGAGAGGCTCCGCTCTCCCGCACGGCCGGCTGAGATGGATCAGGCCTCGGGCGGCGACCAGACGTACGGCGTCGTGGTCGTCACGGCGGTGAACCCGAGACGCTCCAGGATTGGCCTGCTGTCGTCGGAGGCGTCCACCTCCATGTAGCGGCGGCCGCGTTCGGCGGCGAGCCGTGTCCGCTCGGCGACGAGCGCCTTGTAGATTCCCCGGCCGCGCCACTCCGGCAGCGTCGCGCCGCCCCAGAGGGTCCCGAACTCGGTGCCCGAGGGGAAGCGCACCCAGCCGGCGGACACGGTGACGTCTCCTGCCTCGGCGACGAAGATCCGCAGGCCCTCGGGGTCGGCAACGTGCTCTTCCCAGAGGTCGACGAGCCAGCCCTGATCCTCGTCCCAGACCGCTTCCTCGAGGCCGGCGATCCCCGCCATGCCGACTCGCTCGGTCACCTCACGGATCGTCACCCCGTCCGGGACGGCAGGCTCGAGCGGGAGGGCGTCCACGCGGCCGATCACCACCGTTTCCTCGTCCTCGGGCTCGAACCCCGCCTCGCGGAGGTGCTCGGGCAGGTCGGCCGGGCGATCGTGACCGTACAGCTTCCACTCGAAGCCCTGACCGCACGCCGCGAAGAACTCGACCTGCCGGGCGATCAGCTCGTCGAGCGCGTCGCCGTCGAGCCCCGCGAGGTCGTGGTACTCGACCATGCCGCGGTCCCCGAACCCCGTGACGCGCAGGACCGGGCCGTCCCACTCGCAGCGGATCGAGCCCGGGAGCCGGTCGTGCACGTGCGCGCGCAGCTGCGCGTCGTACGCCTCGAGCAGGGCCGCCGCGTCGTCTCGGCTCATCCGCCGGACCCTAGTCGACGCCGGTCCCGCCGATGGTTCGGCTAGCCGTACCTCGAGAAGCAGGGTGCCCCCACTGCGCGGCGCCCGCGGCGCCCGGAGACTCCCGGCAATGTCCCCCTCGCCGCAAGGAGTCGCAATGCTCACTCGCGCTGCGCGCTTCGAGGGCACCGGCCGCGAGGGAACCGAGTCGCGGCCTGCTTTCAGCCGTCGCGGAACGCTTGCCGTCGTCTGTCTCGCGACGGCCATGCTCATGCTCGACATCGCCGTCGTGAACACGGCGCTGCCGAGGATCGCGTCCAGCCTCGACGCCGGGATCTCCGGCCTCCAGTGGGTCGTGGACGCCTACACGGTCGCGCTCGCCGCCGTCGTCCTCACGTCCGGCTCGATCGCCGACCGTCTCGGACGGCGGCGCGTCTTCGCCTCCGGTCTCGTCCTGTTCACGCTCGCCTCGCTCTGGTGCGCGACGGCGACCAGCATCGAGATGCTCGACGCCGCCCGCGCCGTGCAGGGCGTCGGCGGGGCGATCCTCTTCGCCACCTCGCTCGCGCTCCTGGCCGACGCCTATCCAGGCTGGGAGGAGCGGTCGAAGGCGCTCGCCGTGTACGGCGCGACGATCGGCGCCTCGTTCGCGGTCGGCCCGGCGGTCGGCGGCGCCCTCACCTCGTACGTCGGCTGGCGGTCGGTCTTCTACATCAACGTGCCGGTCGGCATCGCCGCCGTCATCGCGACGTACCGCTGGGTTCGCGAGTCGCGCGACCCGAACGCCCGGCGCATCGACTGGTCCGGGCAGACCGCCCTGATCGGCGGCCTCTTCCTGCTCGTGCTCGCACTCCTCCGCGGCAACGCGGACGGCTGGGGGAGCACCGCGATCGTCGCCGAGCTGACGGGCGCAGCGGTCTTGCTGCTCGCGTTCCTGCTGATCGAGTCGCGGGTGAAGGAGCCGATGCTCCCGCTCGGGCTCTTCCGGATCGGGGAGTTCACGGGCGCGCAGGTCGCAGCGTTCTCGATCTCGGCCTCGTTCTTCGCGATCTTCCTCTACACCACGCTGTACCTCCAGCAGATCCTCGGCCTCTCACCGATCGAGGCAGGGCTCGTCTACCTGCCGTGCACGGTGCTGATCTTCTTCGTCTCCGCGGCGAGCGCCGGGCTCCTCCAGAAGGTGTCGGCCGGCGCGCTGATCGCAGTGGGCCTCGCGTTCGTCGCAATCGGGCTCGCCCTCGGACTGCTCGCGACCGCGACCTCCTCGTGGGCGATGCTGATCCCCTCGCTGATGGTCGGCGGCCTCGGCACGGGCCTCTTCAACCCGGCGGTCAGCGCGGTCGCGCTCGGCTCGGCGCCGCCGGAGCAGAGCGGGCTCGCGGCCGGCGTGAACGACACGTTCCGCCAGGCCGGAATCGCCGTCGGGGTCGCCCTCTTCGGCGCCCTGATCCCGGGCTCGGCCGCCCTGGGCAACGGCACCGCCGAGTCGTTCGTCAGCGGGATGCACACCGCCCTGATCGTCGGTGCCGTGCTGGCGGCGATCGGCGCGGCCGCCTGCGTGAAGCTGATCCCGGTGCGCCGCACCGGCGGAACCGTCGAGCAGCTGCCGGCACACAGCGGGCTCGCCGAAGCCGCCTAGCGTCTCCGGGATCGAGCGGGGTCAGACCCTCCGGGGTCTGACCCCGCCTTCGAGCGCGAGCAGCCACCTCCGCACCGCCAGCCATACGACCAGTGCGAACACCAGCACGGCGAGCCAGGGCCAGGAGGCCGACGGGTGGAGGACGTTCGGGATCTTCCACACCGTCCAGCCTCGTTTCGTGACCTGCTCGTGCCAGCCGTCCGCGAGAGCCACCGCGAGGCCGTACACGAACAGCACCGAGAGGTACGCGGCCAGCGCAGTCCGCCGCGCGCTCCTCGCCATCTGACCCAGCGCCCGCACGAGCACGACGGCGGTGATCGCGAGCAGCACGCCGTCGATGCCCTCGTGGTTCCCGAGGTGCACGGCGCTGAGGTTCGGATGGCCCGCCTCCGGGACGACCTGCTCGGACATGAAGAGCGAGCGAAAGCCGGGAACGTCGCCCGCGTAGTAGCCGAGGTTCGCGAGCAGCCACGGGATCGAGAGGAGGAGGATCACGAGGAAGACCACGACCCAGACGGCATCGGTTCTCGTGAGCGGTGGAGGGTCGCCCCTGCCCGTCGTCGCGACCACGTAGAGCGTCACGACGAAGGCGATCGCGACGCCGACCGCCGCCGGCGCGTTGACGTACTTCGCGTCCAGGTGGCTCCCCTGCTGCGCTCCCGGCCATGCGATCGTCAGACAGAGTGCGATCGACCCCACCGACGCCGCACTCACGACCCGTCCGGTCATCGGCGTGTGCGGGCTCGCGAGGAGGCGCTCGACCGCGACCGCCATCAGCGGGATCGCGGCGAGCGCGATCGGCCATCCGAGCAGCACGACCACCCGCCCCGCCGCAGAGACGATGCCCGCACCGTGGAACCCGTAGAGCAAGGACACCGGGATACGGGCGTTGGTCGCCCAGGTGGCAGCGCAGACGGCGATCCACATCGCCCACAGCGCCAGCACGCCGGTGAGGCCGGGTCTCGGACGGGAATAGCAGCCGGCGCCCGGCTTCGGAGCGGGCCTAGGCTTCGTCGCTCTCGACGGTCGGCGTCTCTGCGGCGTCCGGGGCGGCCTCCTCGGCCTCGTCGGCCTCGGCCGCCTCGAGCTGCGCCTTCAGCTCGGTGATCCTGTCGACGAGCGGAGTCAGGTCCGGGTGGGTGATCGCACCGCTCTCGACGAGCTCCGCGGTCTTTCGCCCGAGCTCGCCGTACGTCAGCGAGAGCTCGCGCTTCGTCTGGAGCGTCTCGATGCCCTCGCGGGTCATCTGCGCGACGTTCACGCTCGCCGCCTTGAGGCGGTCGAGGAACTTCTTGCTCTCGCTCTCCTCCGCCATGAGCTGATTCTAGTGCGGTTCCTCCCCCGGCAGCTCCTCCCCACCGAGCATCTCGTCGATCGCCTGCCGGGCCTTGTCGTGGACGGCGCGCCGGCGTTCGTCGAGCGAGGGCTGCGGCGCCCCGGGTGCGGGCGCCGCCTCGACCTCCGTTGCGGTCGCCGACTCCTCGGAGCGCGACTCGGCGAGCTTCCGCTTCAGCTCCTCGGCGGGGTCGCCGGCGGCCGGCTGCCCGGGCGCAGCCTTCCGGCGGCGGAGGCCCCACCGCCAGAAGGCGAGCGCCCCGACGGCGAGGCCGAGCCAGGTGAGGGGACGACGCATTCCGGCCCGATGCTACTCTTCCGCGGACTTCTCGCCTCGCATCGTGCTGGACCGTTCCCGGCAGCACCTGCACGCGAGGCCGACTCAGACCGAGGGAAGGAGAACGAGGGAACGTGAACGAGTACGAAATCCTGCTGATGCTCGACCCCGAGCTGGCCGAGGAGCGCCAGACCGAGATCGTCACGCGCACTCACGAGCTGGTCGAGAAGGGCGGCGGCACGTGGCTCTCGCACGACGTGTGGGGCCGACGGCGCCTCGCCTACGAGATCGACCACAAGGCCGAGGGCTCGTACCACCTGCTCCAGTTCGACGCCCAGCCGGCGACGCTGGACGAGATCACCCGTGTCCTGAAGATCACCGACGGCGTCATGCGCCACATGGCCACCCGGCGCGTCAAGGGCGGAAGCCGCGCAGCACCACCGCCGCTGCCGCCCGTCGAGGAGCGCCCGCGCTACGAGCGCGAGGAGCGCCGTCCCGCCGCGCCGTCAGCCGGGACCGCCGAGACGGATGCCGTCGAGGCCGAGCCGGCGCAGGCCGAATCCGCCGAGGCGGAGGCTGCGGCCGAGGGGTACGCTGCCCCGACGGAGTCGGAGCAAGCGTCGGAGGAGGAAGGAGCCTAGGTATGGCAGCCAACATCAACCGCGTCGTCCTCGTCGGGAACCTGACCAGAGACCCGGAGCTGCGCAGCACGCCCGGCGGCACGCCCGTCTGCAGCCTGCGGATCGCCGTCAACTCTCGCCGGCGCGACGAGTCGGGCCAGTGGATCGACAAGCCGAACTACTTCAGCGTCTCGGTCTTCGGCAACCAGGCAGAAAGCTGCTCGCAGTACCTGTCGAAGGGCCGGCCCGTCGCGATCGACGGCCGCCTCGACTGGCGCGAGTGGCAGGCGCAGGACGGCTCGAAGCGCGAGTCGGTCGAGATCGTCGCCGAGAGCGTCCAGTTCCTCGGCAGTCGCGGCGACTCGAGCGGCGAGCCGCAGTTCGTGCCTGCGGGCGCCGCGGCCGAGTCCGCCGACTTCCCCTCGTCCGCTGCGGACGACGACATTCCGTTCTAGGAGAAAGGCGTTCGATGGCACAACCGAAACAACGCGGAGAGGAGCGGTCGACCTCGCGCCGCCGGCCGCCGCAGGGGACGCAGCCCCGCCGGCGCAACTGCCGCTTCTGCCGCGACAAGGTCGACCAAATCGACTACAAGAACATCACCTCCCTGCGCCCGTTCATCTCCGAGAAGGGCAAGATCCGCTCCCGCCGGATCACCGGCGCCTGCCGGCGGCACCAGGTGCAGGTCGGCGCGGCGGTGAAGCGCGCCCGGGAGATGGCGCTGCTCCCCTACGTCTCCGGGAACTGAGCACCGATGCAGGTCATCCTCCTCCAGGACGTGGACAAGGTCGGCCTGCGCGGCGAGGTCGTCGACGTCGCCCGCGGTTACGCGCGCAACTTCCTCCTCCCCCGCCGGCTCGCCGAGGCGGCGACGCCGGCGCGGGTCGCAGAGCTCGAGAAGCGCAGGAGCCTACGTGCCCGCCAGGAGGCGTCGACGTTCGAGCAGGCGCGCGAACTGGGTACGAAGCTCGAGGCGGCCGAGCTCCGGTTCGAGGTGAAGGCAGGCCCGACCGGCTCGCTGTTCGGCTCCGTGACCGCGACCGACCTCGCCGACGAGATCTGGCGCGCGGCCAAGATCCGGGTCGACCGCCGCAAGATCGACCTCGGCGAGCCGATCAAGAAGGTCGGCCGCTACGAGATTCCCGTCGAGCTGTTCACCGACGTCACTGTCGACGTGAAGACGCTGGTCGTGCCGGAAGGCGGCGAGCTGCCCGAGGCTCCGGAGGAAGAGACCCCGGAGGGATCTGTTCCGGCGGAAATACCGGAGGCGCCGAGCCCGCCGGAGCCGCCACCCGAGACGGATCGGTAACAGCTTCTGCACATCCCCTGTGGACGGGCTGGGGAAATGCGCATGAAAAGGCCGCTACGAGCGGTCTTTTCGTCCACCGCTCCGTCCGGCCGGTACGGGAACATCTGTTCTGTTTCGCCCGCAAGCACGGCGATTCACGGCTGTGGAGAGCCTGCTTGTCCAAGCCTTGCCGACCGCTCCGATAGGTGGTGTCTTTGTCACGCATGTACCAACTCGCCGAGGCTTCGCCGACCGCCCCGGTTCCGCCGCAAAATCTCGACGCCGAGGAGTCGGTACTCGGCGCGATGATGCTCTCCCCCGGCGCGATCGGGGCGGTCAGCGAAGTCCTGTCGGCGAGCGACTTCTACCGTGCGAGCCACGGTGTCATCTACAAGGCGGCCCTCGACCTGTACGCGAAAGGCGAGCCGGTCGACGCGATTACCCTGTGCGACGAGCTCGAGCGGCGCGGCGAGCTGGAGGAGATCGGCGGCCGCACGCGCATCAACGAGCTCGCTGCCCTCGTTCCCGCGTCGTCGAACGCCGGTCACTACGCGAGGATCGTCCGCGAGATGGCGACGCTCCGCGGCCTGGTCCGGGCAGGCCAGGAGATCGCCCGCCTCGGCTTCGAGCGCGACGGGCTCGCCGCGGAAGAGCTGGTCGACAAGGCGGAGTCGGTCGTCTTCGACCTCTCGCAGGAGCGGGTCGCCGGCGAGTTCACCCACATCGAGGACCTCCTCAAGGACAGTTTCGAGCGGATCACCGCGCTGTACGAGGCCGGCGCCGACGTCACCGGCGTCCCGAGCGGCTACAAGGAGCTCGACCGGCTCACCTCCGGCTTCCAGGCCGGCAACCTGATCGTGGTGGCCGCCCGCCCCAGCATGGGCAAGTCCGCGTTCGGGCTGTGCGTCGCCGCGAACCTGGCCGTCCGCCAGAACATCCCCGTCGCCCTCTTCACGCTCGAGATGTCGAAGATGGAGGTGACGCAGCGGCTGATGTGCTCGGAGGCAAAGGTCGAGTCGCAGCGCCTCCGCAGCGGCAAGCTCGCGCAGGAGGACTGGCCGCGGCTGACCGCCGCCTGCGACAAGCTCTCGAAGGCGCCGATCTACGTCGACGACACGGGCTCGATCACGCTGATGGAGATCCGCTCGAAGGCACGACGGCTCAAGATGCGGGAGCCCGGGCTCGGCCTGATCGTCGTCGACTACCTCCAGCTGATGACCTCGGGCACGTCGGTCGAGAATCGCGTCCAGGAGGTGTCGCAGATCTCCCGGTCGTTGAAGGTGCTGGCGCGCGACCTGGATGTCCCGATCATCGCGATCTCCCAGCTCTCCCGGGCGGTCGAGCAGCGCCACGACAAGCGCCCGATCCTGTCCGACCTGCGCGAGAGCGGGTCGATCGAGCAGGACGCCGACCTGGTCATGTTCATCTACCGCGACGAGTACTACAACGGCGACGAGTCCGACCAGCAGGGGTTGGCAGAGGTGCACCTGGCCAAGCATCGGAACGGCCCGACCGACATGGTCAAGCTCTCGTTCCTCCGCCGCTTTGCGAAGTTCGCCGACCTCGCACCCGCATGAGCGGTGCACCGACGTGAGCCGGCGCACCCGCACGAGGAGGTAGCCCGACGGATTTCCACCAGGTGATCTGGCTCGGCGCGGACGCCACCGACTACGCCGTTCCCTGTGAGGCCTGCGAGGAGGACGGAGCGTCGACGGACTCGCTCCAGCCGACGCTGGTCGAAGGGACACTGCGCAGGGAAGCCGACGTCGGCTTCACCACCTGCTGGCGGGGTCACCGCATCCGCGTCCGCCGCATCGCCCGGCTGAGGGTGGCGGCCGCCCGCTAGTCCCGCGCCGAGAGGAGGCGGCGCGGGAAGCGGGCATCTCAGGGCCGCGCGCGGAGGCCCGCGGGATTCGTGACCGGTCCGTCTGGGGTCTGACCCCAAGAACCGGCCGGTTTGCAGGGACTGTGGATGATGCTGCTCAGGTCGTCCTGGAGGCGCACGTTCGCGCCGGCCCGCCGACGGCGGCTTGGTCATACTGCGGGACGTGCCCGCGACCGTGATCGTCGGTGCCCAGTGGGGCGACGAGGGCAAGGGCAAGATCGTCGATCTGCTCGCCCGCGACTCGGATCTCGTCTGCCGCTACAACGGCGGACCCAATGCCGGGCACACGATCGTCGTCGACGGCGAGACCTTCAAGCTGCGCCAGATCCCTTCAGGCATCGTCTGGGGCAAGGAGTGCGTGATCGGAGCGGGCTGCGTCGTCGACCCGGCCGTCCTGATCGACGAGGTCGACGAGTACGTCGTCCGGCGCGGCCTGCCCGAGGACCGCCTGCGGCTCTCCGGGAACGCGCACATGATCATGCCGTGGCACGTCCTGCTCGACCAGGCGAGCGAGCGGCGGCTCGGGAAGCTCCAGATCGGGACGACGCGGCGCGGCAACGGGCCGGCGTACGCCGACAAGGCGCATCGGCTCGGCATCCGGCTGCAGGACATCTTCGATCCCAAGATTCTGCGCCAGAAGATCGAAACCGCCCTCGCCGAGAAGAACCTGTGGCTCGAACGCATCTACGGCGTCGAGCCGGTCGCGCTCGAGGACCTGGCCGAACTGTACGAGGGGTACGCGCAGCGGTTGCGGCCCCACCTGACGGACACCTCGCTGCTCGTCGACCGCGCGCTCCGAGAAGGACGCCGCGTGCTGCTCGAGGGCGGACACGGGACTCTGCTCGACCTCGACCACGGCACGTATCCGTTCGTCACGTCGTCGTCGACGATCGCCGGAGGCGCGTGCACCGGCATCGGGATCGGCCCGACGCGCATCGACACGGTCGTCGGGGTCGCCAAGGCCTACGTCACCAGGGTCGGCGAGGGGCCGTTCCCGACCGAGATCGCGGGTCCCGACCAGGAGCGCGTCCGAAGCATCGGCGGCGAGTTCGGCACGGTCACCGGGCGGGAGCGCCGCTGCGGCTGGCTCGACCTGGTCGCACTCCGCTACGCGGTGCGGCTGAACGGCATCACGTCGATCGCGCTGACCAAGCTCGACGTGCTCTCCTCGTTCGACCGGCTCCCGGTGTGCATCGCGTACGAGCTCCGCGACGGGACGAGGACCGACGAGTTCCCGGAGCATCAGAGCGACTTCCACGCCGCCAAACCGGTGTACGAGACGCTCGACGGGTGGGGCACAGAGCTCGACGGCGGAGAGGACCTGCCGCAGGCGGCGCGACGCTACGTCGACTTCGTCGAGCACCAGCTCGACGTCGAGGTCTCGTGGGTCGGCACGGGCGCCGAGCGCGAGCAGGTGCTCGTCCGCTGACCTCGTTCCCGCCGAAGCCGGCCCGGCCGGTCACAAGGTGACCGAGCCGTCCTCGGCCAGGGCCCAGTGCGGGTTGTGAGCGACCTCCCACGGATGGCCCTCGGGATCGGCGAACGCGCCGGAGTAGCCGCCCCAGAAGGTCTCGGCGCCCGGCCGCAGGATCGTCCCGCCGGCGGCCCCGGCCTCGGCGAGCACCGCGTCCACCTCGGCGGGCGACCGGGTGTTGTACGCCAGCGCGATCCCTCCCCAGCCGCCGGCATCCTCGACGCCGGTGTCCTCGGCGAGTCGGTCCCGGCCCCAGAGGGCGACGACCATCCCGCCGGCCTGGAAGAACACGACGTCGTCGGCCGGTGCGGCGCTCGTCCGCCAGCCGAGCGCCTCGTAGAAGGCGCAGGCCCGCGCGAGGTCTCGGACGCCGAGCGTGACGAGGCTGACCCGCTGCTCCATCAGACGATGCCGGTGACGAGCCAGGCGGTCGCCTCGAGCTCGAACGGGCCCGTCGGAGAGCCAACGTTCCGCCAGAGCGCCGCCCGGACGGCGTCCCGAGCCGCCCCGTCGAGCGACGCGGCGTGTACGCCGACCGGTCCGACCGCGCCCATGAAGGAGTCCCACAGCTCGTCGAAGTCGCGGTAGCTCGACGAGACGGTGAGCGTCCCGTCCTCGACGTCGCGCAGGCCGGTTGTTCGCCAGAGCTCCGCGAGCTGACCGGGCCGTCCGCCGAACCGCTCGATCTCGTCGGGTGCGTTCGGATCGGCCTCGCGCGCCGCGTCCCAGTAGGCGCGGATCATCGTCATGCCGCCGGTTGCATCCCAGACGCACGCGGCGACCGTCCCGCCCGGCTCGGTGACACGCGCCATCTCTGCCGCCGCCGAGACGGGGTCGTCCACGAAGTGGAAGACGAGCTGCGAGAGCGAGCGGTCGAACGATCGGTCCGGGAACGGCAGTGCCTCCGCCGGTCCGCTTCGGACGTCTGCGCCCGGCACCCGGCGCCTGGCAGCCTCGGCGAACGGCTCGGACGGCTCCACCGCGGATACCTGCTCTGGGCCGACGATAGCCGCGAGCGCGGCCGCGAGCGCACCGGTCCCACAGCCGACGTCGAGAATCCGCTCGCCGGGACGCACACCGCTCGCCTGCACGAACCCCTCCGCGAGCGGCCCGCTGTACCGGCCCATGAAGACGTCGTAGGCCGCCGGGTCGTCGAAGAGCGGGCGGCTAGAGGCGTTCAAGGTCATCGGGCGTGTTCACGTTGGCGAGGGCTTCGGCGGGAAGTCTTACAACCCGGACGTCGAGCTCGTCGAGCGCGCCGCGCAGCGCGAGCGTTCGGGCGGCGAGCCGCCGCTCGAGAACCGGCAACGCAGAGCGGCGATAGGCGCCGGGAAGCGGTCCCGTCTGCGGGACGGCGGCATCGAGGCAGAGGGCACCGAGGCGGGCGAGATCTTCACTGCCGATGTGCGGTGTGTCCACCGGGAGCACGACACAGAGCTCGTTCGACGCCGCCCGTAGCCCGGCGACCACGCCCGCGATCGGCGCACGGACGTCCGTGCCGTCGTCCAGCAGCGGAAAGGGAAGGTCGAGCCCGTCGGCCGTCTTCCCGACCGCGAGCCGCTCGTCGCAGAACGCGAGCGTCGCCCACCCGATCTCCGCGAGCGTCCGGCCGCCGAGGCGGGCGAGCGGCTTCGGCGAGCCGAAGCGCCTGCTTGCGCCGCCGACGAGCAGGACGCCGCTCAGCCCGGGACGATTCGCCATCGCTCGGTGTAGACGTTCGCCCGGCCGTCGCGGACGAAGCCGCAGAGGGTGATGCCTCGGTCGGCGGCGAGCTCCACGGCGAGGCTCGACGGCGCGCCCACGGCGACCATCACCGGGCAGCCTGCAACCGCCGCCTTCTGGACGAGCTCGAACGAGAGCCGGCCGCTGACGCAGAGCACGTTCTCGACGAGCGGGAGGCGATCCTGCGTGAACGCCCAGCCGACGACCTTGTCGAGCGCGTTGTGCCGGCCGACGTCCTCGCGCAGGCAGACGAGCTCGCCGTCCGCCGTGAAGAGACCCGTCGCGTGGAGCCCGCCGCTCGCGGCGAAGGCAGCCTGCTTCTCCTTCAGCCGACGGGGCAGCGACTCGACGAGCGCGAGCGGGACGGCCAGCTGGCTGTCGACACGGACGGCCTCGACCGAAACCGCCTCGAGCGCGCCCTTGCCGCACACGCCGCAGGACGACGACGTGTAGAAGCTCCGACGGAGCCGGTCCGGATCGAAATCGGGCGCATCCACCTCGACGGTGTTCGCGGCGAGATCCTCGGCGGCGTGCGCGGCCGCCGGCCGCAGGCCCTCCGAGAGACAGAAGCCGAGCGCCAGCTCCTCGTCGTGCCCCGGCGTCCGCATGGTCACGGCGACCGGGTGGCCGCCGATCCGGATCTCGAGCGGCTCTTCCACGGCGAGCAGGTCCGGCTCCTCGATCCCCTCCGGCAGGCGCAGGACACCCGCCCGGGCCGTGCTGTACGGCGGCGCCCCGCTCATCGGCGCTCGGTCTGGTGCAGGCGGTCGGGCCTCAACACCTCGTCGACCAGCCCGAAGTGCTCGCGGGTCCACTCCCGGGCGGTCCAGTCGCGGACGATCGTCCCGAAGTGCCCCCAGCCGATCGACATGTCGCGGAAGATCCGCTCGATCCGCTGCCCCCGGCGGGCGGCACTCGAGCCCGCCGTCCGGAAGATCTCCCCCTGCATCGCCTCCCACGCGAGCGTCAGCGCCTCGCGCGCGATCATGTTCAGCCGCAGGTCCTCCTCGCGCGTGAACGGAATGCCGTCCTCGACGCTGCGGCGGCAGGCCTCGTGCCACTGCTCGGCGACGTGGAGCAGCGCGGCCTCCGCTGCGGCCACTTTGCCGGTGGCCAGCCCGTACCAGCGCTGGTAGTCCGGATCCTCGATGCGGGTCACGATCGGCGGCCGTTGCGTCTTGCGCGTGCGGAGGATCTCCTCGTACTCGTCGAGTGCCCCCTTCGCGGCGCCGATCATGATCGCCGCCAGTGACCCCTCGAAGTACGCGAGCGTGCGGCCCGCGTACATCGAGTTGCCGTGGATGCGGGCGCCCGGCGTGCCGCCGGCGACGTTCGTGTCCACCATCCAGGTGTCCTCGAGGACGAACCGCTCGGGGATGAACGCCTGCTCGAACCGGACGCTGTGCGACCCGGAGCCTCTCAGGCCGAGCGTGTCGCCCCAGTCGTCGAGCATCGTCCACGACTCGCGGGGTGCGATGAAGAGCAGCAGCCGCCCGGGCGGACCGCCATCCTCCTCCGGCGCGGCGAAGGTCTGGCCCATGTAGTGGGTCGCGTACGGCGCGCCAGACGAGTAGGCGTGGGTGCTCGTCAGCTCCCAGCCGCCCTCGACGCGCTTCGCGCTCCCCGCCGGCGCGGCGACCGCGGGGCAGAGGAAGAGGCCGCCGCCGAAGAGCTCGGCCTGCACGTCCTCCTCGAAGAGCATGCCCGTCTGGAGGGCGTGCCCGGCCGGAAGACACAGGCACCAGGCGGTCGAAGGGCAGCCGCGCGCCACCGCGATGACCACCCGCCAGAACGAACCGAGGTCGAGCTCGAGGCCGCCGTAGCGTTTCGGGACGAGCACGTCGTAGAAGCCTGCCTCGAGGAACGCACCGTGGATCTCCAGCGAGTAGTAGGTGCGCTCCTCGGTTTCGGCCTGGAGCTCGACCAGACGCGGCCGCAGCTCGTCGGCTCGCGCGACCAGCTCCGCGACGCTCGGGATCACCGGCCGCGCCTCAGCCTGTCGGTCGCTTCGAGGTCGATGCGGAGACCCTCGGGATCTCGCTCGGGATCGCCGGTCACGACCACACCGTAATCGCGCGCGGCGCCTTCAATGGTCAGGTACCCGTCGCGGACGTCCCGCAGGACGCGCTCGGGCTCGCGTTCGAGCGGGTTCCCCCAGCCGCCGCCGGCGGCGGTGACGTACCGGAGCCGCGCGCCCGTCCGCGTCTCCCAGAACGGCACCCGGTAGGGGTACCGGTAGACGCCGTCGTCCATCCCGGCCACGTGTGTCTCCTCGCCGGCCTCGTCCGTGATCCAGATGCCTCCGGTCGCGCCCTCGCCGCCGCCGTGGACGCCGAAGCCGGGCGCGCGCTTGTACCGCAGCGACATCAGGTGGTGCCGTGCCGGGGCGAGCCAGAGCGTGTCGCGGAGCATCGACGCGCCGCCGCGGTTGTAGCCGGCGCCGGCGGTGTCGGGCACCGGCTCGTGGCGGAGGACCACGACCGGCACTTCCGACTCGACCGACTCGACGGCCACCCCGATCCCGTTCGCCTGGTACGAAAGCATCTGGCTGTCTGCGTCACCGTGCCGGTTGCCGCCGTAGGCGCCGATCTCGCCGCCGACCTGCGCAGCCGAGATCCAGGAGGACCCGTCGGGCCGGACGCCGTTCGCGCTGTGGATGTCGGCGCTGCCGCGGTCGCCCGCGATCGCGTCCTCGCCGACCCCCTGCGCGAGCGCCCGCAGGACTGCCGAGAGCATCACCTGGCTCTGCTCCCAGTACGCGAACACGGCGCCGTCGGGCGGGAGCGCGCTGACCACCGTCCCCTCCGGGATGACGAGGTCGACCGCGCGCATCGCGCCCGAGGTGAACCAGCCCTCGGGGTCGAAGAGGTACTTGAAGGCGATCCCGACGGTCGTCTTCGCGTCGAGCGGCGTCGCGTTGATGCACGTTCGCGCCTGGCGGGAAGTGCCGCTGAAGTCGACCTCGGCACGGCCGCCGCGCTTCGTCACCGTGACGCGGACCCGGTATTCCTCGTCGTCGCCGGCGGCGTCGCAGTCGATCACGTCCTCGCCCACCCAGGTGCCGTCGGGGACCGCCGCCAGCGCCGTCGACATCCGCTCGGCTGCGGCATCGCAGGCGTAGGTCATCGCCCCCTGCACGGCGGCGGCGCCGTAGCGCTCGATCGTCTCGCCGAGCAGCCGCTCGCCCAGGTCGAGCTCGGCGACGATCGACAGCATGTCCGGAGCGAGGATCTCGCCGAAGCGGACGTTGTCGAAGATCAGGCTCCAGGTGTCGTGCACGGGCTTGCCGGCCCGGTAGAGCGCGCGCGGCGACAGCACCAGGCCGTTCTCGTAGACGTTCCGCTTCGCGATGCTGAAGCCGGCGGGAACGACGCCGCCCATGTCGAGCTGGTGCGCCTTCATGTTCACGAACCCGGCGAGGTCGCCCGCGTGGAAGACCGGCCGCACGAACAGGAGGTCGTTGACGTGCGTGCCGTTCCGGTACGGGTCGTTCGCGACGATCACGTCTCCCGGCTCGAGCCGGTCGACGCCGTACTCCTCGACCGTGTTCCGCACCGAGTCGGCCATCGTCCCGGTGAACAGCACGATGCTCGCGCTCATCGCCGGGGTCGGCCAGCCGCAGGCGGGCGGCCCGGTGATCGTCGCGGCGAAGTCGTAGAAGTCGCGCAGGATCGGCGAGAAGGCCGAGGTGAGGAGACGCGCGCACATGTGCTCGACGAGGTAGCCGAAGCGGTTGGTCAGCACCGTCGCGGTGAAGCGGTCGCAGCGGTAGCGCTCCTCGAACTCGGCCGGGGCGAGGTCGCGGATGGCGGTCACGCGGCCTCGATCACGAGCTCGCCGAAGGTGCCGACCTCGGCGGTCTGGCCCGGAACGACGAACGTGGTCGCGAGCCCTTCGCGGATCACCGCCGGCCCGGAGAGACGCGCGCCCGCCGGCAGCGCGCTCCGCTCGTACTCCGCAGCCTCGAGCGGCTCGCCCGCAAAGTGGCGGAGCTCGATCGTCCGGGGAGACTGAGAACGAGAACGACTATCACTCCCGCCCCGGGGCAGCCCGAAGTCGACCTTCTCGGACGGCACGCGTAGCTCGACGCGGTAGCTGACCCCCTGCACGGGGATGTACGGGAAGCGGTTGCCGTAGCGCCGCTCGTACGTCTCGTGGAAGCGCTCGACGAGGTCGGCGACGTCGATCGGCCCCTCGGGGATCTGCACGAACGGCGTCTCCCAGCTCTGGCCGAAGAGCCGCCCGTCGAAGCTGCGGCGGACCTCGCCGTCCCTTCCGGCGCGACCGCGCAGCCGCCGCTCCATCTCGTCGAACACGGCCTCGATCTGCGGCGCCGCCTCCGGAACGAGCGGGACGTACGCGCTGCGGACGTCGTAGTAGACGAGGTCGGTGCTAAGGAGGCCGAGCGCGGAGAAGTTCCCCGGATGGGGCGGGACGACGACACGCCGGACGTGCATCAGGTCGAGTGCCGCCGGCAGGAGCATCGGCCCGGCCGCGCCGTAGGCGATCAGGGTGAAGTCGCGCGGATCTTCGCCACGGCGGAGCACGACATTCGTCACCTCCTCCGCGATGTTCGCGGCGGCGATCCGGAACGCGAAGCCGATCCGCTGCTCGAGCGCAAGCGGGCTGTCGAGGGACACGAACGCCTTCCGCGCGAGGCCCTCGTCGAGATGGAGCGCGCCGCCGGCGAATCCGTCGGCGTCCAGCAGGCCCATCAGCAGCGCGGCGTCGGTCACGGTCGGCTGGGTGCCGCCGCGGCCGTAGCAGGCCGGCCCGGGATCCGAGCCCGCGCTCGACGGCCCGACGACGACGTCCCCGGTGGGCGAGATCGAGACGATGCTTCCCCCGCCGGCTCCGACGCTCGAGATCTCGGTCGAGAGCGCGTTGATGATCAGGTCGTGCTCCAGCTCGAAGGTGTTGTCGACGAACGGTGCACCGTCGACGACGAGCGAGACGTCGGTGGACGTCCCGCCGACGTCGCAGCAGACGAGATTGCGCTCGCCAAGCGCCTCGCCGAAGCGCTGGCTCGACATCGTTCCCGCGGCCGGGCCGGCGAAGACGATTCGGAACGGCCGCTCGAGGGCTTCGTTCCAGGGGAGGAGCGTCGCGGCGCAGTCGGCGAAGTTCAGCTCGCCGGCGAAGCCCGCCTCCCGGAGCCGCTCGTCCAGCCGGTGCGCGTAGCCGGTGAAGATCAGCTTCATCAGCACGTCGACCACGGTCGTCGACGCGCGTGCGTACTCCTTCGCGAGCGACGAGGTCTCGGACGAGATCGAGACCGCCACGCCCTCGCCGAGCTCCTCGTGCACGAGCTCGCGCAGCCGTCGCTCGTGCACCGCGTCGACGTAGGCGTTCAGCAGGCAGATCGCGACTCCCTCGACCGCGCAGCGCCTCAGCACCTCGAGCTGGCCCCGCGCCTGTTCCTCGTCCAGCGGGGTGTGCACGCTCCCGTCGGCGAGCAGGCGCTCGGTGATTCCGCGCCGGAGATACCGCGGGACGAGCGGCCGGGCTGCGTCGCCGAAGGGCCGGCGCCACGACGTGTCGCTCTGCCGCGCCGGCGGCCGCCAGATGCGTCCGCGGTCGAGGATGTCGCGATGCCCCTCGGTGGTCAGGAACCCGACCTTGGGCAGCGCACGCGTGATCACCGCGTTCAGGCCCATCGTGCTGGCGTGGTTGAAGACCTGTACGCCCCCCAGACCCAGCCGCCCGGCGCCCTCGATCACGGGCGACGCCGGATCGGTCGCGCTGCTCGGCACCTTCGTCACCTCGATTCGCCCGTCGCGGGCCGCGACGACATCGGTGAAGGTACCGCCGACGTCGACGCCAAGCATTACGCGGCTCCGTCCCTCGCGATCCGGAGCCCGAGCGGCACGTAGGAGCCGAACGGCGGAGCCGGCTCGCGGCTCACCGAGGCGAGGCACGCCTGGCACTTGCGCACGTCGAACCACCCCCCGTCGCCGAGCACGCGATACTCGGCAAGCTGCTCGGCTCCGCACTCAGGACACGCGCCGCCGACCGGGCGGCGCTCGACCGCGAGGTGCGGCTCCGTGGGGCGCGGAAAGGTGTGCATCAGAGACTCGGCACGATGACGCCGCTGAGGTCGCGCTTCTCCGCAGAGGCATGGAGCGCGTCGTCGATCTCGCCCAGCCGGTAGCGCCGCGTGATGATCGGCTCGGGCGTCACCCAGCCGTCCTCCATCATCCGGATGAAGCGGGGCAGGTCATGGCGCATGCGGCAGTTGCCGTTCTGGGCACTGAGGATCCGGCGGCTCTGCGCGGCGACGATCACCTGCGGGAGCGTCACCGTTGAGTCGGCGGTCGCGATGCTGGTGACGACGATCGTGCCGCCGCGCCGCGACATCGTCACCGCCTGCGCCTGGGCCTCGGGAACGGTGGCCGCCTCGAGGACGTAGTCGGCACCGCGACCGCCGGTCAGTCTCTTGACCGCTTCGACCGGATCCTCGGCGGACGGATCGACGAGGTGCGTCGCACCGAGCGTCCCCGCGAGCTTCCGGCGCTCGGCGATCGGGTCGACCGCGACGATCTCGCGCGCGCTCGCGACCCGCGCCGCCTGCACCATCCACTGGCCGAGGTGGCCGAGCCCGACGACGGCGACGCTCGACCCGGGCCGTACCTCGGCGACGTTGAACACGGCGCCGAGGCCGGTCGTGATCCCGCAGCCGAGCAGGCTGAGCCACTCGTCGGGAAGGTCCGTCTCGACCGGGAAGACCTGCGTGGCGGTCACGTTCATCACCTCGGCGTAGCCGCCGACGTTGCCGGCCGCGCTGACGGGCTGGCCGTTCGAACGGTCGGCGACGTGCGGCCAGATCCCGCCGCGGTCGAACGTCTCCGAGCACTGCCACGGCTGGCCCGCCGAGCAGTAGAAGCACGCACCGCACTCCGACGTCCCGGGGACGATCGCGCGCTGGCCGACCTCGACGTGCTCGACGCCCGCCCCCACCTCCAGCACCTCGCCCATCGAGGCGTGGCCGAGGATCGTCGGCGGGATCTTCCCGAGCTGGCCGCGCCAGTTGACCACGTCGGTCGAGCAGAACGGCGACGCGCCGGTGCGCAGGAGCACGCGGCCGGGCGCGGGGTCGTGGTAGTCGATGTCCTCGACGGCGAACGGGCCGTTGAACTCGACCAGGAGGGCGGCCCTCATCCGCCCCTGCTTCCCTCCGCCGGTAGGGGCCGGAACGGATTCGCCGCCCCGGCGCCGCCGTCGACCGGGTAGAAGCCGCCCGTCATGTAGGCGGCCTCGTCACTGAGCAGGAAGGCGACCAGCGCGGCGACCTCGTCCACGGTGCCGGCGCGCTCGAGCGGCGTGGTCACGCGGGCGCGCTCGTGCGCCGCGTCGCTCGAGACCGGCGCGCCGCCGGGCTGGCTGATCAGGTTGGTCGGGACGATCCCCGGCGCCACCGCGTTGACGCGGACGCCGCGGGTGGCGCCGTGGATAGCGCCGCAGCGCGCCAGGCCGAGGACGGCGTGCTTGCTCACGTGGTACGGGACGATGTCCGCTGCGCCGAGCACGCCGGCCAGCGACGACGTCGTGACGATCGCGCCTCCCGAGCCCTGCCGCTCGAACTGCCGGAAGGCGTCGCGCAGGCCCAGGAAGACGCCCCGCACGTTGACCGCCATCACCTCGTCGAACTCGTGCGCCTCGATCTCGGGGATCGGCACCGGGGTACCCGCGATGCCCGCGTTCAGGTGGTAGAGGTCGATGCGTCCGAAACGGTCGACGGCAGCGTCCATGTACGCCCCGACGCCGTCCTCCACGGAGACGTCGGCCGCGACCGCGAGCGCCTCACCGCCCAGGTCGCCGGCGACGGTCGTCGCGCGATCGGCGTCCCGGTCGACGACGACGACGTTCGCGCCCTCCTCGGAGAGCCTCCGCGCGACACCCGCTCCGATGCCGCTGCCCGCCCCGGTGACGACGGCGACCTTGCCCCTCAGCCCCGCAAAACCCATCTACCCTCCTCTCTCCGCTCGCTCGAGCTCCTCGAGCAGGATCGGCAGGCCGACGAGGTAGCCGTGGATCCCGATCGTGCTCGCCAGTTCGAAGACCTCCATCACCTCGGCCGGTGTCGCCCCGTAGCCGAGCGCGTTCTCGATGTGCTGCCGCAGTCCGGGCACGTACATGTGGGTCGCCGACGCGTCGAAGGCCGTGTAGATCAGCTCCTTCACCTTCGGCTCGAGCACGCCGTTCTCCCACGGGAACGCAGAGAAGTCGACGTACGCCTCGAAGAAGTCCGGGTCGAGCTCGAGCAGGCCGTCCCAGAAGCCGTGCCAGTAGCCGCGCTTCGCCTCGAAATCGGCCTTCAGCGCGGCACGCCGGTCGTCGAGCGTCGTGGCCCGGGTGTCACCTCGTGATTGAGAATCACTATCACTCTCACCGAGCGCCTCGAGCAGCAGCGGCACGCCGACCGTGGACGCGTGGATCCCGAGCGTGCTGGTCAGCTGGAGCACCTCGAGGAGCTCCTCCTTCGTCGCGCCCAGCTCGAGCGCCCGGCGGACGTGCGCGCGAATGCCCGGCTCGAAGAGGTGCGTGGCGGCGGAGTTCACCGCGACGCAGACGAGCTCCTTCACCTTCGGGTCGAGCGCATCCGACCGCTGCGGCACGGCCGCGAGCTCGACGAACGTCGCGAAGAAGCCGGGGTCCTCGTCCATCAGCGCCTGCCAGGCCGGGCTCCAGTAGCCGTTTGCCTCGACGAAACGCTCGCGCAGCTGCCCGCTCATACGGTCTCCAGCCAGCGGGCGATCTCGGTGTGGTCGGCCTCGTCGGGCAGCGCGTCGGCCGCCTGCTCCCAGAGCGCGACGGACGCGTCGCCGAGGGCGAAGGGCGAGCCGGACGCATGTGCGAGCGCCTTCGCGGTCTGGATGTCCTTGATCATCAGCCGCATCGCGAAGCCCGAGGTGAAGGAACGGGGCTCGACGAACTGGGGCACCTTGTGCTCGGTCGCCCAGCTGCGCCCGGTCGAGTCGTTGATCGCGTCGACCATCACCTTCGGGTCGAGCCCGAAGCGCGCTCCGGCCGCCACCGCCTCGAGCGTGATCAGGAAGTTCGTCGCCGAGAGCAGGTTGTTCAGGGCCTTCAGCGCGTGACCGGCGCCGACCGGACCGGCGTGGACGACCTTCTGCCCGACAGCCTCGAAGACAGGACGGCACGTGTCCAGATCCGCCTCGGAGCCGCCGGCCATGATCGTCAACGTCCCGGCCTCCGCGCCGACGACCCCGCCGGAGACGGGCGCGTCGATATAGCGGACGCCGCGCCGTTCGGCCTCGCCGGCGAGCTCGCGCGTCTGGGTCGGGTCCGATGAGCCCATGTCGGCGACCAGTGAGCCCCCCTCGACGGCGTCGAGCAGACCCTCGTCGAGCACGACCTGTCGGACGATCGCGGAGCTGGCGAGCATCAGGACCACCGCCTCCACCCCGGCGGCCGCTTCGGCGAGCGATCCGACGGCCGCCGCTCCGGCCCGCGCGCGGGCGGTGGGGTCCGCGTCGAAACCGCGCACCTCGTGCCCGGCGGCGACCAGCCGGGCGGTCATCGGAACGCCCATGTGGCCCAGTCCGACGAAGCCGACTCTCACCCCTCGGCCTCCTCGAGCGTGCGCTCGGCAACGCGGAAGGCGTCGAGCCCCGCGGGCATGCCGCAGTAGACCGCCGCCTGTAACAGCGTCTCCTGGATCTCCTCCTTCGAGCAGCCGTTCGTCAGCGCTCCGCGCACGTGCGCACCCAGCTCGTGCGGGCGGTTGAGCGCGGTCAGCATCGCGATGTTCAGCAGGCTCCGCGTACGGCGATCCAGACCCTCGCGGGTCCAGACCGCGCCCCAGCAGTACTCGGTGACGAGCTCCTGCATGGGGCGCATGAAATGCGACGCTTGCTCGAGCGAGTGGTCGACGTGCTGTCGCCCCAGCACCGCGCGCCGAGTCTCGAGCCCGCGCTCGTACCGGTCATCGGAGCCGATCACGACCAGCCCTCCCCGTACTCGTCGTCGGTGACCGCGTCGAGCCAGTCGTGCCCCCCGAGCGAGATCGCCAGGTGGAGCAGGTAGCTGTCCGGTGCGGCGCCGTGCCAGTGCTCTTCGCCGGGGGGGATCCAGACGACGTCGCCGGCGGTCAGCGACCCGCCGCTTCCGTCCCGTGCCCGCGCGCGCCCCTCCCCGGCCGTGACGACGAGGATCTGGCCCTGATGGTGCGTGTGCCAGTGCGTGCGCGCGCCGGGGGCGAAGAACACGTTGTTGATCAGGACGCCGTCGGTCTCCAGGAGGACCGGGTCGCCCCAGACCTCGCCCGTGAAGGTGGCGGTGCGTTGCTCGGACCTGGTGCCGGCCTCGCGGCCGCGGTTGATCTTCATTCGCGGGATCCTTTCAGGTGCGGGGTTCCTGGAGGCGCACGCCGCCGGAGACGTCGCCGATCGCGTCGACCACCCGGTTGGAGATCTGCTCGCCGTACCCGAGCTCGGCGGCGAGCTCGAATGCCTCGATGCAGCCCGCGGCGGTCGGGGTCCGTACCCCCAGCTCGCGGACGAGCTCGGCGTAGAGGCGCAGATCCTTCAGCATCAGGTTCCCGGTGAGCCCGCCCTCGAGGTAGTCGCCGTCGACGATCCTCGGGAAGCGGTTGAGCGTGGCGAAGTTCACCCCGCTCGAGTTGTTGAGCACCTCGAGGAAGGCGTGCAGCTCCAGCCCGGCCTTGCGCGCGGCGACCATCACCTCGGCGGTCGCGGCGAGGCTGATCCCGTTCAGGAAGTTGTTGAGCAGCTTCGCCGTGTGGCCGGCCCCGCTCGCCCCCATGTGGAAGACGCGTGTGCTGAACGTGTCGAGCACCGGCCGGACGCGGTCGAGTGCCGCCTCGGCGCCGCCGGCCATGATCGTCAGCGTCCCCTGCTCGGCGGCGGCCGCGCCGCCCGAGATGCCGGCGTCGACGAAGCCGACGCCACGCTCGCCGAGCCGCCGGTGGAGCTCGACGGTAGACGACGGCGACGAGGTGCTGAGGTCGACGACCACCTGGCCAGGTCGTCCTGCGCCGAGGATCCCGTCGTCGCCGAGGACGACGGCCTCGACGACCGGGCTGTCGGGGAGCGAGAGCAGGACGACGTCCGCGCCTTCGGCGACGGCGGCCGGAGAGAGAGCGGCGGTTGCTCCGCTCTCGGCGGCGCGGGACGGGTCCAGGTCGTAGCCGAGCACGGAGTAGCCGCCGGCGACGATCCGCCGCGTGATCCGGCCGCCCATGTTCCCGAGGCCGACGAACCCGACCGTCACTCGATGCGCACCCCCAGCCCGTCGGCGAGCACCGGAAAGCGGGTCATCACCTCCGGGTCGTGACCGACCAAGAGCGCCGCGCCCGGGCGGGCCGCCAGCTCGGCGACGGTGGCGTAGCCCGCGTACATCGCGCGCAGGTCGACCATGATCTCGAACGGCCGCTCGAGCTCGAGCTCCTCGTAGTAGTGAACCGCGTCGGAGGCGATGACGACCGAGCCGCCGACGGTCTCCACGACCAGCACCGTCTGGCCGGGCGAATGGCCTCCGACGCAGATCGCCCGGATCCCGCGAGCGATCTCAGCATGGCCGTCGAGCAGCCGGAGGCGGCCGGCGGCGATCCGCTCGATCTCGTCCGGCTCGATCAACGTTGCGAACTGCACGTGCCGCGCCTCCGGGCCCGACCAGAACTCGAGCTCGCTGCGTTGGACGATCAGCTCCGCGGCCGGGAACCACTCCAGGTTCCCGGTGTGGTCGTAGTGGAGGTGGGTGAGGATCACCGTCGGCACGGTCTCGGGGTCGACACCGATCCGCCGCAGCGCCTCGTCCGGCGGGCAGAGGGTGGTCCTGCCGCGGCGGGCGCCGGAGTCCGGGTGGAAGCCGGTGTCGACGACGATCGCCGAGTCGCCGTTCCGGAGCACCCAGAAGAAGTAGTCCATCCCGATCTCGGCGTCGGGCTCGCCGTACGAGCTCCAGCGGTAGTAGCACTCGCTCTTCCGGGTCGTCCGTGTTCCGTAGCGGAGCGCGGTCACCTCGTACACGAACCGACTCTACCCGCCGGCGTCTCTAGACTCGAACCGTGCGCGTGTTGATCGTCGGCTCCGGGGGGCGGGAGCACGCCCTTGCCTGGAAGCTCGCGCAGAGCGACCGCCTGGGCGAGCTGCACGCCGCCCCCGGGAACCCGGGGGTCGCCGCGCTCGGCGTCTGCCACCCCGTGCACGCGGAGGACGGTGCGGGCCTGCTCGATCTCGCGCAGTCGCTCGAGATCGACCTCGCCGTGATCGGCCCCGAAGTGCCGCTGGTCGCGGGCGTCGCCGATCGCCTTCGCCGCGGCGGCATCTCGGTCTTCGGCCCGAGCGGCGCGGCAGCGAGGATCGAGGGCTCGAAGAGCTTCGCGAAGGAGGTGCTGGACGCTGCGGGCGTCCCGACCGCGCAGATGCTCGAAACCGCGACCGCACCGTGCGTCGTCAAGGCCGACGGCCTGGCCGCCGGCAAGGGCGTCTTCGTCTGCCGGTCGCAGGGGGAGGCGGACGCGGGGGTCGCCGCCGCGGCCGCACTCGGCGGCACCGTCGTCGTCGAGGAGCTGCTCGAGGGCGAGGAGCTCTCGGTCTTCGCACTGTGCGACGGCTCGCGTGCACTCCCGCTCGCCGCCGCGCGCGACTACAAGCGCGCCGGCGACGGCGACAGCGGGCCGAACACCGGTGGGATGGGAGCGTTCTCACCCGTGCCGGGCTTCGACGCGCCCGAGGTCGAGGAGCTCGTCGGCCGGATCCACGCTCCCGTCGTGGAGGAGCTGGCCCGTCGCGGCGTTCCCTTCACCGGTGTGCTCTACGCCGGCTTGATGCTCACCGCCGACGGGCCGAAGGTGCTCGAGTTCAACTGCCGATTCGGCGACCCGGAGACGCAGTCGCTCTTGCCCCGCATCGACGGCGACCTGCTCGCGGCGCTGGAAGCGGCCGCGGCCGGCGAGCTGAACCGGGTCGACCTCCAGGTAGCCCCACGGGCGGCGGTGACGGTCGTCGTCGCCGGAGGCGAATACCCCGAGCGCAACGACTCGGGGTCGCCGATCGACGGTCTCGAGGAGGCGGAGCGGCGCGGCGCGCTCGTCTTCCACAGCGGCACCGCGCGCCACCGCGAGCGCCTGGTCACGAACGGCGGCAGAATCGTCGGCGTGACCGGCGTCGCGGACGACCTGGAGCATGCCCGCGGGCTCGCGTACGAGGGAGTGTCGGCGATCTCCTTCGACGGTGCCCGGTGCCGATCCGACATCGCGCTGCCGGAGCCGTCGCGTGTCGGCTGAGGTCGGGATCCTCGTCGGCTCCGAGTCCGACCGCGAGCGGATGCAGGCGGCCATGGACGAGCTCGCCGAGCGCGGGATCGTCTACGAGTTCGAGGTGCGCTCGGCCCACCGCACGCCGGACGCGGTCGCCGAGTACGCGAAGTCGGCGCGCGAGCGCGGACTCCGAGTCCTGATCTGCGGCGCCGGCCTCGCCGCCGCGCTGCCCGGCGTCGTCGCCGCCCAGACGGATCTGCCCGTGATCGGCGTTCCGCTGCGCTCGTCGAAGGGCGTCCTCGACGGGCTCGACGCGCTCCTCTCGATCGTGCAGATGCCGCCGGGCGTGCCGGTCGCCTGCGTCGGTGTGGACAACGCGAAGAACGCCGCCGTCCTCGCCGCACGCATTCTCGGCGCGTCGTAGCCCCTCGATACGATCCGGAGAGTGATCGCCCGCTACTCCCGTCCCACGATGGCCCGGGTGTGGTCGGACGAGAGGAAGCTGGCGGGCTGGCTCGACGTGGAGCTCGCCGCGGTCGACGTCTGGGCGGAGCTCGGGGTCGTCCCGCGGGAGGCGGCCGAAGCCGTTCGTGACCACGCGGCGTGTCCCACACCCGAGCAGGTCGCCGAGCGCGAGCGCGAGACCGGCCACGACCTCGCCGCCTTCGTCGACGCCGTGCAGGCGGGCCTCGGCGAGGAGGGCCGCTGGCTCCACTACGGGCTGACCTCGTCCGACGTCGTCGACACCGCGCTCGCACTCCAGCTTCGCGATGCCGGAGCAGTGCTGCTCGACGGCCTGTCGGCCGCGCTCGGCGCCGTCGCCCGCCGCGCCGAGGAGCACCGCCTCACGATCTGCATCGGGCGGACGCACGGCGTCCACGCCGAGCCGACCACCTTCGGCCTCAAGCTCGCCGGCTGGGCGTTCGAGCTCGACCGCGGCCGCAACCGGCTGCAACGTGCGCTCGACGGCATGCGTTTCGGCAAGCTCTCCGGCGCCGTCGGCACGTACTCGGCCACCGACCCCGAGCTCGAGCGGCTCGTCTGCGAGCGGCTCGGGCTCGCGCCGGAACCGGTCTCGACCCAGATCGTCCCGCGCGATCGGCACGCCGAGCTGCTCACGACGCTCGCACTCGTCGCGTCGTCGCTGGACCGGTTCGCGACCGAGATCCGGCACCTCGCACGAACCGAGGTGCGCGAGGTGCAGGAGCCGTTCGGCAAGGGCCAGAAGGGCTCGTCCGCGATGCCGCACAAGCGCAACCCGGTCGTCGCCGAGCGGATCTGCGGCCTCGCCCGGCTCGTCCGCGCCGCCGCGCAGGTCGGACTCGAGAACGTCGCCCTCTGGCACGAGCGGGACATCTCGCACTCGTCGGCCGAGCGGGTCGTCCTCCCGGACGCCTTCCTGGCCCTCGACTACATGCTCGACCGGTTCACCTGGCTCGTCGAGGGCCTGGTCGTCTTCCCCGAGCGGATGCGCAAGAACCTCGACGCGGGCCACGGGCTCTTCTTCTCGCAACGGGTCCTGCTCGAGCTCGTCGCCGCCGGGACGCCGCGCAACGACGCCTACCGGCTGGTCCAGGAGCACGCCTCACGGGCCTGGGACGAGGGCCTCGACTTCCGGGCGCTCGTCGAGGGCGACGACCGCATCACCCGCCTCGTCGATCCCGAGGCGCTGTTCGACCTCACCTTCTACACCGCCCACGTCCCGGCCGTCTTCGAACGGCTCCATACCCTGATCAGCGACCCGGAGGCCGCCCATGTCTGAAACCCTGATCCACGTCGCGAGCGGCAAGGTTCGCGAGCTGTTCACGATCGGCGACGACCGGCTGCTCCTCGTCGCGAGCGACCGGATCTCGACCTTCGACGTCGTCCTCCCGACCGAGATCCCGGACAAGGGACGCGTCCTGACCGGCCTGTCCGCATTCTGGTTCTCCCGGACGCGTGACGTCTGCGCCAACCACTTGCTCGGGCTGCGACCCGACGGCCGCTCGACGGAGTGCCGCCGGCTGGAGATGCTCCCGCTCGAGTGCGTCGTCCGCGGGTACCTGGCGGGCTCGGGCTGGAAGGACTACCTCCGCACCGGTTCGACTTCGGGGCACGCGCTCCCGGCGGGACTGCGCGAATCGGAGAGGCTGCCCGAACCGATCTTCACGCCCTCGACGAAGGCGACCACCGGCCACGACGAGAACATCGACTCGGAGCGGGCGATCGAGCTCGTCGGCCGCGAGCGGTACGAAGAGGTCGAGCGGACGTCGCTCGCGCTCTACCGGTTCGCCTCCGAGCACGCCGCCGCCCGCGGGATCCTGATCGCGGACACCAAGTTCGAGTTCGGCCTCGATCCCGACGGCCGCCTCGTCCTCGCCGACGAGGCGTTCACCCCGGATTCCTCGCGCTTCTGGCCCGCCGACGAGTACGCGCCCGGCGGTCCGCAGCCCTCGTTCGACAAGCAGTTCGTGCGCGACTACTGCGAGTCGCTCGGCTGGGACAAGACGCCGCCCGGGCCGGACCTGCCCGAGGACGTGGTCGCCGGCACCCGCGCCCGCTACGTCGACGCCTTCGAGCGCTTGACCGGCATCCCGTTCGCCGATTACCTCACGGACCCGAGCGCGGTCGTCACGTGAGGGCCACCGTTCTCGTCCGGCCGAAGGAGGGGATCCTCGACCCGCAGGGGGACGCCGTCGAGAACTCGCTCCGCCACCTGGGCTTCGCCGTCGGCGACGCGCGCGTGGGGCGCGTGGTCGACCTCGAGGTGGACGCGGCCGACCCCGACGCGGCCCGTGCCGAGGTGGAGCGGATGTGCGAGCAGCTCCTCGCCAACCCGCTGATCGAGAGCTACGAGATCGAGATCGTGGCGCCGTGACCGATCGCCGGCCCACGGTCGCCGTCGTCGTCTTCCCGGGCTCGAACGACGACCGCGACGCCGCCTGGGCGCTCGGCGCCCTCGGCGCGCACGCGGTGCTCGTCTGGCACGGAGAGGAGCACCTCCCGCCCGGCACCGGCGCCGTCGTCCTGCCGGGTGGCTTCTCCTACGGCGACTACCTCCGTTGCGGAGCGATCGCCCGCTTCTCGCCGGTGATGAAGGCGGTGACCGGGTTCGCGGCCGAGGGCGGCCCGGTGCTGGGCATCTGCAACGGCTTCCAGATCCTCTGCGAGGCCGGCCTGTTGCCGGGCGCCCTGCTCCCGAACGCGTCGCTCTCGTTCGTCTGCCGCGACGTGGCGGTGCGCGTCGAGGGAGCGGCACCGGCCTTCACCGGCCGCTGCGTGCCGGGACAACGGCTGGTCATCCCGGTCAAGCACGGCGACGGATGCTGGTACGCGCCGCCCGAGCTCGTCGAGGATCTGGACCGAGCGGGGCGGATCGTGCTCCGGTACGAGCCGGGCGAGAATCCGAACGGGGCGACCGCTGACGTCGCCGGCGTCCTCGGGGAGGACGGAAACGTGCTCGGCCTGATGCCGCACCCGGAACACGCGGTCGATCCGATGCTCGGCTCGGGCGACGGCGCGCTGATCCTCGCCTCGCTCGTCGACGCCGCGCACGATCGTCTGTCGGTTCCGGCTCCCGTCTAGGCGCCTCCGCTCTCACGGCCGCCGGCGAAGCCGAGCGCGTCGGCCAGCTCGGGATGCTTGACGAGCTCGGAGCGGAGACGCTCGAGGTCACGGGCACGCAACGTGACCGGCCCGCGCCGCGCAGCGCCGGCCGTCGCGTACGAGAAGCGCACGAGCCGCTCGCCGCCCGTCTCGAGCAGCTGCACCAGCGACGAGAAGCGCTTCTCGCCGGCGCGTTGCGAGATTTTGAGCTCGTCGACGACGGTCGCTGCTCCCCACGGTGTCGCGCTCGTCTTCGCCATCGAAGGCACCGTAACTGGGCGTGCGTCACACGTCTGTGACACGACCGTGCCGACTCTGTGACTACGCTCGCGCCGTGCCGGGTGTGGTCCCCACCGACCCTCGTCTCCCCTGGGTCCAGGCGGAATGGCTCTCCGAGGCGATCGGCTGGATCCGCGCCCGCCTCGCCGAGCGGCACGTCGAGCCGGCCGGCGAGATCGACCAGCCGCATGTCCGCTGGTGGTCGACCGCCCTCCGGGTCCCGACGAGCGAGGGAGTGCTCTGGTTCAAGGCGAATGCCTCGGCGCACGCGTTCGAGGCCGGGCTGCTCGCGATCCTCGCCCGACTGACGCCCGGTCACGTCCCCGAGCCCGTCGCGCTGGACGCCGACCGCGGCTGGCTGCTGATGCGCGACGGCGGCGAGCGGCTGCGCGAGCTCGTCCGCAGCAGCCGCGACCTCCATCACTGGCAGTCGCTCCTCCCCGAGTATGCGCAGCTTCAGCTGGCACTCGCTCCGCACGTCGACGACCTGCTGGCCGCCGCCGTGCCCGACGAGCGCCTCGCCGTCCTCCCCGCCCAGCTCGGCGCCGTCCTCGACGACCCGGAGGCGTGCATGGTCGGCCGCGAGCAGGGGTTCACGCCCGAGGAGCACGAGCAACTCCGGGCCCTCGTTCCCGACTACGCCGGCCGCTGCTCCCACCTCGCGGCGTTCGGCATCCCGGAGACGCTCCAGCACGACGACCTCCACGACGGCAACGTGTTCGTCCACGACGGCCGATACCTCTTCTTCGACTGGGGCGACAGCTGCGTGTCGCACCCGTTCCACAGCCTGGTCGTGACGATGCGGCAGCTCGTCCACCGGCTCGGGCTCCCGCCGGGCGGACCGGACATCGTCCGGCTCCGCGACGCCTACCTGGAGCCGTTCGGGTCCTACGGCTCGCGTGCGGAGCTCGTCGAGGCGGCCGAGCTCGCTCACTTCACCGGGACCGGGGCCAGGGCGCTGAGCTGGCACCGATTCGTCCAGGCCCGCGAGCCCGAGTTCCGGCGCGACGACGAGGAGGCGGTTCCCCACGGGCTCAGGCGCCTGCTCGACCTGGGGCCGCTCGGGAGCTGGAGCTAGCGCCGGCCAGCTAGACGCTCGTGCCGCCGGGATCGACGGCACGGACCCGATAGGTGTGCAGCGGGCCTGGTCGGGCGGTCCTGTCCACCCACGTCGTCGACTTCGTGGTCGCGATCCGGCGGCCGTCGCGCCAGACCTCGTAGGCCGACGCAACCGCGACCGGACTCCACCGCACTCGGATGACGCCGACGGGGCCCGGGACGGCGACCACCACGGCCGGCGGCGGCGGCCGGCAGTCGCCCCCGAAGACCGGGCGGCCCGAGAAGAAAGTTCCCGTCACGCCGGCGCGGAAGGCCTCCAGCGCCCCAGGGGACGAGTCGATCCGCGTGTTCGCGCCGCTGTCCATGCTCCACCAGACCGCCGCGCGGATGCGTGGATACAGCCCTGAGCGCAGCGCCTTGAACGCGCCGCGGATCCACGCCGCCTTCTCGCCGGGCGCCCGCTCGACGGTGCCCATCTCGGCGAGCGCCATCGGTCGCCGGCTCAGCTTCGCCAGCGTCCGGTAGACGCCCGAGACGTCGAGCTTCCGGGCGAATGGCGACATCGGGACGCGCGGGTCGAGCGTGCCGTACACGGAGATCCCGAGCCAGTCGACGTACGCGTCGCCGGGGTAGTAGAGGTCGAGCGTGTTCCAGCCGTTGTAGGGCCGGTACGAGTCGACGTGGAAGACGAACGACACGTTGGTCGCGCCTTGCGCGCGGAAGAGGTCGACCAGGTGCCGGTACGCGTCGCGATACCGCTCTGCGCCGTCCGGGTAAGCCGGATCGCCGTAGCCGTCGGTCTGGTCGGCGCCGTTCCAGCGTGCGTTCCACGGGCCCCACTCGTCGTTGACCTCGGCGCCGAAGGACAGGAGCAGCGGGACGCCGAGCCTGCGTGCGCCGTCGGCCCAGCCGCGCAGCTGCCGGTCGAAGACGCCGTCGATGATCCGCTGGAGGGTGAACCGGCGCTCCGGGTTGTGCTGCTTCGGCCCCGGCCCGTAGAAGACCCCGCTGCTCGGCAGGAAGGCGATGTACGGGACGGCGCCGTGACGCCAGATCGTCAGGACCCGCCGGCGCGGGAACTGGAGGCCCCGGTACCACTGCTGGGAGAAGTAGACCCAGGTGAGGCGGCGCCCGGCGAGCTCTTCGAAGGCGGTGATCCGCCCGTCGGTGACGTGATCCTCGTTGTACGTCTCCCTCGTGTTGAAGTCGGTGAACGCGCCGAGGTAGGAGCCCCATGAGGGGGGCAGGAGCTTGCCGCAGGTGGATGCCGTCACGATCGCGGTCGTGTGACCGGGCGCGGCGACCGAAGCGGCGGCCGCAGCCGCAGCCAGCGCGGACAGGGCCGCTACGCCGAGCTTCGCCACGGAAGAAAACGTAACGTCTGGCGCGAGGCCGGCCCCGGAGAACCGGCCGCTCGCGACCGGCTCACGAGTGTTCGCGCCGGGTCGATTCCCATCCCGGGTGGCGGTGGGGTACGGGAGTCTGGTCTGCTACCAACGGTGGCCGTAGCAGAGGCGCAGCAGCATCCGCACGGTGCCGCCGCCGACCGACTCGGGACTGAGTTCGCCGCGCTCCGAGTGGTACGGCCTCATGACGACGTGGCGGGCGTCGGCGAGCACGTGCGAGAACATCGCTTCGTTTGCACGGTGGTAGGCGTAGATTTCTGCGAGTGCGGATCGCACGCGCTCGGGCGGGTCGTGGACCTCCCGCCAGCGATCCGGATCGGGGAGCGGGTTCGGCTGGAGGTACAGGCCGCGGCAGGCACGGGCCAGCGTCAACTCGTCGGGGAAATGGCGGTCACCGTCACGCGGCCGACGCCGGCCCGCTCCGCGATCTCACTCACCGTCGTCGAAGCCGGGCCGATCGTCCGATGGAGCTCGATCGCCGCCTCGACGATGCGCGAACGCGTCTCGCCCTCCCGCTCGTCCGGTTGCCTTACAACGTCGAGCTCGGTGGTACGAGGACGCGCAAGCCCCGAACCCGAGAGAAGTCGCGTTCGTTGCGGGTCGCGACGGCGTATCCATGGGCGAGAGCGGTTGCTGAAATCCACAGGTCGTGAGCACCGGGGACATCGCCTCGGCGCTCCAGCTCGGCCCAGAGTTCGGCATGGACGCGTGCGACTACTCCGGTGATCGGCACGGGTTCGAGGCCGGCCAGCACGTGCTCGACGAAAGCGCGCCGTCGATTGCGCCGCGCTCCGGATGCGCGGTACACGCCGTGCAGCAACTCGCTGACGGTAACGACGCTGATCGCCCGCTCCTCCGAACCGATGAGCGTCTCGAGTGCCGAGCGCGTCTCGTCTCGCTCCCACTCGATCAGGAGGTCCGTGTCGATCAGGACGGCCAGGGACTCTCCGGCGGTGCAGTCGATCTCCGGATCGCACGCAGATCCTGGGCGAAGTCATCGTCGATCGGCGGTGCCGATGCGAGCAGCTCACGGAACCGTTCCGCCGACAGCAACCGCGCCTTCGGAGGACTGATTACCGCAACCGGGGCGCCGGCCCGGGTCACTTCGATCTGCTCGCCCGAGGCGACCCGGTTCAGGACGTCCGAGAAGCGCCGCGCCACCTCGGTTGCGCTGAGCCGCGTCATCGCGACAATGTATCAGATAAATCTGATTCGCCTCAGTGGGACACCCCGATCAGCTCTACCCGATACGAGTCCGGGTCTCTCACGAACGCAATGAAGGAGCCGCCCTCCCGAACCTGATAAGGCGGCCGCTCCGGTTCAATGCCGTATTCCTTCAGACGAGCGAGCGTCTCGTTCAGGTCGTCCACTCCGATCGCGATGTGCCCGTAGCCGGTGCCCATCTCGTACGCGCGTCCGTCGTGGTTGTACGTCAGCTCCAGCACGCTCTCCTGATCGCCGATCGAGAAGAAGTAGTTCGTCGCCTCCAACTCGCCGTTGCGGACGATGTCCATCTCGCTCGAGAACCGGAACCCGAGCGCCTCATAGAAGATCCGGCTCTTCGCCGGGTCCGTCACCCGGATCATCGTGTGCAGGAAGCTCGCCACGCCCACGGGATCCTAGCTTCGGACTCGAGGCGCCGGAAGAAGCTCGGAGCACGACCCTGCGACAGCGGCTCAAGAGCTCCCAACCGTCGGGCTGCTGGTAGTGGCGTGCACCAAACCTGGCTCAACTACAAGCCTTTGGCGCCGGTCGGAAGAATGTTCCTGAGGGCGCCGTCGGCGGCAGACGCAACTCCCGATCTGGCTTGGCAACGTCGATCGAGGCGGTCAGACGAGAGCACGCCGGCGCAAGCGGTGCTGCTCGCGTCAGGTCAGGTTGTAGCGGTAGGTGGAGTTGGTCGGATACGCTCGCTGGTGCCAGTGTGACGACGACTTGCGCCGCGCCTACGCGCGCGGCGCGTACTCGACACTGCCGAACGGCCAGTCGGACGCGAGCCAGTTGCTGACGGCGCGCCAGAGGGGGACGTCCAGCTCCGCGTGGCTCGCCCGCACCCAGGAGAGCGCACGGGCGTCGTCGCTGTCGGGCAGCGGGTAGATGTAGACGCAGCCGATCACGGCGCGGTTCGCCGGATCGAGCACCGTGTACGTGAACCCCGTCCGGTTGCGGAAGTCGTCGGCGTGGCGCTGCAGGTCCGCCCGGTTCTCGTCCGGCGTCATCTCTCGCGGCCAGCGGCTGTCGCCCCACCCGGGTGTCGCCGCGATGTGGTCCATCGACGACGTCCAGGCGTCGTAGTCCTGCTCGTTGTGTTCGGGCCCGAGCGGCTCGAGCACGAACTGCGGCGTCTCGAGTCGGCGAGGCACGTCGAAGTCGCGCGGGACGAACTCGTCCACGCGGCCGATCGTAGACCACCGTGGGCGAGGGCGGCGAGAACGGCCCGAGCCTGGACGACCAAGCCTGATTGGGGTCATTCCCGCGCGCTTGCCCAGCACGTAACTCGAGGTCATTCCCTCACGCTCGCCCACCCGAGGCTCAGTCGGTCGGCGGCGCGGCTCCAGGACGACAACCGCCGTCTCGTGCGGGCGTCGTGCGGCGTAGCTGTCGAGGTTCCTGTCCAGCTCGCGCCAGCGCTGCCACAGCCGTTCACGCTCCTCGCCGACTGCGGGCCTGCCGAGCACGTCGCGCCGGATCCCGCCCGCGAGCTCGACCACCGCCTGTGGATCGGCCTGCAGGTTCAGCCACCAGGCCGGCTCGGCCGCGCCCCAGCCGTTCATGGCCATCGAGACCAGGTTCGGCCCGTCCTCGTAGTAGCCGATGATCACGCCCCGCGGCTCGCCGGTGAGTCGTCCCGTCGTGGTGAGGCGCAGGGCGCCCCACTTGCCCGGGCGCGAAGGCCACAGCCCTCTGCGGCCCTGGCTCGCTCGCACGATTCGCCGGTGCACGTGCCAGAAGGTCGTGATGAACCATCGGGGTGGCAGCCACGCCTTGCCTCGAGCCATGTCCACTTCCTCCCGCCGCGGTACCGACCACAGGCTCGCACCGACGAGCCCGACGAGCATCGGGGGAACCGCCTAGGGCCACTCCGGTCCGAACTCCCACGCCGGGAAGGTCTCGTGCAGGAGCGGGAGCGCCTCGGCCCAGTGGCTTCCGTCGAGCGGGGTCGGCTCGTGCAGCTCGTGTGGTTGCCCCGTGCGCGTCGAGTAGCCCCAGCGAAAACC
>JBLMYA010000058.1:0-28789 GCA_050258035.1 Verrucomicrobiota bacterium
GCCGTCGCCGTCAAGGCGCCGGGCTTCGGCGATCGCCGCAAGCGCATGCTCGAGGACATCGCGATCCTCACGGGCGCCGAGGTGATCACCGAGGAGATGGGCCTGAAGCTCGAGAACACGAAGCTCTCGCAGCTCGGCAAGGCCCGCAAGGTCGTGATCGACAAGGACTCGACCACGATCATCGACGGTGCCGGTGACTCGGAGGGGATCAAGGCTCGGATCAAGCAGCTGAAGGCCGAGATCGAGAACACCGACTCCGACTTCGACCGCGAGAAGCTGCAGGAACGGCTGGCGAAGCTGGCCGGCGGCGTCGCCGTGGTCAAGGTCGGCGCAGCGACCGAGACCGAGATGAAGGAGAAGAAACACCGCGTCGAGGACGCGCTGCAGGCAACCCGTGCCGCTCTGGAAGAGGGGATCGTACCGGGCGGCGGCGTCGCGCTCCTGAACGCTGCGGATGCCGTCCGTGACCAGCTCGGCAAGCTCGAGGGCGACGAGAAGACGGGTGCGGCGATCATCCTGCGCTCGCTCGAGGAGCCGCTCCGGCAGCTCGCGTTCAACGGCGGGCTCGAGGGCTCGGTCGTCGTCCAGCAGGTCCGGTCGGCCGCCAAGGGCCAGGGCCTGAACGTCGACAGCGGCGAGGTCGAGGACCTGGTCAAGTCGGGGATCATCGACCCGACCATGGTCACGCGCTCGGCGCTGCAGAACGCCGCGTCGATCGCGAAGAACATCCTGACCACCGAGGCGATCGTCGCCGAGGCACCCGAGAAGCAGCCGGCGATGGCCGGCGGCATGCCGGGCGGCATGGAAGGGATGATGTAACGACGACGCTCGGCGTCTGAGGTACCGAAGGGCCGGCTCACGCCGGCCCTTCGTCGTCCTGGCCCGGCCCGGCTGCGAACTGGGTTTGCCCACGCCGGAATCCGCTCACGGCCGAGGCGCGTATCGACGGACATGAGACGACCCTTCCCTCTCGTTGCTGCTGCGATCGCCGCCGTCGGGCTGTTCGTCGCCGGGCTGGGGCTGGCCGCGTCGGGAACGACCTCGACGAAGCTCTCCGCACGTCTCGTCGCCGGATCGGAGACGCCCCACCCGAGGGGCGCGAGCCGGGCAGCCGGCGTATTCAGCGCGACGTTGGCCGGCTCCTCGCTCTCGTGGCGCCTGACCTTCTCGCGGTTGACCGGAAAGGCGCTCGCCGCGCACGTGCACCTCGGCCGGCCGGGCATTGCCGGCCCCGTGGCGGTCCCCCTCTGCGGCCCGTGTGTCTCCGGGGCCCACGGTAGGAAGAACGTGACGGCGAAGGTCCGCTCCGCCCTGCTCTCCGGGGGCGCCTACGTGAACGTCCACACCGCCAGGAACCCCGGCGGCGAGATCCGCGGCCAGGTCGCGGGCGGGCCACGGCCGCTGCCGGCCTCCACGGCCGAGTCGCAGCCGACGACGACCGACGACAACGGCGGCGGCTACGGGGGCTACGGCGGGTACGGCGGCTAGCGACTGCGGCAGGCTGCGGCGCCGCGCGCTCAGAAGCTGTAGCGCTGCTCCTTCGAATAGTCGGCGTCGTTGTGGTAGCCGTAGCGCTCCCAGAACCCGGGCTCGTCGTGGTCGAGGAGCTCGACGCCGGTGAGCCACTTCGCGCTCTTCCAGAAGTAACGTGAAGGGACGAGCAGGCGGACCGGCCAGCCGTGGTCGGGCGTGAGCGGTTCGCCGTCGGCCTCGTAGGCGATCAGCGCGCTCTCGTCCTCGATCGCCGCGATCGGCATGTTCGACGTGAAGCCCTGCTCGGCGTGGGCGACGACGAAGCGGCCGCTCGGCTTCGGCACGGCGAGCCTCGCGAGCTCGCTCCAGTGGACGCCCTTGAACGTCGTGTCGAAGCGGCTCCAGCGGGTGACGCAGTGGATGTCCACGGTGACCTCGCGACTCGGCAGCTCCAGGAGCTGCTCCCACGTGAGCGTCAGGGGCTGTTCGACCTCACCCGTGATGCCCAGTGTCCAGGTCGTGAGGTCGACGTTCGGCACCGAGCCGGCGTGGAGAACGGGCCACTTCTCGGTCAGGTACTGGCCGGGCGGGAGGCGGGCCGGGTCGTAGCCCGCCTCGGCGACCTTGGCCTCGGCCTTCGATCTGAACAGGGGCATGCTGCCTAGACTAACGAGGGTGCTGAGCGTTACGGTCCGAGCCGCCGATCGCCCACGTTCGTACGTGCGCGTTGCCGGCCCCGACGCCGAGGACTATCTCCAGCGCATGCTCTCGAACGACGTCGGGGCGGGCGAGCTGGTGGACGCGCTGCTCCTGACGCCCAAAGGACGGCTGATCGCGCCGTTGCGCGTCTGGCGGCGCGGGCCCGAGGATTTCCTGCTGCTCACGGAGCCCGAGTTGGGCGAGGCCGTGCGGGCCGCGCTGCTCCGCTCCCGCTTCGCTGCGAAGTGTGAGGTCGAGCTGGAGGCACACACGTCGTCGGTGGTGTTCGGCGAGGCCGAGGGGCTGCCGGGAGAGATCCCGGGGACGGTCGAGCTGGTCGATTCGGCGGTACCGAGCACCGTCGACGCGGACGAGCTCGAGCGTGTCCGCATCGAAGCCGGCGTGCCCGCCTGGGGCAAGGAGCTCGACGACTCCGTCCTGCCGGCCGAGGCGGGCCTGGACGAGACGCACATCTCCTTCACGAAGGGCTGCTATCCGGGCCAGGAGCCGATTGCCAGACTGCGTCACCGAGGGCACGTCAACAGGCGGCTGAGGGTGCTCGAGGTCGAATCCGGACGGCCGGGTGCCGAGGTCGAGCTCGAGGGAAAGGCGGTCGGCCGGGTCACGAGCGGCGTCCCCGGCGCGGCGCTCGCCTACGTCAGGGTCGAGGTGCCCGACGACGCCGAGCTCACCGTCGACGGAAAGCCTGCCCGGCTACACTGACCACCCCGAGCGCCCGTAGCTCAGGGGATAGAGCGCTGCCCTGCGGAGGCAGAGGCCGCAAGTTCGAATCTTGCCGGGCGCATCGTCGCACAGCCGCACCGCTCGGCGAGAAGCGGCGCGGCGCGTTGTCAGGCACCTCGACCACTACTGCGTGCGTGCCGCCTCCAATCCGTCGGGAGGCCGAAGCCCAGGCGACCGAGCGCCTGTATGTGCCGCCGGATGCAGACGCCGCTGCCCTGCACGAGGCAGCGCGCGAGGATCTCGACGGTGATGGCCGGTGTAGGCGGTGTCACCGCTGCGGCGGAGGACGCTGTTGCTGGTGCCGATCGCCGTGACGGCGCTGCAGCAGAGGTCGATCTCGCTCGGTCGCGGTCCTGACAACGCTTCATTTCCGGCCGTTCGGGGATGTCCTCGCTGCAGATGGCCGCGATTCCCGACACCATCGTCCTCGGGCGGCACCGTGATCTCGAGGGGCGCCGGAAGGACGCGTGGGTGCGGCGTGCGCTGCTCGTCGCGATCGGCCTCGTGCCGCTGCTCGCCCTGACCAACCTGTTCGGTCAGCGTCCGCACGTGGCGGCGGCGGCGTCCCCGGAGGCGACCCTCGAGCTCTACGCGCCCGGGCACGTGCGCGGCGGCCTGCTCTGGGAGGCCCGCTTCACGGTTTACGCCCACCAGGAGCTGAAGGACGCGGTGCTGGAGCTCGACAAGGGATGGATGGAAGGCATGCAGATCAACACGGTCGAGCCGTCGCCGGTCGGGGAGGCGTCGAACGACGGGAGGCTGGTTCTCGACCTCGGTCATGTGCCGCGCGGGCAGCGCCACATCCTGTTCATGCAGTTCCAGGCCAACCCGACCAACGTCGGCCGCAGGCCACAGGACGTCCGCCTCTACGACGGCGACACCCTGCTCGCGACGATCCGCCGCCGGATCACGATCTTCCCGTAGGCCATGGACCTGACGATCCGGGCAGTTGCGCTCTTCTTCTTCGTCTTCCTGATCACCCGGGTCATCGGCCGCCGGGAGCTGTCGTCCCTGGAGCCCTTCGACCTGATCCTCCTGATCGTCATGGGCGACGCGATCCAGCAGGGCTTGACCCAGGACGACTACTCGGTCACAGGTGCGCTGATCGTGATCGGGACATTCGCGGTTCTCCAGGTGCTCGTGTCGTACCTGAGCTACCGGTTCCCGCGCATGAGACCGGCCCTCGACGGCGAGCCGATCGTGATCGTCCAGGACGGCAGGGCGATCGAGAGGAACATGAAGCGCGAGCGGATCACGCTCGAGGAGGTGATGGTCGAGGCGCGCCAGCAGCAGGTCGCCTCGCTCGACGACATCGCGTGGGCCGTGTTGGAGACGAGCGGCAAGGTCAGCATCATCCCGAGGCAGTAGCGGCCCCGTTGCCTACACTCGCGGCCTGTTCCTCTCTCTGACAGAAGCCGACGTCGACCGGCTGCTCTCGCCCGCCGACGCGATCGCGGCCGTCGAGGACTCGTTCCGCCGGCTCCACGACGGACGGATCGAGAACGTCCCACGCTACCGCGTGCGGCTCGAAGGTGGGTTCCTCGCGGTCATGTCCGCGGTCGACGACGAGCGAGGGCTCGCGTGCGTCAAGACCTACTCCGCGGGTGCGGACGGCATCCGCTTCGTCGTCGTCCTGTTCGAGCGCGGGGAGCTGCGGGCCCTGATCGAGGCCGACCGGCTCGGGCAGCTCCGCACCGGCTCGGCGAGCGCGGTCGCGGCCAGGTACCTGGCGAAACCGGGCGCACGGACGCTCGGGGTGATCGGCTGCGGCCTCCAGGCCCGGACCCAGGTCACCTGCATGCGCGAGGCGCTGCCGGCGATCGAGGAGACGATCGCCTACTGCCGCTCTCCTGATCGGTTGGCCGCCTTCTGCGAGGAGGTCGGCGCGGAGGCCGGCGAGAGCCACCGCGATGTTGCCGCGGCCGACGTCGTCGTCACGATCACGACCTCGCGCGACCCGGTGCTGCGCGGCGAGTGGCTTCGACCCGGGGCCCTCGTCTGCGCAGCCGGCGCGAACATCCCGAGCGCCCGCGAGCTGGACAACGCCGTCCTGGAGCGGGCCGCGTTCGTCTGCTGCGACTCGATCGCCGATGCGAAGATCGAGTCGGGTGACCTGATCGAGCCCGTCGAGCAGGGCGTGCTCGACTGGCTCGAGGTCCACGAGCTCCAGGAGGTGGTCGCCGGCGATCAGGCGGGGCGTCAGTCCGACGACGACGTCGTCGTCTTCAAGTCGAACGGCCTGGCCGCCTGGGACCTCGCAGCGGCCGCGCGGGTCGTGGAGCTAGCCGCCGGCGAGTGACGACTTGGCCTCGGCGGCCATGTCGTCGCCGATCGCCTTGAGGACGTCCGGGCGGTCCAGCAGCCGAGCCACCTCGGCGGCCGAGCAGCGGTTGCGGACGTAGGGGTCGTCGAGGATGGCGTCGAGCGAGCGTCCGCGCTCGTGCTCGCGGATCACGTAGGCGGCCACCCGCTCCTCCTGGGTGGAGCGGGTCCCGAGGAACGAGAACAAGCTGCGGAAGAACCTGCCGATCGCCGCCATCGGGACCGATTGTATCCTTGCCCCCTTGATCAGAAGGACGAGGGCAGGCCGTTTCGCCGAGCGCGTCGTCGAGGGTCGCGACGACGCCGGTGCCGCCGAGCGCATCGAGATCTGGATCGAGCGCAAGGAGGGCGGGCTCTGGGCGGTCGGCCGTGCGGTCAACCCGCAGTACCGGCCGAGCGACGAGCCGCGCCACGACGACTACGTCTTCGAGGGCTACGAGCTCCAGGATGCGCTGGACGCGGCCAACGCCGCCCTCGAGGACGACGTCAGCGTCTCGGAGGGCGACGGCTCCGAGGTCCGGCAGGCGCCCTTCCGGCGCAGCGAGGTGCTCGGTCCGCTCGAGCGCTGGTTCTTCGGCCGGCGCTGAGCGCTTCTCGGGTGCCGATCGCGGTGACGCGAGGCGGCGCGCCGAAGAGGTGCCTCAGGGTCGCGCCGACCACGAGCGCCAGCTCCACTGCCGGCACCGACCACTCCGATCACGGCCATCGTCGCGATCGCCCAGACAGGGCACCGACGCCGATGCGCTAGCCTCCTGCCTCCATGTTGATCCGCCTCGGCCACAGTCCCGACGCCGACGACGCCTTCATGTTCTGGGCGCTCGCCGAGAACCGCGTCGACACGCGCGGCTTCGAGTTCGAGCACGTGCTCAAGGACATCCAGACCCTGAACGAGTGGGCGCTCGAGGGCCGCCTCGAGGTGACCGCGATCTCGCTGCACGCCTACCCGTTCGTGCAGGACCGCTACGCGCTGCTCCCGCACGGGGCGAGTATGGGCTCAGGGTACGGCCCGGTCGTGGTCGCACCGCAGGCGCTCGCGAAGGACGAGCTCCGCGGAGTCGAGATCGCCGTGCCCGGGACGATGACGACCGCCTTCCTCGTGCTGCGGATGTACCTCGGCGACTTCGAGTACCGGGTCGTCCCGTTCGACGAGATCCTCGAGGAGGTGAAGGCCGGCGACGCCGAGGCCGGCCTCGTGATCCACGAGGGCCAGCTCACCTACGAGGCCGAGGGCCTGAAGAAGGTCGTCGACCTCGGGGAGTGGTGGCTGCTCGAGACGGGGCTGCCGCTGCCGCTCGGGGCGAACGTTGCCCGGCGCGACCTCGGGCCGGAGCGGCTCCACGACCTCTCCGAGGTGCTGGCCGAGTCGATCCGGACAGGACTCGCCAACCGCCGGGAGGCGATGCAGTACGCGCTCCAGTTCGGTCGCGGTCTCGACTCCGAGCTCGGCGACCGGTTCGTCGGCATGTACGTGAACGAGCTGACGCAGGACTACGGCGAGGAAGGCCGCGAGGCGGTCCGGGAGCTGATGCGGCGCGGCGAGGCGATCGGCGCCTTCGACCGGCCCGTGAACGTCGACTTCGTCGCCTGACGGCAAACCGCCGCGACGGTCGAGTCGTACCCTTCCGGGAAGGGGTCTGACTCGAAAGGAGCACGAGATGAGCACCACCACGACTCGCCCGGCTGCGTGGACCGGTGCGCTGCTCCTCGCGCTCGCCGGCCTCCTGGCCGGCGGCGCGGGAGCCGCCCGGAAGCCGTTGGTGACCACGGCCCAGTACGCGCAACTGCACGCGAATGTCCTCGTCACCCGCAGCGGCCGAACCCTGTACCACCTCAGCGTCGAGCGGAAGGGCCACTTCATCTGCACCAGCTCGATGTGCCTGTCCTTCTGGCACCCGCTGCTCGTTCCGAAGGGGGTCGAGCCGACCGGAAGCGTTCCGCTCGGAACCATCCGGCGGCCGAACGGCACGTTCCAGGTCGCCTACAGGGGCGAGCCGCTGTACACGTTCGCCCAGGACACGAGGCGCGGCGAAGCGAAGGGCGAGGGCTTCAAGGACGTCGGCGTGTGGCGTGCGGCCACCGTCGGCGCCGCCTCGCCCACGTCCGGCTCGGGCTCGGGCGGATACGGCTACGGCCGGTGAGCCACGTCCGGAAGGGGCGCGGTGGTCGCGCTCCTTCCGGGCACTAGACTGGCCGCGTGTCACGGGCAGTCATCCTCTCCGCGGTTCGGACGCCGGTCGGGCGCTACGGCGGCGGGCTGTCCGAGGTACGTCCGGACGACCTCGCGGCGACGGCGATCGCCGCGGCGGTGGAACGGGCGGGGGTTCCTGCCGCGGAGATCGAGGACGTGTGGTTCGGCTGCGCCAACCAGGCGGGCGAGGACAACCGCAACGTCGCGCGGATGGGCTCGCTCCTCGCCGGCCTGCCGGAGTCGGTGGCCGGCGTGACCGTGAACCGCCTCTGCGCGTCCGGTCTCGCGGCGGTCGTCGGCGCCTGCCACGCTGTCGTGGCCGGGGACGGCGACCTGTTCGTCGCAGGCGGCGTCGAGTCGATGAGCCGCGCCCCGCTCGTGATGGGCAAGCCGGAGAAGGCGTTCCCGCGGGGCAACCAGACCGTCTGGGACACGACGCTCGGCTGGCGGTTCCCGAACCCGCGGCTGGAGGAGATGCTCCCGCTCGAGTCGATGGGCGAGACCGGCGAGAACGTCGCCGACCGGTGGAGCGTGTCACGGGACGACCAGGATGGCTTCGCGCTCGAGTCGCAACGACGGCACGCGGAAGCTGCCGCGGCCGGTCGCTTCGCCGACGAGCTCGTTCCGGCGGGCGACCTCGAGGCGGACGAGCACCCGCGGGCCGACACGACGATCGAGAAGCTGGCGGCGCTGAAGCCCGCCTTCCGCAGGGACGGCAGCGTGACCGCCGGCAACTCGAGCGGCATCAACGACGGCGCGGCGGCGCTGGTGATTGCGAGCGAGGAGCGGGCGAACGGTCTCGGCGTCGAGCCTCTGGGCCGATTCGTGGGTTCAGCCGTTGCGGGCGTCGATCCGCGGGTCATGGGCGTCGGTCCCGTTCCGGCGGTGGAGAAACTCCTGGCCCGGGTCGGAATCGACGCGGGCCAGATAGACCTCGTCGAGCTGAACGAGGCGTTCGCCTCACAGAGCCTCGTCGTGATCCGCGAGCTCGGGCTCGATCCGTCGAAGGTGAACGTGAACGGCGGCGCGATCGCGATCGGCCACCCGCTCGGCATGAGCGGCGCCCGTCTGGTGGTGACGCTCCTGCACGAACTGCGGCGGCGGGGCGGCCGTTACGGCCTGGCGACGCTGTGTGTCGGCGTCGGCCAGGGCCAGGCGGCGCTGTTCGAGCGATGACGACGCCGGGCGAGGCGTACGTCCTGCTCGGGCTCCGGCTCGGGCGGCACGTGGAAGGACTCGTCGACTCGTACTACGGACCGCCGGAGCTGAAGGAGCTGGTCGACGCCGAGCCGCCGTCCGACCCGTCCGAGCTCGTCGGGCAGGGTGACGAGCTGCTGCGGGCGCTCGAAGACGGGTGGCTCCGCGACCAGGTGCTCGGCCTTCGCACCTACGCGGGCAAGCTCGCCGGTGAGGAGATCTCCTACGCGGACGAGGTCGAGCGCTGCTACGGCGTCCGGCCGACGCGGCCGGGCACCGCCGTCTACGCCGCCGCCCACGAGCGCCTCGACGAGCTCCTCCCGGGCGAGGGGCCCTTGGCCGAGCGGTACCAGGCCTGGCGCCGCGAGGCAACCGTGCCGGCCGACCTGGTCGTGGCGCTCGTCCAGGACGCGGTCGCGGAGCTCCGGGGGGCGACCGCGCGGCTGGTCGACCTGCCCGACGGGGAGGGTCTCGTCGTCGAGGAGGTCCGCGACCAGCCCTGGTGGGCGTTCAACTACTACCTCGGCGGGCTGCGCAGCCGGGTGGTTGTCAACCTCGACGTCCCGACCACGTGCCGCGAATGCATCCACCTCGCGGCGCACGAGGTCTACCCGGGGCACCACACCGAGCGTGCGCTCAAGGAGCACCTGCTGGTTCGCGGCCGGGGCGAGGTCGAGGAGACCATCCAGCTCGTCCCGACCCCCTCGGTCGTCGTCGGCGAGGGAATTGCCGAGAGCGGGCCGGACCTGATCATGGACGAGGAGCTGCGCGGGCGGCTCGTCGCGGCCGTGCGGCGCCGCGGCCTGGAGTATGACGCGGACCTCGCAGAGGCGATCGCGGAGGCCCGTCGGGCTCTCCGCCGGGTGAGCCTGGACGCCGCGCTGATGATCCACGAGGACGGAGCGTCGGTCGAGGATGCCGAGGCCTACGTCCGGCGGTGGGCGCTCGTCTCGCCCGAGGACGCGGCGCACAGCGTCCGTTTCGCGGTCGATGCGACGTGGCGCGCCTACGTGGTCACCTACTCGGCGGGCCGTGAGCTCTGCGAGGCCTGGGTCGGGGGCGACCCAGGCCGTTTCGTCCGCCTCCTCACCGAGCAGATCCGCGTCGGCGACCTCCTAGAGGCCCATCCCGACGGCCGCTAGCCTGGGCGCCGGAACCGCCACCCGCTCCTCTTCCGCATGGTCCTCGACCATCCGTGCCAGCCGGCCGGTGTGGCCCTTGGACAGCTCCTCCACGAGGTGCCAGGCGCGGAGCACGCGCACCCGGGCATCCGGGTCGCTCCCCCGGCCGCCGACCTCGAGCGAGAGCGTCGCGCCGCCGTTGCCGTCGGTCTCGACGGCCACCTTCCAGTCGAACCGGGCGTGCCCGGCGTCCGGCCCGAAGCGCCAGATCAGGCTATGGGTCTGCCCGCCGGTGCTCCAGATCGCCCGGTCGTCCAGCCCGAATGCCATGAGCCGGTCGACGAGCGAGCGCATCGGGTCGATGGCCGCCAGCACCTCCTCGGCCGTGCCGGGATCGGCGTCGATCGTCTGGACGAACGTGCTGGTCACGTCGTAGGTGCGGGTCATCGTCCTCCTCCTCTCGGTCGTCTCGGACTGCATGACCAGGATGCTGCCGCGCGTAGGGGCCTGCGACCATGGCGCTGCCCCGTGTCTCGCCGTTCGGTTCACCGCACCCCGGGGCCGGCGCCGACCGACCCGGGTAGCGTTGCCGTGTGCGCGCGCTCGAACGGCTCGAGCAGCTCTTCGCGATCGGCGGCGGCCCGGGTGCGAACCGGCTCGGCTACTCCTCGGAGGAGGACGAGGCGCATGCCCTCGCGCGCGGTTGGCTCGAGGAGGCAGGGCTCGAGACCGAGGTGGACGAGGCGGGCAATCTGGTCGGCCGCTCGGCCCAGGCGGCCGGCGTGTGGACCGGGTCCCATCTCGACACCGTCCCGCAGGGCGGCAAGTTCGACGGCGCGCTCGGCGTGGTCGCCTCGATCGAGGCGGTGGAGCGAGCTCGGCGCGGCTCCGTGGTCGTCTTCCGCGAGGAGGAGCGAGGGTGCGCCGGGAGCCGCGCGTTCGTCGAGCGTGGCCGGCTGCCGGACGCGTTCGTCGAGCTGCACATCGAGCAGGGGCCGAGGCTGGCGGCTGCGGGTGCGCCGCTCGGGGTCGTCACCGGAATCGTCGGCTATGCCCGCGGCGAGGTGGTGGTCGAGGGAGCTGCCGGGCACGCCGGGACGACGCCGATGGAGCTCCGCGACGACGCTCTCGTGACGGCGGCGCGTGGAATCGTGCGGCTGGAGGAGGAGGCGCGGCGGATCCCGGATGCCGTCGCGACCGTCGGCCGGATCGTGGCGGAGCCGGGCGGCATCAACGTCATCCCCGGCCGGGTCCGCTACAGCGTCGACGTCCGCGCGCCCGACCAGCCGCGACTCGAACGGCTGATCGCCCTCGCCGGGATCGACCATTCGGAGGCCGTGCCTCCCGTCGACATGAGCCCGAGGGTGGCCGACGTTCTGCGCGCGGAGCTGGAGAGCCGTGGTCTGCCGGTGGTCGAGCTCGCATCCGGCGCCGGCCACGACGCCGGCGTGCTGGCCCTTGCCGGCGTTCCCACCGGGATGCTGTTCGTCCGCAGCCTCAACGGCGGTGTGTCCCACTCGCCCGACGAGCTCACCTCCCCGGAGGACGTCGAGCTCGCGATCGACGTCCTCGCGGCGGCGCTAGGTCACCTCTGAGAAGCGTATGTCCTGGGCGCCCTGCCAGAGCACGAGCTCGCCGATCGCCGGCAGCTGCTCGCTCCCTTCGACCACTGTCGCGAAGTGGTTGCCGGCGAGCTGCCCGGCCTTGCTCGCGAAGCACGTTTCCCCGTAGGGGAAGAGGATCTCCACCTCGCTGAGCCCGCCGGGGTAGAGCAGCAGCTCTCCCGGTGCCGGGTAGCTCGTCGGATCCTCCGGCCCGAGGTCGCCGACGTCGAAGGAGCCCATCGGGATCCAGGCCGCCTGGCCCGACCAGCGCGCCTGGATCAGCTTCGACTCGTACGGCAGCATCGTCCGGAAGAACGCCACCGTCCGCGGCGAGAGGCCCTCCTCGAGGCGGGCAGTCAACTCGTGGCCGGCGACCTCGATCCGAATCACCGCGGGAACCCTACGGGGCGCCGCGCCTGCACGTGCAGGAACAGCGGTAGACCCTGCCGGCGGCGCTTGGGCTCGTCGGTCCCTGTCGCCGCTCACCTCGTCCGTGCGTCGGCGCCGATCCACCGGCCGAGCAGGGTGCGTTCCGACCGGGTCATGTGGGTCGCGTTGCCCAGCGGCATGAACGTCGAGTCGACGGCGACGCCCTTGATCTGCGCCGCGAGCGCGTGCATCTGGTCGGGCGTGTCGAGGATGACGTCCGCGGGCGGTGACGAGAAGCCCGGCTGGGTCGGATGCATCGAGTGGCACGGCTGACAGCGGGCCCGGACGATCTGCTGCGCCCGCGCGAAGGAGACGGCGGTTGCTCCCTTTGCCGGCGGAGTCGACTGTGGTCGGAGCCACACGGCGATCGCCGCGATCGCGCACGCACACCCGACCGGGATCCACCACAGCGTCTCGCCGGCGTGGCGGCGGTTGAAGTAGTGGCGGATCGCCGCCCCGACTGCCGTCAGGGCGACGAGCACCGCCCAGGCGTGGTCGTGCGTGTACGTGAAGATGAAGTGTCCGGCGAGCATGGTGAAGAGGACGGGCAGCGTCAGGTAGTTGTTGTGCACCGACCGCTGCTTGGCGAGGATCCCCGGCCTCGGGTCGGGCTCGCGCCCGGCCTCCTTGGCCCGGACGAGCTCCCGGTGGCCGGGGATGATCACGAACAGGACATTGGCGGCCATGATCGTCCCGAGCATCGCGCCGACCTGGAGGTACGCGGCCCGCGGCGCGTACAGCTCGCCGACGCCGTACGCGGCTGCGGTGACCAGGCCCACCATCACGAGAACGAAGGGCCGGGGCCGGTCGGCGAGCAGGCGGCACACGAGGTCGTACACGAGCCAGGCCACGACGAGGAGCCCGAGCGAGATCAGGATCGCCTGCCACGGCTCGAGACTTGCGACGGCGGGGTCGATCAGCCGGAGGCGGGCGTCCGAGTAGTAGACGATGCAGAGGAGCGCGAATCCGGAGAGCCAGGTCCAGTAGGCCTCCCACTTGTACCAGTGGAGGGGCTTCGGGAGCCTCGGCGGCGCGACCACGAACTTGTGGATGCGGTAGAAGCCGCCGCCGTGGATCTCCCACGACTCGCCGCCGACGCCCTGCTCGCGGTCCTCCTCCCGTTCCGGCTCGTGCAGGTGGTTGTCGAGCGCGACGAAGTAGAACGACGTGCCGATCCAGACGATCGCCGCAGTCGCGTGGAACCAGCGGAAGACGAGGTCGAGCCAGTCCGTGGTGTACGACGCTAGGAGCGGCGCCACCGGTCCTCCGCGATCGCGATCAGCTCCTCGACGGCCGTGTCCAGCTCCTCCTCGCGGGTGCGGCCGATGCGGACGCGCAGCACTTCGAGGATCTCCTCCTTGGGCCGGCGGTCGACGAAGACGACGAATCGGAAGCCGAACCGCCGCTCGTACTCCCCGTTGAGGCGGGCGAGCTCGGCAAGCGCCTCGGGGTCGGCGTCGTCGCCCTGCTCGGCGGCCGACCGCGCCGAGAGTACGGTGCGGGCGCCGATCGCCGGGTGGGCGTTCAGCGCCTCGAGCTTTTCGGCCTCGCTCAGGTTCGCGATCACCTCGTGAGCGCTCCCCAGCGGGTCCTTCCTGCCGGCGAGAGTACGGACGAGTGCCGTGTCGCCCTCGAACAGCTCGGCGAGCTGTCGCTCGTCTAGCTGCCGCGGTAGATCGCGCACGCGTACGGCGACAGCAGGAGTGGGACGTGGTAGTTGCGTCCGGCTTCGAGCTCGATCTCGGCCTCGACCCGCTTGAAGAACGGGGAGTCCGCGTGGAAGACGAGGCGGTACGTGCCCGGTTCCACGTCGGCCAGGTCGCGGATCCGTCCGTCGTGGTCGGTCCGGCCTTCCGCGACGAGCTCGTCGCAGCGGAAGAGCTGGACATGGACGCCCGCAGCGGGAACGCCGCGTCCGGTGTCGAGAACGTGGGTCGAGATCACGTCCGTATCTTCCCCTCAGCGGCGGTCGCGCAGTCCTGTGCATGCCCGCAACCAGGTCCGGCTACGCGAGGCGCGCCGTCTGCTTGCGGTGCTCCCGGGCGATCTCGTCCTCGTCGGCCCGGACGAGGTGCCCGTCGCGGACGACCTCCTCCCCTCCGACGTACAGGCGGTCGACGCGGTGCGGAGCCGAGAGGACGAGGCCCGCAACCGGGTCGGTCTCCGCGCCGCCGAGCTCGAGGCCGTCCGTCCGCCACACGGCGATGTCGGCCCGCCTCCCGGGCGAAAGCCGACCGATGTCGTCACGGCCGAGCACGTCGGCACCGCCCCGCGTCCCGAGCCGGAGCGCGTCCCGCACCGTCATCGCCCTCGGCCCGCCCCGGCCGCGGGCGACGAGCAGCGCCTGCTTGACCTCGAAGAAGAGGTCGCTTCGCTCGTTGGACGCCGACCCGTCGACGCCGAGACCGACCGGCGCGCCGGCGGCCACGAGCCCGGCCACGGGCGCGACGCCGGCTCCGAGCCGCAGGTTCGACGTCGGACAGTGCGCGACCCCGACCCCCTCCCGGCCGAAGAGCGCGATGTCCTCCGGCCCGAGGTGGACGCAGTGCGCGCACCAGACGTCCCCCGCCGTCCACCCGAGCTGCGACAGGTACTCGACCGGCCGGCGGCCGTAGAGCTCGAGACAGTAGGCGTCCTCCTCGACGGTCTCGGCCAGGTGGGTGTGGAGTCGTAGTCCGAGCTTCCGCGCGAGCGCCGCCGACTCGACCATCAGCTCACTGGTCACCGAGAACGGCGAGCAGGGAGCGACCGCGAGCTGGACCATCCCGTCGTCGTCCTGCAGGCCTGCAAGCCGCTCGGTCTCCGCCAGCACCTGGTCGATCGTCTCCACGAGCGAGTCCGGCGGGAGCCCACCGGACGACTCCCCCAGGTCCATCGACCCGCGGGACGCCACGATCCGCACGCCGAGCTCCTGCGCCGCCTGCACCTCGGCCTCCCAGAGCCACTCGACGCCGCGCGGGAAGACGTAGTGGTGGTCGAAGACCGTCGTGCACCCGGAGAGCGCCAGCTCGGCCAGTCCCGTCCGCGCCGCTGCGTACTCGGCCTCGGCGTCGATCCGGGCCCAGAGCGGGTAGAGCTCACGGAGCCACTCGAAGAGCGTCGCCTCCTGCGCGCGGGCGCGCGTGAGGGTCTGGTACAGGTGGTGGTGGGTGTTGACGAGGCCCGGCGTGACGACCGCGCCGTGCAGGTCGACGAACGAGTCCGCGTCGGGCGCCACGCCGGCGCCGACCGCCTCGACGAGCCCGTCCCGCACGAGCACCCAGCCGTCCGGGAGCTCGGTCCCTTCGTCGTCCATCGAGCAGATCCACCCGTTTTGCAGGAGCATCGCCATCGGCCCTGCGACCCTACCCGGAGGAGCCCTTCACGGCGCCGCCGCAAGCTCATATAGTCGGGCCTCGGGCGTTCGACCGGCATCGGGGAAGGAGTCACATGAAGGAGCGGAGGTTCGTGCTGGGCGCGCTGATCGCGTGCCTGGCGATCGCGGCCGCGTCGCTCGCCGGGCTCGCGGCGGCAAAGCCGGGCAACAAGGCGGCGACGCCGCTCAAGGTCGCCTGGATCTACCCGGGCCCGTACAACGACGGCGGCTGGTCACAGGCGCACGACGCCGGCCGGCTGTACGTCCAGAAGATGCTCGGATCGAGGGTGCAGACGACGTACAAGGACAACGTCTTCTCCAACGCGCAGGTTCCGCAGATCGTCGCCGGCCTCGTCCGCGATGGCTACAAGATGATCTTCGGCACCTCCTTCGGGATGTTCTCGTTCGGGGTCAACGGTCAGCTCTGGCAGAAGTACCCGAACGTGATCTTCGAAGAGGCGACCGGCTCACAGGTCAAGAAGAACCAGGCCCAGTACTTCGGGGCCGCCGAGGACACGATCTACCTGTCGGGCATGGCCGCCGGGGCCGCGTCGAAGAAGGGCGTCATCGGCTACGTCGTCCCGTTCGGCACCCCTGAGGTCGTCCGCCACATCAACGCCTTCACCCTGGGCGCCCAGACGACCCATCCGGGCGCGAAGGTCAGGATCGTCTGGACAAATGCGTGGTTCTCGCCGCCCAAGGAGACCGCCGCGGCCCAGGCGCTCGTCAACGCGGGGGTCGACGTCCTCGGCCAGAACGTCGACAGCCCCGCCACCGGTACGTTCGCCGAGAAGCACGGCATCCCATGGGTCGGCTACGACTCGGACGCGCGGAAGTTCGCCCCGAAGCAGTGGCAGACCGCGTCGGTCTACAACTGGGGGCTCTACTACCTGAGGCGTGTCAAGGCGGCCCTTGCCGGCACGTGGAAGACGGGCTTCTACTACGGCTCGATCAACGACGGCTTCACGAAGCTCGCGCCGTATGGGCCGAGCGTCACCGCCAAGACGAAGGCGGCGATCGCCGCGAAGCAGAAGCTGATCCAGGCGGGCAAGTGGAACGAGTTCTGTGGCCCGGTCTACGACCAGAGCGGCAAGGTGAAGATCCCGAAGGGGAAATGCCTCGACCCGAAGACGAAGGCGGGGATCGCGGCGCTGTACTCCATGCAGTGGCTCGTCAAGGGCGTCGTCGGCTCCGTCTCCCACGTCCAGCCGCCCGGCTAGCCCGTTGGGGCAGGGGGCCCCCGGAACGGCAACAGAATCGAGAGGCGCCGGTGACCCCGGCGCCTCTCTCGCCGTCTCGATGCGTGGGATCACGAAACGCTTCCCCGGCGTCCTTGCGAACGACCGGGTCGACTTCGAGGCGGCGGCCGGCGAGGTGCATGCGCTCCTCGGAGAGAACGGCGCCGGCAAGAGCACGCTCTCGAACATCCTCACGGGGCTCTACCGGCCCGACGAGGGTTCGATCAGCATCTACGGCGAGCCGGTTCGCTTCGACTCACCGAGCGACGCGATCGCCGCCGGGATCGGGATGGTGCACCAGCACTTCCGCCTCGTCCCGCCGTTCACCGTCGCCGAGAACGTCATCCTGGGCGAGCACCGGTCCGAGGAGCGTAGCTTCGTCCTCCACCCGCGTGAGACCGAGCGCCGCGTCGCGTTCCTCGGCGAGCGCTACAGCCTCGCGGTCGATCCCCGCGCCCGGATCTGGCAGCTCTCCGTCGGCGAGCAGCAGCGCGTCGAGATCCTGAAGGCGCTCTACCGGGAGGCGCGGATCCTGATCCTCGACGAACCGACCGCCGTTCTCACTCCGCAGGAGGCCGAGTCCCTCTTCGTCACCCTGCGCCGGATGGCAGACGAGGGCCGGACGGTGATCTTCATCTCTCACAAGCTGCACGAGGTGAAGGCGGTCGCCGACCGGGTCACCGTCCTCCGTGACGGTCGGGTGGTCGCGACGCTCGCCGCCGCGGAGGCGACGCTGCGCGATCTCGCCGCCCTCATGGTCGGACGCGACATCGAGCTTGCCCGCCGTGTCGAGCGGGCTGCGCCGCCTGGCGACGAGGCGGCGCTCGAGGTCGAGGGGCTGAGCGTCAAGGGCGATCGCGGCGAGGCGTCGGTACGCGACGTCTCGTTCACTGTGCGCGTCGGCGAGATCCTCGGGGTCGCGGGAGTGGCAGGGAACGGTCAGCGAGAGCTGGCGGAGGCCGTCACGGGGATACGCCCGGCGGCGGCCGGTCGGGTGCTGGTGTTCGGCCGTCAGCTGCGGGTCGGCGATCCGCGGTCGGCGATCGGCGCCGGGATCGGTCATGTCCCAGAGGACCGGCTCGGAACGGGTGTCGCGTCGAGCCTGAGCATCTCCGACAACTCGGTGCTCAAGTCGTATCGAACACCGCCGTTTTCGCACGGCCCGCTTCTCAGCCGGGGGACGATCCGCAGGTACGCCGTCGAGCTGATCGGGCGGTACGGCGTCCTCACGCCCGGACCCGATCTCCGCGCGCGCGACCTGTCCGGGGGGAACCTGCAGAAGCTCGTGCTCGGGCGCGAGTTCTCTGGCGACCCGAAGGTGCTGATCGCCGCGTCGCCCACGCGGGGACTCGACGTCGGAGCGATCGAACGTATTCACGCCTACTTGCGCGAGGTGGCCGCCGAGGGCGTTGCCGTGTTGCTGATCAGCGAGGACCTCGACGAGATCCGCGTACTCGCCGACCGGATCGTGGTCATCTACGAAGGCGAGCTGACCGGCGAGTTCGATCCTCGGACGGCGACAGTGGAGGAGATCGGACTGGCCATGGCAGGAGGTGAGCGGACGTGATCAGCGTCGAGCGGCGGCTCACGCAGCCGCGATGGTTGACATTCGCCGTGCCGTTCGCGTCGGTCGCGATCGCGTTCCTGATCATGGCCGTCGTCCTCCTGCTCACCGGCCACGACCCGATCCGCACCTACCGGCGGCTCTTCGACGCCGCGTTCAGCGGGAGCGCCGCCTGGACGGACACGGTGACGCTGGCAACCCCGCTGATCTTCACCGGCCTCGCCGCCTCGGTCGCCTTCCGCATGCAGCTCTTCAACATCGGCGCCGAGGGCCAGCTCTACATCGGCGCCATCTGCGCCTCGGGCGCGGCGATCTGGCTCGGCCCGCATCACGCGCTGCCGACGACGATTCTGGCGATGTGCGCCTGCGGTGCCGCCGGCGCCTCGCTCTGGGCGCTGATCGCGGGCGTGCTGAAGGCGTTCGCCCGCACGAACGAGATCATCACGACGCTGATGCTCAACTACGTGGCAGGACTCCTGCTCACGTACCTGATCTTCGACAGCGCGTCGCCCTGGCGCGACGTTTCGACGGTTCAGGCTCGGTCGTTCCCGCAGTCGATCCCGTTGAAGTCGAGCCAGTTCTGGCCGACGGTCACCGTCTTCGGGGTCGTCATCCCGTTCGGCTTCCTGCTCGCGATCGGCGTCGCGATCGCGCTGTATGCGCTGTTCCGCGCCACCCGCTTCGGGTTCGAGATGAACGTGATCGGCGACTCGCAGCGGGCTGCCCGCTACTCGGGGATGCGGACGCGGCGGAAGATCCTCGCGGTAATGGCGATCTCCGGGGCGGTCGCCGGGCTCGGCGGCGCGAGCCAGATCGGCGACATCTCGCACGTGCTCGACGCCAGCCCGCAGGGGTTGCAGGGCGCCAACTACGGCTACACCGGCATCGTCGCCGCCGCGCTCGGCCGCTACAACCCGTTCGCGGTCTTCGTCGTCGGCGTCCTGCTCGGCGGGCTCCAGAACGCCGGGCTGTTCCTGCAGGGCGCGGACTTCCCGACCGGACTGGTCGGCGTCATGCAGGGGATCATCCTGTTCTGCGTGCTGGGCGGCGAGCTGCTCGTCCGCTACCGGGTTCGGATCGGGCGACGGCCGGCGGCGGTCGCGGCGGAGGTCAAGTAGTGGGCGCCAACGACACGCTGGTCGTCCAGGTACTCACGCAGGCGGTCGTCTACGGGACGCCGATTCTGTTCGCGGCGCTCGGCGAGCTGCTCGCCGAGCGGTCGGGTGTCCTCAACCTCGGTGTCGAAGGGATGATGCTCGTGGGCGCGGCGATGGGCTTCTGGGCGATGCAGCGCGCGCCCGGGCCTGAGGCGGTCGCGCTGATCCTCGCCGTACTGACGGCGGCGTTCGCAGGGCTCGTCACCGCGCTCGCCTTCGCGATCCTCGTCGTCTCGCTCCGTGCAAACCAGATCGTCTCGGGCCTTGCGCTGACGATCTTCGCCGGCGGGCTAGGGCTGTCGTCGTACCTCGGCAACGACCTCGGCATCGCGGACGTCCCCCCGAAGTACCAGTTCAGCGACATCGACGTCTTCGGGCTGAAGGACGTGCCGGTGGTTGGGCCGACCCTCTTGCACCAGTCGGCTCTGGTCTACCTCTCGTGGGCGCTGACGGTGCTGATCGCCCTCTACCTCTCGCGCACGCGGCTCGGGCTGAACGTCCGGTCGGTGGGCGAGAACCCCGCAGCCGCCGACGCGATGGGGATCAACGTCGCGCTGTACCGGTATGCGCATGTCCTCGCCGGCGGCGCGCTCGCCGGAATCGGTGGGGCCTGCTACAGCCTCGCGATCACACCCGGCTGGACGGACGGAGACTCGCTCGTCGGAGGGGCCGGGTGGATCGCGATCGCGCTCGTGATCTTCTCGTTCTGGCGGCCGGAGCTCTGCCTTGTCGGCGCGTACCTCTTCGGGGGGCTCTCCGGCGGCCTCCCGTCGGCGCTCCAGGCGCACGGGTACAAGATCAAGCCGGAGTTCTTGAACGCCCTTCCTTACATCATGAGCATCGTCGTGCTCGTGCTCGTCTCGACGAGCTTCGCCCGGCGCCGGATCGGCGCACCCGCCGCCCTGGGCGTAGCGTATGTGCGCGAGGAACGTTGATGGAGGTCGTCAGTCCGAAGAATCTGGAGGAGGCGCTCCGGATCAAGGCGCAGCGCCCCGACGCCGTGCCGATCCAGGGCGGGACCGACGTGATGGTCGAGCTGAACTTCGACCGCGGACGGCCCGACGTACTGCTGAACCTGAACGAGATCGAAGAGCTGCGCGGGTGGTCGCGCGAGAACGGCGTCGTGCGGCTCGGATCCGGATTGACGTACGCGGAGGCGATGGAGGCTTCACTTGCCGACCTGCTCCCCGCCCTCGCCGAGGCGTCGCGCACGATCGGCTCGCCGCAGATCAGGAACCGTGGGACGATCGGTGGAAACCTGGGCACCGCCTCCCCCGCCGGCGACGCGCTGCCGCCGCTGCTCGTCGAGGAGGCGGGGGTCGAGCTCGCCTCGGCGCGCGGCGTGCGGACGATGCAGCTGCGCGAGTTCCTCGTCGGACCGAAGCGGAACGCGGCCGAGCCCGACGAGCTGATCACCGCGGTCCGGGTCGAGCCGTCGGGGGCGCCGCAGACGTTCATGAAGGTCGGTCCGCGGAACGCGATGGTGATCGCCGTCTCGTCGTTGGCGGTCGTCACCGACCGCGAACGGGGGGAGCTTCGTGCTTCCTTCGGGTCATGTGGGCCTGTCCCGGGGCTCGTTGTGTGTCCCCTCGAGGAGGCTGGCTCGCTGCCGGAGCGCGTCGTCGGGGCGGCCAGCCCAGTCGACGACGTGCGCGGCACGGCTGCGTACCGCCGCCACGCTCTGCGCGTGCTCGCGACGCGGGCGCTGGAGCGCTGCCTCGGATGAGAATCACTATCACTGTCAACGGCGAGCCTCGCGACGCCGACGTCTGGCCCGGCGAGAGCCTGCTCTTCGCCCTTCGCGAGCGTCTTGGGCTGCCCGGTTCGAAGAACGCGTGCGAGCAGGGTGAGTGCGGCTCGTGCTCGGTGCTGTTGGACGGCCGGCTCGTCTGCGCGTGCCTCGTGCTCGCGGCGCAAGCGGACGGGCACGAGGTGGTGACCGTCGAAGGCCTGGCCCGTGGAGAGGACCTGCACCCCGTGCAGGAGGCGTTCGTCGAGGCGGGCGCCGTCCAGTGCGGCTTCTGCACGCCGGGCCTCGTCGTCGCCACCGTCGATCTCCTGACGCGCGTGCCGAATCCGAGCGAGGACGAGATCCGCGAGGCGCTTTCCGGCAATCTCTGCCGCTGCACCGGCTACGCGAAGATCTTCGATGCGGTCAGGCTCGCGGCGGGTCGGGCCGGCTGATGCCGCTCGTGCCCATCACCACCGCGGGGGGTCCGCCGCCGACGCCGGTTGTCGCGTGCTCCCGCAGGATCGAAGGCGGCCGCCAGGTGTCGGACGCCCTGCCGGCCGACGTGCAGATCGGTCCGATCCGCTTCACGGGCCTCCGCTGGGCCGCGACCGCGGCGGCCGCCGATCTGAGGCCGCGCCCGGGCGGGCGCTGGCGGGTCTGGAAGGCGGCGCCCGTGGTCGACGCCGGGCCTGCGGTGTCGGTCGTCGTCGTGCCTGCCGACCGCCCGCATCTTCGCCTGAGCTGGGCCGGCGGCAGCGGCTGGGCGGTGACGTTCCGGCCTTGCGCGGCCGGCACGAGAGCGTTCTCCTATTCAGGCACCGTCGGCATGCACACCGCGTTCGCGGGTGGTTTCCTCGTCGACGGCCCGGGTTGCCGGCACGTGCAGGTCTGGGTCCAGGGCCGAGCGCGGCCGCTCGGCCAGACGCTGTCCTTCGGGCGGAGACGGTGCCGATGAGCACCACCGCGCGGCGACTCGAGGTCGGACGGATCGGCGAGGTCGTGCCGCGCGCCGACGGCATTCCGAAGACGACCGGCCGGTTCGCCTACGCCAGCGACCTCTGGGCGGCCGGGATGCTCTGGGGGCACACCGTGCGCAGCCCGCACGCACACGCGCGGATCGTCGACGTCGACATCTCCCGGGCGCTCGCGATGCCCGGCGTTCACGCCGTTCTGACCCACGACGACGTCCCGGGCCAGAAGCGCTACGGGCTCGAGTTCCCCGACCAGCCGGTGCTCGCGATCGACCGCGCCCGCTACCACGGCGAGCCGGTCGCCCTGGTCGCGGCCGACCACCCGGAGCAGGCGCGGCGGGCCGCAGAGAGGTTGCGGGTCGAGTACGAGCCGCTCGAGCTCGTCGGCGACCCCGAACGGGCGACCGCTCAGGAGCCGCTTCACCCCGACCGGCCGACGATGGGCCACGGGTATCGCGACGACCTGCGGCCGAACGTCGTCCGCCACCTGGTGATCCGCCACGGCGACCCGGACGCGACCGGCGACGTCACGGTGGAGGGAACCTACGAGGTCGGCATTCAGGATCAGGCGTTCCTCGGCCCGGAGTCGGGGCTGGCGATCCCGGACGGCGAAGGCGGAGTCGACATCCACGTCGCCACCCAGTGGCTCCACGTCGACCGCGACCAGGTCGCGCCGTGCCTCGGCCTCGCGCCGGAGCAGGTTCGCATCCACCTGGCCGGCGTCGGCGGCGCCTTCGGTGGGCGCGAGGACCTTTCGATGCAGATCCACGGAGCGATGCTCGCGCTGCACACCGGCCGGCCGGTGAAGCTCGTCTACGGGCGGGAGGAGTCGTTCGTGGGTCACGTCCACCGGCACCCGGCGAAGATCTGGGCCGAGCACCGCGCGACCCGCGAGGGCAGGCTCGTCTGCGTCCGGATGCGGATCCTGCTCGACGGCGGCGCCTACGCGTCGTCCTCGACCGCCGTCACCTCGAACGCCGCGTCCTTCGCGTGCGGGCCGTACGACGTCCCGAACGCGCTGATCGAGTCCACCTCCGTGTACACCAACAACCCACCCTGCGGCGCGATGCGCGGCTTCGGGGCCGTCCAGACCTGCATCGCCGCGGAGGCGCAGATGGACCGCCTCGCCGCCGAGCTGGCGATCGACCCGATCGAGCTGCGGCTCCTGAACGCCCTGGCGCCCGGCGACACGCTGCCGACCGGGCAGGTCGTCCGGGGATCCCTGCCCGTGGCCGAGGTGATCAGACGCGCGGCTTCGCTCGAGCCCCCGCCGCCGGAGGAGCTCCCGCGCGACCCGATCCGTCTGCCGGGCGGCGCGGGGAACACCACCCGCGGCGAGGGCGTGAAGCGCGGCACGGGGTTCGCCGTGGGCTTCAAGAACATCTGCTACTCGGAGGGGTTCGACGACTTCTGCGCAGCGCGTGTGGTGCTCTCCCGCGACTCGGCCGAGATCCACTGCGCCGCGGCCGAGGTCGGCCAGGGGGTCAGCGGGGTGCTGCTCCAGGTCGCCGGCACCGAGCTCGGGCTCGACGACGTCACGCTTGCGCCGGCCGGCACGGCGCGCGTCCAGTCGTCCGGCTCGGCCTCGGCCTCGCGGCTCACGTACATGGCCGCCGGCGCCGTCCGGCTCGCCTGCCGGGCCGCGCTCGAGGAGCGCAGGCGAACGGGCGCTGCCGAGGTCGACGTCGAGCGCGCCTACCACCACCCGCGTACGTGGCCGCTCGACCCGGAGACCGGTCAGACGACCGGCGAGCGCTCCCACGTCGCGCTCGCCGTCGCCGCCATGCGCGTCGTCGCGGAGGTGGACGTCGACCTCGGGCTCACGCGGGTCGTCTGGATCGGAACCGCCCAGGACGTCGGCAAGGCGATCAACCCCCAGGCGGTCGAGGGCCAGATCGAGGGGGGCACGGCCCAGGGCCTGGGGCTTGCGCTGATGGAGGAGGTCCAGACCCGCGACGGCCTGATCACGAATGCCAGCTTCACCGACTACCTGATCCCGACCGCGCTCGACATGCCCCCGGTGGTCAGCGAGCTGGTCGAGGATCCCGAGCCGGATGCCCCCTACGGCGTGAAGGGCGTCGGCGAGCCGCCGACCGTGGTCTCGACGGCTGCGATCGTCTCGGCGCTCCGGAGCGCGACCGGACGTCCGCTCACGCGCGTTCCGGTCAGGCCGGACGACATCGTGGACCTCGCGGGGGTCCGACCCCGGAAGGGTCCGACCCTTTAGGCTCCTGCCGTCCCGCACAGGAAAAAGGGGGTGCGTCCGTGATCCGCGTCATGGTCGTCTACCGAGAGCAGCCCGACGCCGAGCGCTATGCACGGCACGTCGAGCTCTGCCGGCGCGTCGCCGGGTCCACCTTCCGGCACGGCCGCGTGCTGCGCACGCTCCACGGCGAGCCCGAGCTGCGCCACTACGCCGAGTTCGAGTTCCCCGACCTGGACTCGTTCCAGGCGGTTGCCGACTCCGACGAGCTTCGTGCGACCGGTGCGGATGCTGCCGACATGGGCGTGCCGCACTCGGTCTACCTGGTCGACGTTGACTGAGCCCGAGCGCCCCACCCCGCGGCCGCCCGACGAGCTCGGCTTCGCGTCGATCCTGTACGAGAAGAGCCCGCCCCGGGCGACGATCACGCTCAACCGCCCGGAGGTGCTGAACGCGTTCGACTTCCGGATGCTCCGGGAGCTCGCACGCGCCTGCGAGGATGCGAGCTGGGACGACGAGATCCGCGTGGTCGTCCTCACCGGCGCCGGCCGGGCGTTCTGCGTCGGGGCGAACCTACGCAGCTGGGCCGACGACGGCTACGTCGGCAACGAGCGCGACTACTGGAAGTGGTTCGGGGCGATGGACGCAGGCGTCACGGCCCTGCGGCGGATCGGCAAGCCGACCGTGGCGCGCATCAACGGGATCTGCGTCGGCGGCGGCAACGAACTCCAGATGGCGTGCGATCTCGCCGTCATGGTCGACGATGCCTTCATCCGCCACGTCGGCCTTCAGCACGGATCGGTGCCCGCGGCCGGCGCCACGCAGTGGCTTCCGCTGATCGTCGGCGACCGCCGTGCCCGCGAGATCATCCTGCTGTGCGACGAGGTCCCGGCCGCGCAGGCGGCGGAGTGGGGCCTCGTGAACCGTGCGGTCACGGCGGGCGAGCTCGACGCTGCGGTCGACGAGATCGTCGGGAAGCTCGCCGAGCGACTGCCCCTGATGACCCGCTACGCGAAGCAGCAGCTCGACTTCTTCCGCGACCTGTCCTGGCACGGGACGATCGGTCATGCGCGCGACTGGCTCGCGCTGTCGATGCTGAGTGACGAGGCGGCGGAGGGGGTGCAGGCGTTCCTCGACCGCCGAAAGGAGAAGGAATGAACGTCGACGAGTTCCTCACCGGCGCCCGTGACGCGATGACGGTACGACGGGTCTACGGCGATCCGAACGAGGGCGGCGGATTCGGCCTCCGCGCCCGGCCGGTCGGGGCCAACGTGATCAAGGACGGCGAGGTCATGTGGAGGCCGGCGATCGACGTCGTCCGGTTCATGCTCGGCTGGCAGGTGGTCGCAGGGATCGCCGCGCTCGCGCTCTGGTCGCTGGCGCGACGGCGCTAGGTGTAGTTCCCAGAGACGTTGTTGACGGTCGGCTGAGGAGCTGACGTCAAAGAGCCCTCCCAGGGGTGCGGCTTGTCGGAGTCGTAGCCACAAGGAGGGCTCGATGTTTCTTCATGCTGATGCTGTGCTCAGCCGCCGCCAGCGGGAGCGGCCCGCCGTCGGTGCAGTCGGCGAGGTAAAGCGCAAGGTCGGACATTCTAGGAGTCGAGCTCATCCGGTACGAGCTCGACCGTCACCTCGCGGCCCTGCCGGAGGAGGCGAGCCGGCACCTTCCGGCCGATCAGCTCCCCGGCCATCAGCCGCTGGAGGTCGTCGACGCCCGACACGGGCGTGCCGGCCACCTCGACGATGAGATCCTCCGCGCGCAGGCCGGCACGGGCGGCAGGGCTTCCGTCGACCACCTGGACGACCTCGATGCCCCGCTGCCGGCCGAGTGCCGCGGCGAGGCGCGGCGGCAGGGGACGCGTGTCACCGGCGATGCCGATGTACGCGCGCCGGAATCGCCCCTCGCTCATGAGCGCGCCGACGATCGTGCGGGTGGTCGTGTTGATCGGGACCGCCAGCCCGAGCCCGACGCCGGCGACGGCCGTGTTGATCCCGACGACGCGGCCGTCGCCGTCCGCGAGTGCGCCGCCCGAGTTGCCGGGGTTGAGGGCTGCATCGGTCTGGATCACGTTCTCGACGATCCGTGTCGCAGAGCCCGAGCGGGTCGGCAGCGAGCGGCCCAGCGCCGAGACGACGCCGGCCGTGACCGAGCCGGCGAATCCGTTCGGGTTCCCGATCGCGACCACGAGCTGGCCGACCTGGAGCGACTCCGCGTCGCCGAGCTCGGCGGAGACGACCTCGCTCGGCTCGGTGCGCAGCACGGCGAGGTCCGAGAGTGGATCGGCCCCGACCAGCTCGACCGTCAGCTCGCGGCCGTCCACGAGCGAGGCGACGCCCCGGTCGGTGCCGGCGACCACGTGCGCGGAGGTGAGGACGAACCCGTCGGGTGTGATCACGACGCCGCTCCCTCCGCCGTCGACGCGGCGCCCGCGGACGGCCCGGCGGGACACCCGCAGGTTCGCGACCGAGGGAGCGAGCCGACGCGCGACCTCCGTGACCACGCGGGAATACGCGTCCAGCGGCCCTTCCTCGGGCACCGTGTCCAGCGAGATCATCCTCACTGCTCCCATGGCCCAGTGATACCAGCCGGGCGATAGGCTGCGGCGGTGGCCGAGGTGGAGACGACTCGTGAGGGCGCCGTCCTGACGGTCACCCTCAATCGCCCGGACTCGTATAACGCCCTCACCACCTCGATGCACGCTGCGCTGCACGCCGCGCTCGAGCAGGCCGCCTCCGACGAGATCCGTGCCGTCGTGGTCACCGGCGCCGGCAAGGGCTTCTGCGCGGGCCAGGATCTCTCCGAGTTCGAGAGCCTTGACCACGACGTCGGCGAGCATCTCGAAGCGACCTACCACCCGAACGTCCGCGCGATCAGGGCACTCGAGAAGCCCGTGATCGCCGCGGTCAACGGTGCGGCGGCCGGCGCCGGGCTGTCGCTCGCCTGCGCCTGCGACATCCGGATCGCCGCCGACAACGCCGCCTTCGTCCCAGGGTTCATCGGAATCGGGCTCGTGCCCGATTCCGGCGGCTCGTACTTCCTCGCCCGCCTGCTCGGCGCCTCGCGCGCGTTCGCGTGGATGAGCTCCAACCGGAAGCTGAGCGCCGACGAGGCGCTGGCGTGGGGTCTCGTCGACGAGGTCGTCCCGGCCGATGGGCTCGCCGCCCGCGCCGCCGAGCTCGCCGCCGACTACGCGTCGCGCCCGACGCGCGGGATCGGGATGACGAAGCGCCTCTTCGAGCACGCGCAGAGCGCGACGCTCGACGAGCAGCTCGCGCTCGAGGCCGAGCTCCAGTCGGCGGCGACGAAGACGGCCGACTTCGGTGAGGGCGTGTCGGCATTCCTCGAGAAGCGCCCGCCGAGCTTCACCGGCCGTTGAGTCGCTTGCCCGCGGCTCGCTCCCGCGGAGGGAACGGCCGGTTCCCACCGCGAGTCCCCTCCCCTTCCTCACGGCAGACGTCACTGGGCCGCGTCCGCCATGTCGATCGCGGCGACGAGAGGTCTCCCGAAGCTCGGGAGAGTGATCCATGAGCGTTTCGATCACCACGGTCGACTACCACACCGGCGGCGAGCCGTTCCGGATCGTCACCGGGGGGGTCGCGCCGCTCGAGGGCGACAGCATCCTCGACAAGCGCCGTCACGCGCTCGAGCACCTCGACCGCGTCCGGCGGCTGCTCGTCCTCGAGCCGCGCGGGCATGCGGACATGTACGGCTGCTTCGTCACCGAGCCGGAGGACGAGGGTGCGGACCTCGGCGTCGTCTTCTTCCACAACGCCGGCTACTCGACCGCCTGCGGGCACGGGACGATCGCGCTCGTCACGTGGGCGATCGAGAGCGGCCTGGTGTCCGGGCCCGAGGTCGTCGTCGACGTCCCGTCGGGCCGGCTGCAGACCGTCGCCGAGGTCGAGGACGGTCGCGTCCTCTCTGTCCGCTTCCGCAACGTGCCGGCGTTCGTCCACGCCCGTCGGCTCGTCGCCGCCGGGCGGGAAGTCGACGTCGCCTTCGGCGGCGCGTTCTACGCATCGGCCGAGGAACGGGTCGACCCGGCCGAGCTGCCGCGGCTGATCGAGCTCGGGCGGGCGATCAAGGCAGACCTCGAGGCCGCGCACGAGATCGTGCACCCGGCCGAGCCGGAGCTCCGCGACGTCTACGGGGTGATCTTCTGGCAGGAGGAGAAGGCGAACCCGCTGACCCAGCGGAACGTGACCGTCTTCGCCGACGGCGAGGTCGACCGCTCACCCTGCGGCAGCGGTACGTCCGCCCGGCTCGCCCTGCTCCACGACGAAGGGCGGCTCGGAGTGGGCGAGCGGCTCCGCCACCTGAGCGTCGTCGGGAGCGAGTTCACCGGCCGGATCGTCGAGGAGACCCCGGAAGGAGTCGTGACCGAGGTCGAGGGCAGCGCATACCTGACGGGAAGGCACGAGTTCGTACTCGACCCCGACGACGAGCTCGGCGAAGGCCTCCTCCTGCGCTAGAGCCCTTGTAACACAGTGTTACTTGCCCAGGGCGTGGACGGGACGCGGCAAGCCGGCCGGAACGAACAGGCCACACCCCCGAAGTGCGGGCAGCCGCACGGCAAGACACAGGTCACTCCGATTCTCGCGACGCCTCCTCCGCGCGATGGTCAGTGCGTCGACCGACGGAGAGCGCGTGGTGATCGAGCTGCGCGCGGATCCGGGCGGCGCGGCGGCGGCGGCGCACCTGCACCCGAGCCAGTGGGAGACCTCACCGTGGTCTCCGGCACGCTCGGAGCGAAGCGACGACGAGCTCGTGTTCCGGTGCGAGAACCGCCCGG
>JBLMYA010000059.1:0-22717 GCA_050258035.1 Verrucomicrobiota bacterium
CTCCCGCCGGGCCGCCGCGAGATCCCCTACGGAACGATGAAGAAGAACGATGCGTCCGCCGCGACGCCTGTTGAAGCGTTGTTCGTGAGGACAGCGACCGAATTCGGCAATGCTCCAGCGCAGTAGGCCGCGTTCGAATACGCCTGGCTGTAGAGAAAGCGATTCGCGGCCGAGTAGTTGTAGTCGACGATCGTCAACGCGATCGTGTCGTTGTTCACGTGCAGGCTGTTCGCCAGCTGGACGCAGTAGATACCCGTGCCGACGTGGGCGACGGCGACGATCTTCTTTGCCGGGCCAATCTGCACTCCCGAATAATCGAAATGGCCGTACGCCTGCGACTTGGGCTTGATGCCCGACGACGACCTGACCGTGTTCACGGACACTCCGGTTGTCGCGGGCGGATCGGCCGTGGCAGACGAGCTCGAGCCGAGCGCGACTCCACCGCCGAGCGCGGCGCCTGCGACTGCAAGAACCCCGACTGTGGCCAGGATGGCACGACGATGCGACATGCTTCCTCCCTCTCCGCCGTCTGGTGCGGCGGGTTCTTGTGACTGCCCTGACGCGATCGTACGCCGCTCGGAACACGCTGTACATCCCCCGCAGGGCGCCACTCGACTACACCGCCGCCGGCCCCGAATCCGGGGTTAGCCGGTGACGTACTCGTCCGCGATCGCGAGGACGTCCTCGAGGATCTCGAGGCCCTCGTCGAGCTCCTCGCGCGTGATGTTCAGCGGCGGGGTGATCGCGAAGACGTTCCAGTGGGCGAACGGGTAGAGCCCGCGCTCGAGGCACGCCTTCGTCACCCTCGTCATCGGCTCGGCCGCCTCGCCGCCGGCGTTGAACGGGACGAGAGGCTCCCTGGTCTCGCGGTTCCGCACGAGCTCCAACCCCCAGAAGAGGCCCAACCCGCGAACCTCTCCGACGCTGGGGTGTCGTTGGGCGAGATGCGGAAGCATCTCGCCCAGATAGGAGCCCATCGCCGCCGAGTTCTCGACCACACCTTCCTCGCGGAACGCCTCGATCGAGGCGACGCCGACCGCGCACGCGAGCGGGTGCCCGCTGTAGGTCAGGCCGCCCGCGAAGAACCGGTCCTTGATCGCGTCGTAGACCTGGTCGCGAACGGTCATCGCGCCGAGCGGGACGTAGCCGGAGTTGATCCCCTTCGCGGTCGTGATGATGTCGGGGACGACGTCCCAGTTGTCGCAGCCGAACCAGCAGCCGGTGCGGCCCCAGCCGGCCATCACCTCGTCGAGGATCAGCAGGATCCCGTGGCGGTCGCAGGTCTCCCTGATCGACTGCAGGTAGCCGTCCGGCGGGACGATGATCCCGTTCGTCCCGGTGACTGTCTCGAGCATTACGGCGGCGACGTTCTGCGGCCCCTCGTACATCAGGATCTCCTCGAGGTGCGGGCCGCCGGTGCAGACCGGGCACGGATCGGGGTGGCCGGCCGGGCACCGGTACGTGTACGGGTCGAACATGCGCACGAACCCCGGCAGACCCGGCTCCGCGAACCAGCGCCGGGGATCTCCGGTGGCCGTGATCGCGCCTGCCGTCGCGCCGTGGTAGGAGCGGTAGCGGACGATGATCTTCTGGCGCCCGGTCACCCAGCGCGCGAGCTTGATCGCGTTCTCGTTCGCCTCGGCGCCGCCGTTCGCGAAGAAGGTGTGGTTGAGGTCGCCGGGCATGCACTCGGCGACGAGGTGGGCGAGCTCGGAGCGCTTGTCGTTGGCGAGGCCGGGTGCGATCGTGCAGAGCTTGTCGGCCTGCTCCTTGACCGCGGCGACCAGCTTCGGATGCTGGTGGCCGAGCGCGAGGTTGACCAGCTGCGCCGCGAAGTCGAGGTAGCGCTTCCCCGAGTAGTCCCAGAAGTAGCGGCCCTCCCCGCTGGCGACGGGAATCGGGTCGAGCGCCGACTGCACGGACCACGAGTGGATCAGGTACTGCCGGTCCTCGTCGACGACGTGCCTGCCTTCGGCCTGCCTTGATTCCGTGACGGCCATCGGCCCAATCCTACGCGCTACGCTCCGTCTGTCGATTCGAGGAGGTCAACGCGATGACGGAGACGGTCGCGGCGCCGCCGCAGGCGAAGCCCATTCACCACTGGATCGGAGGGACGAGCGTCCCCGGGACGTCGGGACGAAGCGGCCAGGTCTGGAACCCGGCAACGGGCGAGCAGACCGGTGCGGTCGACTTCGCCACTGTCGAGGAGGTCGACGCCGCGGTGCAGACGGCGAAGGAGGCCCTCGCGACGTGGCGCGCCGTCTCGCTCGCGCGCCGCGCGGAGCTCTTCTTCGCGATCCGCGAGCTCGTCCACGAGCACCGGGAGGACATCGCCCGGATCCTGACCGCCGAGCACGGGAAGGTGCTCTCCGACGCGATGGGCGAGGTCGCCCGCGGGCTGGAGGTGGTCGAGTACGCGTGCGGGATCCCGACGCTGCTGAAGGGCGAGTACTCGGAGCAGGCGTCGACCGGGATCGACGTCTACTCGATCCGCCAGCCGCTCGGCGTCGTCGCGGGGATCACCCCGTTCAACTTCCCGGCGATGGTGCCCATGTGGATGTGGGCGCCGGCGATCGCCTGCGGGAACACGTTCATCCTCAAGCCCTCCGAGAAGGACCCGTCGGCGGCGAACTACACCGCCGAGCTGCTCACGGAGGCGGGCCTGCCCGACGGCGTCTTCAACGTCGTCCACGGCGACAAGGTGGCCGTCGACGCGATCCTCGAGCACCCGGACATCTCGGCCGTCTCGTTCGTGGGCTCCACGCCGATCGCGCGCTACGTCTACGAGACCGGCACGAAGAACGGCAAGCGGATGCAGGCGCTCGGCGGCGCCAAGAACCACATGATCGTCCTGCCCGACGCCGACATCGACATGGCAGCCGACGCGGCGGTCTCCGCCGCCTACGGCTCGGCCGGGGAGCGCTGCATGGCGGTCTCCGTGGTGGTCGCGGTGGGGGCCGGCGCCGACCCCCGGCTCGGCGCGATCAAGGAGCGGCTGCCGAAGGTGAAGGTCGGCCCGGGGCTCGAGCCCGGCAACGAGATGGGCCCGCTGATCACCCGCGAGCACCGCGACAAGGTCGCCTCGTACCTCGACACCGCCGCCGAGCAGGGCGCGACGGTCGTCGCGGACGGCCGCGAGCTCGAGGTCGAGGGCGACGGCTTCTTCCTCGGCGTCTCGCTGATCGACGAGGTCACGCCCGAGATGGACGCCTACCGCGACGAGATCTTCGGCCCGGTCCTCTCCGTCGTCCGGACGGGAACGTACGACGACGCGGTCCGGCTCGTGAACGAGAACCCGTGGGGGAACGGGACGGCGATCTTCACCCGCGACGGCGGTGTCGCCCGCCAGTTCCAGTTCGACGCCCAGGCGGGCATGGTCGGCGTGAACGTGCCGATCCCGGTCCCGGTGGCGTACTACTCGTTCGGCGGCTGGAAAGCGAGCCTGTTCGGCGACCGGCACATCTACGGGCCCGAGGGGATCGACTTCTACACGCGCGGCAAGGTGGTCACGTCCCGCTGGCCGGACCCGGCGACGAGCAAGGTCGACCTGGGCTTTCCGCAGACGCGCTGAGCGCCCGCCGGAACTGCTCCGCAGTTCCGCGAAGGCCGCCGCAGCCGTGGTTGACATGTGACCATTTAGTCACGTATGGTCTCGGGCATGGATCCGGTGTTCAGGGCGCTGGCCGACCCGACCCGGCGGGCCCTGCTCGACGAGCTCTACCGCAGTGACGGCCAGACGCTGACCGAGCTCGAGGGACGGCTGCCGATGACGCGGTTCGGCGTGATGAAGCACCTGCGGGTGTTGGAGGAGGCGCACCTGGTCAGTACCAGGCGCCGCGGCCGCGAGAAGCTCCACTTCCTGAACCCGGTCCCGATCCGGCTCGTCCACGACCGGTGGGTGAGCAAGTACGCGGAGCCGTGGGCGGTGACGCTCACGGGCCTGAAACGAGCCCTGGAGGGGGGAGCACAGATGGAGAAGGTGTTCGAGATCTACATCAAGACCACGCCGGAACGGCTCTGGGAGGCGATCACCGATCCGGAGCTGCGGACCCGGTACTCGTTCGGTGTCCGCACGGAGTCCGACTACGCGCCGGGGTCGCCGTACCGCGCGACGGCCGGGAACGGGAGCGTCGAGATCGCCGCCGGCGAGAACCTGGAAGTCGATCCGCCGCGGCGGCTCGTGCAGAGCTTCGACGCGCTCTGGAGCGACGACGTGAAGGCGGAGGGGACGTCGCGCGTCACCTGGGAGATCGAGCCCGTCGGCGACTCGTGCCGCCTCGTCGTGACGCACGACCAGCTGCGCGAGGGCGCGAACGGCGAGCTCTACGGCGGCTGGCCGATGATCCTCTCCGGCCTGAAGACCCTGCTCGAGACGGGAGAGAACCTGACCACGCCCGGCTCGTTGATGTACCAGGAGACCGCCGCCTAGACGACCGCGACCGGATCGCCGACCGCGACCGCGCCGGCTTCGAGGACCCGGCAGTTCATCCCTCGAAGCCGCCGGCCGCGGTTGTCGTTCACCCACGTCAGCGCATCGAGCCCGAAGCGCTCGCGGAACTTCTTGCAGCCGGTGTGCGGGGCGGGTGAGACCTCGAGCAGCGCCGATCCGATCGAGAGCCGCGTGCCGACCGGGAGCGCGTCCTCGGACAGGTCGAGGTCGACCTGGAAGTTGTCGCCCGCGAGATCGAGCGGACCGCCGATCAGCTCGGCCACGCGGACGTTCATCAGCGTCACCTGCGCGTCGCGGTCGCGGTCCCCGCTCCCCCAGCGGTCGCCGGCGACGCCGTCCTCGACCGTCAGCTCGACCCGCTCCGGCGTCTCGTGGACGCCCTCCTCGACGCGGACGCAGATCCCGCGCACCGTGCCCGCGCCGCGCGGCGCAGGCTCGAGGGTCGTCCAGCGTGACTCGAAGTCCTGCGTCGTCGACATCGGCCTAATCGTACGTGCACGATCCGGCTCGGCCGTTACTCGCCCAGCGCTGCGAGGTAGCGCTCGAACGCCTCCTGGCGGCGGGTGCTCGACGCGATCTCCTCCTCGATCCGGACGATCTCCGCCTCGAGCTCGGCCCGTTCGGCCTCCTCGTCTCGCCAGAGCTCCTCCGAATCGAGCCACTCCGCCTCGGCTCCCTCGATCGCGGTCCCGCCCTGGAGCGCCGGGCGGACGAGCCGGACGTCCTCCGGGGCCAGCCGGGCGAACACCTCCTCGTCGAGGCGGGGCCCGTCGAGCTCGAGGACGAGCCGTGCGATCTGCTCGCGGAGCGCGACGGCCCGATCCCGCTCGAACTCCAGCTCGTCGGCCGCCTGGCGACGGCGTTCGGCGCGGGCGATCGCGTCGCGGTCCACGGGCGAAACGATAGTCGGGTGCGGTTCTGCACGACCGGCGTGCGGCCCGGCGGGTGCGGTTGGCGGGCCGGATTGCATACTGTATTTTGGCGCGGTGGCCGGGATGCTGGAGAAGGGCGAAGGCCTCGTGCGGAACGCGAGCGTCGCCGCCACCGAGCTGATCAGGGAGGCGATCGTCGACGGTCGGCTCAAGCCCGGGCAGCGTCTGAAGGAGGAGGATCTCGCCAGGCAGCTCGGGATCAGCCGCACGCCGGTCCGCGAGGCCCTGCTGATGCTGCAGGTGGAGGGTCTGATCGTGGCGACGCCGAACCGCGGGGCAACGGTCCGGGTGCACACGCCCGACGACCTCGAGGACCTCTACGCGCTGCGCGCGCTGCTCGAAGGTCACGCCGCCCGCCGGGCGGGCGCCCGGGTGACCGAGGCCGACGTCGCCCTGCTGCGCGAGAGCTGCGACCGGTTCGAGGCCCTCAGCCCCGACGACGACCTGCGGGAGCTCGTCCGCGAGAACCTCTTCTTCCACAGCACGATCCTCGACATCGCGGGGAGTGCGCGGCTGGGCGGCATGGTCCGGGGGGTGATCGAGCTGCCGCTCGTCTACAAGTCGTACATCTGGTACTCGCCCGACCAGAAGCGGATCTCGTCCCACTACCACCGCCAGATCGTCAAGGCCCTGGCGACGGGAGACGCGGAGCGCGCCGAGCTGGTGATGAAGGAGCACGTCTTCGAGGCCAGGGACATCCTCGTGGGGAGGCTCCGGGACGAGGAGCGCGAGGCGCCCGCGCCGGCCGAGGCGCGTACGTGACGGACGTGGTCGCTACGTCCAGGAGCGACCTGCGCCCGACCGACGGACCCGGTCCGCTCGCCGGCGTCCGGGTGGTCGAGCTGGGGATGCTGCTCGCGGGTCCGTTCACCGGCAGGCTGCTCGGCGACATGGGCGCGGAGATCATCAAGGTCGAGCCGCCCGGGCAGCCCGATCCGTTGCGCGACTGGGGCCATGCCCGCTACGAGGGCCGCTCGCTCTGGTGGCCGGTGCAGTCGCGGAACAAGAAGTGCGTCACCCTGAACCTGCGGGAGGAACGAGGGCAGGAGGTGCTGCTCGCCCTCGTCGAGCAGAGCGACGTGCTGGTCGAGAACTTCCGGCCCGGGACGCTCGAGCGGTGGAATCTCGCGCCGGAGCGCCTCTGGGAGGCGAATCCGGGGCTGGTGGTCGCGCGGGTCTCGGGGTACGGCCAGACCGGCCCGTACGCCCCACGGGCGGGCTTCGCCTCGGTCTCGGAGGCGATGGGCGGGATCCGATACATCAACGGCTTCCCCGGGGAGGCCCCGCCCCGCATCCACATCTCGCTCGGCGACTCCCTGGCCGGGATGTTCGCGGTTCAGGGGATCCTCGCCGCGCTCTACCGGCGGGACGCGCTCGGCGGGGAGCGAGGCCAGGTCGTCGACGTCTCCCTCATGGAAGCATGCTTCGCGCTCCTGGAGAGCATGGTTCCCGAGTACGACCGGCTCGGCATCGTCCGGGGCCCGGGCGGAACGGGGCTGAAGGGCGTCGCGCCCTCGAACATCTTCAAGTCCAGCGACGGGAAGTGGATGGTGATCGCCGCCAACGCCGACAAGGTCTTCGGACGCCTCTGCGAGGCGATGGGCCGGCCGGAGCTGGCCCAGGATCCGAAGTACGCGACGCACACGGCCCGCGGCGAGAACCAGGAGGACCTCGAGGGGATCGTCGCCGAGTGGGCGGGGCGTCACACGGCGTCGGAGATCGACGCCGTTCTCAACGAGGCGGGCGTGATCTGCGGCCCGATCTACTCGATCGCGGACATCTTCGAGGACGAGCAGTACAAGGCCCGAGACATGCTCGTCGAGCACCACGACCCCGAGTTCGGCGCCTACATCGGGCCGGGCATCGTCCCGAAGTTCTCGGAGACCCCGGGCGAGGTACGCTGGTCGGCCACCTGGGAGGAGGGAAGCCACAACCGCGACGTCTACGGCGGCCTGCTCGGGCTCTCCGACGACGAGCTGGCCGGGTTGAAGGAGGACGGAATTCTTTGATCACGATCTGCGACGTCGGCCCCCGGGACGGGCTCCAGAACGAGGAGAAGCACCTCGACCCCGGCACGCGCGCCGAGCTGGTCAACCGGCTGGCCGCCGCCGGCCTGCCCCGGATCGAGGCCGTCAGCTTCGTGAACCCCGCCCGCGTCCCGCAGATGGCGGGCGCCGAGGAGGTCGTGGCGGGCATCGACCGACAGCCGGGGGTCGTGTACGCGGGCCTCGTCCTGAACGAGCGCGGCTACGACCGCCTCGCCGAGACGGGCCTCGACGAGGTGCACGTCGCCTTCGCCGCGACGGAGACCTTCAACCGGCGCAACCAGAACGCCTCGCCCGAGGAGTCGCTCGCCGCCGCGACCGCCATCGTCGGCCGCGCCCACGCCGACGGCATCCCGGCGACCGTGACGGTCGGCGTCGCCTTCGGGTGTCCGTTCGAAGGTGCCGTCGACCCGGGTCGGGTCCTCGGCCTCGCGTCGCAGCTCGCCGACGCGGGAACGGACGAGATCGTGCTCGCAGACACCGTCGGCGTTGCGGTGCCCAGGCAGGTGAAGCACTTGGTGGCCGAGACAGCGAAGCTGTCTCGGCCGGTAGGCGTCCACCTGCACAACACCCGCAATACCGGCTTCGCGAACGCGTATGCGGCGCTGGAAGCGGGCGCGAGCGTGCTCGACGCGTCGGTGGGCGGCCTCGGCGGCTGTCCGTTTGCCCCCCGGGCCACCGGCAACATCTGCACCGAGGATCTCGTCTACATGCTCCACGGCGAGGGTGTCGAGACGGGCATCGACCTCGCCGCGCTGATCACGGTCGCCGAATGGCTCGAGGGCGAGGTCGGGCGACAGCTACCTGGACAGGTCTATCGCGCCGGCGCGTTCGAGCCGGTCGCCGGCTGAGAGGGAGGAACGGATGGCGTACAGGCTCGGGGTCGACGTCGGTGGAACCTTCACCGACCTCTTCCTGGTCGGTGACGGGAACGGCGACGGAGGCGGGCGATACCGGGTCAAGACCCCGTCGACGCCCGCCGACCCGTCGGAGGGCGTCCTCACCGGCGTCCGGCGGATCTGCGAGGAGGCGGGGATCCAGGTCTCCGAGATCAGGAACATCCTCCACGGCACGACCGTGGCCACGAACGCCGTGCTCGAGTCGAAAGGCGCACGCGTGGGCCTGATCACCACCGCCGGCTTCCAGCAGATCCTCCATCTGGCCCGGTCCCAGACCCCCGGCCCGCTCGCAGGCTGGATCATCATGATCAAGCCCGACCCACCCGCGTCCCTCGCCGACACGCGGGAAGCGGCCGAGCGGATGGACGCGGGCGGGAACACGATCGTCGAGGTGGACGTGCAGCAGGTCGAGGCGATCGTCCGCGACCTCGTCGAGTCCGGCGTCGAGACCCTGACCGTCGCGCTGATCAACTCGTACGTCAACGGCGCGCACGAGCGGAAGATCGGCGAGATCGTCGAGCGGCTCTATCCGGGGTTTCCCGTCACGCTGTCGTCGGAGGTGCTGCCCGAGTTCCGGGAGTACGAGCGTGCCCTGACGGCGTGCATGAACTCGTACGTCCGGCCGAAGGTCGCCGACTACGTGAACCGACTCCAGGAGCAGCTGGACGGGGTCGGCGCGAAGGCGGACGTCAACATCCTCCGTTCGGACGCAGGCCTGATGACGACGCGGGAGGCTGCGCGCAACCCGATCTACGGCGTGCTCTCCGGGCCTTCCGGCGGCGTCGCCGGCGCGCTCTACGTGGCGCGCAAGGCCGGCTACGACGACATCCTCACGTTCGACATGGGCGGGACGTCGACCGACGTCGCGCTCTGCCAGAACGGCCAGCCGACGATCGGCCGTGAGACGGCGATCGGGCACTTCCGGATCAAGGTGCCGTCGGTCAACGTCCACACGGTCGGCGCCGGCGGGGGCTCGATCGCGCATGTGCCGGAGCTGACCAGGGCGCTCCGCGTCGGCCCGCAGTCGGCGGGCGCCGAGCCGGGGCCGGCCGCCTACGGGAAGGGCGGCGAGGAGCCGACCGTCACCGACGCGAACGTGGTCCTGGGCCACCTTCCGCCGCAGCTGCTCGGCGGCGAGATGATGCTCGACGTCGAGGCGGCGCGGGCGGCCGTCCAGAAGGTCGTGGACGCGATGAGTCTCGACTCGGTCGAGCAGGCCGCCGAGGGGATTCTCGCGATCGTCAACGAGAACATGGCCGGCGCCCTGCGGCTCGTCTCCGTGCAGCGCGGGCACGACCCGCGCGACTTCGCGCTGGTCGCGTACGGCGGCGCCGGGCCGCTGCACGCGAACGCGCTCGCGAAGCTGATGGGGTCGTTCCCGGTGATCGTTCCACCTGCGCCCGGCCTGCTCTGCGCGATCGGCGACCTGGTCGCGGACTTCCGCGACGAGTTCGCCCAGACCTACATCCGGCTCGTGTCGGAGGCGAGCGGCGACGAGGTCGCGGAGATCCTCGACGGGCTGGGCACACACGCCCGCGCCTGGCTCGAGGGCGAGGGGATCGCCGCGGACGCACAGCGGATCGCCTACACGGCCGACATGCGCTACCACCGGCAGGGGTACGAGATCCCGGTCACGCTGGAGCCGTCCGAGGTGCGCAGCGGCGGCCTCGGCGACCTCGAGGAGCGGTTCAACGCGCTTCACGAGCAGCTGTACGGGTTCCGGATGCCGGGGACCGCGTCGGAGATCGTCAACCTGCGCGCGGTCGGGTACGGCGCGGTGCCGAAGCCGGAGCTGCCTACCGGTGAGCTCGGCTCGCCGGACGCCTCGGCCGCTGTCGTCGACGAGCACGAGGTCGTCTTCGACGGCGAGCGCGTGCCGACGAAGATCTACGACCGCTCGAAGCTCCAGCCCGGCGCCCTGATATCTGGCCCGGCGATCGTCACCGAGTTCGACTCGACGACCGTCGTCCTCCCCGGGTACCGGGCAGAGGTCGACGCGAACTTCAACATCCTGATCACCCCCAACGACTGAGCGAGGGAGAGATGGCAGTCACCGAAGAGCTCCGCATTGCCGAGATCCCGGACGTCGAGGTCGATCCCGTCACCCTCGACATCATCGAGGGGGCGCTGAAGAGCGCACGCTACGAGATGGACGCCGTGCTCTTCCGCTCGGCGATGAGCCCCGTGATCCGGGAGCAGCACGACGAGTTCCCAATGATCACCGACCCGCGCGGGCGCATGGTCGTCGGCCAGTTCGGCGCGTACATCAACGAGATGATGGCCGACTGGGATCGGGGCATCTACCCGGGCGACGTGATCCTCACGTCCGACCCGTTCAAGTGCTCCGCGTCGATCTCGCACACGAACGACTGGCTCGTGCTCGTCCCGATCTTCTACGAGGACGAGCTGGTCGGCTGGTCGTCCCAGTTCGGCCACCAGATGGATTGCGGAGGCCCGCTGCCGGGCTCTCTGCCGACCGGGGCGAAGACGATCTTCGAGGAGGGTCTGATCATCCCGCCGCTCAAGATCATCGAGCGGGGGGTCCCCCAGGAGGACGTCCTCCGGCTGATTTTCAACAACGTCCGGCTGCCGGAGATGAACCGGGCTGACCTGTTCGCGATCGTCGCCGGCTGCCGCGCGGGCGAGAAGCGCGTGATGGAACTGTGCGAGCGGTTCGGCAAGGGAACGTACCTGGCCGGCCTGCAGGCGCTGCTCGACCGCACCTACGAGGCGATGCGGAAGCTGATCCAGGTCGCGATCCCCGAAGAGCCGCAGTCGTTCGAGGACTGGATCGACGACGACGGCCTCGGCAACGGCCCCTACAAGATGAAGCTGACCATCTGGCGCGAGGGCGACCACGCATTCTTCGACTGGTCCGGCACCGATCCCCAGGCTCTCGGGCCGATCAACTTCTACCTCTCCGAGGGCATGTTCAAGATGTTCATCGGGATCTACCTGATCATGGTCAACGACCCCCAGATCCTCTTCAACGACGGCTTCTATCCGCTCCTGCACGTCGTCATGCCCGAGGGGTCGCTGCTCCGTCCGCGCTTCCCGGCGGCGCTCGGCTGCCGGACGCACGCGCTCGCCCGCCAGTTCGACGTGCTCGGCGGGGCGCTCGTCAAGCAGGCGCCGGAGCTGAACACCGCCGCCGGCTACGGGACGAGCCCGTACATGCTCTATTCGGGCTGGGACGGGAAAGGCGAGTTCTTCTACGCAATGGAGATCCTCTACGGGGGCATCCCGGGCCGGCCGATCGGAGACGGCATGGACGGCCACTCCTGGTGGCCGCTGTTCGAGAACATCCCGACCGAGTACCTCGAGGCCTACTACCCGCTGCGGATCGACGGATACACGACCGTCACCGACTCGGGCGGCGCCGGCCTCCACCGGGGCGGGAACGGCGTCGAGAAGCGGTACGTCTACCTCGAGCCCGGCGAGATCTCGATCCACGACGACCGCTGGCTGACGCGGCCGTGGGGCGTGCTCGGCGGTGAGCCCGGCGGGCGGTCGGAGAAGATCCTGCGCCGGGCCGACGGCAGCGAGGAGCGGCTGGCGTCGAAGTGCGACCAGATCGTCGTCGAGCCGGGGGACATGCTGATCTACCGCACCGCCGGCGGCGGGGGCTGGAAGGACCGTCTGGACCGGCCGGTCGAGGCGGTCGCTCGCGACGTGTCGTTCGGGCTCGTCTCCCGCGAGAAGGCGAAGGCCGGCTACGGCGTCGTCCTCGACGAGAACGGCGAAGCCGATCTCGAGGCGACCGAGGCGGAGCGGGCCCGCCAGCGGGAGGAGCGCGGCGAGGTCCTCTCGTTCGACTTCGGTCCGCCGCTCGAAGACGCGATGGCGCGGTGCAAGGAGGAGACGGGCCTCGACCCGCCCACGCAGGCCAAGCCGCTGCGCTGGTCGCCGCTCGAGCCCGGCGACGAGGCGCTCGCCCGTGTGCGGGCCGGCGACGGCATCCCGGAGCCGAGCCGGGGGTGAGGCACGACGGCTTCCACGGGCGTGCGGGCTTCGGCAGCCGGCCCGCACTGGTCGTGGTCGACGTCAACCGCGGGTTCACCGATCCGGCCTCGCCGCTCGCCTGCGACCTCGACGGTTGCGTCGGGGCGATCGCCCGGCTGCTCGGCGCCTTCAGGAGAGCGGGCAGGCCGGTGGTCTTCACGACCGTCTGCTACGACGAGCTCGGCAGGCAGGCGGCGGCGGCCTTCATCGAGAAGGTGCCCGCGCTGCTCGTCCTCGAGCCGGGGAGCGAGTGGGTCGAGATCGATCCGCGGATCGCGCCGCTGGAGGGAGAGCCCGTGCTCACCAAGACGTTCGCGTCGGCGTTCTTCGGCACGACGCTCGCCAGCGCGCTCGCGAGCGCCGGGTGCGACACCGTCGTCGTCGCGGGCGCGTCGACCTCCGGTTGCGTGCGGGCGACCGCGGTCGACGCCCTCCAGCACGGCTACCGGGTGGTCGTGCCGCGGGAGGCGGTGGGCGACCGCAACCCCGCCGCGCACGAGGCCAACCTGTACGACATCGACGCGAAGTACGGCGACGTCGTGTCGGTCGACGACGTCCTCTCGCACCTGGAGGAGATCGCTGGGGCACACGCTCGCTGAGAAGATCCTGCTCGCGCACTCCGACGTCGACGAGGCCGCGCCCGGAGACGTGATCATGGTGCGCTGCGATCTCGTCTTCGCCAACGACGTCTCAGGCCCGCTGGCGTTCCGCGCCATGGAGCGGATGGAGGCCGCCACGGTCTTCGACCAGGCGAAGGTCGTGATGGTCGCCGACCACTTCGCGCCGGCCAAGGACGCCAGGTCGGCCGAGCTCCAGAAGCGGATGAAGGAGTGGGCGGCGGGCCAGGGGGTCGCGTTCTACGACCAGGGCCGCGGCGGGATCGAGCACACGCTCCTCTGTGAGGAGGGCTGGATCGTGCCGGGCTCGGTGGTCGCAGGCGGCGACTCCCACACCTGCACGCTCGGGGCGCTGGGGGCGTTCGCGACCGGCCTGGGGTCGACCGACATCGGCGCCTGCCTCGCGCGCGGCGAGTTCTGGCAGCCGGTGCCGGGGACGATCCGGGTCGACTTCACCGGCGAGAAGCGGCCGTACGTGACCGGCAAGGACCTGATCCTGGCCGTGATCGGAGAGATCGGGGTCGGAGGGGCGACGAACTGCGTGCTCGAGTTCGTCGGCGACGGCGCAGCGGCGCTCTCGGTCGACGAGCGCCTCGCCGTGTCGAACATGGCGGTCGAGGCGGGCGCCGAGACCGGCCTGTTCCCGGCCGACGAGACGACCGCCGTCTACCTCGAAGGCCGCGTCGAGGGCGGGTGGACGGCCGAGCGCACCGACGACGACGCGGTGCTCGCGCAGACGCTGGAGATCGACCTGTGGGAGTTGGAGCCCCTCATCGCGCAACCGCATCTTCCCGGCAACGTCGTTCCGATTGCGGAAGCAATCGGAACGAAAATCGACCAGGTCTACGTCGGCAACTGCTCGAACGGGACGCTCACCGACCTGCGCCAGACCGCCGAGATCCTGCGCGGTCGGAGCGTCCACCGCGGCTGCCGGATGATCGTCGTCCCGGCCACCCAGGCGGTCTACCGCCAGGCGCTCGCCGAGGGGCTGCTCGACGTGTTCGTCGAGGCGGGAGCGATGGTCTCGACCCCGACCTGTGGCGCCTGCTTCGGCGGCCACATGGGCGTGCTCGCCGCGGGCGAGCGAGCGGTCACGACCACGAACCGCAACTTCAAGGGCCGGATGGGGTCGCCCGAGGCGGAGGTGCATCTCGCGAACGCCTACGTCGCGGCCGCGGCCGCCGTTGCCGGAGAGATCGTGCATCCGCGCGAGGTCGCCGGATGATCGTCGACGGCGTGGCGGTCGTGATCCCCGGCGACGACGTCGACACGGACGTGATGTATCCGGGCGCGTATCTGAACATCGACGATCCGGCGGAGATGAAGGAGCACCTGTTCGACGGTTACGATCCCTCCCTCCGCGACCGGCTCGGCCCTGAGGCGATCGTCGTCACCGGCCGGAACTTCGGGCTCGGCTCGTCGCGCGAGCACGTCGTCCAGGCGCTGAAGGCGTGGGAGGTGCAGGCGATCGTCGGCGAGAGCTTCGCCCGCATCTTCCGGCGCAACTGCGTCAACCTCGGCCTGCCGATCTTCGAGGCTCCCGAGGCGGCGCGGGCGGCCGGGCCCGGCTCGCGCATCCGGATCGACACCGACGCCGGCGAGATCGAGGTCGAGGGCCGGACCTTCCCGGCGCCGCCGGTTCCTGCGATCGTGGCCGAGGTGCGCGCCGCCGGCGGGCTCATTCCCTGGACGAAGGAGAGGGCACGATGATCGTTCGCGACCTGGGCGATGCCTGGCAGATCGTCCTCCAGACCGACCACGCCGACCTGGCCGCCGCGTTCGCGAGAGCGTGGAAGACACCGCTCCCGCCCTCGCTCGTGATCGCGACCGAGCGTCACGACGACGGCTGGGCCGTGTGGGAGCAGGCGCCGCGCGTCGAGGCCGACGGCAAGCCTGTCAACTTCCTCGAGGTCGACATCGGCTCGCACCTCGCGTTCTACCGCGCCGGCATCGCGGCGATCACGGAGCAGGACCCCGACGCGGGGCTGCTCGTCTCGATGCACGGCGCCGGCATCTACAAGCAGCGGTACGGGCTCGACCCCTCGCTCGGGCTGAGCCGGGCGGCCGAGGCCCGGAAAGAGGTCGACGCATTCGTCGCCGAGCAGGAGGCGAAGTTCGGAGGCGATCCCGGCGATCGCGAGGCGGATTACGAGCTCCTCCAGCTCTTCGACCGGCTTTCCCTCTATTTCTGCCTGCGAGACCTCGAGGGCGGCGAGGCCGCCGAGCTGCAGGGCTACACGCTCGAGCCGGTCGGCCCCTGGCGGGTCAAGCTCGCGCCGTTTCCCTTCGCCGAGAGCCCGGGCAGCTTCTCGCTCCTCCGGAGGGTCATCCCCAAGAACGGCAGCGTGGACGTGCTTGCCGCGCCGCCGCAGGAGACGACGATCACGATCGAGGCGTAGCTCAGTCGTCCAGGATCGCCGCCGCCCGCACCGGCGAGCCGTACGCGACCTCCAGCCGGAGCGGTAGCCCCACGAAGAGGAAGCGCCGCCCGAGCACGTCCTTGAGGTTGTTCAGGTTCTCGTAGTGGGTGAGCCCGCGCTCGGCGCACGCACGGTGCGTGGGGTACTCGTCGGTCAGGTAAACGAGGTCGGGGCTGATCGTCTCGACGCCGAAGATCTTCACGCCGCGGTCCGCCATCCAGTGCACGGCTTCGGCCGAGATCCCGCAGAAGCCGTCCAGGAACGCCGGCGTCCCCGCCGTGCGGTTGTAGTGGTCGGAGCAGAAGAGCAGGATGTCGCCCGCCCCGAGTTCCTGGTCGCTGGCTGCCACCGCCGCCTCGACCTCGGTCGCGGTCACGTCGTGGCCGCGCTCGTACTCGCGGATGTCGACGCAGATCGCCTCGCCGCAGAACGTGTCGAGCGGCATGTCGGCGATCGCCGTTCCGCCCTTCTGGTAGTGCCCGAACGCGTCGACGTGGGTGGCGGCGTGGTTTGACGTGATGATGATCTCGGCGCTGAACGATGGCCGGCCCTCCTGCGCGTCCGAGTGCTGGATGTGCCGGAGGATCTGCGTCGGCGGGAAGAACGGGTGGAGCTGCGACTCGCGGGACAGCGGCTGGGACAGGTCGATCACGCGCACGGACTACTCCTTTCCGGCCATCTCCTTGCAGACCTGGACGATGCGCGGGAGGAGGGCGGCGACGATCCGCTCGCCGGTCTCGACCCGCGCACGGGTGGCGTCGCCGACGACGCCGGACGCCGTGATGTCCCGGAGCATGTCCATCGGCACGACCACGCCGGGGCCGCTCGCCCGCATCCCATAGCGCCCGTACGACGTCCACTCGAGCCCGGCGTCCTTCACGGCGGCGCCGCGGTCCCACGCGTCCCGCGTCGCCCGGTCGATCTCGACGCGCTGCCCGAGCGCCAGCGCGAGCGACGTCTCGGCCTCCTCGGCGTGGATCATCGGCCCCTCGATCTCGGCCAGCGCATCCGAGGCGAGGTCCCACCACTGAACGAGGAACACCCGCCGCCCCGTCGTCTCGAGGTAGTGGTTGACGGCGACGGTGAGCGCGGCCGCGTTCCCGCCGTGCCCGTTGACGGCGACCAGGTGCTCGAAGCCGTGGTGGACGAGCGAGTCGCAGACCTCCCGGAAGACCTGGAAGAAGGTCGTCGTCGACAGGCGCACCGACCCCGGGAACTGCATGTGGTACCAGGAGAGCGTGACGTTCAGGGTCGGGGCGACGAGCAGCTCGACCCCCTCCGCCTCGCCCGCCTCCGCAGCCCGCGCACAGAGCGACCGGGCGATGAAGCAGTCCGTGTCCAGCGGCATGTGCGGTCCGTGCTGCTCGGTCGTGCCGATCGGGATCAGCACGGCGTCGACGCCCCTCCCGATCGCGTGCTCGACCTCAGGCCACGTCATCCGCTCGATGAACCGCTCGGCCATTGCGCGATCTTCACCGAATGTCAGACATCATGCAATACTCGGCCGTCCCCGAGACCAGGGAGGTCGGATGGAAGGTCGGGCGCAGGTCAACGGCGTCGAGCTCTGGTACCAGGTGAGCGGCGAGGGCGAGCCCGTCGTCCAGATCCACGGCGCCGGCTTCGGCCACTTCAACTTCGCTCCCGCGACGCCCGTGCTGGCGGAGCGCTTCAAGGTGATCGACTACGACATGCGCGGGTACGGGCAGTCGGACCGGCCCGTCCAGCACTACGACATGGAGGTCTGGGCCGACGACGTCGCCGGCCTGCTCGACGCGCTCGACATCCCAGCCGCCCACGTGCACGGAACGTCGATGGGCGGCATGATCGCGATCGTCTTCGCCGGCAAGTACCCGCAGCGGACGACGTCGGTGGTGATCAACTGCGCGGCCGCGAAGCTGGGCATGAGCGGCCGGCTGATCTTCAAGAACTGGATCGACATCGCCCGGATGGACCCGGAGGGGCCGGGGAGTCGCATCCTCGCCGAGCTGATCGCCTGGCAGGCGCTCTCGAAGTCGTTCCTCGAGACCCCGGAAGGCGTCGCCGCGATCGACTCCATCCAGCAGATCCTGCGCGACTCGAACCGGATCGAGGTCTTCACCGCCGCGTGCCAGGCGATGTGCGACATGGACGTGACCGGCTGGCTGCCGAGGATCACGTCGCCGGCACTCGTCCTGGGCGGTGACGAGGACCTGATGACGCCGTGGGACCAGGGCCCCGACGGAGCGGGGCAGACGGCGATCTACGAGGGAATCCCGAACGCCGAGAAGCACGTCATCCGGGGCTCGAACCACTCGACGATCTTCGACAACACCGAAGAGCACGTCAGGGTCGTGATCGACTTCTTTCGCCGGCACGGCCACAACGGGCACTAGTGCCCGCGGTCGAGACCTACGGCGTCGAGCCGATCCCCGCCGAGCTGCGGACGACGCGCTGGCGGGACCTGTTCGCGATCAGCTTCACGTTCTTCCTGAACCCCGTCATGTACGTGCTCGGGGCGATCGCGGTCGTCGGGTTCGGGTTGCCGCTTCCGTGGGCGATCCTCGCGATGGTGCTCGGGCAGGCGATCGCCTACGCGGTGATGGTCCCGATCGCCGAGGCGGGTGTCGACTACGGGCTGACCGGGCAGGTGGCGGCGCGGGCGACGCTCGGCTTCTGGGGGGCGCGCCTGCTGAGCTCGCCCTACCGCGTGATCGCCGCGACCTACTGGTTCGCGGCGCAGGCGATCGCGGCTGCCTACGCGATCCAGGCGATCGTGGAGGCGATGGGCGGCGGCAAGCCGCCGCTCGTTCCGGTCGCGCTCGGCGTCGCGCTCTTCCACGCGACGCTCGCGGTGCTCGGCTTCGACGTGATGCGCTGGCTGCTGCGCGTCGTGCTGCCGCTCTCCCTCGCCTTCGTGGCGATCATGGTCGCCCTCTATGTCTCCACGGACGATGCGCGCTTCGACGTCGGCCGCGTCTTCGACTCGCCAGACCAGCACCTGACGTGGCTGGGCTTCGCCGGCGCCATGACCCTGATGGCCGGCTCGAGCCTGACCCTGGTTACCAGCATCGCCGATTTCTGCCGCTACACGCCCACCCGCCGGGACGTTCGGATCGGCCTCGTCTCCTCGGCGCTCGCCGCCGCGGCCGTGGACACGTTCATCGGCGGCTACGCGGCGGCGGCGACAGGTGAGACCAACCCGTTTGCGGCGATGGCCGATCTCACGTCGAGCTATCCGCTGCTCGCGCTCTTGCTGATCGCGGTCGTCGTCCAGGGGATCTCGGCGAACATCGGCAACGTGTACACCGCCGGACTCGCGCTCGTGAACTCGATTCCGCGGCTCGGCCGGCTGCGGGCGACGATCCTCGTCGCAGCGGCCGCCGTCGCTCTGTCGGCGGTACCGGACGTGATCGACAGCGCGCAGCGGTGGATCGTCCACCTCGGCAACGTGGCGGCGCCGCTCGCGGCGGTCATGCTCGTCGACTACGTCGTCGTCAAGCGGCGGAGGATCGACGTCTCGGCGCTCTTCGACCCGAACGGGCCCTACCGCTATCTGAACGGTGTCAACCTGGCCGCCTTCGTCGCGATCGGGACCGGCGTGGCTCTCTACTACGGCCTCTCGACCTCGTGGCTCAAGATCGCGTGGGGGCTCGGCGGCGCCGCGCTCGCGTACCTCGTCTGTCTCCGGGTGCTCGCCTACGTGGGTGAGCCGACGGTCGCCTCCTCCCAGCGCTCCAGCTCGCCCTCGTAGATGTAGCGTTCCTCCGCCGACCACAGCTCGCGGCCGGCGACATAGCCCTCGTAGATCGCGTGGTCGAGCTTGCGCGGCGCGACGCAGTCGCCGATCCGGTGCAGGTTCTCGACCTGACCCTTGAGCGCCAGGTACAGCCCGTCGTTCGCCTTCGCACCCGCCGCGAGCACGATCGTGTCGACGTCCTCGATCGTCTCGGGCGCGCCCGTGTAGAGGTTGAAGACGACGACCCGGTCGCCCTCGATCGAGCTCGCCCAGGTATTCAGCCGGTAGGCGAGCCCCTTGCCGAACAGCCGCGAGTAGAGGTGCGCCATGTCGAGCGTGGTCAGGGTCGTCGGGAAGAGGGCATTCCAGCGGCTGACGAGCTCGACCTCGCTGCCGCCGTCGAGGAGCACCTCGCAGACGCCCGCGACCGCACGGCTGCCGTCGTCGTCGAGGACGACCACGCGCCGGCCGACGGGCCGTTCACCGACGAGCACGTCCCAGCTCGTGAGCACGTTGCCCTGGTCGACGCCGGGCAGCGTCTCGACGAGCGGATTGACGCTCGAGAAGCCGGTCCGGCTCGGAAGCGCGCCGGTCGCGACCACGACCCCGTCCGGGGCCAGCTCACGGACCAGCGCAGGGGTCGCCTCCGTCTGCAGCCGGACATCGACGCCGAGGCGATCCAGCCGCCGCTCGAGGTCGGTGACGATCCAGCGGAACTCCTCACGGCCCGGTGTCCGCAGGATCAGGTTCACCTGGCCGCCGAGCTCTCCCGCCTGCTCGACGAGCGTGACCTCGTGGCCGCGCTCGGCGAGCGTCGCGGCCGCCTTCAGGCCGGCCGGGCCGCCACCTGCGACGAACCAGCGCGCAGGCGAGTCGGCCGGCGGCAGGGGGCCGCCGAACCGACCCTCGCGCCCGGCCGCGGGGTTGACGGTGCAGGCGATCGGCAGGCCCTTGAAGACGCGTCCGATGCAGCCCTGGTTGCCGCGGATGCAGTGCACGATCTCGTCCTCGCGGCCCGCGCGCGTCTTGTTCGCGAACTCCGGGTCGGCGATCTGGGCGCGGGTCATCGCGACCATGTCGGCCTTCCCGGCGGCGACGATCTCCTCTGCGAGGGCAGCGTCCTTGATCCCGCCGACCGTGAACACCGGCAGCGACACGGCCGCCTTCACCTGCGCGCTCAGCTCGACGAGGTAGCCGTCGGGTACGTCCGAGGGCTCGATCGCGCGCCAGATGTTGTGGTAGCCGGCGGCGGTGACGTTGACGTAGTCGATCCCGCCCGCCCGAGCACCTGCGCGACCCGGATTGCGTCCTCGACGTCGAGCGCGCCGGGGATGAAGTCCGTCAGGCTGATCCGGACGCCGACCACCCAGTCGGCGCCGACCCGGCGGCGCACCTCGTCGATCACTTCCCGCGCGAACCGCAGGCGATTCTCGAACGACCCTCCGTACTCGTCGGTGCGCTTGTTGTACAGCGGCGACAGGAACTGGTGGAGGAGGTAGCTGTGCGAGATGTGCACCTCGGTGCCGTCGAACCCACCCTCGCGCGACAGCTCGGCCGATCGCCCCCACCACTCGACTACGTCCTGGATGTCCTCGTGTTCCATCGCCTTCGGTGTCTCGCCGTACGCGGGGCTCTTCACGGCCGACGGTCCCCAGAGCACGCGCAGGTCGTCCGCGGAGTCGCTCGACGCGTTCAGGCCGAAGTGGTTGAGCTGCGCGAAGATGACCGCGTCGTACTGGTGCACGGCCTCGGTGAGGCGCCGGTCGGCCTCGAGTGCCTCGGGCAGATACGCCCAGGCGACGCGCGGGAAGCCGGTGGTCGAGGTCGGGTGCACGACCCGGTTGCCGGTGATCAGGAGGCCGGCGCCCCCCTTCGCGCGGGCGACCTGGTAGTCGACGTTCCGCTGCGAGTCGACCCCGTCGTGCGCGAACAGCTTGACGTGCGCCGTCTGCATGATCCGGTTGCGGACGGTCACGCCGCCGATCGTGAGAGGGCTGAAGAGATGCGGGTACGCGCTCACGGCGTCCTCCTTGGGCGGCGTCAGTGAAGCCGTAGACTACGTCCTTCCGATGAGCTCCGAAGAGTTCGTCCTGGACACGCCGAAGATCCGCGCTTTCGTCGGCGGTGTCCGTAGGGCGATCGCCGCAGCGCCTTCGCCCGAGGCCGCCTGCGAGGCGATCCGGCCTCGCTTCGCGGAGCTGCTCGCCGACCAGAGCTGGCTGCCCAGCGAGCTGGCGGAGGCCAACCCGGATAGCGGCATGGGCGGCGGCATCGGCCAGTGGCTGCTGTATCGCGCGGGCGACGAATCGCTTTCGCTCTTCTCGCTCGTCGTCCCCTCCGGCTCGGCGACGCCCGTGCACGACCACCTCGCCTGGGGTCTGGTCGGCCTGTACCGCGGCGAGCAGGACGAGGAGATCTACGCGCGCGAGGGGGAGGAGCTACGGCTGGTCGAGCAGCGGGCGCTCCGCGCAGGCGACTTCTACGCGCTCTTCCCGCCCCATGACGACATCCACCGCGTTCGCACCACGTCGGCGGAGACGTCGGTGTCGATCCACTTGCTCACGAATGACACCGGCTGCACCTGGCGGCATACGTTCGACCCGGAGACAGGCGCTGAATCGCCGTTCCGGTCGGGCTACGCGAACGCTGCATGCGATGGCGAAACCGCTCCGCGGGAGGGGCATTGGCACGGCGCCACCTGAGGATGGGGCTGGCCTGCGCGGCGCTCGCGGTTGCGGTCGCCCTTGCGGTCGTCCTGGTCGCCAACACGGGCAACTCGAAGGCGGCGCCGACCAGAGCCGAGTATCTGAGCAACGTCGCGGCGATCTGCCGCGAGTACGGCCCTCGGCTCGACAAGATCCCGCCGCCGATCGACGTCACCATCCCCTCCGAGATCACCGAGTCAGTGCGGAAGGTCGAGCCGATCCTGAGGGCCGAGGCGGAGGCGGTGCGCCGGCTCGAGCCGCCGCGGGAGCTCCGGGCACAGCTCGCGCAATGGAACGAGCTCAACCAGCGCTCGATCGCCAAGCTCGGCGAGGCACTCCGTGCGGCCGCGAAGACCGATCTGAGGGGCATCCAGGTCGCCTACGTCGAATTCGTCGTGACCGGAGCCAAGGCCCAGAAGCTCGGTCACGCGATCGGATTCCCGTCGCCGCCCTGCTGATCGGTGCTCCGGTGCGAGAGGCCAGTTGACTCGTGCGGGACTCCCCTGTATACAAACTCCATTCCACGGCCGAGCGCCACTCTTGTTCGCTGCGGTTGCGGCATCGCGGGTGCTGCTGACGAGGCGTGGGGTGCGCCCGAGTGGGCGGAGGCGATCCTCGAGCGGACGGCGAGGAGAAAGGAGTTCGTGCATGTCTGACCACTTCGAGGTCGACACTGATGAGCTCGTCGAGCAGCTGGGCGAGCATCAGCGCCTGACCGGGACGGAGCCGAAGGACGAGTCCAGCGGCATGAGTCGCAGGGACCTCCTTCTGCGAGGTGGTGCGGCCGCAGCGGCGGTGTCGGGTGTCGGCGCGCTCGCCGGCACGGCGGCGGCGGCGCCGGCGAAGAAGGGGGCGTTCACCGGCACGTTGCGTGTGATCACGCTCGGTGTCGAGTGGCCGACGCCCGAGGTTCAGAAGAAGGCGGAGGCGGA
>JBLMYA010000060.1:0-17224 GCA_050258035.1 Verrucomicrobiota bacterium
CGGCGGCTCGCCAAACCCCGTCCGGTGCAAGGTGAAGCAGGTTCCGACGACGCGGCCCGCCGAGGAACCGGGTACACCGCTCGAGCCGTCGCGCAAGCGCCGGCCTAGAGAGATGGCCACCCACGACAGAATCCGGCTTACAGGCCTGCTACGGAAAAAGCCCCGTTACCGGGGCTTTTTCTATTCATGCTGACCGTCGCATTCGCCGTCGAACGAGCAGGCGGCGGGCCGCGTTGTACTCGAGATGAGACTGAGGCCGTCGACCGTCGGGTGCTGTGCGCGACCTTCACCGGGGTCGTCTGGGGCGGGCAGTTCGTCGTCGGGAAATCTGCGCTCGGGCTCGAGCAGGCGCGGCCGGAGAGCGCCTCGCCGGTCGTGTAGATGAAGCTCAGGACGCCGCCCAGTACGAGCAGGTCGCCTTCTCCCAGCGAGCCGTGCCACAGGGTGCTTGTATGGCCGCGGCCGATCACCAGCGAGACGCCCCCGAGCGCGGCGACGAGGCAGACGAGTGTCAGATGCGACGGCCGGGCCCCGTCGCGGATCCAGGCGTCTCACGATCGTTGCCGAGGGTTACTCGGACTCGAAGGCAGGCGACGGCTCGCTTCGTCGCTCCTGCTCCTGACCGCCCTCCCGCGCAGCCTGCTGCGGCTCGGCCGACGGCTCGCCGCCGAACCGCGGCAGCCACTCGAGCCAGCGTGGGAGGTACCAGTTCCACTCGCCGAGCAGCTTCATCACCGACGGGAGCAGAACCGCCCTGACGATGGTCGCATCGATCAGGATGGCCGCTGCCAGCCCGAAGCCCATCTGCTTGATGTCGAGCGTGCGGAGGCTCATGAAGATCGCGAACACGGCGACCATCACCACCGCCGCGCTCGTCACCGTCGAGGCGGTCCGCTTGATCCCGATCGCGACCGCCTGATCGGTGGGCATCCCTTCGTCGACCAGCTCCTTCACCCGGCTGAGGATGAAGACGTGGTAGTCCATCGAGAGGCCGAACAGGATCACGAACATGAACAGCGGCAGCCATGATGTGATCGCGCCGTTCGAGTGGAAGCCGAGGATCCCCTCCGCCCAGCGATGCTGGAACACGAGCACCAGCAGGCCGTAGGCGGCGCCCACCGAGAGCAGGTTGAGCAGCACCGCCTTCAACGGGATCACGACCGACCGGAACGTCACCAGCAACAGCACGAAGCAGAGCAGCAGCACGAACGCGAACACGAGCGGTGCGTGCGACTTCATCTGCTCGTTGAAGTCGTGGGTTCCGGCCGTCTCTCCGGTCACGGCTGCCTTCACGCCCGGGACGGTGCCGAGCGTGGACGGGATCACCCGCTCCCGGAGCGTCGTCAGGGCCTCGACCGACGCGCCGTTCGAACCGTTCCCCTGCAGCGCGATCGAGACCGTCTCGATCGTCTTCTTCGAATTCACCTCGCTCGAGATCGGCTCGAACATCTGGCCGCTCGCGAGGGCCCGCTGCTTCAGCTCGCCGATCGCCTCCCGCACGCGGGGCGACGTCACGTCGCGGGCGGAGACGACCACCTTCGCCGGGGACTGCGCTCCCGGGAACGCGTGCTGGATCGACTCGTACGTGCGGACGATCGGCAGCGACTTCGGCAGGTCGGTGAAGCTCGGCAGCTGGGTGTGCAGCGTCAGCGCCGGCACGGCGAGCGCGATCAGAGCGCCGCCGGAGAGGATCGCCGCGACCGCCGGGCGGCGCATCACACGGTCCAGCACGGCTCCCCACACCCGCGACTCGCGTCCGGAGTTGCGCCCCAGGAACGGGATCCGGCCCTTGTCGACGCGGTGCTCGAGCTTCCCGAGCAGTGCCGGCAGGATCGACAGCGAACCGATCAGCGCGACGGCCACCATCAGCATCGCGCCCACTGCGATCGAGGTGAACACCGCGTTGCCGGTGAACAGCATCCCGGCCATGGCGATCAGCACGGTCAGGCCGGAGATCAGGATCGCATGGCCCGAGGTGCGTGAGGTCTTCGGCAGCGCCGCCTTCGGCGAGAGGCCGCGCGCCCGCTCCTCCCGCTCGCGGCGGAGGTAGAAGAGCGAGTAGTCCACGCCGACCGCCATTCCGATCAGCAGGATCACCGACTTGGTCGCATCGCCGGCCGCGACCACATGACTGGCCAGCGCCGAGAGTCCGATCGTCGCGAGGACGCCCGAGAAGGCGAGCAGCACCGGCAGACCCGCGGCGACGAGCGCGCCGAAGGCGACCAGCAGGATGATCAGCGTGACCGGCAGCGACGAGTACTCGGCCCGCTGGAAATCCTTGTTCAGCGTGTCGTTGAGCTCGTGGTTGGCGCTGGCGAAGCCGAATTCGGCGATGGTGAAGCCCTGGTGCCGTTCCTCGGCCTTGGCGACGGCGTCCAGGATCGGCTGCACCTTGTCGTCGGCCTTCTCCCGGTCGCCTGCGATCTCGAACTGGACCAGTGCCGAGCGGCGATCGTCCGAGACCTGGCCGCCGTTTCCGGGGGCGAGCGGCGACCGCACGTTCTGGACGTGCGGCTGCGCCGAGACCGTCCGGTCGACGTCCTCCACCGCGGCTCGGAACCGCGGATCGGAGAGCGTCACCGTCTTCGACTCCACGAGCACGCTCTCGGCTGCGCGGTTCGGGAAACCCGCGTCGCGCAGCAGGGTTTCCGCCGTCTTCGTCTCGCCCGCGGCGGTGTCGGCGTCCTTCAGCATCCTCGTTCCCGCGACCGACCCCAGGGCGACTGCGACCACGCAGAATGCGATCCAGCCGGAGAGGGCGGTCTTCCAGTGTCCGGCGCTCCAGCGGCCGGCGCGGGCTGCGACGTTGAACCTCATCGCGCCTCCTCTCGTTCGCTTTCCCTCGCTCGAAGGCTGGCCTTCCGGCCCAGCGGCGCCAATGGGGAGAGCCACCGTCTGGGGGTGCGGTTAGCCGTACCTCTGCCTGCCGCCCGGCGTCCTGCGTCGGCGATAGTGCAGTCGTGAAGCTCGCCCTCGCCCTCGTCGCCACGCTCGCCTCCTCGTGCGCGCTCAACGTCGGCTACCTGCTCGAGCACAGCGCGGTCGGGCGGATGCCTGCGCTCACGATCAGGGCGCCCATCGGGTCGCTGCGCCGGCTCCTCGGGAGCCGACGCTGGCTGCTCGGCTTCGGCATCGAGGGCACCGGCTGGGCGCTCTACGTGCTGGCGCTGTCGCTCGCGCCGCTCTCCCTCGTCCAGGCGACCGCGGCAGGCGGCATCGGGATCCTCGCGCTGATGGTCTCGCGGGTCACGCAGACGCCGCTCTCGAAACACGAGCGCCTCGGAGTCGGCATCGCCGTTGCCGGGCTCGTCCTGCTCGGGATCTCCCTGGCCGGCGGTCACGGCGAGGGCGGCGGCGCCGCCTACCTCACCGTCGCCCTCTGGATCGCCGCGTCCGCCGGCGCGGCGCTCGTCTCCGTCCAGTTGCTCAGCCGCCGAATCGGTGCCCCCGCGTACGGTCTCGCCGCGGGCCTCCTGTTCGCTGCAGGCGACATCGCGACGAAGGGCGCCGTCGAGGCGGACGGCCACCTCGTCTTCGTCGCGGCACTGATCGCCGCCTACGCGTTCGGCACGCTCGTCCTCCAGGCGGGGTTCCAGCGCGGGAGCGCGCTGGCGACCGCGGGCATCGCGACGCTGCTCACGAACGCTCTCCCGATCGTCGCCGGCATGACGATCTTCGGCGAGCCGCTCCCGGACGGCTGGCTGGGCGCGGTCCGGATCGCGGCCTTCGCGGCGGTGGTCCTGGGGGCCGTCTTCCTCGGAGAGCGGAAGCACCCCGGGACCGGCGAGGCGCCCCGGCCGGATCGCCCTCAGTCGGCTGCGGCGGTCGATTCCGACGTCGCGGCGGAGGAGGGAGCCGTGTGAGCTTCGCTCACCTGCGGCCCATCCCGCGGCCAGCACGAGCGCCCAGTCGGAGGCGCCGTCGGCGTTCTTCCCGGGCGCTCTCAGGCAGACCGAGCCCGAGTTGAACGACGACGACGGATAGTCGCACGGCTCCCGCCTGTCCGGGTGCCGACTGCGCCCGGACCGCGTCGCCCGGCCGTGCGGCTAGGCGAGGATGTTCACGGCGCGCGCCGCGACGAGGAGGATCGTGATCCCGGACAGGATCGATTCGGCCGCCATGAGGCGCTTGGCCGTACGGGTCAGCGGCATCGTGTCGGTAGGGCTGAACGCGATGCTGTTCGTGAGCGAGACGTACAAGTAGTCCCAGAGCCGTGGTGACCAGCCGTCCCTCGCCAGCTGCGGGTTCTCGTCCTGGGCGAACTGGAAGTCCGGCTTCCTCGGCAGGTTCGAGACCGCCCTCGCGACCGGGCCGCCGCAGTCCAGCTCCCAGAACGCGAGCCCGAACGCGACCGCGTTCGTGGCCAGGACCACGGTGCCGCTGAGCAGCAGCTCTCGCCCGTTGATCTCACGGCCCGAGTGAGAGACGAGGGACATGACCAGCAGGCCGACGCCGAGAACCGTGAATGTCCAGACAATGGCGAGCAGCCCGATGACGATCGACCGCCTGTGGTCGTGTACCGCCTCTGTCGCGCGCCAGAACGCGAGCACCCCGAACAGGCAGATGTACGGCGCGGCGACGACGAGCCAGATCCACCAGAGGTCGCGTCCGAGCAACTCCCAGCTCGCGTGCTTGCTGACCAGGGCGAGAAGGATCAGGAGACCGGCGGCCGCCAGCGCGGAGGGTGCCGCGTCGTCGCGGGCATCGCGAACGGCGGCGACCAGCCGCTCGCGGTCTGCCGGCGCTCCGGATTCGGGGGGGGTCGCACCCACTGCCGCCAGGATGCAAACGCGCCCGGATGGCAGCGCCGACGGCACGACCTCGAGCGGTTTGGCAAGCTGCGGGCTGCGTGGCCGAGGCACTCGACTCCGATCTGATCGACCGACTCAAGGAGATCCTCGCGCGCGGGGACACGACCGAGGCCGAGCTGCGCGACCTCACGGAGGAGACCCGCGACCTCGTGCGCGGGCTCCGTGCCCAGGTGCGGGCGAGCGAGCAGAGGATCCGGATGCTGAACCGCGACCCGGCGAGCCCGATCGCGGAGATCGCCGACGAGCTCAGGCGCGTCGAGACGCTCCGACCGAAGCTCCGAGAGGCGCGCGAGCTCGCCGCCCGGCTCGACGGGCGTGCCCGTGAGCTCCGCACCGCGTGGCTCCTGCGCCAGGCGGATCTGCGCCGCGCGACCTGAAGGGCACGCGGGCTTCCGACACCGGGCCGTAACCGAATCGCACCCGAAACACCCACGCGTTCGACGAGCAGCAGGCGAAGGGCTGGATCGCCCGGGCGCAGAGCCTGATCGACCAGGCGGGGTCGCTGGCCGCCTCGAGCCGACCAGGACGAACCCGTAGGGCGCGCTGGCCCCCACCGTGCCGTTCTCGACTAGGCGCGGAGGACGACCTCGAGCGACGTCCCGCCGCCCGGCCGGGTGACCAGCCGGAAGGCGCCGCCGATCGCCGCCGCGCGGCTCCGGATGTTCCGCAGCCCGTGCCCCCGGCTCTCCGCTTCCTCGTCGAAGCCCTCTCCGTCGTCCACGATCCGCACCACCCGCTGCCCGTCTCGCATTCCGATCAGGACGGTCGCACGCCGGGCGTTGGCGTGACGGCGGACGTTCGCGAGGCTCTCCTGGACGATCCGGAAGATCTCGATCTGCTCGTCGGGCCCGAGCTCCACCGCCCGTTCGATCTCCAGGTCGACGTCGAGCTGGCCGTCGGCGGTGAGGAACTCGACGTAGCGGGTCAGCGCCGCGTCGAACGGTGCCGAGCCGCCCGCAGACGAGAGCGCGAGCACCGCGAAGCGCGCCTCCTGCTGTGCGGCCGACGCAGCCTCCTGAAGGCGGGGGAGGACCTTCGCGAGGTCGGCGCCGCCCGCGAGCAGGCTGGCCTGCGTCGACACGGCGAAGAGGTACTGGGCGAGGCCGTCGTGGATCTCGCGCGCCACCCGGGCACGCTCCTCGGCCACGACGCGCCCGAACTCGGCGGCCCTGATCGCCCGCCAGACGCCGACGAGCAGGACTCCGTAGGAGAGGAGCCGCAGGAAGTCGGACTGCGAGACGTACTCGCTCGAGAGCGGTGCCGCGAGAACCGCGTGGAGCTCGGCGAACAGCCAGATCGTCGCGCCGAACGCGAGCCACCGGTCGAGATCCTCCCCGCGTGCCCGGTACCGGAGCCCGAAGCCGACGAGCGCCGCGAGCCCGAGGAGAGCCTGCAGGGCGACCGCTGCGGTCAGCAGGTCCGGTTGAGGGTGCTCGGCAGCGAGCAGCGGGAGCCCGTCGTCGAGAGCGCGGCAGAGCATCCAGAGCCCGTACAGGAGGAGGGTGAGCGCCGCCACCGTCGCGAGTGCGTGCGCCTTCGTCGCCACCCGGCCGCTCGTGAACGGTGCGGCTGCGATCAGCGTCGCCGCGACGAGTCTGCCGCCGATCGCCGCCCACGCCTCGGCGCGACCGACCGAGCCGCCGTCCAGCACCGGCGCGATCGCGAATGCAAGAGTGGTCGCCGCGGTCACGAAGAAGCCGCAGAGCAGGTAGAGCTCGAAGATCCGCCGGTCGACCGTGAAGCGGACGTACGCGAGGACGCAGACGATGAGCGAGACGACCAGGACCGCGGTGTCCAGGAACAGCCGCAGGCTGGGGAGGTCGTACGGACCGCGGCGGCCCGGCTCGGCCAGGAAGAGGACGAGGGCGGCGCCGAGCAGCCCGACCAGCACGAGCTCGTCGCGGACCCAGGCGAGGTAGCGCGCGCGTGCGGTGCGCATGTTCCTCTTGTCGGCACGCGGCCGGTTGCCGATAAGGGAGTGCATGGGCCGCCGCACGCTCGTCGTCGACGATCACCCGCTGACGCGGGCCGCGCTCGTCGGCCTGCTCGAGCAGCACGACTTCCCCGTGGTCGGGGAGGCAGCCGACGGCGACGAGGCGGTCGAGCGCGCGCGTGAAGTCCAGCCGGACCTCGTCCTCCTCGATCTGACGATGCCGGGCGTCGGCGGGCTCGAGGCGCTGCCGAGGGTTCGTGCGGCGGCGCCCGCGTGCGAGGTGGTCGTCCTCACCGCGTCGGGCACGGAGGAGAACCTGCTCGCGGCGATCCGCGCGGGTGCGGCCGGATACCTGCTGAAGACCGAGCCGCCGGAGCGGATCGCCGAGATGCTCGAAGGGGTTGCGCACGGCGAGGCTGCCCTGTCGGGCGAGATCGCCCGGCGCCTCGTCGACCGCGTCCGCGAGGGCGGGCGGCTCGACTCGGGCGTGCCGGACTCGATCGCGGGGGAGCTCAGTGCGCGGGAGGTGGAGGTCCTGCTCCTCCTCGACGAGCACCTGGGGACCGACGAGATCGCCAGGCGTCTCTACATCTCCGAGCACACGGTGCGCTCGCACGTGAAGAGCGTGCTCCGCAAGCTCGGTGTCTCCTCGCGCCGTGAAGCCCTGGAGACGCTGGCCGCGGCTCGATCGTAGGGACCGTCCCCAGGGGGCGGCCGTTCGGGCTGAGCCCGAAGATCACCCATCGCGGGGGATGTCGTGGGGGATGTGCTCCCGGCCTCCTGCGCCGATCATCGAAAGAGCACCGATCGACTCCTCTGGGGGGGTGGCTCAGACAGGCGCACGAACCGGCTCCGAAAGGAGCCGGTTTCGTTTCATCGGAAGCCCTCGGCCGCCGACCGGACGAGCCCGGGTAGGGTTGCGAGGTTGTAGCCGCCCTCCAACACCGCGGCCACGCGCGGCGCGAGGCCCCGGCAGCGACGCGCAAGCTCGCGGAATCCGGTGCCCGTGACCTCCATCGACGCGAGCGGGTCGTCCATGTGCGCGTCGAAGCCGGCCGAGACGATCAGGAGGTCCGGCTCGAACCCCCGGATCGCCGGCTCGACGATCGCCTCGAACGCGTTGACGTAGTCCTCGTTGCCCGATCCTGCCGGCAGCGGGACGTTCACGGTCGTCTCGTTCCCCTCCCCCGGCCGCCCCGTGCCCGGATAGAAGGGCCACTGGTGGAGCGAGACGTAGAGAACGCTCGGATCGTCCCAGAAGATGTCCTGCGTGCCGTTCCCGTGGTGGACGTCCCAGTCCAGGACGGCGATCCGCTCGAGGCCGAGCTCGGCCTGGGCGGCCCGGGCGGCGACCGCGACGTTGTTGAACAGGCAGAACCCCATTGCCCGGTCCTGGGGGGCGTGGTGGCCGGGCGGTCGCAGGAGCGCGAACCCGCGCATCCGCGCGGCCTCGATCGCTGCGCCCGCCGCGAGCAACGCCGCCTCGAAGCTGGTCGCCGAGGCCGGAGTGTCGGCGTCGAGCCAGGTCGGCTCGTCGATTCCGCGGATACGCGCGACGTGCTCGGCCGTGTGGCAGCGCTCGATCTGCTCGACGGTCGCAGGTGCCGCCTCCCGCCACTCGCCGATCGCGTCGAGCAGCACCTCCAGCCGGCGCGGCGACTCGGGGTGGTGGCCGGTGGGGTGGAGTCGCGCGAGCGCGCCGTTGCTGACGAACTCCACCGGTCTACGCCTCGCGGGCGAGCGCCTCGAGGCGACGGGCGAGATTGCCGAGCCCCCACGCATCGGCCAGTGAGGACGCCTCCGCCCACTTGGGTGCTTGGTCGGCTAGGGAGGGGAGAGGGGCGGAGGCGTCCATCGCTGCAATTCGGCGGTAGAGGAGCAACTCCTCCCGCTGCGCCGAGAACCGCCCCGCGTCGAGTGCCGCCTCCAGGGTGCCGTACTCGGCCAGGATCGTTGCCGCGGTCTTGGGGCCGATCCCGCGTGCGCCCGGCAGCTTGTCGGACGGGTCGCCGCGGAGCGCGATGAAGTCGGGGACCTGGCTCGGCTCGACCCCGTAGCGCTCACGCACCTCGGCCGGACCGATCCGCGCCAGCTCCGACACCCCCTTCACCGGCTGCAGCACCGTGGTCAGCTCCGAGACGAGCTGGAACGCGTCGCGGTCGGAGGTGGCGACGAGCGTCCGCCCGTTCCGTGACTCCTCCTGCGCCACGGCGGCAGCGAGGAAGTCGTCAGCCTCGTAGCCGGGCGCCTTCGCGACGGTGAACCCGAGCGCGGCGACGAGCTCCGGAAGGCGGTCGAGCTGCCGGAGGAGAGCGTCGTCGAACTGCCGGCCGCTCTGGTACGAGGGGAAGGCTTCGCTCCGGTAGGTCGGCACGCCGAGCGTGTCCCAGCCGACGACGACCGTCCGAGGCTCTTCCGCCTCCCAGAGCCGGAGCAGGAAGTTCGCGAAGCCGACCAGCGCACCCGAGGGCAGCCCCGTCGCGCTCGTCATCGACTTCGGGAGCGCGTGGTAGGCGCGGTGGGCGAGCGAGTCGCCGTCGATCGCCAGCAGCGGCCGGACGTTCCGGCTCACAAGCCCTCGTAGAGCGCGTAGATCTGCTCCATCAACCGCCGGGTCACCACCTGGTGGGCCTCCCGCTGGTGCATTCCGCCGAGATCGTCGGCGGGGACCGGCCGACCGAATGCGACCTCGAGCTTCGGAAGTCGGGACAGCCGGTCGGTTCCCTTGAGCGCCGCCGGCACGAGCGGCACCCCGGCGGTGAGCGCAATGCGGGCGGATCCGGTCCTCGGCTTGTGCTCGAACTTCTTCCGCAGGCCTTTCCGCTCGCGCGTGCCTTCGGGGAACATCGCCACGACCCCGCCAGCCCGGCAGATCTCCACCGCCCGCTGCACGGCCTCGACGTCGGCCTCCCCGCGGCGCACGGGAAACGCGCCGCCCGCGCGGATGGCAGGGCCGAGAATCGGATTGAAGAGCTCGGCCTTGGCCATGAAGAAGAGCTGGCGCTTCGGCCACAGCGGCATCCCGAGCGGCCACGGATCGAAGTTCGACGTGTGGTTCGCCGCGAGCACGAATCCACCCTCCGGGGGCAGGTTCTCGATGCCGTGCGCACGGAGCCGGAAGAGGCCGTGGAGCACCGGCCAGGAGACGACCGCGACGAAGCTGTAGAACGGAGTGGGCATCGTTCGCCACCGTATCGCGGTGCGACGAACTGGTGGACGGACACTGGTGACGTGCGCACCCGGCGCTAACGTGTTCCACCGTGCCGAAGAAGTTGGTGATCGTCGAGTCCCCTGCGAAAGCGAAGACCATCGCGGGCTACCTGGGCCCCGATTTCGTGGTCGAGTCGAGCATCGGCCACATCCGGGACCTGCCGGAGCGCGCATCCGAGATCCCGAAGGAGAAGCGGGACCGGTACGGCGCGCTCGGCGTCGCGATCGACGACGGATTCGAGCCGTACTACATCGTCGACCCCGACAAGAAACGCGTCGTCGCGTCGCTGCGCAAGAAGCTGAAGGACGCGGACGAGCTGCTGCTGGCGACGGACGAGGACCGCGAGGGCGAAGCGATCGCGTGGCACCTGCTCCAGGAGCTCAAGCCGAAGGTCCCGACGCGGCGCATGGTCTTCCACGAGATCACGAGGCAGGCGATCCAGGAGGCGCTCGACCATCCGCGGCCGGTGGACGAACGGCTGGTCGACTCGCAGGAGACCCGGCGGATCCTCGACCGGCTGTACGGCTACGAGGTCTCGCCGGTGCTGTGGAAGAAGGTGATGCCGCGGCTGTCGGCGGGACGCGTCCAGTCGGTGGCGACCCGGCTCGTGGTCGAGCGCGAGCGCGAGCGGATGGCGTTCGTCTCCGCGGGCTACTGGGACATCGAGGGGACGTTCAGCCCGGGTGCGTTCGCCGCGCGGCTGGTGGGGCTGGACGGGAAGCGCGTCGCGCAGGGCCGCGACTTCGGCCCGGACGGCAGGCTGAGAACGGACGCCCGCAACCTCGACGAGGCGGAGGCGCGCGGGCTGGCCGATCGGCTGGCGGGAGCAGACTTCGCCGTGCGCTCGGTCGAAGACAGGCCGTACACCCGTCGGCCGGCGCCGCCGTTCATGACCTCGACGCTCCAGCAGGAGGCGAGCCGGAAGCTCCGCTTCTCGGCGCAGACGACGATGCGCGTCGCCCAGCGCCTGTACGAGCGCGGGTACATCACCTACATGCGGACGGACTCGACGACGCTTTCCGAGTCGGCGCTGGCCGCCGCTCGGACGCAGGCCCGCGAGCTCTACGGCGGCGAGTACGTCCCGGACACGCCTCGCCGCTACGACCGCAAGGTGAAGAACGCGCAGGAGGCGCACGAGGCGATCCGGCCGGCCGGTGAGCAGTTCCGGCTGCCGGACGACGTGAAGGGCGAGCTCGACCGCGACGAGCAATCCCTGTACGAGCTCGTGTGGAGGCGGACGGTCGCCTCGCAGATGGCCGACGCGCGAGGGCAGACGGTGTCGCTCCGGCTCGGCGCCGCCTCGTCGGCCGGCGAGGATGCGGAGTTCGGTGTCAGCGGCACGGTGATCACGTTCCGCGGTTTCCTCGCTGCGTACGAGGAGGGCCGCGACGAGGATCTCGCCGACGACGAGGAGCGCCGGCTTCCTCCACTCCGGCCGGGCGACTCGGTGGCGGCGCTGGCGCTCCAGCCGCAGGGCCACGAGACGTCGCCCCCCGCCCGTTACACCGAGGCGTCGCTCGTCAAGGCGCTCGAGGACCGGGGGATCGGCCGTCCCTCGACGTACGCGTCGATCCTCGGCACGATCCTCGACCGGGGCTACGCCGGCAAGAAAGGCACGGCGCTCGTCCCGACGTTCCTCGCCTTCGCCGTGACGCAGCTGCTCGAAGAGCACTACGGGAAGCTGGTCGACTACGGGTTCACCGCGAACATGGAGGACGACCTCGACCGCATCGCCGCCGGCGAGGAGGAGCGGGTCGACTGGCTGACGCGGTTCTACAAGGGCACGAACGGCGAGCCCGGCCTGCACGCGATGGTCACCGAGCACCTGGACGAGATCGACGCGCGCGCGGTCAACTCGATCGAGATCCCGGGAAGCGACATCGTCGTGCGCGTCGGACGCTACGGGCCGTACCTCGAGCGGGGCGACGCGCGGGCATCGCTGCCCGAGGACGTCGTTCCGGACGAGCTCACAGCGGGGCGTGCCGAGGAGCTTCTCGCCGCACCCGGCGACGCCCGCGAGCTCGGGCCCCACCCCGAGACGGGCCGGCCCGTGCTCGTGCGAAGCGGCCGCTTCGGACCGTACGTCACGGAGGAGCCGCCGGAGGGTTCCGAGGAGAAGCCGCGGACGGCGTCGCTCCTCTCGACCATGAGTCCGGAGTCGATCACCCTCGGGGACGCGATTCGGCTCCTGTCGCTCCCGCGTGTCGTCGGCGTCGTGGACGGCGAGGAGGTGCTCGCGATGAACGGGCGCTACGGGCCGTTCGTCAAGCGCGGGAGCGAGACCCGGTCGCTCGAGAGCGAGGAGCAGATCTTCTCGATCGACCTCGACCGGGCGCTTGCCCTGCTCGCCGCTCCGAAGACCCGGAGGGGCCGCGGCGCGCCCAAGCCTCCCCTGCGCGAGCTCGGCCAAGACCCCTCATCCGAGCGTCAAGTCGTGGTCAAGGACGGTCGATTTGGTCCCTACGTCACGGACGGGGAGACGAATGCAAGCCTACGGGGTGGAGACGCAGTCGAATCGCTCACGCTCGAACGAGCAGCCGAGCTCCTGGCCGAACGGCGGTCGAGAGGGCCGGCCGCCAAGCGGCGCCCGCGGGGTCGGAAGTAGTCACCTACTCCGGCCGCCCAACCTGCCAACCTTTCCCGGCGAACGACGTCTTGGAATCCAAGCACCCCGGACGCTCGGAATATCTCGTTACAGACACGCGTTTCGTTCTTCACAGTCCTTTAACGGGATGGTCGTACGCTGCACAGGTTGGTAAGGCGAGGACATTCCCGTTAGGGTGAGAAAGTTTGGGGAACCGGATCCAAGCAGCGGTGTTCGTCGGGAAGACAGGGGTATCAGTTCGAAAAGACGGTGAAAGGACGACGGGACTCACTTGACGCAGAATCAGTTGCACGAGTTGCTTGAAAGCGATCAGGCGCGCCTGCTGATCGAGGGCGCCGAGGAGCGCGGATTCGTCGAGCCGGCAGAGCTCGAGGCGTTCGCGCTCGAGCACGACCTCGGCGAAGAGGAGGTCGAGCTGCTGTCGCGCGAGCTCGAGACGATCGGCCTCGAAGTCGGCAAGCCCGCCGACGAGGCCGAGCCGGCCGCCCCGGTTGCTGCGACGTACGACGCCGCCCCGGTCAGCGGCGCGGCCGACAGCCTGCAGCTCTTCCTCGCCGACGTCGGTCGTCACAAGCTGCTGACCGCCGCCGAGGAGGTCTACCTCGCCAAGGCGATCGAGCGCGGCGACCCGACGGCGAAGCGGCGCATGATCGAGTCCAACCTCCGCCTGGTCGTGTCGATCGCGAAGGGCTACCGCGGGCTCGGCGTGCCCTTCCTGGACCTGATCCAGGAGGGAACGCTCGGGCTGAACCGCGCGGTCGAGAAGTTCGACTGGCGGCGCGGGTACAAGTTCTCGACGTACGCCACCTGGTGGATCCGGCAGTCGGTCCAGCGCGCCGTGGCCAACCACGCCCGCACGATCCGCGTCCCGGTCCACGTCGTCGAGCGGCAGCAGAAGCTCGGCCGTGCCGCCCGCCGGCTCGAGGTCGAGTTGGGCCGCGAGGCGACCAAGGCCGAGCTGGCCGAGGCGACGGGGCTCCCGATCCAGCACGTCGACGAGGCGCTGTCCGCGGCCCATGCGTCGGTCTCGCTGAACCAGACGGTGGGCGCGGACGACGAGGGCGAGCTCGGCGACCTCTTCGCCGACCGCGAGGCCGCCGATCCGTTCGACGAGGCGGAGGAGTCGCTCCGCCGCCAGGGCGTGCGGAAGGCGCTCGACGCGCTCCCGGAGCGCGAGCGGCGCATCCTCGAGCTGCGCTTCGGCTTCGAGGGCGAGCCGTGGACGCTCGAAGCGATCGGGCACGAGCTCGACCTGACCCGCGAGCGTGTCCGCCAGCTCGAGGGCCAGGCGCTGGCACGCCTCGCTGCGCTGCGCGACCTCCAGTCGGTCGCGGCGTAGACAGCGGAGTCGACGAGTACCGGAAGGGCGGCTCCGGCCGCCCTTCGTCGTTCCCGGCCAACCTGTGCGACGTCCGGAACGTCCAAGTTGGCATACTCGCCGCACTCATCGACGGAGGGGACACATGACGAGAAAGCGTTTCAGCTTGCGGGCTGCAGCGATCGTCGCGGTGCTGGGACTGGTTGCCGTGGCGGTGGTCGCGGCGTCCGCCTGGGCCCGCGGCGGCCACGCCCAGGCCGGCACGCTCGTGGACGGGACGACGGACAGCGTCACCAACATCGACCCCGCGAACGAGTACGACTACGGGACGTTCACCCTGGACCTGCTCCTCTTCCAGGGCCTCTACGGCTATCCGCACGGCGCCAAGCTCGAGCCGGTGCTCGCGACGGGCTGCAGGCCGAAGGGGAACCTGTCCACCTGGTTCTGCACCCTGCGCAGGAACGTCAAGTTCGCCGACGGCACGCCGATGACGTCGGCCGACGTGAAGTGGTCGTTCGACCGGGTGATCAAGATCAAGGGCGACCAGGGCATCTACGCGCTGCTCTCCAACCTGAAGAGCACGAGCACGAACGGCACCTACGGGGTGACGTTCCACCTGAAGTCGCCGCAGTCGACGTGGCCGTTCATCCTCGCCACGAACGCGGGGTACATCGTCCCCAAGGCGCTGTACCCGGCCGACAAGATCCGCGACAACTCGCAGTCCCAGGTCGGCACCGGCCCGTACCAGCTGGTCAAGTACACGCCGGGCCAGCAGGCGGTCTTCAAGGCCAACTCGAACTACTGGGGGCCGAAGCCGAAGAACGACAACCTGATCATCAACTACTACTCGAAGTCATCGACGATGAAGCTCGCGCTCCAGCGCGGCGAGATCGACATGGCGTTCCGCGACTTCACGCCGACCGAGCTCCTGTCGCTCGGCAAGGCGAGCGGCATCAAGGTGCACTCGGGGAACGGCGTCGTGATCCGCTACCTCGTCTTCAACCCGACGCGCGCCCCGACGAACAACCTCGCCGTCCGCAAGGCGATCGCCTACCTGATGCCGCGGCAGACGATCGCGACGCGCGTCTACCACGGGTTCGTGAAGCCGCTGTACTCGATGGTGCCGGCCGGGCTGCCCGGTCACATCGACGCGTTCGCGACGCTCTACGGCCGCGCGCCGAGCGTCGCCAAGGCGAGGGCAGTGCTCAAGGCCGCCGGCGTCACGACACCCGTGCCGATCGACATCTGGTGGACGCCGACCCACTACGGCGACGCCTCGGCCGACGAGTACGCCGAGATCCAGCGCGCGCTGAACGGGAGCGGGCTGTTCAAGGTCACGCTGAAGTCGGCGGAGTGGGCGCAGTACAGCGCTGAGCCCGGAAAGCGGTACAACGCCTTCCAGCTCGGGTGGTTCCCGGACTACGTGGACGGCGAGGACTACATCGTCCCCTTCTACCAGCCGGACAACTTCATGGCGAACGGCTACAACAGCAAGCCGATGAACCGGCTGATCAAGGCCGAGTACGCGGCCCGGACGACACCGGCGCGGCTTGCCGTCATCAAGGCGGCGCAGGTGCTCGCGGCCAAGGAGGTGCCGATCATCCCCTACTGGCAGGGGAAGATGGTCGCGGTCTCGCGCAGCAACGTGAAGGGCATCGACCGGACGCTGGACGCCGCGTTCAACATGCGGTTCTGGCTTCTGTCGAAGTAGTCCTTCTCACCCACCCCCGGAGGGGCGCCGACGCCGGCGCCCCTCCGGCGCCCCTCCCGGCGAAGGACGTCTAACCTCGGAGGTCTATGGCGGCCGGCCAGGGAACATCGCTGAAGTCGTATCTGCTGACGCGGCTCGCGCTCGTCGTGCCGATGGTCCTGATCCTGCTGACGTTCGTCTTCCTGCTCATGCGCGTCGCCCCCGGCGACCCGATCTCGGCCTCGCTCGGGGGACACGTGCCGCAGTCGGTGATCACCGACATCAAACACCGGCTCGGCTTCGATCAGCCGCTCTGGCGGCAGTACGTCGACTACCTGGGGGACGTCGCCAAGGGCAACTTCGGACGGACGATCACCGACCAGCGCCCGATCAGCGACATCATCCTCGTGAACGGCGCGGCCACCCTCGAGCTCACCTTCTTCGCGATGATCGTCGCCGTCGTCGTCGGCGTGCTCGTCGGGCTCCTGGCGGGCCGCTTCCGCGACACCCCGATGGACGTCGGCGGCCGGATGTTCGGGATCGTCATCTACGCGATGCCGGTGTTCTTCCTCGGGCTGATGGCGCAGCTTCTCTTCGGCTCGACCCTGGGTTGGCTACCGACGTCCGGCCGAGCGAGCCCGATCACGCAGGCGACACTCGAGACCCATACCAACATCTACACGATCGACGCGATCATCGACGGGAACTGGAGCGCGCTCCGCGACGTGTCCGAGCACCTGATCCTGCCCGCGGTCACGCTCGGGCTGGTCACCGCCGGCGTCTTCATCCGCCTGATCCGCGTCAACGTCATCCGCACCCTCAAGGACGACCACATCGAGGCCGCCCGCGCCCGCGGGATCAGGGAGCGGGACGTCGTGTACCACCACGCCTTCAAGAACGCGCTGGTCCCGGTGATCACGGTGATCGGCCTGACGCTCGCCTTGCTGCTCGGCGGCGCAGTGCTCACGGAGACGACGTTCAACTGGCCCGGCATCGGCCACGAGCTCGTCCTCTACCTGGAGAACCGCGACTACAACGCGGTGCAGGGGATCGTCGTCGTCTTCGGCCTGGTCGTCGTGTTCGTCAGCCTGCTGATCGATTTCGTCAACGCGTTCATCGACCCGAGGATCCGCTACTGATGGCCGCGCCTGCCGAAACCACGCCGGTCGCCGTACCGCGGAGGTCGCGACTGCGCGGTGTGCGCCGGGCCGTGGGCCCGATCCGGGAAGCACACGGCTTCGCGCGGGTCATGCTCTACATCGGCGCCGGCATCACCCTCTTCTTCGTCCTCCTCGCGATCCTCGCCCCGGTGATCTCGCCGTACGACTTCGACCAGTACCGGTCGGGGAACCAGCGCTTCCCCCAGCTCACAGGGCCCTCGTCCCACCACCTGATGGGGACCACGGTCCAGTCGACAGACGTCATGTCGCGGGTGATCTGGGGTGCCCAGACCGAGCTCAAGGTCGTTGTCATCTCGCTCGTTCTCGCGATCGCGCTCGGCGTGCCGCTCGGGCTCCTGTCAGGCTACTTCGGCGGCAAGCTCGACCGTGTGCTCGTGCTGTTCATGGACGCGCTGTACGCCTTTCCGTATCTCCTGCTGGCGATCGTGATCGCCTTCCTGCTCTCGAGCAGCATCGGCAAGGGGGTGCTCACGGC
>JBLMYA010000061.1:0-3122 GCA_050258035.1 Verrucomicrobiota bacterium
CCGTCACGAAGACCGCGACGATGATTACGGCGAGGACGAAGAAGACGACACCGACTGCGACCTGTGGCTCCCCGTAGCGCAGCACCGGTCGCCGATTCTTGCATCTCCCGAGCGAGAGTGCCAGCGGGGCTCGTCGGAAGCCGACGCGGAAGACGGAGGAGCGGCACGAGCCCCGATCGCCAGCCGCCTCCGTAGGCCTCTCTGCGCGCCAGCGGCCGCGCCGCCATCGTGCTCGTGGCTCGCCGCGAGCTACGTCAGCGCAGTGGGAGCTCGCGGCCGTGCTCGTCCGCGGGACGGGGCCCGAAGATGCGGCGATCGTTCTCTTCGATGCGGACGTCGTTGATGCTCGCCTCGCGACGGCTCATCAACCCGTGCTGATCGAACTCCCACAGCTCGTTCCCGTAGCTGCGCCACCATTGCCCGTCCTGGTCGTGGCTCTCGTATTGAAAGCGCACGGCGATTCGGTTGCCCTCGAATGACCAGAGGTTCTTGCGGAGGGCGTAGTCCAACTCTCGCTGCCACTTCTGGGTAAGGAATGCGACGATCGCGTCGCGCCCGCTGACGAACGTGTCCCGGTTGCGCCAGACCGAATCCGCGGTGTAGGCCTGGGCGACCTTCTCTGGATCGCGGGTGTTCCAGGCGTCTTCTGCGGCCTGCACCTTCTTTCTGGCCGTCTCGGCAGTGAACGGGGGAACCGGCGGTCTTGTCTCGGGTGCGCTCATCCTCTTACTCCCCTGGCTCGTCGCGGGAGGGCCCAGCCGCTGGGCTTGTCGGTGACGTCGGCAGGCGCATCGTAGTCCAGGTCGGAGAGAGATCCGCTGCACCAAAAAGCTGCACGTATGCACGGGACAAAGCGTCTGCACGCGCCTCCGCCTGCAAGCGGTCGGGTGGTAAGGACGAGGCCGATGGGGACACAAACCATTCGCGACCCACAACAGGAAACGAGGAGAGATGGAATCGACGCGCTACCTGATCGTCGGCGGCGGCATGACGGGAGACGCTGCCGCCACCGGGATCCGCCAGCACGACTCGGACGGGCGAATCGTGCTCGTCGGGGCCGAGCCGCACCCGCCGTACGAGCGGCCATTGCTCTCGAAGGGGCTCTGGAAGGGTGCGCCCGAAGAGAAGGTCTGGCGCGAGCCCGCACCTGGAGTCGAGCTGCGCACAGGTCGTCGGATCATCGCGATCGACCTCGAGGCGAGGTACGCGCGCGACGACGCAGGTGGGGAGTACGCGTGGGAGCGCCTGCTGCTCGCGACGGGCGCGCGACCGCGCGAGATCCCGGGCGCCGAGGGCGTCATCTGGTTTCGAACGCTCGACGACTACAGGCGCGTCCGCGAGCTGGCGCGGCCCGGCGCGCGCGCGGTAGTGGTCGGCGGTGGCTTCATCGGCTCGGAGCTGGCGGCCGCGCTCGCGGGCGCGGGCGTCAGGGTGACGATGCTGTTCCCGGATCAGGGGATCGGCGCGCGCATGTTCCCGGCCGAGCTCTCGGCGTTCGTCACGGATTACTACAGGGAGCAGGGCGTCGAGGTGCTCGCCGGCGAGTCGGTCGGTGACGTCGAGCACGGCGTCGTCCGCACGGCTTCGGGGCGCTCGCTCGAGGCGGACATGGTCGTCGCCGGCCTGGGCGTCGAGCCGCGGACGGAACTGGCGGAGGCAGCCGGGCTCTCCGTGGGCAACGGCATCGTCGTCGACGAGCTCGGCCGCGCCGGCGGGCGCGACGACGTGTTCGCGGCTGGAGACGTTGCGAGCTTTCCTCTGCCGGCGCTCGGCCGCCGCTTCCGGATCGAGCACGAGGACCACGCGAACACGCACGGCAGGGTCGTCGGCGGGAACATGGCCGGCGCCGCCGACGTGTACGAGCACCTGCCGTTCTTCTACTCCGACCTGTTCGACCTGGGCTACGAGGCGGTGGGCGAAGTGGACTCGCGCCTCGACACCGTCGTCCACTGGGAGGAGCCGAATCGAAAGGGCGTGATCGCCTACGTGGACGCGGAGCGACGGCCGCGCGGCTTCCTGCTCTGGAACGTCTGGGACTCGGTGGACGCCGCGCGCGAGCGGATCCGGGCCGGGGCGCCCGTCGACGAGGGTGCGCTTGTCTGAGTCATCCGAGGCTCTCCGGCAGAAGCTCGCGATTCCGCGGCCACAGGCGATCCTGTTCGACGTCGACGGCCTCCTCATCGAAACGGGGGGCGCCGGCACGAGGAGCTGGCGTCGGGCGTTCGCTGACCTGTACGGGATTCCAGCCGACATCGGCGAGTTCACGGAGGCCGGGATGACGGATCCGGTGGTCGGGGCGCTCACGTTTCGAGCGGTCGTCGGCCACGACCCCTCGACCGAGGAACTCGCGCGCGTCGTTTCCCGCTACCTCATGCGGCTCCCCGAGGAGGTTGCACGCTCGTCCGGGTACCGCGTGCTCGCCGGCGTCGAAGAGCAGCTTCTCCGCCTCTGCCGAGGCGGCTTCCTGCTCGGGATCACGACCGGAGCACTCGAGACCGCGGCGCACAGCAAGCTCGCGCGCGCGGATCTGAGCCGGTTCTTCGCGTTTGGCGGGTACGGGTCCGATGCGGCCGACCGCGGCGAGCTGACCCGCAAGGCGATCGACCGTGGCGGTGTGATCTCCGGCTCGCCGCTCGACCCGCGGCGCGTGCTCGTCGTCGGGGACACGCCGAGGGACATCGTCGCCGCGCATGCTGCGAATGCGGTCGGCGTTGGTGTCGCGAGTGGCAAGTACAGCGAAGAGGAGCTACTCGATGCCGGGGCCGAGTACGTGCTCGGGTCGCTGGAGGAGGATCTGCCGGGCACCGCCCAAACGGTGGCGTGACGAGCCGCAAGGTAAGAAATCCCGGGCACTCGAGCACTAACCGCTGACACGTTCGCTACTCGCGTTGAAAGCCGGCGCCCGAAGAAGGAGCAACCCACGTGAATGTCCAGGCAACAGCGATCGGTGCAGACGACCGCGATGTGATCTCGATACCGCAGGTCGTGCGCACGCCCGAAGCGCCAGACGACGTGATGGAGCATGCGGCACCGCATGCCATTCGCGCTCGACATGTCGCTCCGGAGGACTGGCGTCGGTTCGAGACGTACATGAGCGAGATCTTCATCGCCTTGGGAATGGA
>JBLMYA010000062.1:0-32706 GCA_050258035.1 Verrucomicrobiota bacterium
CCGTGACATCAATCGGCTGGCGGAAGAGTTGAAGGAGCGGAACTTCTCCGCGGAGGAAGTGATCCTCACCGAAGGCGAGAGCGGCGTCGGCTTCTTCGTGGTCGGCGAGGGAACCGTGACCGACAACGTCGACGACGTCGGGTCAGGCGGCCCTGGCGACTACTTTGGCAAGGCAGCATTGATGGCACGGAAGGCTAGCCGCCGCGCAGAGCGACGTTCGGCCCGACCTCTGTTTCCGGCCGAGGGCGGGGCGCCCCGCCAAGTCGCATCTCGGGCTCCCTGACGAACCCTTAGGCTGCACCCGCCGTCCGGCCCCACCGGGAAGGGGCCGTTGACAGGGCAGGGCAGCCGAGGGCGATCTTCAAGCGGGCGATCGAGAGCGGAAACCTTCTCGCCGTGCTCGGCGGTCAGCCGCACGACGACGTCGTACGGCTCCTCCGCTTCACCGAACGCGCGCTCCATCAGGTCGTCGTAGTTCGTCGTCACGATCAGCGGGAGACGTTCGACGCCGTCCCCGCCTCGAGACGGCCCGGCAACGACGCCAGGAACCGATGCAGAGGACCGACGCATAGTCGGCATCGAACACCTCGTGCAGCTGCTCGTACAGCGCCCCGAGCCGGTCATCACGTACGCGTACTCGGAGACGCGGACGAGATCGTGCAGTCGTCCTCCGGAAGGTCGAACCTCGCCGCGAGGTGGCGGGCGAGCTCCGCGCCGCCCGGCAAGTACCGGCCCGGCTCCCCAGGTCGTGTCCGGCGACCGCCCGCACAGGTTCGCGCCGGCCCCAGCAGCATGACCACCCCGCCCCCGAGGGCCGCACGCATCACCCTGCCTGCGGCAGTGGGACGCGAGCGCCTCCTGCACGGCGATCCCCTTCCAGACGTCGTGGCCAGTGCAGCTGCGGCGTTGCCGCCCCGATTCCCGCCGCCGAGCCGATCGAGGAAGGCGACCAGAACTCTGCGGCGGTGTCCTTCCTCAGCCGTAACCGCCAAAGCGCTTTTGCTAGTGTCGGAGCGTGCACCGGATCGCGGTCGTCGTCGCCGTCGCTCTCTCCCTGGCCGGCTGGTTGGCGTCAACCGCTGGTGCGAAGGTAGGCGTCCCGCCCGCCGATCGGGCCGCGATCGACCGGACCCTCGACGTCTTCGTTCCGGCGGCGATCGGACGGCGGCACTCCGAGCGGGCATGGCCGTTGGCCACCGCGGCGATGCGCCGCGGGGGAAACCGGGCGAGTTGGGCGAAGGGGTTCATGCCCGTCACGCCCTTCCCGGTGATCGGAACGAGCTTCCACGGCTGGACCGTGGACCGGATGGCGAGGAGCCGGGCCGACATCGTGCTGCTCGTGCACCTCGAGAAGGGAGCGCCGCTCGGAGCGGTGTCCTTCGACATCGCGATGCGGAAGGTCGGCGGACGCTGGCTCGTGGACTCGGCCGTCCCGGCGGCGACGTTCGCCACCCCGGGTTCGGACTCGAAGGTCCTCGCCCAGCCCGACTTCGCGCCGCAGCCCGGCCAGGCTTTCTCCAAGACAGGACGGATCTCGGAGAAGTGGGTGCTGATCATTCCGGGGATCCTGCTCGGGCTGATCGTGCTGACGCCGATCCTCGTCGTCGGCGCCCACCGGCTCGGCGATCGGCGTGTGCGGCGCAAGCGCAGCGAGGCAGATCGTCGACGCGTGTTTAGAAATCTTCCAGAACGGCCAAACTAGTCCCAGCGAAGGGGTGGCGCACCTCAACCTCCCTCTCCCGGGAACAGCCGGTGTTCGATCTCTGGGGGAATCGTCGAGCGCCGGGCGTCCAGTGCCACCCCTTCCAAATCTCCAAAGAGTCCGGTGCGCTCCGCGCCGCTGACGTTCCGGAGAGGTAGCTCCGGGCCGTCTGCGTCGCGGCCGCCGCGCAGGTCGGCGGCGGCGACGGGCCGCTCTATCCTGTGAACGAGCCGCGGGTGTGGCGGAACTGGTAGACGCGCCGGGTTTAGGTCCCGGTGGAGCTTGCTCCTTGGAGGTTCGAGTCCTCTCGCCCGCATCCATCACGGGTCACGCGGGCAGGAGGCGCCCCATCAGCCAGAACGATCCCTGGACGACGCTACCCGGCGACACGTCGCCGGGACGTCGTGCGGGGCGAACGCGCAGTCGGTCGTCATCTCGTAGGTGGCGCCGCCGTCCCGGTGGTGCCGGGGCCGGACGCTGGCGCGTGCGTGCACGATCAGGGGCCCGAGCTCCGTACGCGTGCGCTCGATTCCGATCGACTCGTAGTGGCCGGCCATCGCTCACCAGCATGGTGCAGGACGCCCCGTTCGATGCGGTCCACACTGACTACCCGGCGGCCTGGGTGGGGATGGCTACGATGGCGCCACGTATGCCCACCCGCGTCGAAGAGCTCCCCGACAACAAGGTCCGCCTGACCGTCGACGTCCCGGCCCACGACGTCCACCACGCCGTCGAGCACGCCGCCTCCGACCTCTCCGCGTCCGTCAAGATCCCGGGCTTCCGGAAGGGGAAGGTGCCGATGCAGGTCCTGGTCTCACGGATCGGCAAGGAGCGGCTCTACTCGGAAGCGGTCGAGAGCCACATCGAAGGCTGGTACCGGAACGCTCTCACGGGGATGCGCATCCGTCCCGTCGCCCGTCCCGAATACGCCTACGAGCTGCCCGAGACGTCCGACAGGGACTTCAGCTTCACCGCCACCGTTCTGGTCCAGCCGAAGGTCGAAATCGCCGACTGGAAGGGGCTCGAGGTTCCGTACGCCGGCGCGGAGGTCCCGCCCGAGCTCGTCGACCAGCAGGTCGAGGCGCTGCGGTTCGCGGTCGCCGAGCTCGCGCCTGTCGACCGCCCGGTCCAGGCCGGCGACACGGTCGTCGTCGACCTCGTCCAGCAGGGTGGGGAGGCGCAACGCGACTACGTCGTCGAGGTCGGAGCCGGACGGGTGCTGGATGAGATCGAAGAGACGATCCTCGGGATGTCCGCGGGCGAGACGAAGGAGGTCGAGGTCGAACTGGCCGGCGGCGAGACGGCGGCGGTCGAGGTCACGCTCAAGGACGTCAAGGAGAAGATCCTCCCTCCGCTCGACGACCAGCTGGCCCGCGCGGCGAGCGAGTTCGACACGCTCGACGAGCTGCGTGCCGACCTCGAGCAGAAGATCGGCGCCCAGATCGAGGAGGAGGCCGAGTCCCAGTTCCGCGCCGCCGCGGTCGACGCGCTCGTCGACGCGTCGAGGGTCCAGCCCTCCGGACCACTCGTCGAGGCCCGCACCCGCGAGCTGCTCGCCGGGCTCGTCCAGTCGCTCGAGCGCCGCGGGATCTCGCCCGAGACATACCTGGCCGCGTCCAGCCAGACGCCGGAGCAGCTCGAGGAGCGCCTGCGCGCCGAGGCGGCCCGCTCCGTTGCGCGCGAGCTCGCGCTGGAGGCCGTCGCCGACGAGGCGGACATCGAGGTGTCCGACGACGAGCTCCGGGAGTTCATCCGCGAGCACGCGGAGGCAGAGGACGAGGCGGCGGCCGACGAGGTCGTCGAGCAGGTCTTCGCCTCCGGCCGGCACGAGCTCCTCCGCGAGGATCTGCGCATGCGCAAGGCGCTCGACCTGGTGGTCGCCGAGGCCGAGCGGATCCCGCTCGACCTCGCCCGCGCCCGCGAGAAGCTCTGGACGCCCGACAAAGGAGCGGCCGCGCCAGAGACGAAGCTGTGGACCCCCGGAAGCAAGGAGCCTGCCTGATGAGCCCGTTGATCCCGATGGTGATCGAGCAGACGTCGCGCGGCGAGCGCGCGTTCGACATCTACTCGCGGCTGCTGAACGAACGCATCATCTTCCTCGGCACGCCGATCGACGACCAGATCGCGAACCTGATCGTCGCCCAGCTGCTCCACCTCGAGTCCGAGGATCCCGACAAGGACATCTCGATCTACATCAACTCGCCGGGGGGCTCCGTGTACTCGGGTCTGGCCATCTACGACACGATGCAGTTCATCAAGCCCGACGTGCAGACGATCTGCGTCGGTATCGCGATGAGCATGGGCGCGCTCCTTCTCGCCGGCGGCTCGAAAGGGAAGCGGATGGCGCTGCCGAATGCCAAGATCCTGATCCACCAGGTCTGGGGCGGCTTCCAGGGGCAGGCGACCGACATCGAGATCCATGCCCGGGAGACGATCGCCCTCAAGCGGAAGATGGAAGAGATCATGTCCACGCACACCGACCAGCCGCTCGAGAAGGTGTCGAAGGACATGGAGCGCGACTACTTCATGAGCTCCGAGGAGGCGAAGGAATACGGCATCATCGACCAGGTGATCGAGCATCGGTAGGTCGAGGGGCTAGGCGAGAGCGGGAAATCGAGGTACAACGAGGACATGGCCCGGGCATCCGAAGGGAACGAGCAGCTTCTCTGCAGCTTTTGCGGCAAGAGCCAGCGGCAGGTCAAGAAGCTGATCGCCGGCCCCGGCGTCTACATCTGCGACGAGTGCATCGACCTCTGCAACGAGATCATCGACGAGGAGCTCACCGCTCCCGCGCATCTCGATCTCGACAACCTCCCGCGCCCGACCGAGATCTACACGCTGCTCAACGAGTACGTGGTCAGCCAGGAGACGGCGAAGCGCACGCTCGCGGTCGCGGTCTACAACCACTACAAGCGCGTGCAGATGGGCTCGGCCGACGACGACGTCGAGCTCCAGAAGTCGAACATCCTCCTGCTCGGCCCGACCGGTTGTGGCAAGACGTACCTCGCGCAGACACTCGCCCGGATCCTGAACGTCCCGTTCGCGATCGCCGACGCGACCGCGCTGACGGAGGCCGGCTACGTCGGCGAGGACGTCGAGAACATCCTCCTGAAGCTGATCCAGGCGGCCGACTTCGACATCAAGAAGGCCGAGACCGGGATCATCTACATCGACGAGGTCGACAAGATCGCGCGGAAGGCGGACAACCCGTCGATCACGCGCGACGTGTCGGGCGAGGGCGTCCAGCAGGCGCTCCTCAAGATCCTCGAGGGAACGGTGGCGTCGGTGCCGCCCCAGGGCGGGCGCAAGCACCCGCACCAGGAGTTCCTCTCGATCGACACCACGAACATCCTCTTCGTCTGCGGCGGCGCGTTCGCAGGGCTCGAGAAGATCATCGCCAGGCGGATCGGCAAGAACGCGGTCGGATTCGGCGCCGAGATCCACTCCAAGCATTCGCAGGAGGGCTCCGAGTTGCTCGCGCAGGTGATGCCGGAGGACCTGCTCTCGTACGGGCTGATCCCCGAGTTCATCGGCCGTCTCCCGGTCGTCTCGGCCGTGCACCAGCTGCTCCGCGACGACCTGGTCAAGATCCTCGAGGAGCCGAAGAACGCGCTCGTCAAGCAGTACCAGCGCTTCTTCAACTACGACTCGATCGAGCTCGTCTTCACCGACGACGCGCTCTGGGAGATCGCCGACAAGGCGCTCGAGCGCGAGACGGGGGCCCGCGGCCTGCGCTCGATCATCGAGAACGCGCTGCTCGACGTGATGTTCGAGCTGCCCTCGCGCAAGGACGTCTCCAAGTGCGTGATCACCAGGGAGACGATCCAGAAGGGGCTGAAGCCGACGCTCGTCACCAGTGCCGGGCCGGCCGACGACGAGCTTCCCGGCGAGCTCGCCGCCGGCGAGAGCGCGTAGACTCGCGCGCGTGAACTCTGGCGATACCTACGGGCCGAGCGAGTGGCTCGAGCTCACCCAGGAGCGGATCGACCGCTTCGCGGAGGCGACCGGCGACGACCAGTGGATCCATGTCGACCCGGAGCGGGCGGCACAGGGCCCGTTCGGGACGACGATCGCGCACGGCTTCCTCACGCTCTCGCTGCTGGTGAAGTTCCAGTACGCGGTGCGGCCCGAGCGCGGCGAGTTCCGCATGGGGATCAATTACGGCGTGAACAAGGTTCGCTTCCCGGCGCCGGTGCCGGTCGGCAGCCGCATCCGCGCGCACTTCGAGGTCCTCGAGGTGAGCGAGGTCGAGGGCGGGATCCAGGTGGTCACGAAGGGCACGGTTGAGCGCGAGGGCGAGGAGAAGCCCGTCTGCGTCGCCGAGATGGTCTCCCGGCACTACCGCTGAGCCGGTCAGGCAAACCGTAGCTCGCCGCCGGGCTGACGGTCCTGCACCTGGTCCAGGATCGTCTCGAGGAGGCGGCCGGACGCCACCACGTGCTCGCGCGCGAGCAGCCGGGCCCCTGCGGTGCTGCGGGCGGCGATCGCCTCGCGGATCGCCCGGTGCTGGAGGTCGTTCTGCTCGTACAGGTGGTCGATGTCGAGACCGGCTGCCCAGACGACGTGCGAGAAGAAGCTCCGGCGCGCGCTCTTCGCGAGGCGCTCGACGAAGGGCGCGTCCGCGGCGGCGTAGATCACGTCGTGGAACGCGTGGTTGGCCGAGACCCAGCCCGCGACCAGCGCGCCGTCCTGGGTGCCCTCGCGCGAGCGGCGACGAAGCTCGAGCGTCAGCTCGGCGAAGCGCTTCTCCGCGTCGTCGAGGGCCGCCAGCCCCTCCTCGGTGATCCGCGGAGTCGCCAGCTCGGTCGCCAGGCTTTCGAGCTCTGCCCGGACCAGGAACGCTTCCCGAAGCTCCTCACGCGAGAGCGTGCGCACGCGCACACCGCGGTTGGGGACGAACGAGACGAGGCCGAGCGCGGCCAGCCTGCGAAGCGCCTCCCGGACCGGCGTGCGCGAGACGTGGTACTGCTCCGACAGCTGCTCCTGGCGCAGGACGGTGCCGGGCGCGATCTCGCCGGAGACGATCGCCTCCTCGAGCGCGAGCGCGAGGTCGTCGGCCTTCGTGCCGACCGTCGCCATGGGATCAGAGTCTACGGCGCTATCCGGCAGGAGGCGCGACCGCGTAGGTGCAGTCGTCGATCCGGACCGGCACGAACGGCAGCTGCCGCTGTCCGAGCCAGTCCTCGATCGCGTGCGCGAGCTCGGCCTCGTCGCAGTCCTGGACCTGGACGGTCAGGTGGTCGTCGTCGACCAGCTCTCCCTTCAGCCCGTGCTCGGCCAGCGCGGCGATGAGCTGCGGTCCGTCGGAATCCCTGGTCAGCTCGACTGTCGACATGGCGCTCCTCTCAGTGGGTGGCGATGAACTGCTCGGCCTCGGTCGAGCCCGTCAGCGCGAGCGTCGATGCCTGCCCGCCGGAGATGCTCTCGACCACCTTGTCGAAGTAGCCCGCGCCGACCTCCCGCTGGTGGCGCGTCGCGGTGTAGCCGTGCTCCTCGAGCGAGAACTCGAGCTCCTGGAGCGCGACGTAGGCCGGCATACCCTCGCCGGCGTAGCCGCGGGCGAGCTCGAACATGCCCGCGTTCAGCGAATGGAAGCCGGCGAGGGTGACGAACTGGTAGCGGTAGCCGAGCGCGGCCAGCGTCTCGCGGAAGGTCGCGATCTCGCGGTCGTCGAGGTGGCGCCGCCAGTTGAAGGACGGCGAGCAGTTGTAGGCGAAGAGCTTGCCGGGGAACCGCTCGTGCACCGCCTCCGCGAACTCGCGCGCCTCGCCCAGGTCGGGGGTCGAGGTCTCGAACCAGATCAGGTCGGCGTAGGGCGCGTAGGCGAGCGCGCGGGTGATCGCCGACTCGAGACCTGCCCGGATCCGGAAGAACCCTTCCGGCGTCCGCTCGCCGGTGGCGAACTCCGCGTCCGTTTCGTCGACGTCGCTGGTCAGGAGCGTCGCCGAGAGCGCGTCGGTGCGGGCGACCAGGATCGTCGGCACGCCGGAGACGTCGGCGGCGAGCCGGGCGGCGGCGAGCGTGCGCAGGAACTGGCCGGTCGGGACGAGCACCTTGCCGCCGAGGTGGCCGCACTTCTTCTCCGAGGCGAGCTGATCCTCGAAGTGCACGCCGGCGGCGCCCGCCTCGATCATCGCCTTCATCAGCTCGAAGGCGTTCAGCGGCCCTCCAAAGCCGGCCTCCGCGTCGGCGACGATCGGCGCCGGCCAGTACGTCCCGTTCCGCCCCTCGGCGTGCTCGATCTGATCGGCGCGGAGCAGCGCGTTGTTCAAACGGCGGACGAGGGCCGGGGCCGAGGTGGCCGCGTACAGGCTCTGGTCGGGATACGTGTGGCCGTTGAGGTTCGCATCCGCGGCGACCTGCCACCCCGAGAGGTAGATCGACTTCAATCCGGCCTTGACCATCTGCACCGCCTGACCGCCGGTCATCGCGCCGAGCGCGGGAACGCACGGCTCGGAGTGGAGGAGCTGCCAGAGCCGCTCTGCTCCCAGGCGCGCGAGCGTGTGCTCGAGCTGGACGGTTCCGCGAAGACGATCGACGTCGTCGGCCGAGTACGGCCGCTGGATGCCCGCCCAGCGATCGGGGAGGTGCCCGTTCTCGGCGCTCATCTCGCTACTCGTCGTCGTGGTCGCGTTCGCAGCACTCAGGACACGTGCACTCCGCAAGGGCCGCGGTCGGAACGGCGACCCATCTGGGATACGAGGGCGAGTCATTTCGGATCCTAGATCTACGGATATACCGGGAAAGACGCGTATATCTGGTCATGTTGGATCCCATTATGCACATTTTTGGATCCACGTAGACCTCCGGGACCGGATGACGGTGCTCCGTAGAATGGGCGTATGGACTCGCTGTACAGCCCCGAAGGCGTCGAGGAGCGCTGGCAGCGAACCTGGGAAGAGGAGGGCCTGTACGAGGCCGACCCGGGCTCGGCCCGCCCGAGCTTCGCAATTGCGCACCCGCCCCCCAACGTGACGGGCGACCTGCATCTCGGCCACGCGCTCCAGCTCTCCCTCGCCGACACGATCGTCCGCACGCGGCGGATGCAGGGATTCAACGTGCTTTTCCAGCCCGGCTACGACCACGCGGGGATCTCCACCCAGAACGCCGTCGAGAAGCATCTCGCCGCCGAGGGGAGGTCGCGCCAGGAGCTCGGCCGGGAGGCATTCGTCGAGCTGGTCTGGGAGTGGCTCCACGAATACGGCGGCAAGATCATGTTCCAGTTCCGCCGCATCGGCGCCTCGCTGGACTACCGCCGCGAGCGGTTCACGATGGACGAGGCGTACGTCCGTGCGGTGATGCGGTTCTTCGTGCACCTCTGGCAGAAGGGCTGGATCTACCGGGCGAACAGGATCGTGAACTGGTGTCCGTTCCACCAGACCTCGCTCTCGGACCTGGAGCTGGCGCACGTCGACGTCGACGACGTGTTGACGTACGTCCGCTACCCGCTCGTCCCCGTTTCCGGAGAGCGGGAGGACGTCCACATCACGATCGCCACCGCGCGCGTGGCGACGATCCCGGCCGACGTCGCGGTCGCCGTTCATCCCGACGACGAGCGCTACCGGACGCTGATCGGGCGCGAGGTCGTCGTGCCGTGGGCGGAGCGACGTGTGCCGGTGATCGCCGACGAGCGGGTCGAGCTCGATTTCGGCACGGGCGCGCTGAAGGTCACGCCCGGCCACGACCCGAAGGACTACGAGATCGGCCGGGACCACGACCTTCCGGAGCTTGCCGTGATCGGTCCCGACGGCCGCATGAACGAGGACGCGGTCGGGCTGGAGGGCCTGCCGCAAGAGGAGGCGGAGGAGCGCATCCTCGCCCGGCTCCGGGAGCGCGGCCAGCTCGAGAAGCGCGAGGCTTACCGGCACACCGTCTCGCTCTGCGACCGCTGCAAGAACCGGATCGAGCCCCTGATCTCGCCGCAGTGGTGGTGCGCGATGGGCGAGCTGAAGAAGCCCGCACTCGAGGCCATGCGCTCGGGCAGGGTGCGCTTCCACCCGGACTCGCAGCACCGCTTCGCGATCGCGTCGCTCGAGGAGGCGCCCGACTGGAACATCTCGCGCCAGATCTGGTGGGGCCACCAGCTGCCGCTCTGGCGGTGCCCCGACGGGCACTGGACGTGCAGCGAGGAGCCTCCCGACGCGTGCGCCGAGTGCGGCTCGGGCGAGCTGACCCGAAGCGACGACGTCCTCGACACGTGGTTCTCGTCCGCGCTCTGGCCGTTCGCCACCCTGGGCTGGCCCGACGACACGGAGGATCTGCGCACGTTCTATCCCGGCGACCTGAACACGACCGCCCGGGACATCATCCGCCTCTGGGAGAACCGGATGATCTTCTCCGGCCTCGAGCTGATGGGCGACGTTCCGTTCCGCGACGTGGTGATCCACTCGCTCGTCCACGCGCCGACCGGCGGCCGGATGTCGAAGAGCCTCGGGACGGGGATGAACCCGCTCGCGCTGATCGAGCGCTACGGTGCCGACGCGACCCGCTACGGGCTGATGAAGATGGCCTCGTCGCAGGACGTCGCATTTTCGGAGGGCGCGATCGAGGAAGGACGCAAGCTCGCCCAGAAGCTCTGGAGCGTTGCCCGCCTGATTCTCCAGGCGACGGAGGGAACCGAGCCCGACGTGCGCCCGACAGCGATCGAGGAGCGCTGGATCCTCGCACGGTTGTCGCAGACCCAGCGGTCGATCGAGGGATACCTGTCCGAGTTCGACTTCTCCCACCTCGTCGACGAGCTGTACCACCTGACCTTCGACGACTTCTGCGACTGGTACGCGGAGGCGATCAAGCCTCGGCTCTACGGCGGTGACCCGGACGCGCGCGCGACGGCGCTTGCGGCGCTCGAGCGGTTGTTGAAGCTTCTCCACCCGGCGATGCCGCACGTCACCGAGGAGATCTGGACGAACCTACCGGGGCGGGAGAGCCGTCTGATCGTCGCCCCGTGGCCCGACGGCGGCGACGAGTCCGAGGCCGGCGCGCTGGAGCGCGTGCAGGCCGCGGCGGTCACCTTTCGCCGCAGCGGCGTGCTCGTCCCGCTCGGGGGCGACGAGAAGCGGATCTTCGACGTCGTCGTGAAGCCGGAGCGCCAGAAGGCGAACGGCAACGTCCAGGCTGAGCGGGAGCGGCTCCGCGGCGAGATCGCGCGGGCCGAGCAGATGCTCGCGAACGACCGCTTCGTCTCGAAGGCGCCGCTCGCGGTCGTCGAGGCGGAGCGTGAGAAGCTCGCGCGCTACCGACGCGAGCTCGATGCGATTTCCGGCGACTGACTGGGTCGCGGGGCTCTCCCCGTGGCCCGAGGAGTTCGGGCTCGAGCGGATGCAGGCGCTGCTCGCCGAGCTCGGCGATCCTCAGCTGGCCTTTCCGGCGCTGCACGTGGTGGGGACGAACGGCAAGTCGACCACCACGCGGCTTACGGCTGCGCTGCTCCGTGCCGAAGGATTACGTGTGGGCGCGTACACGTCGCCGCACGTCGCCGGCTGGCACGAGCGGCTGGACACGGATCCGGACGGCTTCGAGCGGGCGATCGCCCGGGTTCGGCCTGTCGCGGAGCGGGCAGGCGCGACGCAGTTCGAGACGCTCACGGCCGCTGCGCTCGCCGAGTTCGCCGCCACCGGGGTCGATGCCGCCGTGGTCGAGGCCGGGCTGGGCGGCCGGCTGGACGCGAGCAACGTTCTCCGTTCCCCGGTGGTCGTGCTCACCAACGTCGGCCTCGACCACCTCGAGCAGCTGGGGGAGACCCGTGAGGAGATCGCGGCTGAGAAGCTCGCGGTGGTGCAGCCCGGGGCCGCGGTCGTCCTCTGCGAGCCGGAGTGGCAGGCGCTCGCCCGCTCCTCCGGCGCCGAGACGACCGTTCTCACCGGCCGGAGCAACGTCGCGCTGGCGGTCGCCGCCGCGGAGACGTTCCTCGGACGACCGGTGGACGCCTCGCCCGCGCACGGAGTCTCGCTGCCCGGCCGCCTCGAGCGTCGAGCGGAGGCACCACTCGAGATCTGGGACGGTGCCCACAACCTCGGCGGCGTCGGCTGGCTCCTGCCGCGAGTCCCGGACCGCCGCTACGTCGTCGTCGCATCGATCCTCCGCGACAAGGACGCGAACGGGATGCTGGCGGCCCTCTCCGCGATCGGCGAGACGCTGGTCGCGACCGAGTCGAGCTCGACGCGCGTTCTGTCCGCCGACGAACTTGCAAGGCTTGCAGGCCGATGGTTTCCGCGAACGGAGAAGGAACGGGATCCCGTCGTCGCCCTCGCCGAAGCCCGCGCGATCGCCGGGCCGGGGGGAGCAGTCCTGGTGACGGGCTCGCTGTACCTGCTCGCCGATCTCGCCGCTCGCGACGAAGGCGTACCATCCAACACCGGACGCGAATGAGCGTCTACGTGTTCGCCGCCATCGTGATCGCCGCATGTGCAGGAATCGCGTTCGGCGTGGGGTACGTCGTCGGAAAACTCCTGCTATGACGCCATGATCCCCATTCTCTTCGCCGACAACACGACCACCACAACCACCTCCAGTGACGTGTTCACCCGGATCGGTGACTTCTTCGACTCCGGGACGTGGCACGTGATCCGGAACCTGGCGATCTTCTTCGTCGTCGTGCTCTGGCTCGCCTGGGCCTACTGGGTCTACAAGGACGCCCGGCGGAGGATCGAGGACCCCTGGCTGGTGGCGATGGCCTCGATCCTCGGTCTCGTCCCGCTCATCGGCCCGATCGTCTACCTCTTCTTCCGACCGCCCGAGTACCTCGAGGACCGCCGGGAGCGTGAGCTCGAGATCCGCGCGATGGAAGAGCAGATCGGACAGCAGGTCTCGTCCTGCCCCGTCTGCCGGGCGGCGGTCGAGCCGGAGTTCCTCGTCTGCCCGGTCTGCACGACGAAGCTGAAGCAAGCGTGCACCGGCTGCAAGTCGCCGTTGGAGCCGCTCTGGCAGGTGTGCCCCTATTGCGAGACGCCCGTCGTCCGCCGCTCGTCGGTGTTCGAGGAAACGGACGCGCTGTCGCCCGAGCCGCTCGAACAGCCGCTGCGCCTGCCACGCCGCGGAAGCACCGCGGTCGGCGAGGATCAGCCGAGAGCCTGAGCGGCGACCAGTAAACTGCGCCGGCCATGGCGCTCGAGCGCACCCTCGTCCTGATCAAGCCGGACGCCGTCAGGCGCGGGCTCGCCGGCGAGATCCTCCGCCGCTTCGAGGCGCGCGGCCTGGTCGTCCGTGCGGGCAGGCTCTTGACCGTCGACCGGGATCTGGCCGGCGAGCACTACGCGGAGCACGCCGAGAAGCCCTTCTTCGGGGAGCTCGTCGAGTTCATCACCTCGGCGCCGACGCTCGCGCTCGTGCTCGAGGGCGAGGGGGCGATCGCGGTCGTCCGCTCGACCATGGGCTCGACGAATCCGGCCGACTCGGCACCGGGGACGATCCGCGGCGACCTCGCGCTCTCGATGCCGGACAACCTCGTGCACGGATCCGATTCGCCCGAGTCGGCGGCGCGCGAGGTCGCGCTGTGGTTCGGCGATGACCTCGTCTGACTCACTCCGGAACCGCGAAGCCTGGGACGGGATCAGCGACGAGTACCAGGCGCGGAACGCCGCCTTCATCGGGCGGAAGGACGAGCCGCGCTGGGGGATGTGGCAGCTGCGGGACTCCGAGCTCGGGATCATCGGTGAGGTCGAGGGCAAGAACGTTCTCGAGCTGGGCTGCGGCGCCGCGCAATGGTCGATCCTGCTCGCGGCGCGCGGCGCGCGGGTGGTCGGGCTCGACAACTCCGCCAGGCAGCTCGAGCATGCCCGTGAGCTGATGGCCGATGCGGGGGTCGACTTCCCGCTCGTCCACGCGAGCGCGGAGGACGTCCCCCTGCCGGACGCGAGCTTCGACGTCGTCTTCTGCGACCACGGTGCGATGACGTTCTGCGACCCCTACCTGACGGTGCCGGAGGCCTCGCGGCTCCTGCGCCCGGGCGGCCTGTTCGCGTTCTCCCACTCCACGCCGTTCGTCACCTGCTGCTGGACCGACGAGGTGACTGCACGGAGCCTCGTCTCTCCCTATTTCGGATTGCGCCGGATCGACGACGTTCCGGGCGAGCCGGTCGAGTTCAACCTGCCCTACGGCGAGTGGATCAGGCTCTTCCGCGAGCACGGCTTCTGGGTCGAGGCGCTCGTCGAGGTGCGGCCGCCGGAGGGTGCGGAGACGACGTACCGCACCCCGGAGGAGACGGAGTGGGCACGCTCCTGGCCGATGGAGGAGATCTGGCGATGCCGGAAGGTCTGACGGCGCACGCCGCTGCCAACCGCGAGGCCTGGGCGAGGGAGGCGGCGGGCTACGTCGCGGGCGCGGAGCGCAGCTGGGCGGCCGAGGAGATCACCTGGGGCATCCTCGGCGTGCCGGAGCGCGGGGTCGGGCTCCTCGGTGAGGTCGCCGGCAAGGAGGTCGTCGAGCTCGGTTGCGGCACCGCCTACGTCTCCGCCTGGCTGGCCCGGCGTGGTGCGCGGCCGGTCGGCGTCGACCTGGCCGCCGAGCAGCTCGAGACTGCCCGTCGCATGCAGGAGAAGCACGGCCTCGAGTTCCCGCTCGTTCACGCCAGCGCCGAGGACGTGCCGCTCCCGGACGCGTCCTTCGACCTCGCCGTGTCGGAGTACGGCGCGAGCATCTGGTGCGAGCCCGATCTGTGGATCGCCGAGGCGGCTCGTCTGCTGCGCCCGGGCGGTGAGCTGGTGTTCCTCGTCAACGGGACGTTCCTGATGCTCACCTCCCCCGATGTCGATCCGGTGCAGCCCGCCGGAACCGAGCTCCTGCGTCCCTACTTCGGCATGCGGCGGTTCGAGTGGGAGTCCGACGACGGGATCGAGTTCCACCTCGGCTACGGCGACTGGATCCGGGTCCTCACGTCGCACGGCTTCGAGGTCGAGGCGCTCGTCGAGCTGCGTAACCCGGGCCACGACGCGGGCCGCTACGGCCTCTTCACCGCGGAGTGGGCCGAGCGCTGGCCGGCCGAGGAGATGTGGAAGGCGCGAAAGGTCGCGTGAGCGCCGCGCCGGCTCCGCCGCTGCTGCTCGCCTCCACCTCGCCCCAGCGCCGCGCGATCCTCGAGCAGCTCCGGCTTCCGTTCGACGCCCTCGCCCCCCACTACGAGGAGCACGATCCTCCGGACGCCGACCCGGTCGAGCTGGTGCTCGCACACGCGCACGGGAAGGCAGGGTCCGTGGCCGACCTCGCCGGGGGCAGGCCCGTGCTCGGCGTGGACACCACGGTCGTCTGCGGCGGACGCGTCTTCGCGAAGGCCTCCGGCCCGGACGAGGCGGCCGCGATGCTCGAGACGTTCGGTGGAACTACCCACGAGGTCGTGTCCGGGCTCTGCCTGCTCACCCCGGGCTGGGAGGAGCTGCACACGGAGACGACGCGGGTGACGTTCCGGCCCCTGACCGCGCGCGACATCGCCGCGTACGCCGCGTCCGGCGAGTGGGAGGGACGTGCAGGCGCGTATGCCATCCAGGGCCTCGGCGCAGGCCTGGTCGAGCGCATCGAGGGCGACTACCTGAACGTCGTCGGACTGCCGGCCGCGCTGCTCGTCCGCCTGCTCGCCGAGCGCTTCGCGGGCGTGTACGGCTTCGGGTAGGTCGAGACGGGGTCCGACCCCGGAGGGGGTCTGACCCCGCAGACCGAGGCACGACCGGCCTGTGGGGACAGTCCCCTGACGGGAACAGTCCCTCGTCTAGACTGGCGTCTCCCCGTGGGTCTCTTCGATCACCTGACCGGTTTCGGCGGCCGCGACATGGCCGTCGACCTGGGCACCGCGAACACGCTCGTGTACGTCCGCGGGCGCGGAATCGTGCTCTCGGAGCCGTCGGTCGTCGCGATCGACCAGCGCACGGGTGAGGTGCACGCCGTCGGCGTCGAGGCGAAGCGGATGCTCGGGCGGACGCCGGGGACGATCACCGCGATCCGCCCGTTGAAGGACGGCGTGATCGCCGACTTCGACGTCACCGAGCAGATGCTGCGTCACTTCATCCAGAAGGTCCACCAGAACCGCTTCGCACACCCGCGGGTCGTCGTCTGCGTCCCCTCGGGCGTCACCGGCGTCGAGCGGCGCGCGGTCGAGGAGGCGACCCTCTCCGCCGGCGCGAGGCAGGCGTACCTGATCGAGGAGCCGATGGCGGCCGCGATCGGGGCGGGGCTGCCGATCGCCGAGCCGACCGGGAACATGATCGTCGACATCGGCGGTGGGACGACCGAGGTCGCCGTGATCTCACTCGGCGGGATCGTCGTCTCGCAGAGCCTCCGCGTCGGCGGCGACGAGATGGACGAGGCCGTGATCAACTACGTGAAGCGCGAGTACAAGCTTCTGATCGGCCAGCAGACCGCCGAGGAGATCAAGCTCGAGGTCGGGTCGGCGTGGGGGATGCGCGAGGAGGTGCAGGCCGAGGTCCGCGGTCGCGACCTGGTCAGCGGCCTGCCCAAGACGATCATCCTTTCGTCGGAGGAGGTCAGGCACGCCCTCGAGGAGCCGGTCAACCAGATCGTCGACGCGATCAAGCAGACGCTCGACAAGACCCCGCCGGAGCTGTCCGCGGACATCATGGACCGGGGCATCGTCCTCGCCGGCGGCGGCGCGCTCCTCCACGGGCTCGACGAGCGCCTGCGGCACGAGACCCACATGCCGATGCACCTGGCCGAGTCGCCGCTGACCTGCGTCGCGGTCGGATCGGGCCGCAGCCTCGAGGAGTTCGAGGTGATCCACCGCTCCCAGCGCAAGGGACGCAGCCGGGTGGCGTCCGGCAACCACCGCTAGCCCGGCACCGTCGTACCTCGACCAGGCCGCTCCCGGCCCTGGCAGTTCCCGCGCGGAGCGCGAGCGCGTCGCCGGGCTCAGCCCGGTGACGCTGCGACTACACTAATCCGTTCGGTGCCTCGCGGAAGGTCATCTGCGCGCGTGGCGGCGATCGGAACGTCCGCTCAGCGCTCCTCGTCCACGCACTCGTCCCGGTCCAATGCGGTCGTGCGCCGTCGTGTCGTCGTCGGTGTGCTGATCTTCCTGTCGCTGGCGCTCGTGACCGTCTACTTCCGGGAGTCGGACAGCGGCTTCCTGCACAGCGCCCAGTCGACCGGCTCCAGCGTGCTGAAGCCGTTCGAGGTCGCCGCGGATCGGATCGCCAGCCCGTTCGAGGACGCCGCGGGCTGGTTCGGAGGGCTGCTGCATGCCAAGTCCGACAACAAGAAGCTCCGCAGAGAGCTCGACCAGCTTCGTGCCCAGGCGATCCTCAACCAGTCCGCTCTGCGCGAGAACGCCCAGCTGAAGCAGCTGCTCCACTACCTCGAGAGCCCGCGGTACCCGAAGGACTACCGGCCCGTCGCCGCGCGCGTGATCGCGCGGGCGCCGGGACAGTTCTCCCAACAGATGGTCGTCTCGGCGGGCAAGAACAACGGCATCTCGAAGCACGATGCCGTGGTCACCGCCGAAGGCCTGGTCGGCGAGGTGACCAAGGTCGCGTCGAACGTCGCGCAGGTCACACTCCTGACCGACGACTCGAGCGCCGTCTCGGCGCTCGACATCGCGACGAACGCGTCGGGAATCGCCCAGGCCGGCATGTCCGGCTCGCTGACGGTCGACCGTGTCACCAAGGATCAGGTCGTCAACCGCGGCGACGTCCTCGTCACCGCCGGCTGGCGGTCGGGCGACCTCTCGTCGCTGTACCCGCGCGGGGTCCCGCTCTGCCTGGTCACGCAGGTCGGGCAGTCCGACACCGACCTCTACAAGCAGATCCAGTGCAATCCCTTCGTCGACTTCTCGACGCTGGAGGCCGTGATCGTCCTCGTCCGGAAGCCGACCACGTGATCCTCGACCTGTTGAAGGCGGCGGCCTTCGTGTTCGTGGCCGCGATCCTCCAGGTGTCGGTCTTCTCGGACGTGACGGTCCTGCACGGAACGCCCGACCTGCTGCTCGTGGCGATCATCTGCGTCGCGCTGCTACGGGGGCCGGTGGTCGGCGCGGCGATCGGCTTCTGGGGAGGGCTGCTCGTCGACACGGCCAACCTCGGCACGCTGGGCGTCACGTCTCTCCTCCTGACCGTCGCCGGCTACTGGATCGGCCGCTATGGCGAGACCACCGGCCGCGATCGTTCGCACGCACCCTTCGTCTCGGTGGTCGTGATCACGTTCCTGTACGCGCTCGGCTCGCTCGCCTTCCACTACATGCTCGGCGATCCGGCCCCCGCGCGAGAGGTGCTCTGGAGCACGCTGTTCCAGGGGATCGCGCTCAACCTGATCCTGACCTGGCCGGTGTACGCGCTCGCCAAGGTCGTGCTGCCGCAGCCGGCCGGACGAGAGCGCGTGGAGAGGATCCAGGTCGTTGGCTAGCTCCGCCCGCGGCCGCGGCGACCGCTTCCTGCCGCCCGATCCCCGGGTCGAGGAGCCGTACCTCTTCACCCCGCGGATGGCGCTGCGCGTCGCGATCCTCGGCGCGATCGCGCTGGCCGTGTTCGCGGTGCTGCTCCTCAGGCTGTGGTCGCTCCAGATCCTCTCCGGGACGAAGTACGAGGCCGCCGCCCGGGACAACCAGCTGCGCACCTTCCCGATCGAGGCGCCGCGCGGGCCGATCCTCGACCGGAACGGCCGCACCCTCGTCACGAACGGCGGGTCGACCGCCGTCGACGTCGTCCCGTTCGACCTGCCGAAGCAGGGCCGCTACGCGGAGATGAAACAGCTCTCCGTGGTCCTGAACGTGCCGCTGCACAAGCTGCTCGCCCGCCTCGAGCAGGGAATGAAGAACCCGCTCACGCCCGTGACGATGCAGGTTGCCGTCCACGAGGACCAGGTCGCGTACCTGAAGGAGCACGCCACCGAGTTCCCCGGCGTGAAGATCGTCGCCACCTACCTGCGGAAGTACAACACCGAGGCGCTGCTCGCCCATGTGCTCGGCTACGTCGGCGAGGTCTCACAGGGCCAACTGTCGGTCTACAAGAAGCACTACAAGAGCTGCCAGACGGCGAGCGCGAAGGACGCGAACATCCCCTGCCCCGGCGACCGCGTCGGCCAGGCCGGAGTGGAGCAGAGCTACGACAAGTACCTCCGCGGGCGCTCCGGCGAAGGGCTCCAGCGGGTCAACTCCGTCGGCGGACGGGTCGGCACGCCGAAGATCACGCAGACGCCGCTGCCGGGTTACCCGATCCGGCTCACGATCGACATCTCGCTGCAGCGCGCCGCGGAACGGGCGCTCCAGTACGGCATCAACCTCGCTCACCAGGACGGCCACTGGTTGGCGAACGGCGGCGCGATCGTCGCGATGAACCCGTCCGACGGCGAGATCCTCGCGATGGCGTCGTCCCCGACCTACAAGCCGAGCATCTTCGCCGGGAGGACGGACCCGAAGAAGCTCGCACCGCTCCTGAACCCGGCCACGGCCAAGGCCGACAACTACCCGGGGCTGGACCGCGTCACCGAGGGGCTGTATCCGCCCGGCTCTACCTTCAAGCCGGTGACGGCGCTGGCGGCGATGCAGGAGCGCCTGATCTCCCCGTTCCAGACCATCCCGTGCACGCCCAGCTTCACCGTGCACGGCCAGGTGTTCAAGAACTGGGACCCGTTCGTCAACCAGCCGATGACCATGCCCGAGGCCATCGGCGCGTCCTGCGACACCTACTTCTACAACCTCGGCTACGCCTTCTACGCGCTCCCGCCCGACCGCGGCCATCCGCTCCAGGGGTGGGCGAGCCGGTTCGGGTTCGGCGGACCGACCGGGATCGACGTCGGGCCCGAGCAGCCCGGGCTGCTGCCGACGCCCGAGTGGCGCCAGGAGACGTACACGGCGAAGACCGACCCGGGGCACTGGCAGATCGACCGGCTCTGGAAGCCCGGCGACTCGATCCAGCTCGCGATCGGGCAGAAGGACCTGCTCGTCACGCCGCTCCAGATGGTCCGCTTCTACTCGCTGATCGCCAACGGCGGGAAGCTGGTCACACCGCACGTCCTGTACGCGGTCGACGAGCCCGGGAACGGCCGCGTCTACCTCAACCCGCCGGCGCCGAAGCCGAGCAACGTGGACCCGGCCGCGCTCGCCGTCGTCCGCGACGGCCTGTTCCGCGCGACCCACGCCTCCTACGGCACCGCGACCGCCGTCTTCGGAAACTTCCCGGTCCCGATCGCCGGCAAGACGGGTACGGCCGAGAAGGTCGTCCAGCCGCCCGGATACGCCCAGCCGCTGCTCCAGGATCAGTCCTGGTGGTGCGGATACGGTCCGGCCGAGGCGACCGCGCAGCCTCGGATCGCCGTCTGCGTGGTGATCGAGAACGGAGGCCACGGCGGCACGGCGGCGGCACCGGCCGCGCTCAGGGTCTTCGAGCACTTCTTCCACACACAGTCGACCGGCGGGCTCGGCCCGATCCACTCCGACTGATGGCCGACATCGTCTACACCCCGACCGAACGATCCCGCGCCAGGGCGCGCCGCCGTGAGCTGACGCAGGAGGCGCCGCTCCTCGCGCGCCTCGACTGGGTGATGCTCGCAACCGTCCTCGCGATCGTCGCCTACGGCATCTGGGGGATCGCAGGGATCACGCGGCACGACGTCGCCGGTAGCCCCGACTACTACGTCTACCGCCAGCTCGTGTTCGTGGCGATCGGCGTGCTCGGCCTCGTGCTCGTGATCCTGATCGACCCCGAGCTCTACCGTCGGTTCGACAAGCAGATCTACGCCGGGACCCTCGGTCTGTTCGCCCTCGTCTTCCTGGCCGGCACCGTCGCCCGCGGCTCGAGGCGCTGGATCGACCTCGGCTTCTTCCGGTTCCAGCCCTCCGAGTTCGGAAAGCTGCTCGTCGTCCTTGCCCTCGCGGGGTTCCTGGCCGACCGCTTCAAGCGGATGAGCGAGTGGCGGTCATCGCTGACCGCGATCGCGCTGGCGCTGCCGCCGACGGTGCTCGTCTTCGTCCAGCCGGACATCGGCTCGGCGCTCGTGTACGCGGCCGCGCTGGTCGGCGTGCTGCTCATCGCCGGCGTGCGGTGGCTGCACCTGGCGGTCTACGCGATCGTCGCCGTCGTGCTCGCACTCAGCGTGCTCTGGTGGCTGCCGTCGGCCGGGATGCCGGTGCTGAAGGGCTACCAGACGAGTCGTCTGACCGGGTTCTTCCATCCCGACCAGGACCCGCGTGGATCGACCTACAACGTCAGGCAGTCGATCACCGCCGTCGGCTCGGGCGGTCCCACCGGCCGGGGTGTCGCCGGCGCCACGCAGACCAGCCTCGACTTCCTGCCCGAGCACGCAACCGACTTCGTGTTCGCGTCGTTCGCGGAACAGCGCGGCTTCGTCGGCGCCGGCCTCCTGTTGATGCTCTACCTGCTCGTCGTCTGGCGCGGGCTGAAGGTGGTGGCGGCGGCCCGGGACCCGTACTCGGCGATCGTCGCCGGCGGGATCGTGTTCGCCTTCCTCTTCCAGATCTTCGTGAACGTCGGCATGACGATCGGAATCGCCCCCGTGACCGGAATCCCGTTGCCGATGGTCAGCGTCGGCGGGTCGTCGATGATCGCCAACCTGCTCGCGATCGGCGTCCTCCAGGCGATCTACGTCCGCGGACGCGGACGCGCCCGCATCGCCCGCTGGTGACGGCACGCTCCAAGTCGGTGACGCCCGCATCGGTCCTGACGGCGGTGACGGGCCTGCGCGCGTCCGCCGGGCAGACCCGAACGCTCGTCGTGTCGGGACCTCCCGGCCTGGTGCAGATCCTCGTCCGGGACGTGACCCGGGGAGGCGTCTCCGCCGCCGTCCGTGAGCACGGCCCGCTGGAAGGAGCCGCCGCGCTGGTCCACATCCTCGCCGGGCCGCCGGGCGACGACGACCTGCGGCTGTTCGGCGAGGCGGCGCGCCGCCGTCTTCCGGTCGTCGCCGTCATCCCGTCAGCGGCGGACGTCGCCGGGCACCTTCCATATGTCCTGGACGAGAATGTCGTCCGGGTCCGCGGCGGCGCCGGGTTTCCGCTCGAGGAGATCGCGCAGCGTCTCGCGCGCGCGCTCGGCGAGTCGGCGACGCCGCTCGCCGCGCGCCTGCCCGTGCTGCGCGCTGCGGTCTGTGAGGAGCTGATCAGGCGGTTCTCCCGCCGGAACGGCGTGATCGGCGCCGTCGTCTTCGTACCGGGCGCGGACATGCCGATCCTGACCCTGAACCAGATCCGCCTCGTGCTGCGGATCGCCGACGCGCACGGCTTCGAGATCGACCGCGAGCGAATCCCCGAGGTTCTCGCAGTGATCGGATCCGCGTTCGGGTTCCGAGCGCTCGCGCGGAAGACGATCGGTCTCGTCCCGCTCGTCGGCTGGGCAGTGAAGGGCGGCGTCGCCTACACGGGAACCCGCGCGATCGGAGAGGCGGCCGTCCGGTACTTCGAGGGCAGGGCACCCGTCACCCGGGTGGCGGGCGAGCGCGTCCGGTTCCCGTAGCCCGGTCCGTCCGACAGGCGTCCTAGCATCGCGCCGGTCAGCCACCGGAGGGAGCCCCAGATGGGCGACAAGCGCGAGGCGGAGGAGCTGCTCATGATCGAGGAAGCGGACGCCTGGTTCGAGTACCTCGAGGCGACCCGCAACCAGTCCGAGAAGCGCTACGCCGAGGTGGAGCCGTGGGCCTGGGCGCGTCTCAACCAGCGGCTCCGCGCCATCCGCACGCGGAGAGCGAAGCTCCGCCCCGCCGCGGCGTAGGTGCGCCACGGCCCTCGCCGGAACGACTGGTACCCTGAGAGCGAGGCATTCGATGCCGAGCTCTTACGACATCTACAACGAGCTGCGCGCCGACGTCCCGCCGAGCCCATCTCGGCTGCGGGGCGCCTCGCTGCGCGCGCGCGAGAAGGAGAATTCATTTGCCCCTGCCCTGGTTTCGCAGGAAGCAGCAGAAGCAACAGCCGGCAGCAGCGCCCCAGGCGGTGTCAGCTGCAGAGGCAGTGCCGGCCGCTGCCGAGGCAGCAGCACCTAGCCCGCCCCCGGCGGCCGAGCCCGAGACGGGCGAAGCAGCCGCCAAACCGAAACGCCGCCGCGGCAGCCGCGGAGGCAGGAACCGGCGCACGGCGCAGGATGGCGCCGCCGCCTCGTCCGGCGCATCGAGCGCCGAGCAACCCTCGGAACGGAAGCGGCAGCCGAGCCGGGACGGCAAGCCGCCGTCCGACCGGAAGCGCAGTTCCTCGGGCCGCCGACGCCAGCTGTCGCGCCGCGCGCCGCTCCCGGCGGCGAAGCGCGAGCTGCTCGTCTCCGTGGACATCACCGAGAAGCGGGTCGCGGTCCTCGAGGACGGGCGCGTCGCCGAGGTCTATCTGGAACGGCCCGAGCGCCGTTCGATCGCCGGCAACATCTACAAAGGCGTCGTCGACAACGTGCTGCCCGGGATGGAGGCGGCCTTCGTCGAGATCGGACTCGAGAAGAACGGCTTTCTGTTCGTCGACGAGATCGTCGGCCCCGAACTCGAGGGCCGCCGACCGCGCGGACGCCGCATCACCGACCTGATCGGCCGAGGGGAGGAGGTGCTCGTCCAGGCGGTCAAGGACCCGATGAAGACGAAGGGCGCGCGCCTGACGACGGAGATCTCGCTCCCCGGCCGCTTCGTCGTCTTCGTCCCGCACGGCGAGGGGCTCGGCGTCTCCCGCCGCCTCGAGGAGGACGAGCGCAACCGTCTCCGGGACATCGTCAAGGAGGTCGCCCCGAAGCAGGGGGGCGTGATCGTCCGCACGGCCGCCGAAGGTGCCTCGGCGGAGGACGTCAGGCTCGACCTCGACTTCCTGATGAAGCTCTGGAAGCAGATCCAGACCCGGGCGAAGGAGTCGAAGGCGCCGAGCCTGGTCTTCGAGGAGGCGGAGCTGCCGCTGCGCGTCACCCGCGACCTCTTCACCGCCGACTTCGAGAAGGCGCTCGTCGACGACGACCGCACCCTGAAGCGCATCCAGGGCTATCTGAAGAAGACGTCGCCGCACATGGCGGAGCGTGTGTCGCGGTACCGCGACAAGGTGCCGCTCTTCGAGGCGTTCGGCGTCGACGCCGAGATCCGCTCGACGCTCTCGCGCCGCGTCGACCTCCCGTCCGGCGGCTATCTGATCTTCGACTACGCCGAGGCGTTCACGGTCATCGACGTCAACACCGGCCGCTTCGTCGGCTCGCGGTCGAAGACCTCCGGAGCGCGACTCGAGGACACGGTCACGAAGAACAACCTGGAGGCCGTGAAGGAGGTCGTCCGCCAGCTCCGTCTCCGCGACATCGGCGGGATCATCGTCATCGACTTCATCGACATGGCCAACCCGAAGAACCGCGAGGCCGTCGAGCAGGCGCTCCAGCAGGAGCTCTCGCGCGACCGGACGAAGACCTACGTCGTCGAGATCTCGCCCCTCGGGCTGGTCGAGATGACGCGCCAGAACGTCACCGACGGGCCGAGGGAGATCCTGACCAGGAAGTGCCCGACCTGCGCCGGCGAAGGGGTCGTCGTCTCGGAGGCGACGGCTGTCGTCGACGCCGAGAGGAGACTGCGCTCGCTCGCCACGTCGAAGCCGAGGACCAAGGCCTTCAAGGTCGAGCTGAACCCGCACGTCGCCGAGCTCCTGATCGGGCCGGGCGCGCAGCGGCTCCAGCAGATCGAGGCGGTGACGAGGCGCCGCTTTCTCGTGGTCGGCCGAGACGGAGGGTCGCCGGAGCACTTCGCCGTTCTCGAGGAGGGCACCGTGGAGAAGCTCGCGCCCGTCGAGGCGCCGGTCTCGGAGGGCCAGACGATCGAGGTCAAGCTCGTCGAGGTCGGACGCCACGACGCGGCGGCCGGGGTCGGACACGTGGAGGGCATCACGGTCGCGGTCGGTGGAGCCGCCAGGCTGGTCGGCAAGAAGGTGTCGGTGCACGTCGAGCGGGTGCTGGACGGAACCGCGTACGCGACGCTCGCGGACGTCGCGGCCGAGCCGGCTCGGGCCGGGCCGATCACCGCCGAGGCCCAGGCCGAGAAGCCGACCCGGGCGTCGCGTGCGAAGTCCCGACCGGAGGAGACGCCGGAGCAGCCGGCCGCCGAGCCGGAGCCGGAGGCGCCCGTCGAGGTCGAGGTCGAGGCGGCGGTCGTCGACGAAGGCGAGACGCCCGAGGCGGCAGATGGCCCGCCGAAGAAGAAGCGAACCAGGCGCGGGTCCCGCGGCGGCCGCGGCCGGAAGAAGAAGGCCGCCGCCGAGATCGGCGTCGCAGGGTCGCCCGAGGAGGTCGACGAGCCGGTCGCAGCTCTGGAGCCGCCGACCGAGCGGGCTCCAGCGGACGAGAGCGCACCGAAGAAGCGGGCCCGGCGCGGGTCGCGCGGGGGCCGGGGGCGGAGGAAGCCGGTCGCGGGCGAGTCGAACGGCCGGCCGGAAGCTCCACCCGTCGAGCTGCCGGCCCCGACGATTCACGTGCCCGAGGCCGATCTCGGCACGGAGACGGTGGACGGCGACGAGGCCGCACCGCGCAAGAAGACGCGCCGTGGAAGCCGCGGCGGTCGCAACCGGCGGAAGCGGCGGACAGCGGCTGCCGGCGATGCTTCGCCGGACACCGCGGCTCCAAGCTGATTTCGGGCCAGGAGGGCAGTCCCAGCGCCGTCTCGGCTACACTCTTCGAGTTCGCGGGCGCCCGCCCGCGTTTTCCACGCTTACGGCCATGGCCACCACGTACGCAATCGTCAAGCTCGGCGGCAAGCAGTACCGCGTCCAGGAGGGGGACGAGCTCCTCGTGGACCGGCTCGCGTTCGACGAGAGCAAGACGTTCCATCCGGAGGTGCTGTTCGTCGGCGGCGACGGCAACGCAGAGGTGGCGCCGAAGGGCGTGCAGGTGACGGCCAAGGTCGTCGGTCACGTTCTCGGCGCCAAGATCACGATCGGCAAGCACCGTAAGCGGACGGGCTACCGGCGTCGGAACGGCTTCCGCGCAAAGCTGTCGCAGGTCCAGATCGAGACGATCGGCACGAGGGCGGCGCGCAGCGCGAACGCCGCCAGGACGGACGCGCCCGCCGCCGAAGAGAAGCCGCAGACGGCGCCGAAGCCCGGGCCGGCGGCGCGCAAGCCGGCGGCTCCGACTGCGGTCGAGAAGCCGGCAACGACGAGGAAGAAGGCGGAGTAATGGCGCACAAGAAGGGACTCGGCTCGTCGCGCAACGGCCGCGATTCCAACCCGAAGATGCTCGGCGTGAAGATGTTCGCCGGCCAGGACGTGAAGGCCGGGATGATCATCGTCCGCCAGCGCGGCACGCGCTTCCGGCCCGGCCCGGGCACGGGGATCGGCCGCGACGACACGATCTTCGCCACCCAGGACGGCACGATCGAGTTCCGGGCGAGCGGCGACCGCCGCACCGTCGCAGTCGTCTCGGAGGCGTAGCTTCCTCCGCGCCCCGGCGCGAGGGGCAGCTCCGCGCGCTGTTCTAGCCTGAGGGTGCATGTTCCACGACCGAGCGCGAATCCACGTGCAGGCCGGCCGCGGCGGCGACGGAGGTCTGAGCTTCCGCCGCGAGCGCTACGTTCCCAAGGGCGGACCCGACGGCGGCGACGGAGGCCACGGCGGCGACGTCGTCCTGCTCGCGGATCCGGAACTCCGCGACCTGTCGGGGCTCCGGTCGAAGCGCCTGTTCCGTGCGGGCCACGGCGGGCCGGGGCGGGGGAGCGGCAAGCACGGCGCGGACGGCGACGACGTCGAGCTCCGGCTCCCGGTCGGGACTCAGGTCTTCGAGGAGGAACAGCTGGTCGCCGATCTGGTCGCCCCGGGGGCGCGGCTCGTGGTTGCCCGCGGCGGCGCCGGCGGACGCGGCAACCGCCACTTCGCGACTCCGACCCGCCAGCTGCCGCGCTTTGCAGAGACGGGCCTTCCCGGCGAGGAGGGGAAGCTCGAGCTGCGGCTGAAGCTGCTCGCGGACGCGGCACTCGTCGGCCTACCGAACGCCGGCAAGTCGTCGCTCCTGCGGCGGATCTCGAACGCGAAGCCGAAGGTGGCGGACTACCCCTTCACCACGCTCCAGCCCGTGCTGGGCACGGTCGACGCTCCGGACGGCCGGCAGCTCACCGTCGCCGACGTCCCCGGCCTGATCGAGGGCGCGAGCCGCGGTGCCGGCCTGGGCCACGAGTTCCTCGCGCACCTCGAACGGGCGCGCGTGCTCGTCCACGTGATCGACACGGCGGCGGGCGACCCGGCGGAGCAGTTCCGGCAGATCGACCGGGAGCTGGCCGCGTACGGCGCCGGCCTCGACGAACGGCGGCAGGCCGTCGTGCTCAACAAGACCGACCTTCTTCTCGAGCCGCCGGCGCTGGAGGTCCACGACGATCGAATCAGCGGCGTCTTCGCGGTCTCGGCGGCGACCGGCGCGGGGATCGAAGGGCTCAAGCGGAGGCTGTTCGAGCTCTGCCCACCGGCGCCTCCGCCCGAGGTCGATCCCGAGGCGCTCGCCGACTTCCTCGTGTACCGGCCCCAGCCGCACGTGCCGCCGTTCCGGATCCTGCGCACCGACCGCGGCTTCCGGGTCCGCGGGCACCCGCCGTCGAGTGAGGAACTGGAGGCGGCACTCCGTGCCGCCGGCGCCCGACGCGGCACCGAGGTAGAGGTGGGCGACGCGACGCTGGTGCTCGATTGACCGGCATCCTCGGGGGAGCGTTCGATCCGCCCCATGTCGGCCACGTCGCCCTGGCGGATGCCGCGGAGCAGGAGCTCGGGCTCGAGCGGATCGTCGTCGTGGTCGTGGCCCACCCGGGCCACAAACGGGTGCACGCGCCGGCGCAGACGCGGCTCGAGCTCGCCCGTGCCGCCTTTCCCGGCCGGGAGGTCGAGCTCGACCACCACGCCCGGACGGTGGACATGCTCCGAGAGGGTCGCTGGGAGGATCCGGTGTTCCTGGTCGGGGCCGACGAGTACCTGGACCTCCCGACCTGGAAGGAACCGGACGAGGTCCTGCGTCTCGCGAGGCTGGGCGTGGCGACCCGGCCGGGCTACGCAGTGCCCGTCGAGCGGCCGGACCGCGTGCTCGTCTTCGAGCTCGAGCCTTTGCCCGTTTCCTCGCAGGAAGTCCGGGCGAGAATCGCCCGAGGCGAGCCGATCGACGGGCTCGTCCCGTTGGCGGTTGCTGGGACGATCGCCCGGCTGGGCCTCTACCGAGGCTAGACTGCGCTCGTCGCGAACCGGAGAGCTGACTGACACCACTCGAGCAAGCACGCCGCATCGCCGGCCTGGCCCAGGAGAAGCTCGCAAAGGACGTCGTCATCCTGGACATGACGCCGGTGTGCACGTACACCGACTACTTCGTCATCTGCACGGGCCAGAACCCCCGGCAGACGAAGGCGATCTACGACGAGGTGTACGCGGCCCTCAAGACCGAATCGCGGACGCTCCCGGCCACGACGGCTGTCGGCGAGGCCAACTGGATCGTCGTCGACTACATCGACGTCGTCTTCCACATCTTCACTCCCGAGGCGCGGGCCTACTACGCACTCGAAGACCTGTGGGGCGACGTGCCGTCCGTCTCGGTCGAGGCCGTTTCGGCCTAGCCGGCGAGTCGGCGTGTGCCGCCGCCCTGCCCGTGCGCGCGTCCGACAAGAGCCCGATGGCATGCGACTGCACGCGTGGGCCGGACGCTACACTGGGCACCTCGGGGCCGTAGCTCAGCTGGGAGAGCGTCTGGCTGGCAGCCAGAAGGCCACGGGTTCGAGTCCCGTCGGCTCCATTGCCCGGTTTCCAGGGAAAGCGTGAACAGGAAAACGGTCAGGTATGAACCGCGACCCCTGTTGATTCGGTTCCTGTCCGTTCGAGCGGGTGAACGTGCCGAAAGCGGGCGGCCGAGACGGGGCCGCTAACGCGACTACGACAGCAGGCCCAGTTCGCGCGCGCGCCGTACAGCCTCGGCTCGAGACGTGACGCCGAGCTTGCGGAAGATCGCCCGCATGTGGGCCTTGACCGTGTTGAACGAGACGTACAGTTCAGCGGCGATCTCTCGCTGCGAGAGCTGGCTCACGAGGAGCCGTAGCACCTCGAACTCGCGGTCGGAGAGCTCCCAGTAGGGCGCGCTGCCGGTCTCGCGGCTCCGTGCAGCCTTCAGATGGAGCGCTTTCTCCGCGCGCTCGATTCGCCCAAGTCCCGGGCCGGGGTCGGGAAACTCTTCGATCACCTGGCGCGCGCGGGCGAGCACGCGACGGGCGGCGGCGGGTTCGTGCTCGCGCTGGCGGATCTCCGCGAGCGCGAGCGCGGCGGAGGCGATATACAGCCAGTTCTGGTCGAGTTCCGCGAGCTCGAGGGCGCGTTCGACGTGCTCCCTCGCCTTCGTCAGCTCGCCGCGCTGGGCGTGCGCCCGGCCGGCTGCAATCCGTGTCATGGCGCTGAACGGGTGCTCCTCTAGCGCTGCCTTGTGCATGAGCGCGAGCGCCTCGCGGATGAGGTCCTCGGCGACTGCTGCGTCGCCGTTCTCGAGTTCGAGTACCGCGCGCACGCCGAGCGCTTCGATCTTCGCCGGCACGACGCCGGCCGCTTCCGCGATCTCGGCGGCGCGCATCAGTGCTGTTCTCGCCTCCGCTGCCGCGTCGGCCCACCAGAGCGCGCCGCCGAGAACGAGCTCCGTCGCGAGTACGGCGATCGGCTGGGTCGACGGAGCCGCAGCAAGTCCCGCACGGGCGGCCGTGATCGTGCCGGCGACGTCGCCCCGGAGCAGGCGGAGAAACGGTCGGGCGGCTGCGAGTCGATGCTCGGGCTGCTGGCCGTTCCGCTCGACCTTCGGTGCGCGCTCTGCCATCTCCAGCCACCGCTCGGCCTCGTCGAGCCGTTGTGTGTGCGCGGCCACGGTGAAACAGGCGAGGCACGACAGCCAGTTCTCGGCGATGACGTCTTCCGGCAGCGACTTCATCCAGCTCGACGCCGTCTCGAGCTGCCCATGCACGAGGAAGACCGACCAGTACGCTCCGACCAGCTCGATTGCGGCATCGACGTCGCCGGCCGCGCTCGCATGCCGCGCCGCCTCCAGGATCAGCCCGGCCTCGAGGCACCAAGCGCTCGCCCGGCGATGAAGGGCGGGGACCTTCTCGGGCTCCGCGCGCCGGAGCTCGTGCTGGAGGAGCTCGGCGAAGAGGCGATGGTAGCGGTACCACACACGCCTGGTGTCGAGCGGAATCAAGAGCAGGTTCGAGCGCTCGAGCTCCTCGAGGATCGACATCGCGTCGGCGCGCTCGGTGACGACGTCGCAGAGCGGCGCGCAGAGGCGTGGCAGGATCGAGGTGCGGAGCAGGAACGTTCGCAGCCCGGGGTTCTGGCGGGACAGCACCTCGGCGGTCAGATAGTCGACCAGATGCCGATCGTCGCCCGCGAACGAGGCGATCCACGCGGTCGCGTCGTCCCTGCCGCGCAGCGAGAGGGCGGCGAGGTAGAGCGCCGCGGGCCAGCCCTCCGTCCGTGCCTGCAACCGCCCAACGTCCTCGTCGCGAAGCGCGAGCTCGAGCACGTCGTTCAGGAACGTCGCCGCCTCCTCGTCGCTGAAGCGAAGATCGGCGGCGCGGAGCTCGGCCAGCTGCCCGCGAGCGCGCATTCGGCCGAGCGGTAGCGGCGGATCCTGCCGGCTCGCGAGGACGAGGCGAAGCGACTCCGGTAGGCGCTCGATGAAGAATCCGAGCGCTTCGTGGATCTCGGCGTTCGTGATCAGGTGGTAGTCGTCGAGTACGAGCACGATCGGTCGCTTGAGCGCGGTCAGGTCGTTGAGCAGGCGTGCGAGGATGACGTCGGCGATCTCGGTCCGCGGAACCGCCTGCGCGGCCATGGCACCACGCCCGAGGCTCGGCTCGACGGTGCGTAGCGCCTCGATCGTGTAGGCGAAGAAGCGGGTGGGGTCGTTGTCGTCGTCATCGAGCGAGAGCCATGCGACCGGACGACCTTCTTCGGCGGCCCATTCGGCGAGCAGCGTCGTCTTCCCGAAACCGGGCGGCGCGGTCAGCAGTGTGAGCCTGCGCGCAGTGCCCTCGCGCAGGAGTTCGACGAGCCGGTCTCGCGTGACGTGCTCATCTCGGACCGGCGGACGGCCGAGCTTGGTCGCGAGGATCACGGGGCCGGACCGGGCAGGTCTCAGCTCCAGCCGCTTCGCCCGCCGCTCGTCCTGCATCGCCTCGAAGATCCGCTCCGGGCGGTCGATCCGAGCAGCGCCTCTGACGTGTGCAGGCCGAAGCGCACATGCACCTTCGCGCCGTCGGGCCACTCGTGGCGGTCGAGCGATGCCTTCGCTGCGAGCGCGGATGCGAGTGCGTCTCCAGCGCGTTCGAAGGCGACGAAGAACGCGTCGCCCTGTGTATCGACGACATCGCCGCGGTGCCGCTCGAACGACTCACCCAGGAGCCGCCGGTGCTCAGCGAGGACCTCCTCGTAGCGCTCGCGGGGCTGCCTGACCAGACCGGTCGATTCTTCGATGTCCGTGGACAGGAAGGTAACGGTCGCGGTGGGGAAGCTGTTCACGTTGGCTCGTTGCGCTTGAAACAAGTATAGGGCGGCTTGGCGCGCCGACAAGATCGCCCTGGGTGAATCCCTTGCTGGGTGAGGCGCCCTCGCCCAGGCCGCGCCGATGCTCGCCTCGTCATGCAAACGAGACGTCGAGTACGGATCACGGTTCGCGGCAGGTTGAGCGGTCGACTCGCGTCGGCGTTCGACGGGATGTCGCTCGTCGGCTGCCCAGACCGGACGCACCTCGTCGGCGAGATCGTCGACCAGGCGCAGCTCTACGGACTGCTCGCGCGGATCCGCGACCTCGGACTCGAGCTCGAGAGCGTCAACCTCGTACCGGATAAGGAGACCTGAGATGCAGAGCGAGCGCACGCAATTCGCCGCAAGTCCCCACACCCGCGAGCTCGCCGCCCGCGAGAGCGACGGCGTCCGCGTCCTGCTGCTCTGGCACCCGGAGGCGGACGCGGTGAGCGTCTCGGTCGAGGACGAGCGCCTCGGACACCACTTCGAGCTCGCGGTCGCCCGCGACCGGGCAATCGACGCGTTCTACCACCCCTTCGCGTACGCCGCCTGATCCGAAAGGAGAACGGTCATGTCGTGCACCCACAACACTCGGAACCTTGCGGCCCGGATGGGTCGCTGGAGCGCCGCTCACTGGAAGACCGCCACCTTCGGGTGGCTCGCCCTTGTCGGCGTCGCCTTCGGGCTCGGCGGCATGGTCGGCACCAAGCAGATCGATCAGAACGCGCCCGGGCCGGGCGAGTCCGGCCGCATGCAGAAGATCCTCGACGAGGGCTTCAAGCAGCCCGTCGGCGAGAGCGTCCTGATCCAGAGCCGCTCGGCTCGCGTCGGCGAGCCCGCCTTCACGGCGGCGATCCGCGACGTGGCCGCCCGCGTCTCCGCGGTCGCGGCGGTTCGGAACGTCCACGAGGGTCCGGTCTCGAAGGACGGGCACTCCGCGCTCGTCGAGTTCGACATCCGCGGCGACAAGAGCAAGGCGGTCGACAAGATCCAGCCGGTCCTCGACTCCGTCGCCGCCGCGCAACGCGGTCATCGGGGCTTCGTGATCGGCGAGTTCGGTCTCGCGAGCGCCCGGAAGGGAGTCGAGACGGCGTACGGCAACGACCTGAGCAAGGCCGGAACGCTGTCGCTCCCGATCACGCTGATAATCCTCGTGCTCGCGTTCGGCGCGCTGGTGGCCGCCGGGATCCCGCTGCTGCTCGGGCTCACGGCCGTGGTCGCGACCTTCGGCCTGATCGCGCTGCCGAGCCACCTGGTGCCGGTGGCGCAGGAGGCGTACGCGATGGTGCTCCTGATCGGGCTCGCGGTCGGCGTCGACTACTCGATCTTCTACCTCAAGCGCGAGCGGCAGGAACGCGCCGCCGGCCGCAGCAAGGAAGCGGCGCTCGCCGCCGCCGCCGCGACCTCGGGACGCTCGGTGCTGATCTCCGGTGTGACCGTGATGACGGCGATGGCCGGGATGTTCCTGACCGGTGACCAGACCTTCGCCTCGCTCGCATTCGCCACGATCGTCGTCGTCGCCGTCGCGGTGCTGGGTTCGCTGACCGTGCTTCCCGCCGTGCTCTCCCGGCTCGGCGACAAGGTCGACCGGTTCCGTGTCCCG
>JBLMYA010000063.1:0-41541 GCA_050258035.1 Verrucomicrobiota bacterium
GAAGGAGCGAAGCGGCCAGCCCGAGACGTTGCCGCATCCCCTGCGAGTAGCCGCTCACCCGGTCGCGTGCGCGCGACCCGAGCTCGACGAGCTCGAGCACGTCGCCGATGCGCCGACCCGCCGAGCCTCCGTCGAACGCGGCGAGGAGCTCGAGGTTCCTCCGCCCGGACAGGTACCCGTAGAAGTGCGGGGTCTCGACGAAGCCGGCGACGCCGTCCAGGGCATCCGGCAGCTCGGTCTGCGGATCCCGGCCGAACAACCGGACCTCCCCGGCATCGGCCTTGATCAGCCCGAGCAGTATCCGCATCGCCGTCGTCTTGCCGGCGCCGTTCGGCCCGAGGAACCCGTAGACGTCGCCGACACGAACGGAGAGATCGACGTCCTTCACTGCGACGACCCGGCCGTAGAGCTTGACGAGACCCCGCGCAGCGATCGGCAACTCGGCGGCGACGTCGGCCACGACCATCGAGCGTACCGCCGCGAGAAGCGGCCTCGGAACGGCCGCCGCAGAGAGTCAGGTTTCGTTCAGGTGCTTCGGATCACGTCCACAGATCAGGCAGAAGGGAGCCGGGCCAGCAACCATAGGAGGGTGATCGCACCACAGATCGTCATCGCCGAGGACGACGCCGAGCTCCGCGCGATCCTCGTCCGCGGGCTCACCGAGGAGGGGTTCGCAGCACGCGGCGTCGCAACCGGAGGGCAGCTGCTCGACCACGTCCAGCGTGGAGCGCCGGACCTGCTCGTCGTCGACATCGGCCTGCCGGACAGCGACGGACGAGACGTCTGCCAGGCGCTGCGGGCGCAGGGGGTGCAGACGCCGATCCTGTTCCTGACCGCCCGCGATGCGCTCACCGACCGTGTCACGGGGTTCAGCGCCGGCGGCGACGACTACCTGACCAAGCCGTTCGCGTTCGCCGAGCTCGTCGCACGGCTCCAGGCGCTCCTGCGGAGGGCCCGGGTCGATCTGTCGGTCGGTGCGGGCTCGCTCAGGCTCGACCCACTGGCCCACGCAGCGACGTCCGGCGACACCCGTGTGCTGCTCACCCCGACCGAGTTCCGCCTCCTCGCGCGTCTCGTCGGCACGCCGGGTGAGACCGTGCGCCGCCGCGACCTGATCGCCGCGGCCTGGCCCCACGGGGCGCGCGTCCGCGACAACACGCTCGATGCCTACGTCGCCCGCCTGCGGCGCAAGCTCTCGTCGCTGCCGTCGGCCCCCGCGATCACGACCGTGCACGGCGTCGGTTACCTGATCGAATGACGCCGCTGCGCCCCCTCCGCGACGTCCGCACACGGCTCCTCGCGATCGTCCTGTGCGCGATCGCGGTCGGCCTCGGTGCAGCCACGCTCGGGTTCAACGTTCTCTTCGAGAACGCGAGCTCCAGCGGCGCCGACACCCTGCTGCGGTCACGCGCCGATTCGGAGCGCGACATCGTCAAGGCGAAGGCGGGGCATCTCTCGGTCTCCGAGCCGACCGGCAACGCACTGGACGACAGCAACGTCTGGGTCTTCGACGGCTCCCGAGCAGTGGAAGCCCCGCGGGCGCGGCCCGAGGTGAACGCCGCCGCGCGCGCTCTCGCCGGCGGGCCGGCCCGCTTCGTCAACGTGCACGGGACCGACATCCGGCTGTACGCCAGCCCCGTCGTCGCCGACGGGCGGAGGCTCGGCACGATCGTCACCGGGCTCTCGCTCGCACCCTACGACCAGACGGAGCGGACCGCACTGGCAGGGTCGCTCGCTCTGGCCCTGCTGGTGCTCGTGCTCATCGGCGTGGCCGTCTACCTGCTCCTCCGCTCGGCGCTCCGCCCGGTCGCACGGATGACCGAGCAGGCGGCTGCCTGGAGCGAGGCCGACCTCGACCGCCGCTTCGAGCTGGGGCCGCCTCACGACGAGCTGACGAGGCTGGCGGCGACCCTCGACGGCTTGCTCGACCGAATCGCGGCGAGCCTGCGACACGAACGACGCTTCTCGGCCGAGCTCTCGCACGAGTTGCGGACACCGCTCGCCAAGCTGATCACCGAGGCGGAGCTCACGCTTCGCCGCGACCGGGACCCCGACGAGTACAGGCAGGCGCTCGAGCGGATCCTGCGCAGCGGCCAGCAGCTCGCCCGGACGGTCGACACGTTGTTCGCCGCCGCCCAGCAGGAGGGCGGCCCGCACGGGACCGCCGACTGCTACACGGCCGCCCTCGAGATCGTCGACGCGTGCGGCCGCGCAGCGAAGGAGAGGGGCGTCGAGCTCCGGCTCGAGCGGCCGGAGCCGGCCATTCGGGTCGGCGTCGACGAGGATGTCGTCGAGCGCATCCTGCAGCCCGTGGTCGAGAACGCCTGCAAGTACGGATCGACCCGCGTCCGCATCTCGGTCGACCGCCGCGGCACCGCGGTCGCCTTCGTCGTGGAGGACGACGGGCCCGGCGTCGCCGCCGGCGAGGAAGACGCGATCTTCGAACCCGGCACGCGCGGTGCCGCGAGCTACGACAACGGAGACGGGGCCGGACTCGGGCTCGCACTCGCCCGCCGCCTCGCCCGCGCAGCGACCGGCGACGTCCACGCCGAGCACGCGACCGGCGGGCGGTTCGTGGTCACCCTGCCGCGGGCCTGAGCCGGCACGCGATCCGCGCCGTCAGCGCGGTCTACCGACGAGCGTTCCGGTGTCCTCGATCTCGTCGACGTAGACGCCGTTGACGAACGTGTGCGTCCACACCGACGAGTACGTGAGGCTCAGGAGGCTGCCCGCGTGCGAGTACCGGCCGGTCCCGCCGGTGATCCTCAGGACGAGCGTGAAGTCTCGGAACGAGTGGCTGTGCGATGTCCTCCATGCTGACGACACCGCCCGGCCGTACGGCCGCGGTGAAGCGACCACCGGGCGTCGCTACGCTGATGGTGCCTGTCGCCGCCGCGCAGGCGTGGCCGCACGCGACCGCACGTCCTCTACATAGTCGCGCGGGCCGGCCTCCACGGGTAGGAACTGCGGCACCTCCGGAGGGGAGTCGGAGAGACCTCGCAGCTCCTCGGAGTGCCGACGACCGTCGAATCTCACCGCGCATCGTCGTCGCAGGCTTTGTAGCCTCCCGACTCGAGAGGCAACACCACGACAAGAAGGGGGAGAGTTGTGAGACCTCAGCAATGGTTGCGGCGCCGGCCGCGCATCGTCCTCGCCGTCGCCGCCGTGACGGTGCTCGTCGCGGCGGCGGTCGCCTACGCCGCGACGCCGGCGATCCAGACGATCACGCCGAAGTCGGAGAACCAGATGACGAACATCGACGTCCTCCGGCAGCAGATCAAGAACTACTACGGCGCACCGCTGGCGACGACGGGCCCGAACGGAAGCTGGAAGGACCCGTTGAGTCTCGACAGCAACTATGCGAAGGAGGCGACTTCGGTCGCGAAGGAAGGCGGCAGCTGGCTGGCGGCGCGCTCGAAGCTGTCACATCGGGCGATCGTTCTCGACGTCGACGACACGACGCTCGCGACGTTCAACTACGAGCTGTACAGCAACTGGGACTTCAACCCGACGACGAACGCGACGTTCGTGAACAACGAGTGGTTCCCGGCGGTTCCGGGGATGGTCGACATGGTGACGGCGGCCAAGAGCGAGGGGTACGCGATCTTCTTCATCACCGGTCGGCCCGCGAGCCAGGAGCCCGCGACGCTCGCCAACCTGACCTCGGGCGACTGGGACGGCGTCGTCACCGACCCGCCGAGCCTCGATGCGGGGTACCCGTCGCCGACGCCTGCGAGCGCGTCGGAGGACGGCCTCTTCACGAAGCCTCCCGTCGGGTCGTACCCGGACTACCTGAACAAGCCGGAGTTCTGTGCCGACGCGATCGCCGCCGGCGTGTCCTGCCCGACGATCCGGTACAAGTCGGGCGTCCGCGCCCACATCGAGGCGCTCGGCTGGGACATCGTCGGCAACTTCGGCGACCAGTTCAGCGACCTCACCGGCGGCTTCGCGGACAAGACGTTCAAGCTGCCGAACCCGAGCTACTTCCTGCCGTAGCGACGGCAGCAGCGCTCGGAGGGCCGGCCGCGCGGCCGGCCCTCCGCTCGTTTGCCGTCGGCCCAACGAGTTAGGCTCGCGCTGATCGGGGGCCACCGAAGGCCCTTAACGCGTGAGGAGGCAGAGGGAATATGGCAACCGTCGAAGTGCTGGACGACGAGGTCTACGCCGAAGACGCCGGAAGCTGGTGGTGGATCTTCCTGATCACCGGCACGCTCTGGCTGATCCTGGCGCTGATCATGTTCCGGTTCAACCTGACGTCGGCGAAATCGATCGGGATCCTGGCCGGGATCATCTTCCTGATCGCCGGCGCGTTCTCGTTCTGCATGGTCGCGATCGTCAGGAGCGGGTGGTGGAAGGCCCTGAACGCGATCCTGGGCATCCTGCTGGTGCTGGGCGGGATCTTCTCGTTCATCCATCCCAAGGACACGTTCGTCGCGATCGCCCAGATCACGGCGTTCATGTTCCTCTTCGTCGGGATCATGGACCTGATCATCGCGTTCTCGAACCGGACGGGTCTCTGGTGGCTGCGGATGATCACCGGCTTCATCTGCATCGGGCTGGGCTTCTGGGCCGCGGGCGAGTTCGGCAAGAAGGCATACCTGCTGATCGTGTGGGTGGGGCTCTTCGCCCTCTTCCGCGGGATCGAGAGCTTCTTCACGGCGTTCTCGCTCCGCCACATCCACAAGGAACTGGCCAGAGGCGACGCCGCCTGACTCCAAGAGCCGGCTCGTGCCCCGAGAACGGGGCCGCGGCCGGCCGTGTCGCGCACCGCCGGGCTTTGCCCGGCGGTGCTGCGAGTCGTTCAGGAGTACGCGGACCTGGGCTTGCCCGAGGTCGCCCTGACGAACGCCTGCATCGCGACGTTCACCGCCCAGACCACGATCGTCGCGCCCACGTACGTCCAGAAGCCGTCGATCGAGAAGTGCGGCGCGACCCACTCGGCGAAGGCGAGCATCGCGACGTTGATCGCGAAGTACGCGAGGCCGAGCGTGACGATGATCAGCGGCAGCGTCAGCAGGGCCAGGACCGGCTTGAGAACGGTGTTGCCGACCGTGAGCGCGAGCGCACCGAGCGCGTACGACCAGAAGCCCTGGATCCAGACGCTGTCGAAGAGCCAGTTGACCACGAGCAGCGCCAGGATGTTGATCCCGAGCGTGATCACGAGCCACAGCACGAAGCTGAGGCCGGAGCTTCGGCGCGTCGCCACGGCCCGATTCTAGTAAGCAGTCTCGTCCGGACGGGCGCCGAAACGCCACAGCCGCGGCTCGAAGACGTGCCCGTACTTGAACAGCAGGTGCCGGATCACGTCCGTGGCCTCGGTCCGCGGGCCGCGCACCTCCCGCGCGTCGAGGTCGAACACGGTGGCACCGACGGTCACGGTTCCCCGTTCGACGACGACGCGCACCTCTTCCGGCCCGGTGAGCGTCCCCGCCCATGTGCCTCCGGGAGCCTCCTCGGGCTCGAGCGTCCAGCCGAGGACGGCGAGCGCCTCGGCGTTCCCCTCGAAGACGTCGCGGACCACGGCCGCCCGGTGCGCGGGGTCCAGGTCGGCGCGCTGCACCCGCTTGACGACCGTGGCGGGCACCCCGCCGAGAAGAGCGCCGCGAGGCGCGTTCGACGCGACCACCGAGTTGGCCATCACCGTCACCTCGGCGTCGAGGACGACGCCGGGGAGGACCAGGCTTCCCGGCCCGAGCCACGACCGCTCGCCGATCGAGACCGGCGCATAGGAGAACGGGTAGCCGTCGAGGGCCTCGAGCCACTTGCGATGGGTGTAGATCCGCGTGCCGGGACTGAGGCAGACCCGTTCACCCAGCGTCACGTCCCGGTCGGTGTTCAGGTACGTGTCGTAGGCGACGAAGCCGAGGTCCCCGATCCGGCAGTCGTGGATCCCGCCCTGGCCGTCCACGACCGCGACGTTCCAGCGCAGCGTGACGACGTCGCCGGCGACGAAGTCGCGACAGAAGAAGCGGCAGTTCGCGCCGACCTGTCCGAGCTCACCGATCGTGAACCTCCGGGCGCGAACGAGCACGTCCTCGCCGATCGACGTGTCGGCACCGATCTCGACGAACCCGGCGTCGATCAGCGTGCCGCGACCGATCGTCACCCCGTCGCCGATCGCCGCGCCGTGCTCCCGGTAGAGCGCGACCTTCTCGCCCGACGAGAGCTCGGCGATCGCCGTGCCCTCGGCGCGCAGGCGCTCGCGGAGCTCGTCGGAGAGGCGGCCCCGGGTCGGCTCCTCGACTACCGGCGCCGGCTCCGAAACGGCCGCGAATGCACGGACGTCGCTCTCGCGGACGATGCCGGCGCCCGGGACCTCCTCGATCGAGACCCCGAGGTGCGCCGCGAGCCTGCGCGCGGGCTCCGTCGCCAGGCGTTCGCCCGCGGCCTGCGCCTCGGGAGCCGCGTCGGGCCGCTCCGGGCTCCATGCGTCCCGCTCCTCCTCGGTCGCGAACAGCCAACCCACCTCGGCGAGCACGCCGACCCTGTCCCCCACTCGGGCGTCCCAGAGCACGAAGCCGCCGGCCTCCGCCTCGACCTCCTGCACCGCCTTGCTCGTCTCGACGGAGAACAGCGGCTGCCCGGGCTGCACGTACCCGTCGGCGAGCTCGACGACGACGACCTCGTCGTCGTTCTCGTTCAGCTTCGGGACGACGATCGGGGTCGGCATCAGATGATCTCGCCCGCGAGTACCGCAGGCGCTGCATCACCCGTCACCGGCAGGAAGCAGGTGTCGACGCGGGGGACGCGGTAGCGGCCGGCGGACGACGTCCAGTCGGCGGGCGGCCTGGTCGAGTAGGCGACCTGGAGCCCCAGCCGCTCGCACAGGCGCTCCGAGCGCTCGTCGTGGTCGCCGTAGGGATAGTTGAACCAGTCGATCCGCTCGCCGAGCAGCCCTGCGAGCCAGTGGACCGATTCGGCGATCTCGCGCTCCTGCTCGCCCTCCTCCAGCTGCGGCAGCGAGGGGTGGCCGATCGAGTGGCCGGCAATCGTGTGGCCGCGACCGCGGAGGTCGACGATCTCGTCGGTGGAGAGGTACAGCTCGCGGATGAAGCCCAACTCGTCGGAAGAGACATGCTCTGCGAACAGCCGGTCCATGATGCGCTCCGAGAGCTCGCGCGGGATCAGGCGGTTGGAGGAGTACTTGAAGCGCAGGTACTTCTCCGTCCCCCGGCGGTAGTCGCCGATCGGCGCGGCGGCCATGATCGCCGCAACGTCGACGTCGGGCGCCAGCTCGGCGGCCGCCGCCAGGTACGCGTCCGGCAACCCGTCCTCGCCCAGGAGGCCGCGGACGAACTGGTTCTTCTGGACGAACGGGATGCGGCCCTGGAGGTAGGGCAGCCCGATCGGCGCGAAGATCCCGTGCAGGCCATGTCGTTCGAGGACGGGCAGCGCGTTGTCCCAGTGGTCGCGCGTGCCGTCGTCGAACGTGAGCACGAAGCCGTCGGGAATCGCCGCACCGCTCCGCGCCGCCGCGAGCAGCGCAGCCGGCTCGAGCGGCTCGTAGTGGCGGAGCAGGTGCTCGACCTGGCCCTCGAAGTCGGCCACGGGACACGTGGTGATCCCGGAGTCCCCGTCCGGATCCCGGACGTAGTGATACATGACGAGGATCGCGCCCATCCCGGCCCGAGCCTAGCTCCTGGCGGTGAGGGCGCCCTTCTCGACCGCCAGCCGCTCGAGCTCGCGCCTGATCGACTCGCCGGTCGGGAGGACGACGTCCTCGAGGCTCTTCGCCGCGGGGATCGGCGACGGAGCCGCTGCGATCCGCGCCATCCGCCCGTGGAAACCCGCCTCCACCAGCCGCGCGGCCACCTCGGCGCCGAAGCCCGCCTCCCCGGGCGCCTCCTCGACGGTGACGACACACCCGGAGCTCAGCGCCGACGGCAAGATCCCCTCCAGGTCGAGCGGCGACAGCTGCGAGACCACGCAGAGGTCGGCGGCGAGCTCCCGTTCGATGAACAGCTGCCGCACCGGCTCCCATGCCAGCGAGGCGCACCGCCCGTAGGTGATCACGGTCAGCTCGGGATCCTCAAACGGGATCGGGCTGAGGCGGACGTTCGGGTAGACGCCGCCGCCCGTCCGGGCGGAGAAGTGGTCGACGAGCCCGTCCCGCGGCTGGCGGGCGCGCTCCGCGTAGACCGCCTTGTTCTCGACGAACAGCACCGGCCCGGGGTCGGCTGCGACCGCGTTCCAGAGCAGCGCGTACGGGTCGACGAAGCTCGACACCGCGACGACCCGCAGGCCTGGAATGCCGAAGAACATCTTCTCGAGGCTCTGGCTGTGGGTCGGCCCGTAGCCCCGACCGCCGCCCATCGGCACCCGCACGACGAGGTCGACCGGCGCCGCTCCCTGCGAGAGGTAGTGGTGCTTGGCCGCGCTGTTCGCGAGCTGGTCGGCGGCCAGCGCGACGAAGTCGCCGAACATGATCTCTGCGACGGCCTTGCCGCCCTCGAGCGCGTAGCCGGTCGCGCTGCCGACGATCGCCGCCTCGCTGATCGACGTCGGGTGGATCCGGTCGGGGAACCGGCTCGAGAGCCCCTTCGTCACCGCGAATGCGCCGCCGTACGGGTCGAGCAGGTCCTGACCGAACACCCGCACGCTCTCGTCGTGCTCCAGCAGGTCGTGGAGCGCCTGGTTCAGGCTCTCGACCACCCGCGGCCGTTCGGCGGGCCGAGCCCAGGGGCGCACTGCGACCGTCTCGTCGAGCGGCGGAAAGACGTCGCCGAGGTGCGAGAGCCGGTCGGGCTCCGGACTCGCCTCCGCGAAGGAGAGCGCCTCCTCGAGCCGGGCGGCGGCGTCCCGCTCGGCGGCCTCGACATCCGAGGGGGCGAGCGCGGCTGCGAGCCGGCCGACGGGGTCGCGCGTCCACAATTCGGCCAACTCCTCCTGGGAGCGCTCGTCGTCCCGCTTGCTGTGCGGGCCGAGCCGGACGGTCCGGACGACCCGGAAGGCGGGAGCCTCGCGGCCCCGCATCCTCTCCACGAGCGCGGCGAAGTCCTCCTGGAGAGCGGGCGCGTCGGCGCCTTCGAGTCGGGCTGCGTCGATCCCGAACGCCTCGGCGCGCACGAGCATGTCGCCGGCGACGCCGATCGCAGACGGCGTCGTCTGGGCGATCGCGTTGTCCTCGAGCACGATCAGAAGGCGGACGCCCCAGAGCGAGGCGAGGTTCATCGACTCGTAGAGGGCCCCCTGGCCGAGCGTGCCGTCGCCGATGAAGACGACCGCGATCCCGTCTTCGCCGCGGAGCTTCTTTGCGAGCGCCACGCCGAGCGCGACCGGCACGAGCTGGCCCTGGATCCCCGAGCTGATGAACCCCGGCGCGTGCAGGTGCTGGCTGCCGCCCCGCCCGCCGCACACACCGTCCGAGCGGCCCATCAGCTCGGCCAGGAACGCACCGAGGTCGCCGCCGGAGGCGAGGAAGTGCCCGTGGCAGCGGTGCGTGCTGAAGATCGCGTCACCCGGACCCAGCCGGCCCAGGAGGCCGACGGCGATCGACTCCTGGCCGATCGAGGTGTGCGTGGTCCCGGACAGGAGCCCCTGGGAGTGGAGCTGGAGGAGCTTCTCCTCCGTGCGGCGGATGACCAGCATCCGCCGGTAGAGCTCGAGATCGTCCAGCATCGGAGGCTGCCCGGACACGCGCTCTAGGGTACTTGGCGACCCTGCGGGCGGAGACTCGCCTAGGGCGAGAACGAGCGTGTGTGCCAGCTGCGCGCGACCACGAAGCGGCGGCCGTTCCAGTGGAACCGGAGGTGGTCGAAGCCGCCGGTCGGGCAGCAGTTCGGATCGTTCTTCCGGTAGATCGGCTGCGAGCTGGCGAGGTCGCCCCCGACGCGGAAGAGCCCGAGCTTGTAGCCGTCCCGTGCGAGCGCGACCTGCCACCCGGCGGGTGTCGAGCGGAAGACGGCGAAGCCGACGTCGCCGGCCGTCCCGCCGCTCGCGATCGTGACCGCGATGTCGATGCGACCGTCTCGTGTGAAGTCGTGACAGAGCACCCGGTCTGCGCTCGAGGGCGCGATCCGCACCGTGCTGTCACCGAGCAGCTTCATCCGCAGGTGGGTGGCGGCGATCGCCCGCTTCGCGGCGGCGAGGCTGCACCTCGTGCTCGCCGCGGCGTCGGCGGGAGCGGGCGCGACCGCGAGCAGGGCGAGAACGAGAGCTGCGGCGGCCGGGAGCAGCCTCACCCGGCCAGCATAGACTCGGTCCGTGGCAGACGAGCGCGACCGGCCGCTACGGGGGGAGGACCTCGACGCCGACCCGGTCGTCCAGCTGCGCCGCTGGCTGGACGCGGCACGGGCTGCCGGGATCGAGCTGCCGGAGGCGATGACGCTGGCGACTGCGACACACGACGGCGCGCCGTCGGCGCGAATGGTGCTGCTCAAGGACGTCGCCGACGACGGGCTCTCCTTCTTCACCGGGTACGCGAGTCGCAAGGGCGCCGAGCTCGCCGAGAACCCACGGGCGGCGCTCGTCCTCTACTGGCACCAGCTCGGGCGGCAGGTGCGAGTCGAGGGGACGGTGGCACGGCTGTCCGAGGCCGACTCCGACGAGTACTTCCGGACGCGGCCCGTCGGGAGCCGTCTCTCCGCCGCCGTCTCGCCGCAGAGCGAGGTGATCGCGAGCCGGGAGGAGCTCGAGTCCGCGGCCGAGCGGCTCGGCCGCGAGGCGGGCGACGACGTTCCGCGCCCCGAGAGCTGGGGCGGCTATCGGCTCGTTCCGACGCTGTGGGAGTTCTGGCAGCATCGGGTCGACCGGCTGCACGACCGCTTCCGCTACCGGCCGGGCGACACAGGGTGGATCGTCGAGCGGCTGGCCCCGTAGATCGTGAGGGAGTGGCTGGAGCAGCTCGAGAGGACCGCCGACGAGGGCGACTTGCCCGCAGTGCTCGCGTGGCTGGCCGGAGCCGACGTCTCGCTCGACGAGGACGAGCTCCGCGCCGCCCTCCGTCGCGCGCTGCTCCTGCTCGCCGCCGGCGGCGATCCCCAGCGGCATCTCGACCCGGGCGGGCGTGCGGTGACGGCGCTCGCGGCGGACCTCGACCGGCCCCGGCGACGGGTGGAGCTCGCACGAGGACTGGGGGGCGCACGAGCGGAGGCGGATAGCCTGCCGGCCGTCTGCGCGGCGCTCGACCGCCTGCTCGAAGATCCCGACCTCGCGTGGCGAGCGTACGCCGCGGGCCTGATCGGCGAGGAGCTCGCCGAGGACTAGAGTCCGCTCGTGGAGCCTGACCTCCGGGCGGTCATGCGCCGTTTCCCGCACGGCGTCGCCGTGCTGACCGTCGACGCCGAGGGCGAGAAGCTGGGCCTGACCGTCGGCTCGCTGGTCTCGCTCTCGCTCGAGCCTCCCCTCGTCGGCGTCGCGATCGACCGGCAGGCGGCGATGCACGAGCTGCTGCGCCGGGCCGGGTGCTTCGCGCTCAGCCTCCTGGCCAAGGGCCAGGAATGGCTCGCGCAGCACTTTGCGCGGGGAGTGCCGCCGATCGCGCTGTGGCACGGAATCGCGAGTCGTGAGGGCGCCGCCGGTGCGCCGCTCTTGGTCGGCGCGATCGGCTGGCTCGAGTGCCGGCTCGCCGCCGAGCACGAGGCCGGAGACCACACGCTGTTCGTCGGCGAGGTGCTGTCGGTCGAGCTCGGCGAGAATGCGCCGCCCCTCGTCCACATCGAGTCCGGTTTCCGCTCACTGTGATCGACGCCGTCGTCTTCGACCTCGACGGGCTCCTGATCGAGAGCGAGGAGCTGTGGGCGAACGTCCGCGAGCAGCTGGCGCGCGACCGGGGCGGGCGGTACGGCCCGGAGGAGCAGCGCGCGATGATGGGGATGAGCTCGCCGGAGTGGTCGCGGTACATGCACGAGCACGTCGGGCTGCCGGAGTCTCCGGACGAGATCGCCCACGAGGTCGTCGAGCTGATGGCCGACCGCTATCGCGAGCGCCTGCCGGTGATCGACGGTGCCGTCGAGGCGGTCGCGCGGCTGGCGTCGCGCTGGCCGCTCGGGCTCGCGTCGTCGTCGAACCGGCCGCTGATCGACCTCGTGCTGGAGCTGTCGGGTCTCGAGCCGTTGTTCCGGGCGACGGTGTCGTCGGAGGAGGTTGCTCGCGGCAAGCCCGCGCCGGACGTCTACCTGGAGGCCTGTCGCCGGCTGGGGGCGGAACCGGGCCGCTCGGTGGCGATCGAGGACTCGCACGCCGGCATCGGCTCCGCCCGCGCCGCGGGCATGCGCGTGGTCGCGATCCCGAATCCGTCCTACCCGCCGGGCGACGAGGCGCTCGCCGGGGCGGATGTCGTGCTCGGCTCGCTGGCAGAGCTCACGCCGGAGGCTGTGGAGGGTTCGTGACGGTCCTGTGGGGGGTCAGACCCCCCACAGGAGTGCGACAAGGTTTGAACAGCCCTCAGACGCGGCCGAGGAGGACACAGCCGTTGTGGCCGCCGAGGCCCATCGCGTTCGAGAGCGCGACGTCGACCTGCACGCGCCGCGCCTCGTTCGGGACGTAGTCGAGGTCGCACTCGGGATCCGGGGTCTCGTAGTTGACCGTCGGCGGGATGAGGCCCTCGTGGATCGCGAGGACGCACATCATCGCCTCGATCGCACCGGCGGCGCCGAAGCAGTGGCCGGTCACCGACTTCGTCGAGGAGACGGCCAGCTCGTAGGCGTGATCTCCGAAGACCTCCTTGATCGCCTTCGTCTCCGCGAGGTCGCCGAGCGGCGTCGAGGTGCCGTGCGCGTTGATGTAGCCGACCCGCTCCGGCTCGACCTCTGCGCGGTCGAGCGCCGCCCGGATCATCTCGACCACTCCGACCGACTCCGGGTCGGGCTGAGCCAGATGGTGTGCGTCGTTGGACGCCCCGTATCCGAGCACCTCCGCGTAGATCCGGGCTCCGCGCGCCAGCGCGGCCTCCAGCTCCTCGAGCACGAGCACGCAGGCGCCCTCGCCCATGACGAAACCGGCGCGGGTGAGGTCGAACGGCCTCGATGCACGCGGCGGGTGGTCCTCCTCGGCCGCGAGCCCGCGCATCGCGCAGAATCCGGCGAGGATGAGCGGGTGGAGACATGCCTCCGCGCCGCCGGCCAGAACCGCATCGGCCGCCCCACGCCGGATGACGTCGGCCGCCTCGCCGACCGCAGTTGACCCGGTGGCGCAGGCGGAGACGGGCGCGTAGTTCGGCCCGCGCAGGCCGAGCGTGATCGCGATCTGCCCACTCGCCGCGTCGACGAGCACGCTGGGGATGAAGTAGGGCGAGACGCGGTCGGGCCCCCGGTCGAGAAAGACGTGGTGCTGCTCGGTGATGCCGATCAGGCCGCCGATCGCCGATCCGAAGAGCACCCCGACGCGTGACGGGTCGTACGCCCCGTCGAGCTGCGCATCATCGACCGCCTCGGTAGCCGCGGCCACGGAGAGGACGACGAAGCGGTCGAGCCGGCGCGCCTCCTTCGCCCCGACGACCGCCGCCGGGTCGAACCCCTTCACCTCGGCGGCGATCCGCACCGGGAAGCCGCTCGTGTCGAAGGTCGAGATGAAGTCGATCCCGCTCCTCCCGGCGACCGCCGCCTCCCAGGTCGACCGCGCATCGTTGCCGAGCGGCGTGACCGCCCCGAGCCCGGTGACGACGACCCTGCGCATCCGGTGAGACTAGCCTCCCGAACATGCCGGGAAAGAACGTGCCGTTTCCGCCGATGGAAGCCGAGCTCGTCCGCGAGCTCCCAGGGGGAGAGTGGCAGTACGAGCCGAAGTGGGACGGCTTCCGAGGCGTGCTCGAGAACGACGGCGGCGAGCCGGCGCTCTGGAGCAGGAACGAGCGGCCGTTGCTGCGCTACTTCCCCGAGCTGCGCCCGCTGGGCGACCTCCTCCCGCCCCACTCGGCCCTCGACGGCGAGATCGTGATCGAGCGCGGCGGCCGCCTCGACTTCGACGCGATGCAGATGAGGCTGCATCCGGCCGAGAGCCGCATCCGCAGGCTGTCGGCCGAGATCCCCGCGCAGTTCGTCGCCTTCGACGTCCTGCTCTGGAAGGGCAGGCCGATCCACGAGCTGCCGCTCGAGAGTCGCCGCCGCGAGCTCGAGAAGCTCGGAAAGGACTTCCGGATCTCACCGGCGACGCGCGACCCCGCGGTCGCCGCCGCCTGGCTCGACGGGCTCGACGCGGCCGGTCTGGACGGGGTGATCGCGAAACGGCTCGGCATCCCCTACCTGCCCGGCTCCCGTGACGGCGTCGTCAAGGTGAAGGCGCACAAGACGGCGGACTGCGTCGTCGTCGGCGTGCGCTGGAAGACGAAGCCGACCACGCTCGCCACCCTGCTGCTCGGCCTCTACCGGGACGACGGCGGCCTCGACTACGTCGGTTCGGCGGCGGTCGCGGCGAGCCGCCACGACGAGATCCTGACGCGCGTCGAGCCGCTCCTGAAGGACGCTCCCGACCGCGGCTTCTCGGAGCCGAACCGCTGGGGCGGCGGGGAGCTGGCGCAGTCGGCGGTCAGGCCCGAGCTCGTCGTCGAGGTGCGCTACGATAAGGTGCAGGGGAGCCGCTTCCGGCACGGCACCCGGCTGCTCCGCTTCCGAGACGACAAGGACCCGGAGCAGTGCACGTGGCGTGAGGTGCGCAAACCACCCGGCCCGAACGACCTCACGGTGCCGACGCTCCTCGGCTCTCGCTAGGCCGGAGGCTTCAGGCCCAGCTGCTCGAACTTCCCGCGGAGCGAGACCTTGCGTCGCCACATGCCGGCGGTCAGGTCACCGACCTCGTCGATCCGCTTCCGCATCGTCTGGAGCGTGAACCTCGCTGGATCGGACCGCGGGACCTCGTCCCAGCGCAGCGGCGCAGACGCGCGCGCGTCCGCCGTCGGGCGGACCGAGTACGCCGAGGCGATCGTCCGGTCGCGCGCGTTCTGCCCGTAGTCGACGAACACGCCGACACGGTCGGCGACCTTCCACGTCGTCGTCGCCACCGACTGGTCGTCGATCCGCCGCTCGACCTCCTTGGCCAGCGCCTTCGCGAAGTCGCGGACGTCCGGGAAGACGAGCTCCGGCCTGATCGGCGCGAGGATGTGCAGCCCGGTGGCGCCGGACGTCTTCGGGAACGAGACCAGCCCCAGCTCGTCCATCACCTCCTTGACGACCATCGCGATCTCGCGGACGTGCGACCACGGGTTCCCCTCGCTCGGGTCGAGGTCGATCAGCAGGTAGTCGGGACGCTCGACGTCGTCGATCCGCGAATGCCACGTGTGCAGCTCGATGCAGCCGAGGTTCGCGATCCAGGCCAGCCCGGCCGCGTCGGCGACGACCGGAAAGTCGGCGTGCCGGCCGCTCGGAAACCGGATCCGGAAGGTATCGAGCCAGTCCGGATGCGGGTTCGGGACGCGCTTCTGGTAGAAGAAGAACCCGTCCACCCCGTCCGGGTAGCGCTTCATCTGCATCGGCCGCCGGCGCACGTGGTGGAGGACGCAGTCGGCGACGTCGACGTAGTACGCGATCAGGTCTCCCTTCGTCAGTCCGGGCTCCGGGAAGAAGACCTTGTCGAGATTGGTGAGCTTGACGTCGCGCCGCCCGATCCGCACCGCCCTATTCTCACGAACGCGGGGAGCTACCCTGTCGTCCATGCTCGAGGACGCGCAGCGGCCGGTCGTGACGCTCGAGCCGCTCGACGACTACATCGTCGTCGAGCCGAGCGACGACGAGGCCGAGACCCGGCACGGACTGATCATCCCGGCCAGCGCGGAGGCCGGCGCCCGGACGGGGATCGTGACCGCGGTAGGCACCGATCCGGGGGGCGTCGAGCCGGGCGACAAGGTGCTGTTCCCGAGAGGTTCCGGGTTCGACGTGCGGCTCGCGGGAACGGCGGTGAAGGTCATCCGCCGCGGCGAGCTCATCGCCCGCGTTCACGACTAGCGGCAGCCCACGCCGCGGGGAAGAGCTCTGAACGGAAAACGCCCGCGCAGGGCGGGCGTCTCCAATGCCGGTGGGGTATGTGAGGGGAGATCCGGCCTGCTCAGCATGCCCTGGATCGCCGCTTCGGGCATGCTCACGAAGGGTGATCTTCGCTATGACCCGAACGGGGGGCCGTGAGACCGTCCGCTACGATGCTCACGCTCCGGAGAAGTGGCCGAGTGGCTGAAGGCGGCGCCCTGCTAAGGCGTTATGTGGGTGAATACCTGCATCGAGGGTTCGAATCCCTCCTTCTCCGCTCCGGGCCGTCGGGCCCGCACCTGGAGGGGTGGCAGAGCGGTCGAATGCGGCGGTCTCGAAAACCGTTATCCGTCGTTAGGCGGATCGAGGGTTCAAATCCCTCCCCCTCCGCTCCCTAGGCCGTTCTTCGCGTAGCGGAGCGGCCTGGCACGGTCCGTTCCGCAGATCCGCCCGGGCGGGGCGCAAACTGGCGCAACTGGCGCGCACATGGCTGGCGGCACCCCCTCGTGGATGCGATCGCCCCGGATGCCCCGGCGCCGGGAGCGCCGCCCGGTAGGGACGGGCCGCTCCGGGTTTCGCGGGGGTGGGCGTGGTTGCGTCCGGGGAGGCCGGCAGAGCGGGCCTCCCCGGACTGCGGTCCTCAGGCGATGGTGACGACGACGTTCAGGTTGCCGTCTCCTGCCGGAGACGTGAACGGGACAGTCGGCGGGATCGTGCCGAAGAAGCTGTCCCGGATCGAGACGAGCAACGGGTTCGTCCCGGCCGTGGTTGCGTGGTTTCCGTCCGAGTAGAACGTGTACGGCCCGGGCGCGGTGAAGTCGGTGAGCCAGACCCGCAGGAGCACCGCGGTCGGGAACGGCCCGACCACCGCCCCCGCCACAGCCTGGCAACCGGCGCCACCCGTTGCCACTTGGACGTCCGCGCCCAAGTTCAACTGGTAGCCGTAGGCGAGCAGGTCCCCCGGGCAGTTCGTGAAAGTGTCCGGCGCGAGGGGGGCCGTCGGCAAGGCGTCACCGAACTGGGCGTTCGACAGAGACGCCGTCTGCCCCGCCGGGATCACCAGCCCGGTCGCAAAGGTCCCGCCGTGCGCGGCGAAGCTGACACACTTGCCGACGTTCTTGAAGGTCGTTCCGTCAGATCCGACGAGGGACAGGTAGCCGCCGTGCTGGCACTTGTGCGCTGCGTCGGAATTACCGTTCCCCGAGCCCGGCGGCTTCTTCTTTGCTCCCGCAATCGGCGCGACCACCAACAGAAGTGCCGCGAGAGCGGAAACCAGCAGTCCAATCCGACCTCTCATGCTGCCTCTCCCTTCTCTTGCTCTTGAGCACCGACAGGTCTGCGACCTGACGTGTTGCCTTATCGGCACGCGCTCCAAACCCCTCGCAGCCGTTTTCACTCGGACGAGTGACACGCGGCTGCCTCCCTCACCACCCGGCCCCGGCGTACGACTCCGGAGCGGCCGCAGTGAGGGGATCCGCGAGCGAGCCGCGAAGGCGTGGACGGATGCCGGGCCCGCTGGGATCGGATCTGTCCCGACCTTCCTTCCTTACGCCCGGAAGATGCTCGCAGCGGTGAGCTTCCCGACCAGCTAGATCAGAAGAGGGACGGCGCCTTTCGAGCGCCGCCCCTCTTCGTCGGTGTCGAGCTCGTCGATCGACTATGGTCCGCTGATACCTCCTGCGACGGCGTTCGCCGCGTTCACGATTCCTGAACCGAACGCCTCCGACGGCTTGATCGCCTTCCCGCCCAGATGGCAGAAGCCGTCAGGGCAGGACAGACCGGTCAAGTCCGTGTCCGACGTGTCCGTCGAGCTCAACGGCGGCGTCGTGTTCTTGAGCGTCTTCGTCGGCGTGACGGTGGCCTTCAGGACCTTGACGAGCTTGCTCGGGTAGTACCGAAGCCCCGGGAATGCGCTGACGATCAGCCCCAGCGTCGCGGATGCGTGCGGCGTCGCCATCGATGTGCCCTGGATCGAGCTGTAGCACTGGTCGGTGTCGAAGCCGGTCTGCGTCGGGACGCCGAAGTACCCGTCGGGCGTCGGGTCGGCGCTCGACCCGTCGAAGATCACGCATGGGATCTCGAGCGCGAAGTTCGAGGTGATGCTGAAGTCCTCCCACGCGTTGAACCCATCCACCGAGGACTCGCCCGCACCCGGATCGTTGTCAGACGCGTACGAATCCATTCCCGTGAACGGCCAGCCCTCGGTGCCGCCGCGGTCGACAGCCGGGAGGTTGAACTTCCGCGCGCCTCCTGGTGCCGCGACGTCGATCCGAGGGCCGTAGTTGCTGTAGTAGGCGAGCTGGTTCTGCATGCCGACGCCGAACGGCTGATGCGCGTCGGTGGTGGGCTTGCAGTACGGATGCGCGCCGTCGGTGCTGTACGCGGTCGGACACGTCGCAGACGGCGCGTTGACCACGTTGCCCGTCGAGGACACGTCGACGACGTTCGACAGGCCGCCAGGGACCTCGTACAGCCCGAAGAAGTCGTCACCTCCCGGCGGCGTGCTCAGGATGCCGTGGCTGAGAACCTTGCCGCGGGATCCGATCCGGGCGTGTTCGTTCCCCGCCGCCGCGACGATCGTCGTGCCGAACTTCCACGCGTACTTGACGACCGACCCGTACAGGTCGTAGATCGCGGCCTGGTAGAAATCGTGGCGGTCCAGGTAGCCGCCGAAGGAGATGCTGACGACGTCGACTCCGTGCTCGGCGGCCCAGACGAAGCTGGCCATGATCTCGGAGTCGAAGGCCGACCCGCACCACTGGGAGATCTTCAGCGAGACCAGCGACACGCCGGGCGCCAGTCCGTTGACGGAGTTGGAGTTGACCTCGGCTGCGATGTTCCCGCCGATCCACGTGCCGTGACCGTTGTAGTCGAGGTCCGCCGGCGCGGGGATGCTTGCGGCGATGTCCGCGTCGCCGAAGCCGTACCCGAAGATGTCCTTGCAGATCTGAGGCAGCTCGGTGGTCGTGAAGTCGGCGACGCCGACGACCTGTGAATCCAGCTCCTCGTGGCTGTAGTCCAGCCCGGTGTCGGCGACTGCGACCAGGACGTCGTTGTCGCCGCCGTTCGTCGTCCAGGCTGTCGGCCCGCCGATCCGCTCGATGCTCCACATCGGGTCGGGGGGACCGAGGCCGAAGGCCGGGTCCGGTGTGAACCCGAACGCGATGTCGAACGGCGATCCACCAGGCATGGAGGTGGCGAGCGGATTCTGGGCCCGCTTCATCGCCGCCAGCCGGTTGACGATCATCGCCGGCGACACCTTCGCCGGGTCGTTCCAGCCGGCCTCTGCGTACATCCCGGGTCGCACCAGCGATTCGATCCGGTCGGGAACGACCTTCGCGCCCGACAGTCTCGCGATCGTCTGGGCAACGCCCGGCGAGGCGTTGATCGCCAACGCATTCACCGGGGCGAGGTTCAGCGCAATCCGACCGGACGCCTGCGCCGCCGTCAGCGCCGTGTTGAACGACGCCTTGTTCGGCGCGATCACGATGTAGCGACCGGCAGAAGATGCCTCGAAGGCCTTCGGCGCTGCACTTGCGCCCGCCGTGGTGATGCCGACGGCGAGGCAAGCAGCCGCAAGGCCGATCACCCACTTTCGCATGATTCACCCCTCTCGCACTCGGAGCGCACGGCCCCCCTGCAGCCTGACGCTCATGACGCCTGCGAGGCTCAAACCTAAGCCGGTTCGAGCCGCCCGGCAAGCGCCTATCTGCGCAATATCGACGTGCGATCGACGCCGGCGGTCCGGGAGCGAGTCTCGAGGTAGAAATTGAGGCGATCGTCCCGGTTCGGACGGACGCGCACGAGTGTAGGCCGCAAGATCGGCACGTTGATGCCGACGTGGACGGCGAGTGCGGCCCGGTAGACGCCGGGTTCCGCCCGGATCCGGTAGGCCCCGTCGACGGCCGACCGGACCACGTACCTGCGGCCCGGTTTGCTCAGCACGAACACGAGCTTCTGCGGAACGGCGCAACTCGCCGCCTGGCCCGCCGGCGGCAGTTTCCCCCGGCAGACACGGCCGTGAAGCCCGCTCCGGAGCATCGAGGACGCAGGCGCGGCGAACGACGACCCCACGAGCGCGACGACAGCGATCACCCAAACCCGCTTCATCGGCGCCCATAATCGTAGCCGTCGAAATCGTGTCGATCCTGGTCACATCCGCCCCCTCGCCGATCAGCGGCGACCTTGCGGTGAGCCCGTCGTGATCGCCCTCCTCGCGATCGTCCTGGGCGTGCCGCCGCTCCTTCCGAACGTGCACCCCTGGCCGATCGGCGTCGGGCCGGGGTTCCGGCTCCCGCCGGCTCCGGCACACGTGCTCGCCGGCAAGCCGGTCGGACGCTTCCGCTGCGAGGTCGGGGGCCGGCGCTTCGGCGCGCACATCGAGCTGTTCGCGCACCGCCGCGTGCTGATCGTGCCCGCGGGGATCGGCGTCGCCCGTCCGTCGCGCGAGCATCTCGCGCGGCTCACGCCCGGCGGATGCTCGTACCCGGCCCGGACGCTGGAGCCGACCGGCGTGATCGAGATCCGTCGAGGGTCGCGACTGACCGTGGGCGACCTCTTCCGGATCTGGGGCCAACGCCTCGGGCCGCGGCGGATCGCCGGCTTTCGCGGAGCCGTGCTCGCCTTCGTCGACGGCAAGCGCCGCCGCGGCGATCCGGCCTCGATCCCGCTGACCCGTCACGCGCAGATCGTGCTCGAGCTCGGAGGCCGCGTTGCCCCACACCCCACCTACCGGTTTGCACGCGGGCTCTGACCGCTCGGAAGGATCGTTCCCCCGGGGGACGAAGAGCGGCGGCATGTGCAGTCACGGGCTGCGGCGGGTCTCGTGCGCGGTTGCGGTCGCCACGGTCGCCATGGGGCTCGCCGGCCCGGCGGCTGCGCGCCCGACCGTCCAGGGCGGCGTACTCGCCTGCGGCCCGACGCACTACCGCGTGCATGTGGGAGACACGCTCTGGTCGATCGCCCGCCGCTTCAAGGTCGGAGTCCGGGAGCTCGCGAAGGCGAACGCGCTGAATCCCCGCGCCCTGCTCCCGGTCGGGCTGAACCTCTCCGTTCCACGCTCCCGCTGCGCCGCGGCGACTGTCGCGCCCGCGAAGGCGTCGTCGAGGAGCGGCGCCTTGGTCGGCGCGCTCTCGCGGGCGCTGGCGACCCCGGGGGTCTCCCGGACACACACGGGCGTGGTCGTCGTCGACCTCGACGCCGACGCGGTCGTCTACCGCCACAACCCGGAGATGCCGCTCGAGCCCGCCTCCACGGAGAAGCTGCCCCTCGCGACCGCCGCACTCCTGCGCCTCGGCACGAACTTTCGGACGTCCACCGACGTCCTCGGCGAAGGCAGGCTGGTCGGCTCCGCCTGGCGCGGCAGCCTGGTCCTGAAAGGGTTCGGGGACCCGGCGCTGACGACGGGCGGACTGAGAGCCCTCGCCCATTCCGTTCGCAAGCACGGGATCACTGCCGTGACAGGTCGCATCCTCGGCGACGAGTCCTTCTTCGACGACGCGCGCACCGCGCCGGGCTGGAAGCCCGGGTTCGCCAAGAACGAGTCGCCGTTGCTCTCGTCGCTGGTCGTCGACCGTGGTCTGCTCGACGGGGCTCCGGTGAACCATCCGGCACTCGCCGCCGCGATCCTCTTCACTCGGGCACTGCGGGCGGAAGGGGTCTGGATCGCGCATGACCCGGCAGAGGGGCGTGCCTCGTCGCGTGCGATCCGGATCACCCGCCGGACGTCGCCGCGCCTCATAACCCTCCTCGGGCAGATGGACACGTGGAGCGACAACTTCATCGCCGAGATGCTGCTCAAGCAGCTCGGAGCGAGAGTCGCCGGCCACGGGACGACCGCCGCCGGCGCCCGCGTCGTCGCCGCGACGCTCGCCGAGAACGAGATCCCGCTCGGCGGCGTCAGGCTCGCCGACGGCTCCGGTCTCTCCCTGCTCGACCGGCTGACCGCCCGCACGCTCGCCGGCACCCTCGAGACGATCGCGCACACGCGCTCGCTTCACCCCCTGCTCGCCACGTTCGCCGTGGCCGGGGCGACCGGGACGCTCCGGCACCGGCTGCTCGGAGTGCCCGACCACCAGCTCGTGAGAGGGAAGACGGGCACCACCGACCACTCCTCGGCGCTGGCGGGCTTCGTCGGATCGAGATTCGCGTTCGCGATCCTCTGCAACGGCTGGCCCGTCAGCTGGACCGCGGCCCACCTCCTGCAGGACCGCGTCGCGGAGGCGCTGCTCGCCGAGGTCCGCTAGCCGCCTCGTACGGGGCGAGGACCTGTCAGCCGAGCCGGACGGGAATCGAGACGAGCCTGCGCGTCGAGATGCCGACGAGCAAGTTCTCTCCGGGCTTGCGGGCGCGGACGAAGACGACGAGCAGCTGCTGGTGCCTGCTGACCGGGAAGCCGGCGAGGCGCCGGAACACGAGCGTCGCCCAGCCGTCGGAACCGGCCACGGCCTCGGGCGGGATCGAGAACTGGTTGTAGGGCGTCGCGGTCGCGTAGACGAGCGCGCCCTGCACCGAGCCCCCACAGGTCGAGCTGACGTGGACCCGGACGATCAGAGCCTGGGTGCCGCCTGTGACGACGCGCGGGTCGCTGCGGATCCCGTCGACCAGGAGGCGTGCCGGAGGCGCGATCGCCGAGACCTGGTCCGGATTCCCGCTTCCGGGCGGGCAGCCGGGCCCGCGGGACGGCGTCGTCACCCTCTGCACCACCGCGGTCGGAACCGAGGTCGCGGTGGTGCTGCCCTCCGAGTTGGTGGCGACGACCATGAAGCGAACCGTGCTCCCGACGTCCGCGGAGGTCAGGACGTACTTCCCGCTGCGGGCGCCGCTGATCGTCGCACAGTTGTTGCCGTTTCGGTCGCAGCGCAGCCAGGCGTACGCGTAGGAGGTCGGGTTGTGCGACCACGACCCGTTGTTGCCGTTCAGGGTCTTGCCCTCTGCCGCCGTTCCCGAGACGGTCGGCGGAGACGTGTTCTCGGGCTTCGCCGACGCGCGGACCACCCCGGTCGGGTCGGACGTCGCGTTCGCCGAGCCGTCGGAGTTGGTGGCCTTCACGCGCAGCCTGATCGTGTGGCCGATGTCCGCGCCCGTCAGCGTGTATGTCGTCCCGTGAGCGGAGCCGATCGAGCCGCAGTTGCCGCCGTTCCGGTTGCACCGGCGCCAGGTGAACTCGAACCTGGTCGGACTGTTCGTCCAGGTGCCGGCAGTGCCCGTGAGGGTTTGCCCCTCCTGCGCGGTTCCGGAGATCGTCGGCTTCCCCGTGTTCGACGGGCGCGAGTCGGCGAGCGCCGGCGCCGACTGAACCAGCACCGTCGGCGCCGAGACCGCTCTCGTCGTCCCTCCGGCGTTCTTCGCGTCGACCTGGAAGCGAATCGTGTGCCCGATGTCGGCGGCGAGCATCGAGTACACCAGGCGGTGGGCGCCGGGGATCGGCCCGCAGGAGGCGCCGGTGCGGTCGCAGCGCAACCACGCGTACGAGAACGAGGTCGGTGCGTTCGTCCAGTTGCCGCGGTCTCCCCTGAGCTGCCCGCCTTGCCGGGCGGCGCCGGAGATCCGCGGCGCCGAGGTCGGCTGCGGTGCTCTGGGAGGGGGAGGCTTGACGACCGGGCCGCTCGCGCCGGAGAGCGCCGAGGCGGACGCGCTGCCGTTTCTCGCTGTGACGAGGACGCGGAGCGTGTGAGTGAGGTCGCCCGGCGAGGGCTTGTAGGTGCGCGACGTACGCGTGGTGTCGACGCAGTCGCCGCCCGCGGGGGAGCAGAGACGCCACCGGTAGGAGAAGCGGATCGGGGCGCTGCCGGTCCACGTCCCCGAGGTCGCGGTCACGAACCGTCCGACGATCGGGGAGCCCGAGATCGCCGGCGGCGCGGTGTTGTGCGGCGCCTGGGCGGTCAGCGCCGTGACGACGCCGGTCGCGGAGGACACCGCGGAGGCGGACCCGTCCTTGTTCGTCGCGGTGACGGCGACGCGCAGCGTGTGGCCGATGTCGTCCGTCCGCGCCGGGTAGACGTTGTCGGTCGCTCCGGCGATGTCCACACACCCCGTCCCGTCGGGCAGGCAGCGTCGCCACTGGTAGGAGAACGTCAGCCGGGAGCTGCTGTCCCAGCGGCCCCGGCTCGCGTTCAGGACGCTGCCTTCGAGCGCCGCACCCGTGACGGCGGGGGGCTGCTGGTTCGTGGGAATCGACCGCTGTGACGCGCTGCTCGATCCCGCAAATGCGGCGAGGCCGATCGCCAGACCCGAGCCGATGGAGAGGATCGTCCGGCGTCCCATCGCGGAGTCAATCGTATCCATTACTGTTTGCGATGCATCATCTGCTAATAGAAAATTAACGAGTGCCCGATCGTCGTCCGCAGGATCCCCTCGCTGCCGAGGCAACCGTCCGAGTCGCCTTGCGAGAGTTCGCTGCGCGGACGGACCGGATCGCGCGCGAACACAGCCTGACCGCGGAACGCTACGAGCTTCTGCTCCTGATCAGAGTGGCCGCCGACGGGGAGGCGACGGTCGGCAAGCTCGCACGCCGGCTGCACATCGGGCAGAGCGCAGCGACCCAGCTGGCACGGAGGGTCGAGGACGCCGGCCTGATCGAGCGCACGGTCTCACCGAGCGACGCGCGCGTCCATCCGCTTCGGCTGACCCCCAAGGGCGAGCGCAGGCTCGCCGCGGCAGCCGAGGGCCTCGCAGACGAGCGGGCCGCGCTCGCCCGCGCCCTCCGGGCGCTAGTCTGAACCCGCCGCGGAGAGGTGTCCGAGCGGCCGAAGGAGCGCGACTGGAAATCGCGTACGCGTCGAAAGGCGCGTCGCGGGTTCAAATCCCGCCCTCTCCGCTGGACGTGGGGGAGCCCATGGTTCCCCCACGGCTCCTTCCTTCTGCTCGCTCGCGACGCTCGCGTCGCTCGCGGCGACGACGTCTTCAGCTCGAACCGGACGTCAGGAAGGCGACCAGGTCGGCGATCTTCGTGTCGCCGAGCGAGGCGAAGTTGCCCGGCATCACCCCGTTGGAGTACCCCGGGACGACGTACGCGCCGGGGTCGACGATCGACTCTCTCGTGTACTGCGCGAGCGAGCCGCGATTGGCCTTCTGCGCGTCGGCGGCGAGGTGATCGAGGTCTGGGCCGACCTGGGCGGTCGAGCCTGCGGGCTTGAACGTGTGACAGGCGCTGCAGCCCTGGGACGCGAACAGTGCCTTGCCGGCCGTTGCGTTCCCCGTGGAGGAGGGCGCCGACGGGGGCGCCTCACCTCGCGGGTGCGCTGCCGCGGCCTTGTTCTCCTTCTCCGCGGCCTTCTCCTTGGGCTCCGACGCGAAGGCGATCACCGACCCGAGCATGGCCGCAGTGAGGAGCACGCACACGAGGATGAAGAGGAGCAGCCGCTTGCCGGGGTAGTTCGGGTTCATCCTGGTGAACACGAACGACGAGCAGAGCGCGAAGACGATGAACACCCCGGCGACGACCAGGAGCGCCGTCTTGTGCCCGGTCGAGAGCGCGCTCAGCAGCACGCGCGCACGCTAACAGGTCGGGTCGGCCGGGCCGCCGCCTGGGGTGGTGTCGGGCCTTGCCCGCCCCGACTGCGGGCTAGCCGGCGCGCCTCCGCGAGAGCGACCTGATGCCTTCGCCGAACGACACGGAAGGGGCGCCCGCGCGGCGCACGGGAGCCCTCCGCTCGGCCTCCGAGAGCTTCTTTGCGCGCTCGGCCAGCCGGCGTTGCTCTGCTTGAAGCTCCGCGCGAAGCCCGGCGACCTCGCGCTCGCGCCGCTCGAGGTCGGAGGCCGAATCGCGAAGCTCCTGTTCCCGTCCGTCGAGGACGGTCGCGCGGTCCTCGACCTCCGCGGCGAGCCGCTCGGCATCGGCCACGTCCGCGGCACGGGACTCGAGCTCAGCGGCCCGGGCATCGAGCACGGCCCGCTCGGTCGCCGCCGCCTCCCCCGCGCTCCGGAGCGCCTCCTCGTGCGCGGCCGCCTCCGAGCGCGACTCCGCAAACCGCTGCTCCGCCTCCTCGAGCGTCCTCGCCTTCGCCTCGAGGCGCTCCTGCTCGGCCCGCAGCTCCGCCGCGACGACGGCCGGCACGACCGGGGCCTCCGGTTCCCGAGCCCGCTGCTGCTCGTCCGCCTCGAGCGCCTCCCGACGCACCCGCAGCTCCTCTGCCCGAGCGTCCAGCTCTGCCGACCGCGCCGCTATCTCCACCGAGCGCGTCTCCAGCTCTGCCGCCCGCGTCTCCAACTCCGCCGACCGCGCGTCCAGCTCGGCCGACCGCGCGGCGAGCAGCTCGGCGCTCCGGCTCTCCGCCTCGACGAGCTCCTCGACCTGCCGGTCGAGAGCCGCCTTCCGCCCCTCGAGCGCAACCGCCTCCGCCGCCAGCCCCTCGGCCCGCTCCACGGCGGACCGACTCTCGCCCAGCGACGTCTCCAGGTCTCGGAGCCGCGCGGCCTCGCGCTCGAGCTCCGCAGCCGCCGCGGCGAGCTCACGCTCCCGTTCGCCGACCTGGGCCTCCCGCTTCGCAATCGACTCCTCGCGGTCCGGTGCCGACCGGCCCGCACGCCCGAAGGCGGCGAGCAGGCTGCCTTTGCCGGCCCGGTCGAGCTTGCGCTGTGTCCGCTCGAGCTCCTGCTCGCGCTTTCCGGCCCGCTCGGCCGCCTCCCTGAGCGCGGCCTGCATCCGGGAGATCTCACGCTCGGCGGCCTCCTGGATGCGGTTCCGCTCCGCTGCGAGATTTCGTTCGAGCTCCTTCAGCCGCTGCCGCTCCGCCTCCAGTGCCTCGACCGTCGGCTTCACATCCGGCGCGCTCGCCACGGGTCGATGATACGCAGCGCCGAAACCGGCCTGGCACTCTCACGGAATACTCAGGTACACCTGTTTAGGTCCACGCTCGCCCACACCCGCGTGAAACAAGGAGGCCCCGTGACCGCGCCCGCCGACGACCGTTCGACCGCCGACCCCGCCGAGGCCAGAGAGCGCCTCGAGCGGGCCCTCTTCGAGATCCGGCGGGTGATCGCGGGACAGGATGCCATGCTCGAGCGGGTGCTCGTCTGCCTGCTCGCGCAGGGCCACCTGCTGATCGAGGGCGTCCCGGGCCTGGCCAAGACGCTGACGATCAAGACGACAGCCGCCGTGCTCGGCGGAACATTCTCGCGCGTCCAGTTCACGCCCGACCTCGTCCCCTCCGACCTCGTCGGCACGCGGGTCTACCGGTCCGGCGAAGGCACCTTCGACACGGAGCTCGGTCCGGTGTTCTGCAACTTCCTCCTCGCCGACGAGATCAACCGTGCCCCGGCGAAGGTGCAGTCGGCGCTGCTCGAGGTGATGCAGGAGCGGCAGGTGACGATCGGCCACGACACTCACCGGGTGCCCGATCCGTTCCTCGTGATGGCGACCCAGAACCCGATCGAGTCGGAGGGCACCTACCCGCTTCCGGAGGCGCAGGTCGACCGCTTCATGCTGAAGATCCTGATCGACTACCCGTCGCACGACGAGGAGCTGACGATCGTCCAGCGCCAGCTCGAGGCGCCCCCCGAGCTGCGCGAGACGCTGACCCTGGACGACCTGCGCGACCTCCAGCGTGAGGTCTTCGAGATCTACGTCGACCCGGCGCTGATCAGCTACTCGGTCACGCTCGCGGACGCGACGCGCAACCCGGCGGCTCACGGCCTGGACGACCTCGCTCCGTACATCGCCTACGGCGCGAGCCCGCGCGGGCCGATCAGCGCCGTCCAGTCGTCGCGCGCGCTGGCGCTGCTCCGCGGCCGCGACTACGTCGTGCTGGACGACCTGCACTCGCTCATGCTCGACTCGTTGCGCCACCGGCTCGTCCTCTCCTACCAGGCGCTCGCGGAGGAGGTGAGCCCCGACACGATCCTCCAGCGAGTCATGGCCACGGTGCCGATCCCGCAGCTCGACCTCACGGAGACGAGCGCGGCGTGACGCCGGGCGCCGCCGCACCGTCGCCCGCGCGTCCCGGACCCGGTCCGATCCCGGACCGGCTGCTGCGCGCGCTCGACGTCTCGATCGGACGGCGCATGGAGGGCCTGCTCGCGGGCGACTACCGCTCGGCGCTCCTCGGCGAGGGGAGCGAGCTCGCGCTGATCCGTCCGTACGTCGCGGGCGACGACGTCCGCCGGATCGACTGGAACGTGACCGCCCGGACCGGCGAGCCGCACGTCCGCGTCCAGCTCGCCGAGCGTGTGCTGGTCACGTGGCTCGTGCTCGACACCTCCCCGTCGATGCGTTTCGGCACCGCCGATCGGCGGAAGGCAGACGTCGCGGAAGGTGTCGCGATCGCGGTCGGCCATATCGCCACCCGTCGGGGCAACAGGCTCGGCACGCTCACGTTCGGCGACCAGGAGCCCCGAACGCTCCCCGTGCGGCAGGGGCGGGTCGGGCTCGTCGGCCTGCTGGCCGCGCTCCGCGAGGAGCCCGAGCTTCCTCCGGGGCGGATCGGCGCCACCTCGCTCGGCGAGGCGCTGCGTCGCGCCGACGCGCACGCGCGGCAACGGTCCCTCGTCGTGGTCGTCACCGACTTCCGCGGCCCACGCGACTGGCGCAGGCCGCTCCTCCAGCTGGCGGGCAGGCACGAGGTGATCGCGATCGAGATCCGTGACCCGCGCGAGCAGGAACTGCCGAATGCGGGCGAGCTCTGGCTCGTCGACCCGGAGACCGGACGCCAGCTGCGGGTCGACACGCGCAGCGAGAAGCTGCGCGCACGCTTCGCCGCCGCCGCCGAGGCCGAGCGGCGCGACGTCGCCACCGAGCTCGCCTCGGTCGGCGCACGCCACGTCGTCCTCGGAACGTCGGGCGACTGGCTGCGACCGCTCGTCGCCTTCCTGCGGAGGTCGCGATGACCTTCTCGTCGCCCTGGTCGCTGCTCTGGCTGCTCGCCGTCCCGGCGCTGGTCGGGCTCTACGTCGTCCACCAGCGTCGGCGCCTGAAGTACGCCGAGCGCTGGGCGTCTCCGGGCCTGGTCCCGAATCTCGTCGATCGCTTCCCCGGCCGCCGGCGGTACATCCCGATCGTGATCCTCTTCGCAGCGCTCGCTGCGTTGATCGTCGGCGTCGCCCGGCCGCACGCGACGGTGAGCGTGCCGCGCGAGGAGGCGACGGTGATGCTGGCGATGGACACGTCCCGGTCGATGGGCGCGACCGACGTCAATCCGAGCCGCCTCGCAGCCGCCCAGAACGCGGCGAACAGGCTCGTCGACATCGTCCCGAAGAAGTTCCGGATCGGCGTCGTCTCGTTCTCGTCGCGTGCCCAGCTCGCGCTGGCGCCGACCACCGATCGGACGCTCGTCCGCGCCGCGATCGGCACGCTGCGTCCGCGGGAGGGAACCGCCATCGGCGACGCGGTGCTCCTCTCGGCGCGCCTGGGGCTGAGGCAGCGGGCGAGCGACGGGTCGACGCCGCCGACGACCGTGCTGATGATCTCCGACGGCGCCCGCGACGGCGGCCGCACCCCGCCGCGGGTCGCTGCCCAGCGCGCCCGGGCGATGCACGTCCCGGTCTACACCGTGCTGGTGGGAACGCCGAACGGAGTGGTTCAGCACGAGCTCCCCGGTGGGTACCGGGAGACCATCCGCGTTCCGCCGAGCCCCGAGACCCTGCAGCTGATCGCGAACACGACCGGTGCCCGGTTCTTCCGCGTCGCGACCGACAAGGAGCTGCGCGGGGTCTACGAGAACCTCGGCTCGCGGCTCGGCCACAAGCAGGAGTCGCGCGAGATCACCGATCTCTTCGCGGGCGGCGGAGCGATGCTCCTCCTGATCGGCGCCTGCCTGTCGGCGTTCTGGTTCCGGAGGGTGGCATGAAGGGCCCGCTGGCAGCCGCCGGGCTGCTGGCGGCGATCACCGCGCTGACCGTCTCGCCGGCGGCCGGTGCGACCAACGAGTGCCGCGGGCTGGATCCGTGCGTCAAGGTCGCCGGGCCGTGGGTCGTCGTCCCGACCGGCCGGTCGATCCCCCGTCCGCAGGTGCAGTACCAGCTCACGTGCCCGCGCCGCTTCATCGTGGGAGGGATCGACGCCGAAGTCACCGACCCGTCCATCGACGTCGCCTTCCTGGGCTCGTCCGGGGCCCCGGTCTCGCCGGGCGTGACCACCTCGCGCTCGGTCATCTTCGTCGCCTCCTACGTGGGGGATCGACCTCGGGCGCCGACGTTCCGACCGCACATCGGCTGCATCCCGGCTGCGGGCGGCGGCACGCGGACCCCCACGGGCGTTCGCGCGGTGACGCCGCCCGGTCACCCGACCGCGCGCCGCGTGATCACCGGCCGCGTCCGGGGCGAGTCCACGCTCGTCACCTCCTGCCACGCCGACGAGCGGCTGGTGGGCTGGTACTCGGCCCGCGGCTTCTCCACGCCGGCACCGCCCGCCCCGGCGCTCGTGTCGAGCCTCTTCACGAAGACGTCGGCGAACGGGAACACGGTCAGCGTTCTCGCCCGGGCCGGCCGCGGCCAGGGGATCGTCCAGGTCGGCGCGATCTGCACGGGTGGCGGATGAGCCGATGAGCTTCGGCAACCCTCTGATGCTCCTGACGTTGCTCGTGCTGCCGATCGCGGTTGCCGTGTACCTCTGGCTCGAGCGCCGCCGCGCGAAGTACGCGATGACCTTCACGAACCTGGAGGTGCTCGCCGGAGTCGTCCGCAGCCGCTCGCTGCGCCGCTACGTCCCCCCGGCGCTCGCGCTGCTCGCCCTGGCCTCCCTGTGCATCGCGCTCGCGCGTCCGCACCGGACGACGCTCGTCGCCTCCGACCGGGCGACGGTCGTGCTCGTCATCGACGTCTCCGGCTCGATGCACGCGACCGACGTCAAGCCGTCACGGCTGGCCGCCGCCCAGTCGGCCGTGCGCACGTTCCTGAAGAAGGTGCCGCACAACGTCCGGGTGGGGTTGATCGCCTTCGCCGGCGATCCCCAGGTGGCGGCCCCGCCGACGACCGATCTCGGCGTCGTCCGCCAGGGCCTGGACAGCCTGAGCTACTTCTCCGGCTACGGCGGAACGGCGATCGGCGACGCGATCGCCGCAGCAGTCGACCTCGTCAAGCCGCCGAACCAGGGCAGCACGCAGACGATCGCCTACTACACGCCGGTCGCGACCGCGAAGAGCCCCGTGTCGATCCTGTTCCTCTCCGACGGACACCAGACGCGTGGCGTGCTCCAGCCGCTCGAGGGCGCAGCCCGGGCAAAGGCTGCCGGCATCCCCGTCTACACGATCGCCCTCGGGACCCCGAACGGGACGCTCGACCGGCCGCCCGGCGGCTTCGGCGCGCCCTTCAACCCCGGCGGGGGCCCGTCGCGGATCCCCGTCCCGCCCGACCCGGCGACGCTGCGGCAGATCGCGCAGACGACCGGAGGGAGGTTCTTCGACGCCCGCTCCGCACAGGCGGTCGAGTCGGCGTACTCGCACCTCGGCTCGGTCGTCGCGCGTGTGCACTCCAAGCGCGAGGCGACGAACGAGTTCGTCGGCCTCGCGGCGATCCTGCTCGTCGTCGCCGGCGCGTTCTCCGCGCTCCTCGCGCCCCGGCTGCCCTGATTTGCCGCGGCGCCGTCGGGCGGAGCCCGTCGGCGCGCGAACATGCGACCGGCCGCGCCCCGTTCCGGGCACGAGCCGGCTTGCGGCCTACGCGACGCGGCGGCGGCGAGACGCGGCTCTGAGCAGACGACCGACGACGAGCCCGCCCCCGATCGCGACGACGAGCCACGCGGCGATCGCCACCACCGTCAGGATGATCCACTCTGGCACGTGGAACACCGTAAGGCCCGACCCGGACGGACACAACGTGCCGAAGCGCACGTACCCCGCAGCGTCGCCGGGCCCGGCCCGCCGACGCGCAGACGAGCGGCCGGCCGCGCCCCGCCCGGGGCACGAGCGGCCAACGGAAGGCCTGGGCGTCCTTTGGCAACGTAGACTCGGCAACGCATGGCGGCGGTCTCGCCCCGACGGCAGCACGCCCAGGCGTTGTTCGCCCCGCTCGGGCCGACCTATGACCGCTACGCCGCGCTGCTCTCGTTCGGCCAGGACCCACGCTGGCGTCGCCACCTCGTCTCGCGGACGCGTGCCGGCCCGGCCGACACGGTGCTGGACGTCGCGACGGGGACGGGCGCGGTCGCGGCCGAGCTGATCCGGCGCAAGGGCTGCAGGGTGGTCGGCCTCGACCAGAGCGCCGAGATGCTCGCCGAGGCGAGGCGGCGGCTTCCCGGCGGGGTGGAGCTCGTCGAGGGCGAGGCGGACCGGTTGCCCTTTCCGGACGCGTCGTTCGACGCGCTCACGTTCACGTACCTCATGCGCTACGTGGACGATCCAGGCGCGACGCTGCGCGAGCTCGCGCGGGTCGTCCGGCAGGGCGGCACGATCGCCGGGCTCGAGTTCGGCGTGCCCCCGAACCCGGTCGCCCGGGAGCTGTGGCGCCTCTACGTCGGCGTCGGCCTTCCGCTCGCCGGCCGGCTGATCTCGCCGGGCTGGCGGGCGGTCGGCGACTTCCTCGGGCCGAGCATCGAACAGCTGTGGGAGCGGATCCCGCTCGGGCGCCTGCTCGACCTCTGGCGCTCGGCCGGGATCGAGGGGGTCTCCTACCGACGCCTCAGCCTGGGCGGGGGGATCGTGATCTGGGGCCGGAAGAGATGAGCGCCGAGGCCCGGCCGGCCTTCTACGCCCTGTCACCGGGAAGCTGGCGCGACTACGTCACCCTGCTGCACCCGCCGTACACGGCGTGGCACCTGAGCTACGTCGTCATCGGCGCCGCGCTGGCGCCGCACTGGTACCCCGGACGCCTCGGGGCGGCACTCGCTGCGTTCTTCCTCGCGGTCGGTGTCGGTGCACACGCGCTCGACGAGCTGCACGGTCGTCCGCTCGGGACGCAGATCCCGACGAGCGTCCTGGCGGCACTGGCGGGCCTGTCGATCGCGGCGGCCGTGGCAATCGGCATCGCCGGCGCCGTCGTGGTCGACCTCTGGCTCCTCCTGTTCGTCGCGGTCGGCGCGTTCGTCGTCTGCGCGTACAACCTCGAGCTCTTCCGCGGCCGCTTCCACTCCGACGTGTGGTTCGCGATCGACTGGGGCGCCTTTCCCCTGCTGACCGCGTACTTCGCCTGCGCCGGGCGGATCCGGATCGAGGCGGTGCTCGCAGCAGCGTTCGCCGCCCTTTCCAGCTACGGCCAGCGGCGGCTCTCGAGCCCCGTCCGGCGCCTGCGCCGGGAGGTCGCCTCCGTCTCCGGCTCGATCGAGCTGGAAGACGGCCGCCGGGAGCCGATCACCCGCGAGACGCTGATCGCAGGGAACGAGGCCGCGCTGCGCGCGTTCGCGCTCGCGATCGTCGCCCTCGCCGTCGCGCTCGTCGTCCTGCGCGCCCGGTGACAACGAGCCGGTGAGGGCGTAGGCTGGCGCCATGAAGGGAGCGGACAAGCAGAAGAAGCTGGCGAAGAAGCCGGCGCAGCGGTCGCTGAAGGAGAAGCGCCAGGAGAAGCGCGCCGCCAAGAAGCACGGCGGCTGAGAGACCCGCGCGCGCGTACGGCTCGGCACCGACAGCGCCAGCTACCATTCGCGTCCCTTGGCTCGGGGAGAGGTGACCGGTAGTGGCATGCGCGCCCTGAGGGGGCTGGCCGCCGCCGCCCTGCTCTCGGCGCTCGCCCTGCTGGCCGCGCCCGGCTCGACCGCCGGGAGCACGCTGCCCAGCATCAGGCCGGCGCCGCTCCCGCTGCCGCTCCTCTTGGGCCGTGCGCCCGGAGTCCCCACGAGCTGGTCGCATGCTTCCCAGTGCGGCATCACCGCCGGCCTCGTCTGCTCGACCGTCGTCGTCCCGCTCGACCGCTCCGGTCAGGTACCCGGGACGATCCCGCTGCACGTCGAGATCGTCCCCGCGCTCGGGACGCCGAAGGGCGCCGTCTTCCTGATCGCCGGCGGGCCGGGCCAGGGCTCGGCGCACGTGTTCGGGCTCGATACCGACCTGTCGGTCAGCCTCTTCCGCTTCCTCTTCCCCGGGTACACCCTCGTCGCCTACGACGACCGGGGTACGGGCAATTCCGGGCTCCTCGACTGCCCGTCGGTTCAGGCGGCGATCACGGCCGACCAGCAGCGCGCGGCCGCCGCACTGTGTGCAGAGTCGATCGGCCCGACCCGGTCCTTCTACAGCACGCACGAGCACGCCGAGGATCTCGAGGCGGTTCGGCAGGCCCTCGGCTACGACAAGATCGCGCTCTTCGGCGTCTCGTACGGGACGAAGCTGGCGATGGCCTACGCCCTCGCCCATCCCGACCACGTCGAGCGGCTGATCCTCGACTCGGTCCTGCCGCCGGAGCTGCCCGATCCGTACAGCTCGAACGTCATGCGCGACCTGCCGGCGACGCTGACGGCGTTCTGCTCGGACGGCAGCTGCCGCGCGGCGACGAACAACTACGCCGGCGACGTCGTCGCGGTCGCGAACGCGCTCGCGGCGAAGCCGGTATCGGGCAAGGTGCTGCTCGCGAACGGCAAGACCGTCACCAAGCGCGTCGACGGCATCGCACTGCTCAGCACCCTGCTCGACGCTGACCTCAGCCCGGGCCTCGCCGCCGAGCTGCCGGCGGTCGTCCACGCGGCAAGGCTCGGCAACATCCACCCGCTGCTCCGGCTCGCCTACCTGCGCGACCAGGGCTCGGTCACGCCCTCGATCGAGCTGAGCGGCGCCCTCTACGCGGCGACGGTCTGCCGCGACGGCCCGTTCCCGTGGTCGCCGGACACCCCGGTTGCCGGCCGCCAGGCGATCCTCGACGCCGCAGTCGCGGCGCTCCCAGCCGGAACCTTCGGCCCGTTCGGAAACTGGGCCTACCGGTTCGGGAACGCGGACTTCTGCGTCGGGTGGCCGAGCCCGTCGGGCGGAGCGCCCCTCGAGAACGGCCCACTGCCGGACGTTCCGATGCTCGCGATCAGCGGAGGCTTCGACATGCGGACACCGACCGAGGGAGCCGCGTCGGTGGTCTCCCGCTTCCCGCACGGGCAGCTGGTGACGGTCCCGGGCGTCGGCCACAGCACGGTCACGGCCGACCCCTCCGGCTGTGCGCTCCAGGCGGTCCGGCTCTGGATGACCGGCGGCACGCCGGCGTCGCAGTGCCCGCGCTCGGCACCACTGCTCCGGCCGATCCCCGCGCTGCCGGGTCCAGCCGTGCCGAAGAGGCCGTGGAGCGCGGCGACGACCTACACGATCGCGTCGAAGACGATCGCCGAGGCCGAGGCGTCCTGGCTGCTCGCCCCCTCGGCCGCGGTGCCCGGCATCTACAGCGGGAAGCTCTCGGCGGCGCAGCGCGAGTTCACGCTCACCCGCTACGCGATCGCGCCCGGCGTCACGCTCACCGGGACGCTCCGGCTGACGAGCACCAAGCTCCCGCTCGGCTTCCAGGGCACGCTGACCGTCGGCGGGCGGTCGGCGGCGACCGGGATCATCGGGGTCAACGGCACGAGCGTGCGCGGCACGCTCGGCGGCCGGATCGTCGGCAAGTAGCGGCTTTAGGTGATCCTGGCGGCGAAGGGCCGCGTGAGCCGTGTGCCCTGCACCGTCAGCGTGATCGTGCCGCGGATCGTCTTCCCCTTCGCCGTCTTCGGGATCCGCCACACGCAGGACGCGACGCCGTTCGCGACCACGTGCCTGAGCGCCACGACCCGCCTGCCGCCCAGCGTCGCGGTGCATGCGACGGTGCCCGACTGCACCGGCCCCCCGGTGTCGTTCTCGGTCGCAGCGAGCGACACCGAGAACGGCCGGCCCGCCTTCGCCGGCTTCGGCGAGGTGGTGAATGCCGTCGCGGTCAGGACGAGCTTCGTGAGTACCTGGTACGCCCAGAACCCGTGGCCCGGGTCGGGCGCGAGGTCGCGGTGGATGTTGTCGAAGTTCGGACTCCCCGCAGCGTCGAAGGTGACGCCCGAGACGGCGATCACGCCGAAGTTGAAGGCCTTCGTCTTGTTCAGGTCGGCGGCGCTGATGTGGATGGTCGCGCCGGCCGTCCCGTACACGTAGGTCAGCGAGGTCTGCGAGGAGGCGGGCACGTAGTCCGATCCGTTCCACTGGAACAGGTCGACCGCGCCGGGCACGAGCTGGATCACGTACTCCGCGCCCAGGGAGTCGACGTCACCGGTGTTGGCGTTCGAGTCGGTGTCCAGGAAGACGATCAGGAACATGTCCGGCGTCAGTGCCGGCCGGTTGCTGATGTTGATCGAGAAGGTGATGTTCCCGGCGTCGTCGTTGGACACGCCCACGCTCTGGATGTCCGGCGCCTGCGCGTCCTCGTTGACGGAGTCGGTGAAGGTCTTCGAGTTCGCGGCGGCGCGGGTCGAGCCTCCGAGTGCGACCGGGACACCCACGAGCAGGCCCACGAGCAGGAGCAGCAGCGCCGGTGTCGACCTCATCGAGCAGAAGCGTACAGCGCCCGGAGCGACGCGGCGACGATCGGGCTTCTCTCACCGGCCGAGTGGGGCCGACCCCGAAGGGTGCTCGGGGTAGAGTCGGGCGGGTCGTGACGGAGAGCCGGATTGCCGAGCAGTTCGCCCGGGCCGGATACGCGGGCCCGCTGCGGGTGCTCTCGAAGGACGAGTGCCGCCGCTTCCTGCGCGCGGTCGACCTGCGCCCGCGGCCGGCGCTCGACTGGGAGAAGGGGCTCGCGGCAGCGGCGCGCGCCTACTACGAGATCGCGACGCGCGCCGCCCGGTACGTCGTCTTCGAGCTCCACGGCCGAACGTCGCTCGCGAGCGGCGCTCCTGGACGCATGCGGGCGACGCTCGAGGAGCTCGTCACCCCGCGCCACTGGAAGCGGCGGCTGAAGGGGATCCTGGGGCGGTAGCGGACACGTGTACGCGCGCATGCACACGCTGGAGACGACCCCGGAAAGCCACGACCGGGGACTCGAGCTGCTGCAGGAGGTCCTCCCCTGGCTCCGGGAGAGCACGGGCTTTCGCGGGCTGATCCGGCTCGCCTCGCCGGACCGCTCGAAGACGGTCGTGATCACGCTGTGGGCCGACGAGGCGGCGATGCGGGAGACGTCGGAGGCGGGGCGAGACATGGGGGCGCTCGTGGCCGAGACGGCGGGCACGACGCGTGTCGCGCTCGAGGACCTCGAGGTGACGTTCCTCGACTCCGGGCTGGCGCGCGACGACCTCTCGACCTAGCCTCGACCGGTGGGCGGCCAGGCCGTGATCGCGGGGCCGGCTCGTGGCGAGAAGCACGTCGCCGTGGTCGGAGGATCGATCGGCGGTCTGACCGCGGCTCTCCTGCTCCGCGACGCCGGCTGGGAGGTGGACGTCTTCGAGCGTTCTGCCGGCCTGCTCCAGGGGCGGGGCGGCGGGATCGTGCTCCACCCGGCGACGATCCGGTACCTCGTCGAGCGAGCCGGAGTGATCCCTGCCGAGGCCGGCGTCGCCGTGACCTGGGTGCGCTACCTCGACCGCGCCGGGCGGATCGCGCACCGGGAACGGTGCCGCTACCGCTTCACCTCGTACGACTACCTCTACCGCCGGTTGCTCGAGTGCTTCGGCCGGGAGCGCTACCACCTGGCCGAGGAATGCGTCCGCCTCGACGACCCGGCCGGCAGCCCGTCTCTGGAGTTCGCCTCGGGACGCCTGGTGGCGGCCGACCTGGTCGTGTTCGCCGACGGGATCAACTCGATCGGTCGCCGTCTGCTCTCGCCGGAGACGGAGCCGAGGTACGCGGGCTACGTCGCCTGGCGCGGCACCGTCGACGAGAGCGAGGTCGACCCCGCGGCCCTCGAGGCCCTCGCCGACGCGATCACCTACCACGTGCTCCCGGCCGGGCACTTCATCACCTATCCCATCCCGGGGCCCGAGGGCCCGGGGGTTTCCCCACGGCTCCGGAACTGGCTCTGGTACTGGAACGTCCCGCCGGGCCCGGAGCTCGACGATCTCCTGACCGGCGGCGACGGCACACGGTTCACGACGTCGGTGCCCCGCGGCCTGGTGCGGCGCGACCATGTGAGCGGGCTCGACCGCCGGGCGGAGGCGAGCCTCCCTCCCGCCCTCGCGGAGATCCTGACCGGGACGCCCGAGCCGTTCATCCAGGTGATCGTCGACCTCGCGGTGGAGCGCACTGCGTCGGGGCGCGCCTGTCTGATCGGCGACGCCGCCTTCACGGCCCGTCCTCATATCGCCGTCGGCACGGCGAAGGCTGCCGAGGACGCGTGGACGCTGGCGGCGGCGCTGGACGGCGTGCGCGGCGATGTCACGCGGGCCCTCGTCCCGTGGTCGCGGCAGCAGACCGCGCTCGGTGCAGCCGCGGTCGCACGCTCGCGCGAGGCGGGCACCCGTCTGCAGGACGGAAGCTGGGAGGTGGGCGAGCCGTTGCCGTACGGGCTCCACGAGGTCGGCGACAGCTCGTTCGCGGACGACTGATCGAGCCGTGCATGATGCGCGCGTGGCGGTTCGTCCCGGTCTTCGGGTCCTTGCGCAGCGGATCAACGCCGAGCAGCTCGAGCCGGTCGGCGAAGACGGCAGGCCGTCACGGCTTCTTGGTCACGAGTGAGAAGCGACCCGCCGGCCCGCCCAGCGAGACGCGCACGAGAACCGAGCGCTGCCCGCAGATCGTGAAGGTCAGAGTCTTCTCCTTCGCCGATGACCACAGGCCGTTCGCGAGCACCGTCTTGCCGTCGGCCGACACGAGCGAGAGACCGTACGGACGGGTCGCCGGCAGCACGAGCCGGAGCGTCAGGCGGCCGTCGAGCGGTGTTGCGACCCTCAGCGTCCAGATCTTCTTGCCCCTGGGGACGAAGGCTCCGCGAACGGTCGTGGCGGCCGGCGCCGTCCATGGATCGACCACGTCCCGCTCGGCCGCCTGCAGTGCGGCCTGACTCGGGTAGAAGCTCGGGTCGACGGTCTGCCACTTGAACGACGTGGATCCCCGCTTCGCCTCGTTCATGACGCGAAACACCTCGGCGAAGCCCTCGCCCGGGTTCAGCCTGTACCGCTCACCCTGGTCACCGGGGAAGGCGGATCCGCCGGCCGTCCGCGCGCAGACGTTGGCGGCCGTTGCCCAGCGCTTGGCCCCCCAGTTGACCGCCTGCCACGGGTCGTTGTTGCGGTTGGCGGCGACGTGATGGCCGTATTCGTGCGACGCAACCTCTCCCCGATCCACCCACGGCAGCGACTCCCCGATCGTGGTCAGCCTGCCCCCGCCGTAACAACCGACCACGTCCTGACGCGCGCAGAGCTCCTGCACCTCCTCGTACGATGCGATGTAGACGGTCAGGGACGAGAGCTCTGGGCCGTGCAGCAGCCCGGCGAAGTAGTCCGCCCACGTCTGCGGCGTCCCCGACTCCGGCGGAAGTGAGGTCGAGACGTACACCATCACCGTCTCGCCCGTCCCGGCGACGGTCGGGCCCCCGACCCACGTGACGCCGGCGCTGCGTGACGGCGACGCCGGCGCACCGCGCCCGGAGCCGAGCCCACCGAGTGCCGCGATCGGCTGCGACGGAGCCGGGAACACTCCGACTGCCTGCCCCGGCGCGGCGGCGTCGCCCAGCTCGACCATGGCGACCACGGCCACGGCCGCGGCGAGAACCGCCGCGAGACCTCGTCGACGCCGCCGTCCGCTCATCTCATTCTCCTCTCCCTGCAGCGCCCGCTACTTGGTGCAGAGCGCGTAGAGCGTGACGATCGCCGGTGCCGGGTTGGTGCTGTAGTGAGCCAGGTCCATCGACCACGTGGTGTCGGACAGCGGGTACGACTCGGCCGCTATGACGACCTTGTCCGCGCTGAACCCCGCGGTCACGATCTTCTGACCCTCGTCGCACGCGATCGTGAACTGGTGCACGTAGTTGTCGTCTGGCACCTGCAATCCGGCCTGGTTCTTGATCGTGAGCAGGCCGGCCGCACTGCTGGCCGGGCTCGGAAGCGCGGCGATGGCGGCGCCGGTCATGCCGCCGAGCTTGAGCGCGTTGTCGGCGACCAGGGCCTTCTTCGCCGGGAACTGCTCGTGTGCGAGCAGCGCCGCGGCGGTCTTCCCCTGGAGCGTCTTCGCGTTGTCGGCGACGAGCGCGCGCTTTGCGAGCGGCACGACACCGGCGGCGACTGCCGTTCCGCTGAGAGCCACGAAGAGCGCCAGCAGGGCAAGGACCATCGCCGGACTCGGATGACGAAGTGTCCGGAACACGTCTACCCCTCCCTTCTCTGACGCTCAGTACCTACTCCCCTCCTGCCCTCCGTGGCAGACCACGGTTGCGCATGGCTCTGGGGCTGACCTGGTGACCGAATGAGAGAGGGAGGCCTCGTCGGCCTCCCTCTCGTGTCATGCTGAGACGGTTCGCGCCTCTTAGAACTCGTCTCAGAATGATGGCTGCAGCCTCCTGAAGCAGATGAGACAGCAGGCGAGGCCGAGGAATGCCTCGTGCATCTCGTGGCGGCGGTCATAGCGGACGCGTAGTCGTTTGAAGTGGTGCAGCCAGGCGAAGGTGCGCTCGACCACCCAGCGGACACGCCCGAGGCCAGAGCCGTGTGCGGTCTGACGTCGTGCGATCTCCGAGGCGATCCCGCGCCGACGCAGCTCGCGGCGGTACTTGTCGTGGTCGTAGCCGCGATCGGCGGTCACCCGCTCGGGCCGCCTGCGCGGTCGGCCGACCTTGCCGCGCACCGGCGGCACGCGCTCGATGAGGGGGACGAGTTGTGTGACGTCGTTGCGGTTGCCGCCCGTGAGCGTCCAAGCGAGCGGGATCCCGGTCGCGTCTACGAGAAGGTGATGCTTGGAGCCTGATCTGGCTCTATCAACCGGGCTCGGGCCCGTCGCGGAGCCCCCTTTTTCGCCTGCACATGACTCGAGTCCGCGACCGCCCGCGACCACTCGATCTCGCCGCCGGCGCGAAGCTCGGCCAGCAGCAGCTCGTGCAGACGCTCCCAGACGCCGGCTCGCTGCCACTCGTCCATCCGGCGGTGACAGGTCGATCCGCCGCCGAAGCCGAGCTCGGCCGGCAGATGCCGCCACGCGATCCCTGTGTAGAGCACGAACAGGATTCCCTGCAGCGCCTGCCGGTCAGGCAGCCGCTTGCGGCCCGGGTAGCGAAAGCGCCGCTCCACCCTCGGCAGCAACGGCTCGATCCGCTTCCACAGCTCGTCCGACACGACCCACGGCGCGACAGCCATCGGTACCCCTCCCAGCTTGACGACAGATACCGACGGCGTTCGTCGTCAGCGAACGGGTCCCTTCATTTCGGTGCGAGTTCTTAGGGTTTCTTCGGAGCGAGGTCGATCGTCGCCCCCGTGTCGACCGGATTGTCCGCCAGCGACGTGTCGAACGAGTACGTGACCGGCGGCGATGCGGGCGGTTCTACGCCCTTCAGGGCCGAGGGGTTGTATTTGACCCCGATGATGAAGTCCCCGTCAGCGGGAAGGGTCCCAACTACGTCCCCCGAATCCGGCTCGTTGGTGGTGACATCCCACTTCAGCTTCGTGCAGGTGTTCAGGTCATAAAGGAACGCCTGCCCCTTTTGGACAGGGATGGCCGCGTAGGAGTCGTTATTCGCATCCCCGTTCGACTCGGTGATGGCCACCTCTTCACCCGTGGCTCCGTCGGTGAACTGCGTGTAGTAGAAGAACACGCCCGGGGAGACGGAGTTGATCACGTCGCCCTTGGTCGTGTACTGGATTTGTCCGAGGGTAGGTGCCGTTCCGTCGCGGTACTGCTGGCACGTCGTTCCGGTCGGAGCGATCACGCCGACC
>JBLMYA010000064.1:0-40223 GCA_050258035.1 Verrucomicrobiota bacterium
GGTCGCCGAGACAGAGGACGATCAGGGCGAGCCAGCGGGTGCGGGTGTCGGAGATGGTCATCGCCGTGCTCTTCCGTTCCACCGGTTCAGACTCGCCACAGGGCGAAACTCATCGGTCGGCGTCTCCGCGGGCGGGGGCGATGAATTCGGCCTCGCCAGGCGGTCCCAGCCAGTGATGCCTCCACCCCACCCGCGCCCGATCGTCGTGGACGCGAGCCTGCTCTCTCCGACCGGAGTGACGATCGACCGGCTCGCCCGGCAGGAGCTGGCGGCGCGCAGCCTCGGCCGGCGACTCCTGCTCCGCGACGCGTCCGCCGACCTCGAGCGACTGATCTCGTTCGCGGGGCTCAGCGAGGTGCTACGGATCGAGTCGCGGCGGGAGGCCGAAAAGGGGGAACAGCCGCTCGGTGCCCAGGAAGAAGGTCAACTCCCCGATCCGCCCGTCTGACAGCTCCAGCACGATCAGCGCCCAGGGCTCGTGCCCGCCGTCGGGGCTCGGCTTGTACTGACCGAACGCCGGCGAGCCGTTCGCGGAGCGGGTCGGGATCACACGCGAGCCCTTGCAGCCGATCCCCGGACCGAACCACCACGTGAAGATGTCGTCGCGCCCCGAGAGCCACAGGTCGTACGGCGGCATCGACTGCGTCGCGTCCTCGCGGATCAGGTCGGTCAGGCGGTCGATGTCGTAGGCCTCGAAGGCCTCCACGAAGCGGGCGAGCAACTCGCCGTCGGCGTCGTCGAGGGCCGGCGCCGCATCGTCGAGGCTGACCTTCGCCGACTCCAGCGTCGCACGAGCCCGCTGGAGCGCGCTGTTCACCGAGGCGACGCTCGTCTCGAGCAGCTCCGCGGCCTCGGTCGCCTGCCAGCGCAGTACCTCACACAGGATCAGCGCCGCCCGCTGGCGCGGCGGCAGGTGCTGGAGCGCCGCCACGAAGGCGAGCCGGATGGTGTCGCGCTCGACGAGCGCGTCGGCCGGATCCGGGATCGGCTCGATCCACGTCACCTCGGACCGCTCGCGGAGGTTCTCGACGACGGGGGCCGCGGAGGGGCCAAGATCCATCGGCCGTGCCCGCCGCTCGCGGCCCTCGAGCAGGTCGAGACAGACGTTCGTCGCGATCCGGTACAACCACGAGCGCAGCGCCGCCCGGCCCTCGAACCGGTCGCTGGCGCGCCAGGCGCGCAGCAGGGTCTCCTGGACGGCGTCCTCGGCCTCGAACGGCGAGGCGAGCATCCGGTAGCAGTAGGCGGTCAGCTCGCGCCGGTGGGACTCCAGGTCCTCGAACGTCGGCGTGACGGTGGCGGACTCCACGGCAGTCATGTTAGGTGCTCGTCGTCATCGGCCGTCGGCCCCACCTCCGATCACGATGGCTTCGACCCGGACGGGCTCGGAAACTCATCGCTGCCCGCACGGTCTGGGCGGGCCCAGAGCCGCATCGCGCTCGTGGTCGAGAACGACGTCCCGTAACCCCCGGGTCCCACCGGCTGCGGTTCTTCGAGCAGCTGGACGAGCTCGAGGCGATCCTGAAGGCAGCCGGGACCGGGCTCGCCGTCGGTCCGCGGCGCGACTGGGCGCTCGTGGACGTGCCGCTCGCCGGCCATGCGGCCGCCCTGGCCTTCAGAGGACAGCTCTCGAACCTGGTCCTCTACGACGCGCGCCCCAGACCCGAAGCCGGGAACCCGGCCGGCGCCGAGCCGCCGCAGAGCCACTGGCCGGGAGACTCCGCTTATGCTGCGGCTGCCGGACGCGTTCAGCATCGACGACCCATCAGGAGGCCGGGCCATGGCAGTCATCCACCCCCGAGAACCGGCGCGGCGTAGCCACCGGCTCTCGATCGCGCCGCTCTTCTCGAACGAGACGGAGGCGATCCCCCGCCACGAGCTGCCCGACGGCGAGATGGCCCCCGACGTCGCCTACCAGATCGTCCACGACGAGCTGATGCTCGACGGCAACGCGCGCATGAACGTCGCGACCTTCGTCAGCACCTGGATGGAGCCGCAGGCCGAGAAGCTCATGGCCGAATGCTCCGACAAGAACATGATCGACAAGGACGAGTACCCGCAGACGGCCGAGATCGAGATGCGCTGCGTCAACATCCTCGCCAACCTCTGGCACGCTCCGCCCGCCGAGGCGGCCACGGGCTGCTCGACCACAGGCTCGAGCGAGGCTGCGATGCTCGGCGGGCTGGCACTGAAGCGCCGGTGGCAGCAGCGCCGCGCCGCGGAGGGCAAGCCGGCCGACAGGCCGAACCTGGTGATGGGCGTCAACGTCCAGATCTGCTGGGAGAAGTTCGCGAACTACTGGGACGTCGAGATGCGGCTCGTCCCCATGGAGGGCGACCGGTTCCAGCTCTCGGCCGAGGAGGCGGTGAAGCGCTGCGACGAGAACACCATCGGCGTCGTCGCGATCCTCGGCTCCACCTTCGACGGCTCCTACGAGCCCGTCGCGGAGATCTGCGCCGCCCTCGACGACCTCGAGCGCGAGCAGGGGATCGACGTGCCCGTGCATGTCGACGGGGCGTCGGGGGCGATGATCGCTCCGTTCCTCGACCAGGAGCTCGTCTGGGACTTCCGCCTTCCGCGCGTGGCCTCGATCAACACGTCCGGCCACAAGTACGGTCTCGTCTATCCCGGTGTCGGCTGGATCGTCTGGCGCGACGTCGATGCGCTGCCGGACGACCTGATCTTCTGGGTCAACTACCTCGGCGACAACATGCCCACCTTCGCCCTGAACTTCTCGCGGCCGGGCGCGCAGGTCGTGGCGCAGTACTACAACTTCCTGCGTCTCGGCTTCGCCGGCTACCGGCGGGTGCAGGGCTACGCTCGCGACGTGGCCACGCGGCTGTCCACGGAGATCGCGGCTCTCGGGCCCTTCCGGCTCCTGACCCGCGGCGACGAGCTGCCGGTGTTCGCGTTCACCCTGAACGACGAGATCGAAAACTACACCGTCTTCGACGTCTCGAACGCCCTCCGGGAGCGGGGCTGGCAGGTGCCGGCCTACACGTTCCCCGAGAACCGCGCCGACCTCGCCGCGCTGCGCGTGGTCGTCCGCCGAGGCTTCAGCCACGACCTGGCCGACATGCTGCTCGAGGACTTCGAACGCCAACTCCCGCACCTGGAAGGGCAGCCGGAGCCGGTCCACGACGCGGCGTCGGGAACCGCCTTCCGCCACTAGACAGGAGACAACATGTGCCGCTGGCTCGCGTACTCCGGATCCCCGCTCCCGATCGAAGACGTCCTCTACAAACCGGCGCACTCGCTCATCGCCCAGAGCCTCCACTCGACGCTCGGGGCCGAGACGACGAACGGCGACGGCTTCGGGATCGGCTGGTACGGCGTCACGGACGCGCCCGGCGTCTTCCACTCCGTCGAGCCTGCCTGGAACGACCGCAACCTCCGCGAGCTGGCGGCCCACGTCGAGTCGCCGCTCGTGTTCGCGCACATCCGCGCCTCGTCCGGCTCCGCCGTCCAGCAGACGAACTGCCACCCGTTCCGCCGCGGGCGCTGGCTGTGGATGCACAACGGAGTGATCCGGGAGTTCCCGGAGGTCAAGCGCGACCTCGTCCTCGCAGTCGACCCATCGCTCTACCCGCACATCGAAGGCTCCACGGACTCGGAGGTCTTCTTCTTCCTGGCGCTCACGCTCGGGCTCGAGGACGACCCGCCGGGCGGCGTGGCACGGGCGGTCGGCCTGATCGAGGAGATCGGCAGGCGGCACGGTGTCCAGAACCCGATCCAGATGACGGTGGCCACGACGGATGGGACGAGCGTCTGGGCGTTCCGCTACTCCAGCGAGCGCGACTCGAGAACCCTCTTCTACTCCACCGACGTGCCGGCGCTCCGGGCGTTGCACCCCGAACTCGAGGTGCTGGCACGAGTGAGCGACGAGACCCGGCTGATCGTGTCGGAGCCGCTCCGGGATCTCGTCGGAGCCTGGAACGAGGTCCCCGAATCGAGCTACGGCGTCGTGCAGACCGGCCAGGACGAGCTGCACCCCTTCACGCCGCAGGCTCCGTCGAGACCGACCGGGGTCCCGGCGTAGAGGCCGCCGCAGGAGTTCAACAGCGGCTACTTCTGGGATCCGCCACTCGACCGGAAGATGCGGCGCGCCACGGCGCTCCAGCTCCAGGATCCGCCCCGCGCCGCCGCGCCATGGTCGCACCTCGACCACGAGCTGGCCGACCGAGCCCATTGGCTACCGACCGTCAGCCTACGCGCTCCCGAGGTCGTCTCGAACCGTGTGCGGGGCTACCAGCACAGCCCGTTGCGGGGGTTCATCGCCGGCCAGGTGTGGCTGCGATGAGGAACCATCGGAGCTCCTCCGCCACCTCGGAAAAGAGGACCTGTTTCCAGGGCCCTTCCAGTAGCGGGGGCAGGATTTGAACCTGCGACCTCCGGGTTATGAGCCCGGCGAGCTACCTGACTGCTCCACCCCGCGTCGCGAGCGGCAGTATACCACCGTGGACGTGGTCTTCTGGGCTGCGCTGGGGTTTCTCGTCGTCGCGGCGATCACCGGCACCGCCTACGTCGGCATGCGCGCCTGGCGCGCCTGGCAAGCCTGCGTGTCGCTGGCGGTCGTCGGGGCGGCGGGCCTCGATCTCCTCACCGTCCGCAGCGAGGCCCTCGCAGTCAGGGCCGAGCGGGTAGCGGCGGGAGCCGACGAGCTGCAGGCAGCCCTGGCGCGGCTCCAGCGCTCGACCGCCCGGGGCCGGGTGCTGGTCGGCGCTCTCGACGAGGCGCTGGACGTGGTCCGGGCCGTCCTCTCGTACGTCCCGAAGACGTGACGGTGCGCGTCGGCGCGGTCGACCTCGGGACGAACTCCACCCGGCTGCTCGTCGCCGACGTGGAGGACGGCGCCGTCCGCGAGCTCGCACGCAGGCTGCGGATCACGCGGCTCGGCGAAAGCGTCGACACGCGCCGGAAGCTGCTGCCGACAGCGATCGCGCGGGTGCGCAACGTGCTCGCCGACTATCGCCGCGAGCTCGAGTCGCTGGGCGTCGACCACACGCTCGCAGTCGCGACGAGCGCCGTGCGAGACGCCGACAACGGGGAGGCGTTCCTGGGCGAGGTCGAGTGGAGCTACGGCTTCGCCACGCGCCTCCTCTCCGGCGACGAGGAGGCGGCACTCACCTACCGCGGCGTCGCCGCGGGCCGGAAGGTCGAGCCGGGAACGCTGATCGTCGACATCGGCGGCGGCTCGACAGAACTGATCCTGGCAGACCGCCATGCGAGCCTCGACGTCGGCTGCGTCCGGCTGACGGAGCGCTTCGGCGAGGACGCCGATGCCGCGGGGGCGTACGTGGCCCCGCTGCTTCCCGAGTGGCCGGTCGAGAGCGGGATCGGGGTCGCCGGCACGGTCACCTCCCTGGCGGCGCTCGACCTCGGTCTGACCGAATACGACCCGGCGCGGGTGCACGGACACGTCATGGGCGCGGCCGCGGTCGGCGAGCAGCTCCACCGGCTCGCCTCGCTCACGCTCGAGGAGCGGCGGGCGCTGCCGGGGCTCGAGCCGGACCGGGCACCGGTGATCGTCGCCGGGGCGGCGATCCTGCGCGAGGTCGTGCGCCGCTACGGCCTCGATTCGGTCGAGGCGAGCGAGTACGATCTGCTGCACGGGGTCGCGCTGGCGGCAGCCGAGCTGCCCGTCCGCGAGGAGGACGCCGCGCCGCCGGGCGCCTTCACCTGCTGCTGAGTACGACCGGAACGCCTTCTACAGTCAGCCGGTGCGACGCGCATTCCTGGCCGGGGTCGTTCTCGCCCTGGCGCTGCCGATGCTCGCCGACGCCGAATCCTCCACCGTGACGCTGAACATCCTCCGGCCGAGCATCGTCTTCGGCGATCGCATCGCACTGCGCGGCGAGGTGACGCCGACGGCAGCCGGAATGCGCGTCCTGCTCATGCGCCGGGGGCAGGTCCTCGCCCGCGCGCGAACGGACTCGCGCGGACGGTACGCGGTCTGGATGCGACCCGCCCGCAGCGGGGTCTGGCGGGCTCGCGTCGCCGGCGCGAACACGTGGTCGCAACCCGTCCGGATCACCGTCTCCCCGCAGCTCCAGATCGAGGCGACGACGGCGACCGCGTTCGTCGGGGCACCCGTCGTCGTCCGCTCCAGGCCGCGAACCAGCGGCCGCGCGACGCTCCTCGTCTTCCGGCTGGGGCGTCCGGTCGCCGAGCTGCAGGTGCCGATCGGACGCCGGGTGATCGTCCCGACGGCCGGCACCGGACTGTTCGCCCTCCGCACCCAGCTCGGAACATCGGTCGCACGCGCACGCGTGACCGCCGGCACCCGCACGCTCTCGCTCGGCTCCGCGGGCGCCGACGTCGTCGCGCTCCGCAACCGCCTCGCAGAGCTCCGCGTCCACGTTCCCACCCCGTCGACGACGTTCGGCTCGGAGCTCTACGACAGCGTGGTCGCGTTCCAGAAGGCGCGAGGGCTCGCACGAACGGGCACGGTCGACGAGGCGACCTGGCGGGCGCTCTCCCAGGACGTCGTCCCGGCACCGCGCCATAGGGGGAAGGGCACTCACATCGAGGTCGAGAAGGGGCGACAGATCCTGCTGATCGTGCGTGACGGCGAGACGGTCTGGTACCTGCCGGTTTCGTCCGGGGCCGGCGGGATCACTCCCGTCGGCAGCTACCGGATCCTCTGGAAGGCGCTCGCGACGACGACCTGGCTGGGCCCGGCGATCCTGTACCGCACGATGACGTTCCACACCCACTACGCGATCCACGGCTTCCCCTCGGTACCGACGTACCCGGCGAGCCACGGCTGCGTGCGCGTGCCGATCTGGCTCGCGGACTGGCTGTACCAGCAGTCTCCGGTAGGCGAGCGGGTCTACGTCTACGAGTAGGCGCCGGGCGCTTCGTCGCCCTCGGGCGGAGGCTCGTCCTCCGCCAGGCGGCGCTGGACGACCGAACGCGAGAGGACGCCGACGAGCCGGCCCTGCTCCACGACCGGAGCCCGCTCCAGCTCCGCCTCCTCGAGCAGCCGGTAGCCGTCGTCGAGGAGCTGATCGGCGTCGAGGACGAGCGGCGGCCGGATGACGGCCGCCGAGACGGCGGTCGAGCTCGGATCGAGCCCCGCCGCGAGCACCTGCTCGACGAGCGAGTCGGGCGTGACGAGCCCGAGCAGCGCGCCTTCGCCGTCGACGACCAGCACCGCCCGAACATCCGGGCGCGAAAGATGCCGTGCTGCCTCCTGAACCGAGGTGTCGTCCGGCAGCACCGCCGGATCCGACAACATGCCGTCGCGGACGAGGCTCACCGCGGCCTCATGGATACAGGCCCCGGTCGTTCAGAGCCGCCGCGACCTCGCGGATGCCGGTCACGAGCGCGGCCTCACGGAGCGTGAGGCCGCGCGCGTCGGCGAGCTCCCACACGCGGTCGAAGGCATCGCCCATCTTGTCCGAGAGCCGGGCACGGATCTCGTCCCGATCCCAGAACAGCCGGCCGAGGTCCTGGACCCACTCGAAGTACGAGACCGTGACGCCCCCGGCGTTCGCGAGGATGTCGGGGAGAACGGGCACGCCGCGCTCGGCGAAGATCGCGTCCGCCTCGAGCGTCGTCGGGCCGTTCGCGCCCTCGGCGATCATCTTCGCCTTGACCCGCGGGGCGTTCTCGCCGGTCACCTGCTCCTCGAGGGCGGCCAGGACGAGGATGTCGCACGGGAGCTCCAGCAGCTCCTCGTTCGTGAGGTGATCGCCCTCGTGCTCCGCGAGCGACGCGTGCCCGTGCTCGAGCGCGTGGGCGTAGAGCGAAGGGATGTCGAGGCCCGCCTCGTCGTGCAGGCCGCCGGTGACGTCCGACACGGCGGCAATGGTCGCGCCGCGGTCGTACAGCTCGTGGGCGGCGACGGCGCCGACCTTGCCGAACCCCTGGACGACGCAGCGCCGGCCGGCCAGCTCCCAGCCCAGCCGTCGGCAGGCACGCTCGACCACCATCACGACGCCCGCGCCCGTCGCCTCCGTGCGGAAGACCGAGCCGCCGATCGAGATCGGTTTGCCGGTGACGATCTCCGGCACGGCGTAGCCGACCTGCATCGAGTAGGTGTCCATCATCCAGGCCATCGTCTGCTCGTCCGTCGCCATGTCCGGGGCCGGGATGTCCGCCTGGGGGCCGATGACCGGAAGCAGCTCCGCGGTGTAGCGACGGGTGATCGCCTGGAGCTCGCGCAGGGAGTGCACGCGCGGGTCGCAGCGGACCCCGCCCTTCGCCCCGCCGTACGGCAACCGGAGCAGCGCGCACTTCCACGTCATCCACATCGACAGGGCCGCGCACTCGCCGAGGGACACGTGCGGGTCGTAGCGGACGCCGCCCTTGGTCGGCCCGAGCACGCTCGAGTGCTGTACCCGGTAGCCGGGAAACACGGCACGGCGTCCGTCGTCGAGCTTGATCGGGACGGCGACGATCAACGACCGCTCGGGAATCCTCAGCCGGTCGACGATCGCATCGCTGACCTCTGCATACGGGACCGCCTGCTCGAACTGGGCGAGCGCCTGATTGAAGAGCGGCGTCTCCCATTCCAGCGGCCCGCGCTCCTCGGTCAGCTCGTCGACACGCGACACGCGCGCAGTGTACGGCTCAAGGTGGGCAGCGCAGGAGCCGATCCAATGCGTGTCGAACGAAAGGTTCCCCCCACGATGACCAGGTCACTCAAGCTGAGCGCCGTCGTCACGCTCGTCGCCTACGTGAGCGGAGTCGCCGCGCTGCTCTGGCGCCGCTGAGGCGCTAGCTCGGACGCCTCTGCCAGCCGCCTCTGCCGAAGAGGCGCCGGAGCCGGTCCCGGAGCGATTTCCCGGTCGCCTCCGCCGGATCGACCCGGTAGACCGGCGCGCCACCCTCGGGAGCGGGAAGCTGTCCTGCCTGCTCGGGGGTGACATTCGTGACCACGCCCCGCTCGTAGATGCCCTCGACCTGGTCGGCGTCGACGAAGCGCAGGCCCTGGTCGGTCCGGATCACGATCCCGTCGAAGACGTCCTCCTGCTCGACGTAGAGGGCCTTCTCGACGGTGCCGACCTGTTCACGCCCGGCGGCGAACACGGGCGTCCCCTGCCGGAGCACGAGGTACGAGATCGGCGAGCCGAGATCCGGGCCGTCGTCGGACACGGTCACAGCCTAGTCGTGTGCCCCGGGCCGCGCCCGACGACCCGGGCACGGTTCCCGTGTGTGCCGGGGACGGGACTCGAACCCGTATGCCCCCGAGGGGACACCTGGTTTTAAGCCAGGCGCGTCTCGCCAGTTTCGCCACCCCGGCGGGGGCAGGATAGCCCGGTGCCGATGCGCGTTACGTGCCGGGCGTCAGGTCGCTGACCTTGTAGCGCTCCGGGCCCTTGCCGCGGAACTCGTCGCGGAACGCCGTGAACGCCTTCTCGTCGAACCGCGGACAGGCGGCGATCACGTCCTTGCCGTTCACCACCTCGCCGTTCTTGACCTCGACCGTCCACGCGGTCAAGTAGATCGTCGAGCCAGGCGCCTTGTGGGCCGGGTACGTGATCCCCGGCGTCGCGCTCGCGATCGGGGTGAGGAGCATCGCGTTCGGGCTCGAGTCGTAGAAGTCGGAGACCTTCTGCCGCTCGGCCGACGAGACGCTCGGCCCCAGCCAGATGACGATCCCGCCGTGCTCCTCGTTGTGCACCGCCTGGCGCGGGTCGACCGTCCGCGTGTAGCTCCCCCAGATCGCCGGGATGCCGTAGTGCTTGCCGCTCGCAGGAGGGTACGTCGTGTACGTCACCTTGTCGGTGACCTTCGCGATGTGCTCACCGGACGGCCCCGCCGGCGACGTCGTCAGGGTGCAGCCGGCGGCACGCATCGTCGCGGCGACCGCCTGCGGGTTCCCGGCCTTGCTGCTGCCGCCGCTGGCGAAGACGACGATCAGCGCGATCGCGACACCGACGACCACGGCCCCGACCGCGCCGAAGAGGAACTGGCGCCGCCGAGCCGGATCCACGCCCTGCCGCGGCGCCTGGCGCTGCTTGGGCGCCTGGACCTTGCGAGGAGGCGGGGGAGTGCGGGGCTTCTTGGCCACGGGTCGGCCAGGGTATCAGGCGCTCAGCAGGGTTTCGGCGGCGAAGAAGTCCGCGACGGCACCCCGCTCGGCGGTAACGGGACAGCTCGGCAGCGACTCGAGGAACGCGCGCCCGTACGGACGCGTCCAGAGACGTGGGTCGAGGATCGCCACCACGCCGCGATCGGCGTGCGAGCGGATCAGGCGGCCGAACCCCTGGCGGAGCTGGAGAACCGCCGATGGGAGCGCGTACTCGCGGAACCAGTCGCCCCCTTCGTTGCTGATTCGCTCGCAGCGCGCCTCGACCAGGGGGTCGCCCGGCGCCGCGAACGGGAGCTTGTCGATCACGAGCAGGGACAGCGACTCGCCGGGGACGTCCACTCCCTGCCAGAAGGTCGACGTAGCGACGAGCACGGAGGCAACCTCGTCGCGGAACCGCTCCAGCAGGCGCTCCCGCGGCGCCTCTCCCTGGACGAGGATCTCGTACGGGACACGCCCGCGGATGCCGCCCGCGACCGCCTCGAGCGCCCGGTACGAGCTCGTCAGGACGAGCGCCCGGCCGGCGGAGATACGACACAACGCCGACACCTCCTCGGCGATGCGCTCGAGCGCTCCGTCGGCCCGCGGATCGGGAAGCCCTCGCGGGAGATAGAGGAGCGTCTGCGAACGGAAGTCATACGGCGATCCGACCGCGACCTCGCGGGCGTCGCGGCGAAGGCCGATCCGTTCCCGGACGAAGCCGAAGTCGTCGCCGGCGGTGAGCGTCGCCGAGACGAGCACGGCGGTCGGGCCGGCGTCCCAGAGCAGCTCGGCGAGCGAGCCGCCCACGTCGATCGGAGCCCAGGCGAGGACATCGGGCTCCGACCAGACGACGCGGTTCTCGTCGGCCTCCAGGCAGGCGGCCGCGTCGGCCGCCAGCCTGCGCGCACGCGCGGCGACGGCGTCGAGCTCGTCGCGGCTTCCCTCCAGGGCGCCGGCGAGGTCGGACAGGTTCGACTCGAGCGTCTGGACCGGCTCCGGCGGCACCGCGCGCAGCCGTCGCCGTCCCGACGCCGGGGACACGGCCGCGAGCAGCCTCCTCGCCGCCCCCTCGACGCGGTCGACTGCGCGCGCCGGGGCCGGGACCGACGCCTCCCGGCAGGCGCGGTCGGCGTCGCGGAGGAGCCGGTGGACGACCGGGCCGCTGATCCGCCCGCCGAGCCACGCGGCCGCAGACTCCTCGAGCCGGTGCGCCTCGTCGAAGACGACCGCGTCGTGCTCGGGCAAGACCGCCGGCGCATCGGTTCGGCTGCGCAGCCCGAGGTCGGCGAAGTAGAGGGCGTGGTTGACGATGATCAGCTCGGCGTGGGAGGCACGTTCCCGCGCCTCCTCGGAGAAGCAGAGCGAGGAGAAGACGCAGCGGCGCCCGAGACAGCGATCGGCGCCGACCGCGATCTCGGCCCACACGGAGTCCGGCGGCTCGACGTCGAGCTCCGCGCGGTCGCCGGTCTCCGTCGAGCCGATCCAGTCGCGAATCGCCTCGAAGGCGGCCGCATCCTCGGCCCGCGGGAAGAGACGGCCGCCGAGGAGCTCGAACCCGTGCAGCGCGTGGCGGCACAGGTAGTTCTGCCGTCCCTTGAGGACGGTCACCTGCACCGTCCGGCCCAGCGCGGCGGCCGCCGTCGGGACGTCCTTCGTCAGCAGCTGCTCCTGGAGCGCCTTCGTCGCCGTCGAGACCACGACGCGCTGCCCGGACTCGAGCGCCGGGATCAGGTACGCCAGGCTCTTGCCCGTGCCCGTTCCCGCCTCGGCCAGGAGGTGCTCCCCGGAGGCGAGCGCGGCCTCGACCTCGGCGGCGAGGGCGGCCTGCTCCGGCCGGGGCTCGTAGCCGGCGAGGACCTGCTCGACGCGCCCGCCGGGCCCGAAGAATCGGTTCACGGCGGACAGCGTACGGAGGGCCGCGGCCGGAGGAACACGTGTTCGGCTCTCCGTGCGACAAATGTTCGCAACCTGCGCGATTTTCGTGCTTGACACGCGCGCCGGAACAGCTGTAGATTCCCTCGCGTCAGATCCGGTAAGCCCTCGGGCTCGCCGGATCTGGCATTTTTCGTTGCCCTTTCCGCCGGTTTGGCGCAGCTCCGTCCGACGGCGGCGCTACGTTCTGCGGCCCGATGCTGATCGGACTGCTGATTGCGCTCGTCGTCCTGCTCGCCGCCGGTGCAGCCGTCGCGTGGCGCGCTCTCTCCGCTGCGCAGGCCGCCGACCGCCGCGTGCTGGAGCAGCGCCTCGGCGGAATCGAAGGACAGCTCGAGCACCGGCTGTTCGGCCTCGAGGAGAAGGTCGACCGCCGGCTGGAAGGCCTCGACGGGCGCCTGCTGCAGAGCCAGCACTCCGCCGGGCAGACCGCGACGGAGATCGTCGAGCGGCTCGGCAAGCTCGACGGCACCGCCGCGCAGATGCTCCAGCAGGCAGCCAATCTCTCCCGGCTGGAGCAGGCGCTTCGCCCCCCCAAGGCCCGGGGCGGTTTCGGCGAGATCCTGCTCGGCAAGCTGCTCGCCGACACGCTTCCCGCCGACGCGTACCAGCTGCAGTTCACCTTCAGGTCCGGCGACCGGGTGGACGCGGTGATCAGGACCGGGCCGGAACGGCTGCTCCCGGTCGACTCGAAGTTCCCGCTCGACAACTTCGAGCGGCTCGTCGCCAGCGAGGACGAGGCGGAGCGCGTGCTCCACGAGCGCTCGTTCGTCCGTGACGTGAAGGGTCACGTGGACGCGATCGCGGCGAAGTACGTCCGCCCGGCGGAGGGCACGTTCGATTTCGCCTTCATGTACCTGCCGTCCGAGTCGGTCTACTACGAGCTCGTCAACGGCCGTACCGGCAGCCTCTACGCCTACACGCTCGAGAAGCGCGTCTTCCCCGTCTCGCCGTCGACGTTCCACGCGTTCATGCTCGTGATCGTCATGGGCCTGCGGGGCTTGCAGATCGAGCAACACGCACACGAGGTGATGGCGTACTGCTCCCAGCTCGCAAAGGACTTCGAGCGGTTCCGTGACGACTTCGAGACGGTCGGAACCCACATCGGCCACGCGCAGAAGAAGTACGGCGAGGCGGACCGCAGGCTGGGCAAGTTCGAGGCGCAGCTGGAACGGGCTGCCGAGTGGGACACGCTTCCCGGGCCGGACGCCGAGCCCGCCGTGCGCGCGATCGAAGCCGCCTGACCGGCCCGCCTGCCCGCAGCCGAATCGGAATCGCCGGTCTTGGCGCTACGTTTACGTAGGTATGGAATACGTCCGCGAGTTGATCGTGATCGGAGGCGGCCCCGCCGGCTACACCGCGGCGCTCTACAGCGCGCGGGCCAACCTCAAGCCACTCGTCATCGAGGGCTTCCAGTGGGGCGGCCAGCTGATGATCACGAGCGAAGTCGAGAACTACCCCGGCTACCCCGACGGGGTCATGGGCCCGGAGATGATGCAGCAGTTCCGCTACCAGGCGGAGCGCTTCGGCGCGGAGTTCGTCACCGACGACGTCACCCGCGTCGACTTCTCCGAGCGCCCCTTCCGGGTCTTGGTCGGCGGCGACGAGTACCGCGCCGAGGCGGTGATCGTCGCCACCGGCGCGACCGCCCGGCAGCTGGGGCTCGAGTCCGAGCGGTCCCTCCAGGGCCGCGGCGTCACCTACTGCGCGACCTGCGACGGCGCCTTCTACCGCGACCTGGAGGTGGTCGTCGTGGGCGGCGGCGACTCGGCGATGGAGGAGGCGACGTTCCTGACCAGGTTCGCGTCCAAGGTGACGCTGGTCCACCGGCGCGACGAGTTCCGCGCTTCGCAGATCATGGCCGACCGGGCCCGCACCAACGAGAAGATCGAGTTCCTGACCCCCTACGTCGTCGACGAGGTCGTTCCCGGCGAAGACGGGAAGATGCGGGCGGTTGTGCTCCGCCACGCCGACAGCGGCGAGACGCGGGAAGTGGAGGCGAAGGGCCTCTTCGTCGCGATCGGGCACGACCCCACGACGGCGCTCTTCGTCGACCAGCTCGATCACGACGAGGCCGGCTACCTTGTGACGAGACCCGGCTCCACCGAGACCAACATCCCGGGCGTATTCGCCGCCGGCGACGTCCAGGATCACACCTACCGGCAGGCGATCACCGCCGCCGGCTCGGGTTGTATGGCCGCGCTCGACGCCGAGCGTTTCCTGGCCGCCCGCGAGGGCCACGAGGCGACCGCCGTCCTACATCTAGAGGCTTGATGTGGGCTAGCGGCCGTCGTAGGCGGCGAGGGCGCGGGCGGGTCGGCGGGTGAGAGTGTTGGGCAGGATCCCGATCGTGAGCGCGATGCATGTGCTCTTTGCCGGGGTGACCAGGCGCACGTCCGCGCACTGCATCCGTTCGTTGTAGGCGCGGCCCCAGAGCCCTTTGTCGGCGATCACCGTCTCGCCGTGGTCGACCAGATCGAGCAGCCGCTCGTACCCGTGCTCGTTCGCGGGCACGAGCGTGCAGGAGGGCGGCAGCCCGCGTCGATCGGCGCGAAGCACCAGCCTGACACCCCAGACCCACCTCGTCCGCGAACACATACGCTGCGACGACAAGGGCTTCCAGATCGTGCGTCACCTCGAGCTCCTATCTCGAGGGGGACACTGACCGGGAGCCCTTCGTCGGCCAGGCGCGGGTCCCTACCGACGCATCAAGCCTCTAGGCGACGAGCCCGCAGCGTCGTAGCCTTCGGATCTCCGGGCGGGGCCAATCAGTCGGGCGACGACCGACCAGCCCAGAGGCGGGATCGCGGTGTGGGTACGGGGTTTCCCCGATGCGGTTCCGCGCCTGCACTGATGCTGGCCGTCCGGCCGGTAGTCAATTCTGACCCACGTGGCAGCAGGGCGGTCGCCAGAGCGAGTTGAGGCGCTGGTCATCTTGATCGCGCTGGGGCTTGCAATCGCGGCCGCCGCCGGTGGCTTCTTCGCAGGTAGGGCGACGAAGAGTTCTACGTCCGCGAGCAGCATGGTGATGGCTCCGGCGGGTCACGTCGGGGGGTCGAATCTTCCCGTTTCGGAGATCGGCAACCCGGTGCGTGGGGCACAGGTCTTTGTCTCCAAGCACTGTTCGGACTGCCATTCCTACGCCGGGCGGGGAGGAGAGGACGCACCACCGCTCGACTTCATGCGCGGTCACCTGTCAGCTGAGGAGATCGCCGGCATGTCCGGTCGGATCTGGAATCACCTGCCGGTGATGCTCGATCACTTCAGGGAGGAGAAGATCGAGGTTCCGACCTTCCAGGGCACCCAGATGGCCGATCTGATCGCCTACTTGCACAGCGGCCAGGGAGGGCCTCCTCGCGTCGGCAAGGGCATGGAACCGGGGATGAACATGGATCACTCCGGCTCCATGTCCGGCGGGATGACGGAATCGACGCCGACTAAGTAGGCGCTGGGCCAGAAGAGCTCGCCGTCGAGCAAGGCCCCTCCCGCGTCGATCAACGCATGCGCTGCGAACCTTGAGACCCGACTGCTCCGGGGTGGAACTTTCCACGCATCTGAGAAGACCTCAGACGATGTCGCGGCACCTGAACCCACTGAACAAGCGCTTGTCCGACGCGGGCGACCCGCCTAGTCATAAGGGCTGGATCTGACGGGCTCGCCCGGGCTCCGGCTCCGTTAGCATCCCGTCCCTTGGGCCGGCGACAGCTCTTCGGGGTCGTGGCGATTGCCGCCGGCCTGGCGGCGGTCTCCGGATCGAGCGCGCAGATCCCGGCGTCGCCGACGACGAGCGTCCAGCCCAACGTCGACATCACGCGGTTGAAGGGCGACGACGCGGAAGGGACCATCGCGATCAACCCGACGAAGCCCGACGAGATCTTCGTGGCGGTGAACCGCTTCACCGCGCGGCGCAGCACGAACGGCGGGAAGACCTGGTCGAAGGCGGGTAGCGGCGTCTCCACGACGTGCTGCGACAACGCGACCGCCTGGGACGACTTCGGGAACCTCTTCCTGGTCAACCTGAACCTGCTGTCGAACTTCCCGTTCGTCGACCAGGCGCCGCTGTACGTCAGCACGAACGGCGGGCAGAAGTTCAAGAAGCTGACCGTCCTGAACGCGGACCCGGACGTCGACCAACCGACGGTCAAGGCCGGAGCCGGCGCGGTGTGGGCGACCTGGGACGAGGCCGGCACGATCATGGCCTCGGGCGCACCGGTGACCGGGCTCGGCGCGATCGGCGCCTTCTCGCGGCCGGAGCCCGCGCACGGGAGCGGCGGGCCCTCGCCGCATCCGCCGCGGCGGCTCCCGGGCACGAGTCAGCCTGCACCCGGCTCCGAGGATGGGAACGGCCAGTTCGGCGACATCGCGATCGGCCCGAGCGGGCAGGTCGTCGTCGCCTGGCAGACGTCCCAGGGCGACAGCGTCTCCTGCCCGTGCGAGATCGACGTGAACACCGACGCCGACGGGCTCGGTCCCGGCGGCTTCGGATCCGCGGTCAAGGTCACCGACGTCGACGTTGCGAAGTTCGACGCCATCCCGCCGCAGCCGAACCGGACGGTCGACGCCGAGGCGAATCTCCAGTACGACCGGAGCGGCGGTCCTTTCAACGGCCGCCTCTACCTCGTCTACACCGATGCCGCCGGACCGCCGGGAGATCCCGGAAACGACGACACCGACATCTACATCCGCCACTCGGACAACGACGGCGCGACGTGGAGCTCGGCGGTCAAGGTCAACGACGACGGCACCGCGCGCTCCCAGTTCCTGCCCTACGTCGCCGTCGACCAGGTGACGGGGAACCTGATCGTCACGTGGTACGACGCCCGGAACGACCCGACCAACCACGACGCGATCGAGTACTGGGGCGGGGTCTCCGACGACGGCGGGGCGACATTTGCGAACTTCCAGATCAGCGCCGGCTCCTCGAACGGCGACGCCGGCTTCGAACCGGACTTCGAGTTCGGCGACTACTCGTGGGTGGACTTCTTCGACGGGGTGGCCATGCCCGTCTGGTCGGACAACTCGGACTCGGCCGGCGGCAACCCCGACGGCGCCGGCTCCGGGCTCGACCTCTATACCTCCCGGATCGAGGTCGGCCCGTTCTGCAACGGACGCCGGGCGACGATCGTCGGCACGCCGGGCGACGACCCGATCGACGGCACGAGCGGTGACGACGTCATCGCCGGCCTCGGCGGCAACGACACCATCGACGGGAAGGGCGGGAACGACACCGTGTGCGGCGGTGACGGCAACGACACCTTCGTGCAGGGCGCCGCTCCGGACGGCGCCGACGTCCTGATCGGTGGGGCCGGAGTCGACACGACCGACTACTCCGCCCGGACCGGCGACCTGGTCGTCAGGCTGGACGGCAAGGCGAACGACGGGGAGAAGAAGGAAAGGGACAACGTGCAGACCGAGAACGTCGGCGGCGGCTCCGGCGCGGACAGGCTCACCGGCGACGGCGACTCCAACGTCCTCACGGGCGGCGCCGGAAACGACAAGCTCTTCGGGAAGGCCGGAGCCGACACGCTGAACGGAAACGACGGCGTCACGAAGAACGACAAGCTCGACTGCGGCAAGAACGACGGCGTCGCCGACGTGTTCGCAGCCGACCCCCAGGACAAGATCAGCAACTGCCCGTAGCACCGGGCGCGCCCGGCTACGCTGACCCCGTGCCCTTCTACATCTGCCCGAACTGCAAGGACCGGTCGATCGACATCGACGGGCTCGAGGGGATGTCCCGGGAGACGGTCGCCTGTCACCGGTGCGGCTTCGGCTTCCTCTTCGAGCTGATGGACGACTACTATCCCGGGCCGAACACGGGCCTCGTGGTCTGCGACCAGGAGGGGCGCATCCTGGCGTCGGGACGCGGCGTATTCGAGCTCACCGGCTACAGCGAGGGCGAGTTGATGGGGCACCCGGTCGTCGAGCGGCTCGCGCTCGACGGATTCGAAGACGGCAAGAACCCGGTCTCGCTCGCGCTCGAGTGGGGTGTCCGCCGGCTGGGCGAGCGCCTCCGGCTGCGGACGAAGGCCGGGGTCGTGAAGCCGGTGACCGCCGATCTCTTCCCCGCGTACGACGAGGACGGCGGCCTGCTGGTCGCACTCAGCCCGCGGTCCTGACCGCCCTCACGAAGCGGCGCACCTTCGGCCCCGGGTCGTCCTCCTCGAAGCCTGCCCTCCGGAGGGCCCGGATCGACGCCTCGTTGTCGGGCAGCGTCTGCGCCCGGACGCAGGTCACGTCGCGCTGGGCGAGCGACCACTCGGCGACGGCTTCGATCGCCTCGGTCGCGTAGCCCTGCCGCCGCGCGGAAGGGACGATCGCGTAGCCGATCGTGACCGATCCCCCCTTCGGCGGCTCGACGAAGCCGATCTCGCCGATGACGCACTCGTCCTCACGCCGGACGACGAGATGGAAGCCGTAGTCGCGGTCACCGTGGCGGAGGAAGAGGCCGACGCCGTCGCGCGTGTCCGGCAACGGGTAGCCCTCGGCGTACGACCACCCCTCGGGCAGCACGCCGGCGTGCAGCGCTCCGGCCTCCTCGGCCGTCACGGCGTGCAGGCGCAGGCGGTCCGTCTCCAGATCGGGCACCGGCGGAGCCTACGCTCACGTTCGCGCCGACGGGCACAGGTCGAGCAGGACGCAGTCGGGGCACCGGGGTGCCCGTGCGAGACACAGACGCCGTCCGTGCCAGATCAGGAGGTGCGGGAAGATCCCCCAGTCGGCGGGCGGGACGAGCCGCTGCAGGTCGCGCTCGATCTTCACGGGATCGTCGTGACGGGTGAGGCCGAGCCGCTGCGAGAGCCGGCGCACGTGCGTGTCGACGACGATGCCCTGGGCGTCTCCGAGTTCTGCCGCGACCACGTTCGCGGTCTTGCGGGCGACACCGGGCAGGCGGACGAGCTCTTCCAGCCGGCGCGGGACGCGTCCGTCGTACTCCTCGATCAGCATCGCCATCGTCCCGCGGATCGCCTTCGCCTTCTGGCGGAAGAACCCGGTCGCGTAGATGTCGCGCTCCAGCTCCTCCTGCCGCACCGCCAGGTAGTCCTCCGGCCGGTGGTACTTCTCGAAGAGCTGTTCCGTCACCCGGTTGACGTTCACGTCGGTGGTCTGGGCGGAGAGCATCACCGACACGAGCAGCTCGACGTCCGAGCCGAACCTGAGCGCGATCCGCGCGTCGGCGTGCTCGGCTTTCAGCCGCTCGACGATCGGCCGGATGCGGGCCCTTCTGGGTCCGACCCGCTTCCGGGCCTCGCCGACGAAGCTGCGCACCACTAGCCGCGGAGGGCCGGCCCGGCGCAGACCACGTCGAGCGCCGGGCACCCGGCGCACGCGAACTCGCTCGGTCGCGGCCGGAACCCGCCGGCTTGGATGCGCGCGATCGCGGCAGAGAGCTCGGCCTCGAGGCCCGGCAGCTCCTCCGAGCGGAACGTCGCCTCGACGAGCTCGTCCGGTTTCTCCAGGAACTGGTAGACGATCTCGACCTCGTCGGCGCCGGCGCGGAAGCACGCGATCGCGTAGACGAGGCGTTGCAGCCGATACTCGGCGTCGACCACCTCGGCCGGCGACACCTCGCCGAGCACGTTCGACTTGAAGTCGGCGACGAGCGCGCGACCGCCCTCCAGGTGGAGAACGTCGAGCACGCCGTGGAAGAGCACGCCGTCGTGCTCGAACGCGAACGGCCGCTCGGAGGAGACGCCGCCGAGCGCCGCGAGCCGCGCCGCGAGCGGGGAGGCGCAGTACGCATCGACGAGCCCGCCGATCCGCTCGAGCTCCTCCGCGGTCGCGCCGGGGTACCACGCGAGCACCTGGTCGAGGGACGGCGGGCCCGGCGCGCCCAGGTCGATCCGCTCGAGGAGGCGGTGCACGGAGTCGCCGATCTCGCTCGCCGCCATTCCCGTCTGTCCCGGCATCCGGCCGCTGCCGTCCACCGGCCGCAGGCCTCCCAGCCGCTCGGCGTAGAAGCGGTATGGACAGCGCTCGAAGAGCGCGAGCGCGGAGTACGAGAGGCGCCGGACCGGGTCGACGGCAGGCGCGGCGACCGGTTCCAGCAGCGGCAGCGCGGGGAGGTCGAGCCGCGGCTCGGGCACGCCGAGGTCGAACAGGCTGAGCTGCGGATCGGCGGCCTCGGCGGGTGTCTCTTCCTCGGGGGCGACCGCGAAGCGGTCGACCCGGATCCGGAGCCGCGCCTCCCCACGGACGACGTCCCCGTCCTCGAGCTCCTCGACCTCGAGGCGGTCGAGCACCCATCCGATCGGAGTCTTCGGGTCGCGGCGGCCGGGATCGACGGAGCCGGCCACGATCAGCTTGTCGATCGCGCGCGTCATCGCGACGTAGTACAGGCGGAGCCGTTCGGCCTCGTCCGCCGCCTCCTCGACGTCACGCACCGCCTCGTAGGAGAACGCCGCCAGGCGCTTTCCCGACAGCGGGTCGACGACCTTGAAGCCGAACCGGCCGTCGGGGAGGCAGATGATCTCCTCGCCGCGCGTCGCCAGACGCTCGCGCCCGGCGTCCGCGACGACGACGACGCGGAACTCGAGGCCCTTCGCCGCGTGGATGGTCAGGAGTCGCACGGCGCCCGCACCCTCCTCCTCGGCCACCGCTTCCAGCTCCTTGACGCCGGCCGCGTCCTGCTCGGACACGAACTGGACGAACCCCTCCACGTCGGGCCCGCGGAGCTCCTCGTACGAACGGGCGAGGCGCGCGAGCTTCCGCAGGTTCGCGTAGCGGCGCCGGCCGTCCCACTGGGCGAGGACGGCGAGGTCGTAGTCGTGCTCGACCACGACCTGCTCGCAGAGACGTTCGAGCCCGACGCTCCCGGCCAGGGCCGTGAGCCGGTCGTATCGCTGTCTGAACGCCTGGAGCAGCCGCTCGTCGCGGTCGGAGATGCCCTCGGGCAGGCCCTTCTCGACCGCCGTGAAGAGCGGCCGCCTGGTGGCCGCGCGCCGAAGCAGGGCGAGCGCGTCGTTGGACACGCCGACGAACGGCGAGGCGAGCACCGTCACCAGCGCCTCGTCGTCGTAGCGGTTGTGCAGGAGCCGCAGGTAGCCGAGCAGGTCGACCACCTGTTGCTGGCCGAAATAGCCGCGGCCGGTGGCCCGGTAGGTGGGCAGGTCGAGCTCGCGGAGCGCCTCCTCGTACTGCTCGGCGTCGGTGCCCGCCGCGAAGAGCAGGACGATCTCGCCGGGCTCCGCTTCTCCGGAGTCGACGAGCTCCCGCACACGACGTGCGACCGCCTTCGCCTCCCCGCGCCGCCACGGAGCTCCGGCGTCCTTGTAGCTCGCCTTGTCGGTGACGAGCAGCTCGGCGGCAGGACCGGAGGCCGGGTCGGGAAAGCGGCCGGCGGCGACGAGGCGCTGGAACTCGTCTCCGAACGTCGCTCCGAAGAGCTCGTTCACGACGGCGAGCACCTCCGGCCGCGAGCGCCAGTTGTGGGTCAGGGAGAGGACGCCGGAGACCTGCTCGCGCCGTTCCCTGAACACCTCGACGTCGGCGTGGCGGAAGCGGTAGATCGACTGGAACTCGTCGCCGACGAAGAAGAGGTCGTCGCGGGCGATCAGGTCGATCAGCTCGCACTGGAGACGATTCGTGTCCTGGAACTCGTCGACGCAGACCTGCCGGAAGCGCACCTGCTCACGCCCGCGGATGACCGCGTCGTCGCGGAGCAGGTCGCGGGCGCGGAGCTGGAGATCCTCGAAGTCGAGCGCCGACTCGCGTTCCTTCGCCGACCGGTAGGCGTACTCGAAGCCCCGGAGCAGCGTCTCGAGCAGCTCGCGGTCGCGCGCGGCGACGGCGTTCAGCGCCACCTGCTCGAGCGCCTCCCGCGCCTGCTCGTAGTCGTCGTCGCCGCGGACGGCGTAGCCGGTCAGGTCGAGCAGCGACTCGGGCTGCGGCCGCCGGTCGAGCAACTCGAGGAGCCGGACGGCCTCGTCGGCGTCGCCCGCGGCCCCCCGGACGCGCGAGACCGCGTCGTCGAGGCTCGGTGCGTCGCCGAGCGACAGCTCCAGCGGTCGGCCCGCAGCCCGCAGGGTCTCGTAGACCCCCGTCAGCATACGGCGAAGCGCCGCCGAGCCGTACGTCGAGAGCAACGCGAGCCGGTCGGCCGGGCCGGCGCCGCAGAACTCGGCGAGCGCCGCCTCGAACGCCTCGGCCCGGAGCACGGCGGCCTGGCTCTCGTCGAGCACGCGGAAACGCGGATCGAGCCCGGCGGCGAACGGATGCTGCTTCAGCAGGCGCAGGCAGAACCCGTGGATGGTCGAGATCCAGGCGCCGTCCAGATCGCGGGTCAGGTCGCGTCTCCCGAGCTGCGCGAGGCGCGCCCGGATGCGGGCCCGCAGCTCGGCGGCCGCGCGCTCGGTGTAGGTGATCACGAGAATCGAGCCGACGTCGACGCCGCTGTCGATCGCGCGGGCGAAACGCTCGACGAGGACGGATGTCTTGCCGGTGCCGGCGCCGGCCGAGACGAAGACCAGCCCCTCCGCCTCGATGGCGGCGTGCTGCTCGGGAGTCGGCGGACGCTGTGCGGCCGTGGCCACGGCTAGCCCCTGCGGACCCTGCACATCGCCCCGAGGCGGCACCAGGACGGGCACGTGCCCTCGCGCGGGTCGTGCCTGACGTCGCCCTCGCGGATGCGCGCGACCATCCGGCGGGCCACGTCCTGCGCCCGCTCGACCTTGGCCCAGAACTCCTCCTCGTCGACGTAGTCACGCGGCGAGTAGCCGGGGACGCCGTCGTCCCGCGCAGTCGCGCGCAGGAGGCCGCGGGCCTTGCGGTCGCCCGACAGCGGGCGGTAGAGCCCCCCCAGCGGCTCCACGCCGACGAGGTCCCGGAGCACGAGCATGTAGAGCGGGATCTGGAGCCGGAGCTCGCGCTCGATCTCGGCCGCGCTGTGGGCTTTCTTGCCAGACTTGTAGTCCCACACGATGCCGCGCGCGGCGAACGGGTCGAGGTCGACGCGGTCGATCTTGCCGGAGAGCTGGAACTCGCCGAGATCGAGCCCCCGCTGGAGCTCAGGGGCGGAGCGCTCGGAGCCGAACGAGACCTCGAACCGTCGCGGGACGAGCGGCAGCTCGGACTCCGCCTCCGACCGGACGAGCGCCTCCAGGTCACGCCAGAGCGTCTGGCGCAGCTCGTCGCGCTGGAGGTCGGTCAGCTCGAGCCTGTTCTCGGCGCCGCCGCCGATCGCCTCGGAGAGGCAGTCGCCGAGGAAGGCGAGGGCGTCGTCGAGCTGCTCTGGGGACACCCGCTCGGTTCCCAGCCGCTTCGGCAGGCCGGAGAAGAACTTGAAGAGCGTCTGGTGCGCAATCGAGCCGCGCATACGGGCGTCGACCTGGACGTCCATCGACTTCGGATCGAGCAGGCGCTCGACGAACCAGATCGACGAGCAGCCCGCGAAGGCCTCGAGCTCGGTGACGCCGAACATCGCGCGGCTGCGAAGCGACTCCAGCAACGCCGGGTCCGTCAGCCGCGTCGGCCGCCGGAAGGCATCCAGCGCACGGTCGAGCCGGCGCTCCCAGCCGTTCGCCCGCGCGACCGCCTCGGCCGCCGGCCGGTCCCAGGTAGCCAGCGCCGAGACCGCCCGAAGTCGCTCGCGCTCGCTCGGTGCCGCCTCAAGCGGCCAGACGAGCTCGGAGAGCGACCGCCTCCTCGTAACGCGTCTCAGGTCGTCCGGCCGCAGCACCGCGCGCGCGTCCTCCCAGAAAGGGCTCGGTTGCCTGGGTGCGCCGTCGTCGGTCGCCGCCTCCCGCACGAGGTAGAGCCGCCGCGACGGCCTCGTGCACGCGGTGTAGAAGAGGTGGCGGGCACGGGCGACGGGATCGGGCCGTGCCAGCCGCGCCGTCGCGTCGAGCTCCCGGCGCCGCTCGTCGTCGAGGAACGGCGGGGCCTGCGTGCGCTGTGGGAAGACACCCTCCTCCAGGCCGAGCACGAAGACGACGCCGGCCCGGCGCGTGCGGGCGCGCAGAAGGTCGAGGACGGTCACGTTGCCGGTGGGCGCGCCGCCCAGCCGGACCTGCGTCCGGTCGAGCGAGGCGACCACCTCCTCTGCGGACACTCCGGCACCGAGCTCGACCCATCCTTCGAGCTCGTCGAGGACGCCGAGCACGGCCTGGTGAGAGCGCAGGTCGAGGCGCGCCTGCTCGCTCGCCGGCGGGGCGTCGAGCCCGTGCGCCGCGCGGAGCATGGACATCGACAGCTCGCGCACCGCCCCGATCGAGGTCGATGCGCTTCGCAGTCGGTCGAGGAACCCGAGCGGCTGGCCGCGGAGCTCGACGATGGCGGCCTCCAGACGATCGGGGGAGCGGATGCCCCGGCCCCGGAGCCGCCCCTCCAGGAAGTCGGCATGGGCGCGCGCGAGACCCGAGTAGGGCGACCGGACGAAGCCGAACAGGTCGCGCCGGGCCCCGTCCAGCCACGCATAGCGGAGCAGCGAGAGCAGCGCACGGCCGAAGGGTGTCTGCGCCAGCCTGAGCGTCGCATCGAGCGCGTAGGGCACGCCGAGGGCGCCGAAGGCGGATTCCAGAGGCGCCCGCACGCGCTCGAGCGACGGGCAGACGACGAGGATCTCGTCCGGTGGCGTGCCCGTCCGGGTGAGCTGGAGGATCTCGTCGGCGACGAGCTCCAGCGTCGCCCGCGTCCCCGCGCCCTCCAGGAAGCGGATCGCCCCCTCCGCCGCAGGCGCCGGCGGCGGCTCGTCCTCGAACAGCGCCCGCTCGAGGTGCGCCAGCGCAGGATGCGCGTACTCGGCGTAGCGAGGCGGCAGCTCCTCGATCCGGCCGTCCGAGAGCCGCGCGAGATCGGACGCGGTTCGCTCGAGGGCTGCGAACGCAAGCCGCCCCGGCTCGTACGGAAGTGACACGGTGACGTCGGTTCGTCCGGCGAACGCCTCCAGCAGGCGCCACTGGGCACCGCTCAGGTCCTCGAAGCCGTACGCGTAGACCGGCCGTCCGTCCCACGCGTCGAGCTCGCCGGCGAGACGCCCGGCCGCGTACCCCCGCCGCAGATCACGATCCCACAACCCGAGCCGGTGGAGCTCGCTCCGGTAGCTGCGGTAGAGCTCCGCGAGATCGCCGTCGAGATCGTCCGGCTCGAGCAGCCCTGCCTCGAGCTCGGCGATTGCGCTCCCGAGGGAGTCCGCGAAGCCGGAGAACCGGGCGGAGACCTCGAGCGCGCCGAGCCGTGCGCCTGCGACGACCCGCCGGAGAAGGAGCGCTCGCTGCGCTTCGCCCACGACCGGTCGTGCTGCCGCATTGCCCGCTGCGATCCGGTCGAAAAGGTCGTCGAACGTTCCGATGAGACCGCCGAGCAGTGCGCCGGCGCGCCCGAGCAGGTCCCGCTCCACCCGTTCGACGTCCGACCCCGTCGGCACGATCAACACAGGCTCCCGGCGGAGATCGGCCAGGTAGCGATCGAGGAGCAGGGCCACCTTGCCGGCGTTCGCCGGCCCGGCCAGCAACGTCAAGGCCATCGACCCATACTAGTCCCGGGTTCCGACGGCTCTTCGTACGCGAATTCACGAGAAGCCGGGAAACAGCGCGAAAAACGCCGGGAAGCGTGCGGCCGGGGGACAGGACGGATCCTGTCCCCCGGCGCTCCTAGCTCACAGCCGACTTCGGCTTGCGGCCGCGGCGGGCGGTTGCGCGCCCGGGCATTCCGGTCGCGCACGAATCGCAGAGATCGGCTTCCTTCGCTCCGCGGCGTGCGTCGGAAAAGGACAGACGCATCGTCGCGCCCTTTCCCTCGTCCACTTCCCGGCCGCACTGGTCACATACGAGAACTGTCTTGCGTGCCAATTTCCGCTCCTTCTAAGGGGGACGCCGAACTCGCAGCGTAACGAAATGCGGCGGAAATGGCGCGCGGATTAGGTGAGAAATGCAACGTCGCCGTGTATTGCCCTCACGACCTGATCTCCGCCTGAAACTCCAGCCCTTGCGAGAATCCCTGCATGGAGACCTCGACGATCGTCGTCCTCGAGGGGGACGAGACGGGCCAGGAACTGCTCGAGGAGGCGCTCCGCACCCTCGCCCCCGATGTGATCGGCACCGAGCTGGAGCTTCCGCGGTTCGACCTGTCGCTCGAGAACAGGAGGGCGACGGAAAACCGGGTCGTCTACGACGCGGCCGCTGCGATCGAGGAGGCGGGGCTCGGGCTGAAGGCGGCGACGATCACCCCCGAACGGCGCGACGACGTCGGCTCGCCGAACCGGATCATCCGCGAGGCGATCGGCGGCAAGGTGATCGTCCGCACCGGCCGCCGCATTCCGGGCGTCGTCCCGTTCGGCGGCGTTCATGCGCCGATCTCGGTCGTCCGGATGGCTGTCGGCGACGCCTACGGCGCGAAGGAGTGGCGCGAGGGCACGGGCGACGACGAGGTCGCGTTCCGGATCGAGCGGATCGAGCGGCGGATCTGCCACGCGGTCGCCGAGTTCGCCTTCCGCGAGGCCGAGCGCACGGGCGCGAAGGTGTTCGGCGGGCCGAAGTACACGGTCAGCCCGACCTACGAGGGGATGCTGAAGGAGGAGATGGACGCGGCGGGAGCGCGCCATCCGGACGTGCCGTACGAGCCGCAGTTGATCGACGCGACGCTCGCCCTCCTGATCGCCTCGACCGGCGATCCGCTGATCATCCCGGCGCTCAACCGCGACGGCGACATCCTCTCCGACCTCGTGCTCCCTCTCTTCGGGTCGATCGCAGGCGCCGAATCGCTGCTCGTCGCCTTCGCCGACGACTTCGAGCCCGACGCCGTGATGGCGGAGGCGGCGCACGGGACCGCGCCGTCGCTCAGGGGGAAGAACGTCGCAAATCCGATGGCGATGATCCTCGCCGGGGCGGCGCTGCTCGGCTACTCGGACGGGACCGCCGTCGCGGGCCGGGCGATCCGCGAGTCGTGCCTCGAGGCGGTGGCCGACGGCGTGCGCACCGCCGACCTGGGGGGACACATCGGGACGAGCGAGTTCACCGACGACGTGATCCGCCGCGTCCGGACGAAGCTCGAGGCCTGGTCGACGCTGTAGCGCGGGGGGACGCGGAGTGTCCGTTCGCCGCGGCACGCAGTGCGAAGGCGACGCAGAGGGCGCCAGATTCCCACGCGTCCAGGAACGCCGTCGCGATGTCGGGGTCGAACTGCGTGCCGGCGCAGCGGTCGACCTCCTGCGCGGCCTGGTCGGTGCGCAGGGCCGCCCGGTAGGCCCGGTCCGAGGTCATGGCGTCGTAGCTGTCCACCACGCCGAGGATGCGGGCCTCGAGCGGGATCGCCGATCCGGCGCGCCCGGTCGGGTAGCCGCCGCCGTCCCAGCGCTCGTGGTGATGGAGCACCCCCGGCAGCGCCGATTGCAGTCCCCGGTCGAGCGCGACGATCCGCGCGCCGATCTCCGGATGCGCCCGGACCTCGCGCATCTCCGCAGCGGTGAGCGGACCGGGCTTGTTCAGCACCTCGCAACGCACGGCGAGCTTGCCGACGTCGTGCAGCGTTCCGCCCAGCACGAGACGGGCGAGCTGCGATTCGTCGCATTCGAGGCGGAGGCCGACCTCGTATGCCATGCGGGCGACGCGCGCCGAGTGGCCCCGCGTATACGGGTCGCACGCTTCAACCGCCTCAGGCAGCGCGAGTAGGGCCCCCACGGGCGGGGAAGTTCAACGCAGAGGGGTCGTTCCCTTCATTCCTCGGCCCCTGCGTTCGACTCCTGTCGCCAGGTGTTCGGCCGGCGGGGTCCGACCGGTCTCTGTTTGACTCCTTCACTAGAGTTCCGGCGGCATGAGGATCGGAGTCCCGAGGGAGACCGCTCAAGGGGAGCGCCGGGTGGCGCTCGTACCGGAGGTGGTAGCCAGGCTTGTCGAGGCGGGACACGAGGTTGCGGTCGAGCGCGGCGCAGGAAGCGCCGCGTCGTTCGAGGACGCCGCGTACACCGACGTAGGGGCGGCGGTCGTCGAGAGCGCCTGGGATGCCGACGTGGTCGTCAAGGTCCAGAAACCGACGGCGGAGGAGGCCGCGAAGCTGCGGAGCGGTGCCGTCCTGATCGGGTTCCTCCAGCCGCTGACCGATCGGGAAGGGATCGAACGGCTCGCCGCGCAGGGGGTCGTCGCGTTCGCGATGGAGTCGATTCCCCGAATCACGCGCGCCCAGTCGATGGACGCGCTCTCGTCTCAGGCGACCGTCGGCGGCTACAAAGCTGCGCTGATCGCCGCCGACCGCCTCCCCCGCTTCCTGCCGATGCTCACCACCGCGGCCGGGACTGTGCAGCCGGCGAAGGTGCTCGTGATCGGCGCCGGCGTCGCCGGTCTCCAGGCGATCGCCACCGCGCGCCGGCTCGGCGCCGTCGTCTTCGGCTTCGACGTGCGCGAGGCGGTGAGGGAGCAGATCGAGTCGCTCGGCGCCAAGTTCCTCGACCTCGGCGTGAAGGGCGAGGAGACGGCCGGCGGCTACGCGTCCGAGCTGACGCCGGAGCAGCAGGCGCAGCAGCAGGCCGAGCTCGAGAAGCGGCTCCCGGACTACGACGCCGTGATCACGACCGCGGCAATCCCGGGCCGGCCCGCGCCGAAGCTCATCCCCGCGAGCGCCGTCGCGGCGATGCGGTCCGGGTCGGTGATCGTCGACCTCGCCGCCGAGACGGGCGGCAACTGCGAGCTGACCGAGCCCGGCGAGGAGGTCGTGCGCGACGGCGTGACGATCGTCGGCCGGCTGAACCTCCCCAGCGAGATGCCCTACCACTCGAGCCAGCTGTACGCCCGCAACGTCCAGGCGCTGCTCAACCACCTCGCCCCGGAAGGAGGGCTCGTGCTCGACTTCGAGGACGAGATCACCGCCGGCGCCTGCGTCACCAGGACACCACAAGGTGCGAAGGAGGCCCCGCCGTCGTGAACACGAGCTTCCTGATCGAGTTGACCGTCCTGATCCTCGCCGCCTTCCTCGGCGTGCAGGTGATCTCGAAGGTGCCGACACTTCTGCACACGCCGCTGATGTCCGGCACGAACGCGATCCACGGAATCGTGATCGTGGGTGCGATCATCGTCGCCGGCGCCCCGCACCAGCCGACCTGGCTGCGGATCGTCACGCTCGCCGCGGTCGCGCTCGGCACCGGCAACGTCGTCGGCGGCTTCGTCGTCACCGACCGGATGCTCGAGATGTTCAAGCCGAAGAAGAAGGCCCCTGCGGAAGGTGAGAAGCCGGAGTGAGCAGGACCGACTGGATCTACCTCGCGTACCTGGTCACGATCGTCTGTTTCATCGTCGCGCTCCAGTTCCTCTCGCACCCGGCACGGGCGCGGCACGGCAACTGGATCGGCGCGGTCGGGATGGCGTTCGCGATCGTCGCGACGTTCTTCACGCCGGGCCTCACCAACTACGCGTCGATCCTGATCGTGATGGCGATCGCGGCGCCGATCGGAGCGTACGCGGCGCGCGCCGTGAAGATGACCGCGATGCCGGAGATGGTGGCGCTTTTCAACGGCGTCGGCGGCGGCGCGGCCGCACTCGTCGCGCTGGCGGACTTCCACGACTCGATCCCGGAGCCGGGCAAGCTCGACTACAACGTCTCGGTCTCGATCGTGCTCTCGGCGCTGATCGGCAGCGTCTCGTTCGCCGGCAGCATGATCGCCTTCGCCAAGCTGCGCGAACTGATCGGCGGCCGCCCGATCACCTACCCGGGCCAGCAGATCGGGAACATGGCGCTGCTGGCCGCGCTGGTCGCGCTCGGGCTGGTGATCGTCTTCGGCCCGGAGAAGATGATCCTGCTGACCTTGATCGTCCTCGGCGCGCTCGCCTTCGGCGTCCTCTTCGTGCTCCCGATCGGCGGAGCGGACATGCCAGTCGTGATCTCGCTGCTGAACGCCTTCACCGGCGTCGCCGCGGCGGCGACCGGCTTCGTGCTCCACCAGAACGTGCTGATCGTCAGCGGCATGCTCGTCGGCGCGTCGGGCACGCTGCTCACGCTGATGATGGCGCGCGCGATGGGGCGCTCGGTCTCGAACGTCTTCTTCGGCGCGTTCGGCCAGCTCCAGACCGCCGCCGACGGCGGCGTCGCGGCCGACGGCGGCACCGTGCGTTCGACGACCGCCGAGGACGTCGCCGTCGAGCTCGCCTACTCCGACCGCGTGATCATCGTCCCCGGCTACGGGCTGGCGGTCGCCCAGGCACAGCACGCGGTGCGCGAGCTCGCCGACGAGCTCGAGAAGCGCGGCGTGGACGTCAAGTACGCGATCCACCCGGTCGCCGGCCGAATGCCCGGCCACATGAACGTCCTGCTCGCCGAGGCGAACGTCCCGTACGACCAGCTGGTCGAGATGGACGAGATCAACCCCGAGTTCGATCGCACGGACGTCGCGCTCGTGATCGGCGCGAACGACGTCACCAATCCGGACGCGCGCTCGAACCAGGCGAGCCCGATCTACGGCATGCCGATCCTCGACGTCGACAGGGCGAAGACGGTCGTCGTGCTCAAGCGCAGCATGCGTCCGGGCTTCGCCGGGGTCGACAACCCGCTCTACACGCTGCCGAACACGCAGATGCTGTTCGGCGACGCCCGCGAGTCCGTCGTGAAGCTCGCCGCCGCGGTCAAGGCCCTTTGATCCCGCTCTTCCGCGCGCACGACGTCGAGGCTGCCGTCTCGCCCGACCGCGCGGTGGAGGCGGTGCGGGCGGCGTTCGTCGCCTTCGCCCGGGGCGAATGGTCGATGCCGCCGAAGGTCTACGTGCCGGCGTACCCCGCCGGCGACTTCCGCGCCATGCCTGCGCTGGGCGCGGGGCACGCACTGCTGAAGTGGGTGACGTCCTATCCGGGGAACCCGGCCCGCGGACTGCCGACGGTGACCGGGCTCGTGCTCCTGTCGGACGCCTCCGACGGGCGGCTCGTCGCCGTGCTCGACGCCGGTGCGGTGACGGCGCTCCGGACCGGTGCGGCGGCCGTGCTGGCGGCGGAGACGCTGGGACGTCCCGGCACAGCGGCGGTGATCGGCGCGGGGGTGAACGGGCGGGCGGCGGCGCGGACGTTCCTCAGCCGCGGCCGGGGGGTGATCGTCTGGGACGTCGACCCGGCGCGGGCGGAGGCGGCGGCCGCGGAACTCGGCGCGCGCGTAGGATCGAGAGACGAGGCTCTTGCCGCCGACCTGCTCGTCACGGTGACGCCCGGCCACGAGGTGGTCCTCCCGGAGGGGGCGCTCCGGCCGGGCCAGCACGTGTCGCTCATGGGCGCCGACGGCCCCGGCAAGGCGGAGATCGCGGTGGACGAGCTCGTGCGCGCGCGCGTGTTCTGCGACGACTGGGAGCAGGCGAGCCACAACGGCGAGCTCGCGCACGCGGTCGAGGCAGGCAAGCTCCGGCGCGACGACGTGACCGACCTCGGCGCCGTGCTCGCAGGCACGGCTTCCGGGCGCGAGTCGGACGAGGAGATCACGGCCTTCGACTCGACCGGCCTGGCGATCCAGGACCTCGCGATCGCGCTCGCGGCGATGGAACAGGCCGGTGAGCTCGACCTCCGCCACATCGACTTCTGACCAACCGGCTCGGGCCCCGGCGTCCGACCGCCGGTCGACGATCGCCCCGGCGAGCATCGCGGTCGCCCGCACCTCGTGGTGGGCGTCCTTCCAGGTGTCGCGCTTGACCGCGCCACCGGGCTCTGCTCGGCGGCTGGCTAGAGCAGCCGCGCGGGATCGAAGAGGGCGAGCTCGGGCACCGCGCGCCCGAGCATCGCCTCGGCGACCAGCTCACCGCAGAGCAGGCCGAGGACGTTCCCGTGACCGGAGTAGCCTCCGGCGACCCAGAGGCGCTCTTCCCCCGGCACGCGCCCGACCACCGGCAGGAAGTCCGTGACGAGTCCGAACAGCCCCGCCCAGCGGTAGTCGACGCGGATCGGACGGCCGACCAGGTCGGCGACGAACGACTCGAGCGCGCCCTGGATCGACGCCGTCGTCGTCTCCTCGGTCGTGAACTCCTCGTGCAGCGCCGAGTCGCGGAACCCGCCTGCCAGGACTCGGCCGTCGCTCGTCTGCTGCCAGTAGTCGAACCCGTGCCGGCCGTAGTGCGGTCGGTCGAAGAGCACCTCCGCGAGCGGCTCGGTCGCGATCATCTGGCCCCGCGTCGGGACGATCAGCCCTTCGATCGCCCCGAGCAGGCCGCTCGGGTAGCCGTCGGTCGCGACGAGTACCCGGCTCACGTCGACCTCGGCGAGCGACTCGATCCGACTGTGCTCGCGGATCTCGACGCCGGCCTCGGCGGCACGGACGGCCAGCCGCCGCACCCAGCGCGCGGGCTGGAGCGCGGCGTCCGGCGGGTGGAGGATCGCCGCCTCGAAGCGGCCCTCGAGCGGCCCCTCGATCCACTCGGCGGCGAACCCGGCGCTCCACAGCGCGTCCAGCTCGGCGGCGAGCTGGTCGCGCTCCTCGTCGTCGGCCGCCAGCCGCAAGCTTCCCGTTCGCGCGAAGGCGTCGCCGGCGAGCTCCTCGAGCCGGTCGAGCGCGAGCTCGGTCTGCCGCCAGAGCCAGACGGTGTACTCCCAGCCGATCTCGTCGGCGGTGACGTCGAACGGTGCCGCGCCGCCGCGGAGGGCGAAGCCGCCGTTCCGCCCGCTGGCGCCGCCCGCGATCTCGCGCGCGTCGTGCAGACGAACCTTCAGCCCCGCCTCGGCCAGCCGCAACGCCGCCGCACAACCGGTCACCCCGCCGCCGACCACGACGACGTCCGGGGTTCCGGCGACGCGCCGCTCCGGGATGGGCGGCGCCGGCTCGGCGAGCCAGTAGCTGCTCAGCGGAGCGCGGAGGTCGCCTTGCGCATCGGCACGAAGGCGAGATTACCGACGTCCTCGATCCCCCTGACGGTGTTGTAGGAGTACGCAACGCCCGGCGCCTCGATCTCGAGGCCGGTGATTGCGCGGGATGCGGTTGCGAGGAGGGCGTCCCGACCGTCCGACAGCCTCAGGACGTGCACGTTCCTGCCGACGGCGTACGCGGCGATGCCCGAATGGACGTCGAGCCTGCTCGCGCCCGGCGCGACGGAGAGCGTGCGCACGGGAGCACCCGTCCTCGCGTTGAAGATCTCGAGCGTCCTCTGCCGGGTGAGGACGACGATGTAGTCCTGGCGGAGCGCGACCTCGCGCGCCGAGCTCGGCGCCACCGTGAGAAGGAGGTGACCCGAGTCCGAGTCGTAGAGCGCGACCTTTTTGTCCGCCCGCAGGACGGCGATCCGGTGCTGGTCGAGCGACACCCCGCGCAGCGTCGTCTTGCCGGCGGCGATCGTGGCGAGGCCGACGTCGAGCCTCTGCAGGGCCGCGGTCGCGACGGCCCCCGATGCGTCGGTCGTGAACCGGTTCAGCGCGATGCGGTCGCCGCCTCCGACCAGCCCGGTCAGCCAGCTTCCTTTCAACGTGCCGTCGACGTTTCCCGTGCGCAAGACGCTCGCGACCCGCTGCTCCTTCCAGCCCGGCAGCGAGGACGTGTAGAGCGAGTCGTCGCTCTCGGTGTTTCCGCCCAGGTTCACGATCCAGGCGAGCCGGGTTCCGGCAACGGCGATCTCGGTGACACCGCCGCCGGTGCTGGTCGAATCGGCGCCGCACGTACCCTTGCCGCTGACGAGTGCCGCACTCCGTGTCTTCACGTTCCAGACGAATACCTTCGTGCAGCCCGCTCCCCCGCCGCTGACCGCATAGGCGAGGCGCGGCCCGTCCATCGCAATCGACTCGACCCACCCGTTCGTGTTCTTCACGTGGGCGACCGGCCCGGGTGCGGCCGCCGCCGGGACGGAGAGAGCGGAAATCAGGGCGGAGAGCGCGACGATGCGCACGCGCCCATGGTCACGCAGCCCCCCGAAAGATTCCTGAACTTTCCGTAAGGAGTCCGTGTAGGTCCAGCTCCGCGAGCGCGGCCGCCACCGTGGCCGCGTCGAGGCCGAGCAGACGCACGAGCTCGTCGGCCGAGGCCGGCCCGTCGCGGATCCGGTCGAGCACCTGCTCTGCCGTGGGCGACAGAGCGGATGTCTCCGGCTGGGCCGGGGCGAGGCCGAACGCCTCCAGCACGTCCGCCGCCGACGTCGCCGCCGTCGCGCCCTGGCGCAGGAGCCCGTTCGACCCCGCGGACAGCGCGGATGTGATCTCGCCGGGCACCGCAAAGACCTCGCGGCCCTCCTCCAGCGCGAGATCGGCGGTGATCAGTGCACCGCTCCGCTCGCGCGCCTCGACGACGACGGTGGCGTGCGCGAGACCCGCGATGATCCGGTTGCGGGCTGGGAACCGCCAGGGCGCCGGCTCCACACCCGGCGCATACTCGGAGACGATCAGGCCGTCGAGGCGGATCCGGCGCGCGAGCTCGCGATGCGCCGCCGGGTAGTCGCGGTCGACGCCGCAGCCGAGAACGGCCACGGTCGCGCCGCGGGCGTCGAGAGCGCCCCGGTGCGCCTCACCGTCGACACCGCGTGCCAGGCCGGAGACGACCACCAGGCCTGCCGCAGCGAGCTCCCGACCGAAGGCCCGGGCGACGCACGAACCGTACGACGAGCACGCCCGCGCACCGACGATCGCCGCCGCCGGTCGGTCGAGCAGTTCGACGTCGCCCGCGCCGCGCAGGAACAGCCCGGGCGGCGGATCGAAGATCGAGCGAAGCGCCGGGGGAAAGGCCGGGTCGGAGCGCGGCAGCCAGCGGATTCCGGCCGCAGCGAGGCGCTCACGGAACGCGCCCTGGTCGAAACGCTCGCGGAACCTCGCGTAGCGGGCATCCTGTGGCTCGGCGACGAAGTGTCCGCCCGTCTCGGCCGCGAACGCGGCCAGCGCCAGACCGCTGACGTCATCCTTGCTCACAGCGGCTCCAGCTCCCGCGGCGACCGATAGGCCAGCGCCTCGGCGACGTGCTCGGGCCGGACCGTCTCGGAGCCGGCCAGCGCGGCAGCCGTGCGTGCGACGCGCGCCACCCGTGCTCTGCCACGACCGGACAGCGGCAGCCGCTCGACTGCGCGGGCGAGCAGCTCGTCCGCCTCCGGAGTCCGCCGCGGAGTGTGGACGCCGAGCAGCTCCCGGCCGGCCTCGACCCGCTCCGCGACCGCCGCCGTGGGCTCGGACGGACCGGCGGCGAGTTCGTCGGCGCGCGGCCGCGGAACGGTGACGACGAGATCGAACCGGTCGAGCAGCGCGCGCGAGAGCTTGTCGCGGAACGACGCGAGCCGCCGAGGCGAGCAGGAGCACTCGACGCCGGGATCGCCGCGCGCACCGCACGGACACAGGTTCATCGTCCCGACCAGCTGGAACCTCGCCGGGTAGACGGCCCTCCCCTCCGCACGGACGACGCTCACGACGCCGTCCTCGAGCGGCTGACGCAGCGCCTCGAGCGCCGGGCGGACGAATTCCGGGAGCTCGTCGAGCAGCAGGACTCCACGGTGCGCGAGGCTCACCTCACCCGGGCGGGCGCTGCGACCGCCGCCGACGATCGCCGCCATCGAGGCGCTGTGGTGCGGGGCCCGGAAGGGTGCGTCGCGGACGAGTGGGCGGTCGGGCGCCAGGAGGCCCGCGACGGAGTGGATCCGCGTCACCTCCAGGGCCGCGTCGGGGCCGAGCGGCGGCAGGAGCCCAGGGAGCCGGCGTGCGAGCATCGTCTTGCCGGTCCCGGGCGGCCCCGCGAGCAGCAGGTTGTGGCCGCCGGCCGCCGCGAGCTCGAGCGCCCGGCGGGCGCGCTCCTGCCCACGGACGTCGGCGAGGTCCGGGTGGGCGGCCGCCGCCCCCTTCCCGTTCGCACACGGCTCGTACGGCTCCGGCTCGACCTCCCCGCGCAGGTATGCGGCCGCGTCCGCAAGATGGCGGACGGGCACGGGGTCGATTCCCGCGAGGGCTGCCTCGGGCGCCGACTCGGCGGCGCAGAGCAGACGCTCGACGCCAGACCGCCTGGCTCCTTCGGCGGCGGCGAGGACGCCGCCGACCGGCCGCACGCGCCCGTCGAGCCCCAGCTCCCCGAAGGCGGCGTGGACGCCGAGCCGATCGGTCGGCAGCTGGTGGGAGGCGCCCAGGACTGCGAGCGCGATGGGTAGGTCGAAGCCGGAGCCCTCCTTCCTGAGTCCGGCCGGTGCCAGGTTGACCGTGATGCGCCGGGCGGGCCAGAGGAGCTCCGCCGACGCGATTCCGCTCCGCACGCGGTGCTTGGCCTCCTGGCAGGCGCGGTCGGCGAGGCCGACGATGGTGAAGCCCGGCTGGCCGAGCTCGACGTGGGCCTCGACTTCGACCCGGCGGGCGTCCAGGCCGACGAGCGCGTGGGTCACCATCCGTGCGAGCACTGCTCCATGGAAGCGGGGAAGTGCTGACGTGTCTGTGACGGAACCGCAACGATTCGCGAGGTGCAGCTTCGATCACGATGAGCAGGATCGGCCTCGCAGGACGTCCGCCCTCTCCCGGGCGACGCCGGGCTCGGGCCGTTCCCGGCGCCGGCATCCCGACGCTAGACGCGCGCGACCAGCACGTCCTCGAAGTACTCGCCTGCGCGGCGGCCCGTGCGCCGGTTCACGTGGCGGCGGAGGCGCTCCTCGAGCCGGAGGCCGGCACGCTCCAGGATCTCCGGGTAGAGGTCGCGCCGGTCGTTGACGACGATCGCGATGGGCGAGCCGGGGCGGAGGGCCTTCCGAACGTTGACGAGGACGCCGGCGATGCCGTCCGTGTACGCGGCCAGCGCCCGCTTGCTCGTCCCGGCAGCCGCTGCTCCGACTTCGAGCTGACGGCAGTCTTCGAGCTCGAGCAGCTCGTAGGCGTATCGATGCTGCTCGTGGTAGTCGATCAGGCCCGGGTAGGGCGGAGAGGTGACGACGCCGTCGTACGGACCGTCGAGGGCGAGCTCACGGGCGTCGCCGTGGATCACGTCGGCCTCCACCCCGCGTGCCCGCGCGCGGGCGAAGGTCTTGAGCCGCGCGAGCGTGTCGAGCGCGTAGCGACGGAGGAAGCGGTCGGCGCGGTCGACGGGGCGGCATTCCCGTTTGTGCTTGTGGCACCAGTACGGATCGATCTGCGGCTCGCGCGGGAAGTCGAGGTCGAAGTGCGTGGTCAGCCGTGCCGACCGCGCGGCCCGAGCGAGGACGACACGAAGGACGTCGGCGTGGGCGTAGCCCGCGACGATCGACCGGAACGCGAGCAGGTCGCGGGCCGCCTGCGGGGCGAACCAGCGCCCGATGTAGCCGCCCCGTCCCGACCACACTCCCTCGGATGGGCCGTCCAGGGCAGATCCGAACCGTCTCAGCGCGTCGCGAATCTCGAGCTCCAGGACGAACTCGTTGTACCTGGCCGTCTTGACCCGCATCAGGAGGCAGTTGAACGCCGCCACGTCCACGCCCGTCGCCCGCCGGCCGCTCTCCAGCGACTGGACGAGGGTCGTTCCCGAGCCCGCGAACGGGTCGAGCACACGACCTCCGACCGGCACGTACCGGTCGAGCAGCGTCTCGACGAGCTGGGGGATGAACTTCCCCAGGTACGGGTGGAGCCGGTGGACATGCTTCGTGCGCTCGCGCTCGGGCAGGTCCTGCTCGGACCACGACAGCTCGAGATCGATGTCGGCGTAGAGTTGATCCTGCGAAGCGGCCATCCGTGAGACTTCTCCCTCCAGGAAGAGGTTCCCCCCTTCGCCGCTTCACAGGGGAGGGGCCCCACGGGGGAACCGTGGTTCCCCCATGCTAGAGGCCCCGGTTGCGGTCGTACTCGCGAAGCCGGGCGATTCGCTCCTCGAGCGGCGGATGCGTGGAGAACAGCGCGGCCATTCCCCCGCCGCTGAGCGGGTTGACGATGTACAGCGCCTCGGTGGCCGGGTTGACCTGCATCGGCAGGGCCTGCCGGCCGCGCTCGAGGTTCTCGAGCGCCTGCGCCAGGGGCTCGCCGGTCCCGAGCATCCGCGCGGCGGTCGCATCCGCCAGGTACTCGCGCTGCCGGGAGACGGCGAGCTGGAGCAGCGACGCCGCGATCGGTGCGACGATGATCAGCAGCAGCGACCCGATCGCCCCGAGCGGGTTGTCCTCGTCGTTGCCGAAGATCCCCATGAAGAAGAAGATGTTCCCGATCGCGGAGATCGCCCCCGCGATCATCGCCGCGATGGAGGAGACGAGGATGTCGCGGTTCCTGATGTGCGAGAACTCGTGCGCGAGGACGCCGCGAACCTGGTCGCGCGGCATGTACTGGAGCAGCCCCTGGGTGACCGCGACGGCGGCGTGCTCCGGGTTCCGGCCGGTGGCGAACGCGTTTGGCTGGTCGGACGGGATCAGGTAGACGCGCGGCTTCGGCACGTCGTACAGCTGGGCGAGCTCACCGACCAGGTGATGGAGATCGGGCGCCTCCGCCTCCGAGACCTCCTGCGCGCGTGCCGCCCGGATCGCGAACTTGTCCGACCAGAAGTAGGCGGCCAGGTTCATGAAGACGGAGAAGAGGACGAAGAACCAGAGGGCTGCTCCTCCGATCGCCCAACCGACGCCGATGAACAGCGCGGTCAGTCCTGCGAGGAGGAGCCAGGTACGTGCTTTCGTGCTGAAACTTGCTTGATTGAGGTTCACGGCACTCCTTTCGGCTGACTCGAAGTCGATCTGTCAGCCGAAGGTTTCTCCCGCCGCCTGCCACGGCCGGCGCACCCGGGTCTTGCGACCGTTCTGACGAGTGACGCCCGTTCGGGGATAGTGCCCCTCGGCATCGCTCAGAGTACCAGAGGGACCCGCTGCAACCGCCCCGCTCGGAGCGCGACCGCCTCGTAGGCGACCTCCAGCACGGCCGCTTGCGGGTGGGCGGCCAGCCAGCTCTCGCCCGCCTGGGCGAGCCTGCGGAGCTTCTCCGCGGTGATCATCTCCAGGGGATCGCCGAACCCCGGCCCACCCTTCGCCTTCACCTCGCAGAACACGAGCCGCCGGCCGCGCCGCAGGACGAGGTCGATCTCGTAGACGCCCGTCCAGACGTTCGTGCCGAGCACGCGGTACCCGCGGAGGCGGTAGTGCAGTTGCGCGCGCCGCTCGGCGGCGCGGCCCTTACTCCGTGTCGACGGAAGCGAGCGCGTCGGCGTCCGGGAGGTAGCAGAGAGCCTGGAACGAGCGCCGGTGGATCTCGCACGGACCGCGTTCCCTCACGACCGCCGAATGGCCGGGCGTGATGTAGCCGACATGGGAGACGAAGCCGTAGTGAGGGAAGAGCGCGTCCATGCGGCGCATCAGCCGGTCCCGCGTCACCTTCGCGACGACCGACGCGGCGGCGATCGCCGCGCTCCGCTCGTCGCCGTCGACCACGGCGGTGTGTGCCGGCGCGGCGGGCCCGAGCCGGAAGCCGTCGACGAGACAGGCCTCGGCCGGAGGGGTCAGCTCGCAGAGAACCGACCGGAGGCCCGCGAGGTTGCACCGGTGGAGCCCGGTGCGGTCGATCTCGTCGTGCGAGATGACCCGCAGCGCGATCCGCTCCGCGCAGCCGACGATCGCGCGGAAGAGCTCCTCCCGCTTCTCGGGCGCGACCTGCTTCGAGTCGTTCAGGTGCGCGAGCGGACGGACGCGATGGTCGCGCAGCCGGGCGTAGTCGAGCAGGACGCCGGCGACGACCAGCGGCCCGGCGAGCGAACCGCGACCGGCCTCGTCGGCGCCGGCGACGAACCGGGCGCCGAGCCCGCGGTCGAAGCTAAGAAGCCTCTTTCCCGGTCTTTGCTTCTGCTTCCGGCTCAGCGGCCGCTTCGGCTGAGCCTTCAGCTTCCTGGGCAGACTCTCCAGCTTCGGCGGCAGGCTCAGCGGCATCGGGCCCGGCGACGTCGGGCTCGTCAGCGGTCTCCTGGACGGCACCGGGCGAGCTTAGCTTGTCCCTCCGCTGCACAGCCCTGACGCGCGCCTTCTTCCCCACTTTCTCGCGCAAGTAGTAGAGCTTCGCGCGGTTGACGTCGCCGATCTGCGTGACCTCGATCTTCTCGATCTTCGGCGAGTGGAGCGGGAACGTGCGCTCGACCCCGACACCGAACGATTGCTTCCGGACCGTGAACGTCTCCCGGACTCCCGCACCCTGGCGCTTGATCACGATCCCTTCGAAGACCTGGATCCTCCGCCGCTGGCCCTCGATCACCTGGAAGTGGACGCGCACCGTGTCGCCCGCCTTGAACCGCGGGCGGTCTTTGCGCAGCTGCCGCTGCTCGAGGAGCTCGATGGTCTTGCTCATAGGAAACGGCCCGTGGGCCGACGCCGAATGATAGCGGAGGAACCCATGGCCAACCGGCCGGTCGCCGCCGCGCCCGACATGCACGGGCGCGGCTCACCAAGGTTGTGGTCAGCCGCCGAAGCGAGCTCGGCGAGCGAGGGAAGGAGAGGCCCGCGGGAGAACCATGGGTTCTC
>JBLMYA010000065.1:0-4087 GCA_050258035.1 Verrucomicrobiota bacterium
CGAGGGGTAGGCCGCCGGGGCTGAACGACGGCGCGCGCCGATCGCTCGACTGACCCTGGAACGCGAGCTCGCGGATCATCGAGATCGGCCGGACGGACTGGTACGTGCGCTTGGCACCCCAGGTCGCGACGGCTGCATCGTGGAGAGCGCCGTTGAGCGCGAAGTAGAGCTTCACGTCCCACGAGAGGCGGGTGGCAGGGGTCGCGCTGCGCTCCCTGGCGTCGGAGACGGCGTTCGCGATCTCGTTCCAGCGCCCTGGCCCCTCTCTTCCGGCCCAGCGTGACACGACGCCCGAGCCGGCTGGCCGCGTGCTCCACCGGATGACGTCCAGAGCCGTCCGGTCGTAGGCGGCGGACGAGGACCCGTCGGTCGGGGGTGCTCCGGGATCGATCGGCAGCCCCTTCTTCGACGTCGGGAGGGCGAAGCTGCGGACGTGCCCCCACTGCGACGCAGCGAAGACCTGGATCCTGGCCGGGACTGCCAGGCCGCCCTGCGTGACGATCCGGCCCAGCGCGAGCGGCTGCCAGAACGTCTGGTCGTGCATCGTCGACCCGGGTTGTGAGACGACGAGCGGCTCGTTGACCGGCACGTACGTGGGGTCGAGGTAGTGCTGGTCCTCGTGCGAGCCGTCTCGGCGCCCGTACGCGATCGCGGCGGCGGCGATGCGATTGCCGAGAGCGGCGGGCGAGTCGCCGTGCGTGTCCGTGAACCCGGGCTCGTAGCAGAGTGCGCGCATCGTCGCGGTCAGACGGCCGAAGGAACGAGCCAGGTTGGGCCTGAAGGACGCGCGCCACACGAGCAGGCGATACGCCGCGTAGCTGATCGCGGCGTCTCGTGCCGCGAGAGGTGCGTCGGCACGGTGCTTCTCGGTCAGGAAGTAGCCCGTGCTCCTGGGCTCATATGCAGACCACGCGTCCCACATCGCCGCCGACAGGTGGAACAGGTTCCGCGCCTGCAGAGCGGGGTTGTCCGTCGCGGGGTCGATCTCGAGCGCGACGTCGTCCCAGACGCGTGCGACCGAGCGCTTCCCCAGCGCGCTCGAGCAGCCCGGGCGGAGGAAGCCGGTGGAGACCGTTCGGGCGGGTGTTCGCCGTGCCCTGGGCGGCACGACCGTGACGACGCGATCTACGCCGACGTTCGAGAGCCGTCTCTCGCCCCCGTCGGGAAACCGTACGACCAGCGACGTCACCTTCCGTGCCGCTCCCAGCCCGAAGTGCAGGCGCGGGTCCTCCGAGGAGAGGTAGCTGCTGCCGGCGTGGCTCTCCTGTACGAGCGTCCTCCCGTCGGGGAGAACGACGGTGGCGACCGTTCCAGGAGCGAACTCGGGCAGGCGCACCTCGAGCCAGTGCCCGGTCTCGCCCGTGTTGCGGAGCAGGACCAGCGGCCCGCCGACGGAGTTGACGGCGATGTCGACCGTCCCGTCGTTGTCGAAGTCGGCTGCTGCGAGCCCGCGACCGTTGACGCGCGGTGCGCTGCGGAGACCCGCGAGGCCGACGTTCGCGTAGCGCTGGAGCTTCCTGTCGTGCTCGAGGTCTGCGAACACCTGGATCCGGCCGGCGTCCCGGGCGAGGCTCGCCACGGGGATGGCGCCGTTCACGAGCACCAGGTCGGGGGTGCCGTCGAGCGAGAGGTCTGCCCACGATGCGCCCCAGCCGGCCGAGCCGGAGGCGGCGGAGCGGAAGGCCGGGCGACCGTCCGAGAAGGACGGCGTGCCCCGCGCGCTGCGGCGGAGGACGGCGTAGGGCTCGTGCCTGGAGTTGGTCACGAAGAGGTCGGAGTGGCCGTCGCCGTTGTAGTCGCCGGAGGCGATCCCCATGCCGGCGTAGGGATCGGCCACTCCTTCGGCCGCTCCCCGCTCCTCGAAGCGGAACCCGAGCCCGGCCGGGTCCGCGGCCGCTCCGCCGGGCCACGCGACGTCCTCGTAGAGCTGGTTCGGATCCTCGTCGTTCGCCACGTACAGATCTGGCCGGCCGTCCCCGTTGTAGTCCGTGAACAGGGCGCCGAGCCCGTGCCGGAAGCTCGCGGCTTCGAGCCCCGCCTGCGCTCCGACCTCGCGGAACCGCGCGTGTCCGCTCTTGTCGTTTCCTTCGTTGAGGTACAGGAGGTCGCGCACCCCCTCGAAGTTGCCCGGGAACCCCCGGATGGACGACGTGACGGGGGTGTTCAGATCGGTGTAGCCGGCGACGAACAGGTCGGGCCGGCCGTCGCCGTTCACGTCCGCCACCGCCGCCCCCGTGTGCCAGCCCGGAACGTCGATCCCGGCTGCACGCGCGCCCTCGTCGAAGGTGCCGTCTCCGTTGTTCCAGAGGAGCTTGTCGCCCGATGGGGTCGTCACGACGAGATCCGTGCGGCCGTCGCCGTTGAGGTCGGCCGCGACGCAGCCCTGCCCCTTGACCGCGAGGTCGGCATGGGACCTGCTGCTGACGTCGACGAACCGGCCTCCGACGTTGTGGAAGAGGGCGCTTCGGGGCAGGCCCCCGCGCTTCTCCCACGTCGCCGTGTCGGCGTCCGCGTACGAGTTCACGACGAAGAGGTCGAGCCAGCCGTCGCCGTCGTAGTCGAGCCAGCACAGCCCCCCGCCCATCATCGCCTGCATGTCCTGGGAGACCCCGAAGCGGAAGGCGCCCTGGCGGAAGTCGAGGCCGACCTGCTGCGCCACGTCCTGCAGCCGGACGTCGCGGAGAGGGCCGGTCGCGCGGACGAACGTCGGAGCCGTGGGCAGCATCGCCGGTGCCTGCGCGGCGCCCGAGCCCGTCTGGATGATGACGTAGCGGCCGTCGCGGAAGGCGACCTCGAGCGTGCTCTCGAAGGGCGTGGGAGCGTGCTCGAGGACGAGGCGCGGGGGCAGCCCGCGGTAGTCGGAGAGCTGCCTCGTTCCGACGAGGGTTGCGAAGATCCGCGGCGGGCCCTGTCCCGATCCGGGCCGAAGCTCGAGGCGCAGGCGCCGGATGTGGAACCTCGGAACCGTGATCAAGGCTCCCGTGGCGCGCGCCACCTGCCTCCTGAGGTCGACGAGGCGCGCGTCGCTCACGCTCACGGCGGCCCGCTCCGGGTTGCGGAGCCTGAGGGCGTCGGACTCGACCCGGAGGTCGGTCACGACGTCGCGCGCGATCTGGCTCGCCGTCGCCTCGTCGACCCTGGACGAGATCCCCTTCGTGGCCACGACCTCGACCAGCGGCAGCGGGGCGTCGCTCGCCGGGGCGGCCGCGGACGCAGAGCTCGGGCGTGCGGGGACGCCGGCGAGGACGACGAGCCCGGCGAAGCCCACCGCGGCGGCGAGGGCCGACGCGCCTGCGGCCAGGCGGCCATGCCGCGCGAGCGGGGAGAGCCACGCGGAGACTCGGTCCTGCGGCGACCCGGCCTTCGGAAGCACGGCCTCCAGGAGCGGGCGGACCGCGCAGACGATCGTCAGGGAGCCGAGCACCGCGACCTTGGTGGCGAACTCCGTCGTCTGGGGCGCGATCAGCAGCGTCGCGAGGAGCCCGATGCCGACGGCGTAGACGAGGCGCGCGACCCGGCCCCGGGGGATCGTCTTCGGGTCGGTGATCATGAAGAAGAGGAAGATCAGGACCTCCGGGGAGGTGACGAGGAGCCACCAGAACTCCCGACCCGAGATCGGGCCCAGGTGCCAGCGGGCCGTCATCGCATGACCACTCGCGGCCAGCACCGCCATGCCCGCCGCGAAGGTCATCCAGAAGGCCACGGCGATCGCCAGGAGCCGGAGCCTGGAGAGGATCGCCAGGCCGCCGGTGACGATGAGCGCGACGGCGAACGCCATCCAGGGCGACATCGGCCCCCACCAGAAGTCGAGCGGCTCGGCACGCTCCGGCCCGAGCAGGAGGAAGCAGAGCACGAGCCCGACGTTCGACGGGTTGAAGACGTGGTTGCCGCGAAAGCGGATCACGTACTTCGAGAGCAGCGAGACGGCTGCCGTCCCGGCGAAGATCCACCAGCCGTGCAGGCTCCACCAGTCTCCGTGCTCCGTGCCCGGCACGCGCAGGATGAACGCGACCCCGTTGCCCGTGAGGAGGGCGCTGGCCGGCCACAGGATCACCTTCTGGCGGAAGAAGGAGATGCCGACCTCGAG
>JBLMYA010000066.1:0-40623 GCA_050258035.1 Verrucomicrobiota bacterium
GGCGCCTCCTCGATCTGGAGGAGGCGGACGGGCGGCGCATCGACCTCGTGATCGCGACCAAGTTCCCGTCCTACGTCGTCCGCCACCGCAACAAGGTCGTCTGGCTCGTCCACCAGTTCCGCCAGGCGTACGAGCTCGACCGGACGCCGCTGGGCCAGTTCGGCGAGGCGCCCGAGGAGCGCGCGATCCGCCGGAAGGTCCAGGAGCTCGACCGGGTCGCGCTCGGCGAGGCGCGTAAGGTCTTCGCAACCTCGCGCAACGTTGCCGAGCGGCTCCGGCGCTCGACCGGGATCGCCGCCGAGGTGATGCCGCACCCGCCACAGGAGCTCGCCTACCGCTGCGACGAGTACGGCGACTTCGTCCTCTCCGTCGGCCGGCTCGACCGGGCCAAGCGGATCGACCTCCTGATCGAGGCGGCGAAGCGCTCGGGCACGCCGGTCGTCGTCGCCGGCGACGGGCCCGACCGTGCGCGGCTCGAGTCCCTGGCCGACGGCGCCGTGCGGTTCGCCGGCCGGGTCTCCGCCGAGGAGCTGACCGACCTCTACGCACGCTGCCTCGCCGTCTACTACGCGCCCGTCGACGAGGACTTCGGGATGGTGCCGTACGAGGCGTTCCTGGCGGAGAAGCCCGTCGTGACGACGCACGACGCCGGCGGGCCGCTCGAGGTCGTCGCCGACCGGCGCACCGGCCTCGTCTGCGAGCCGCGCGCCGACGCCCTGGCCGCCGCCTTCCGCAGCCTCGGCAAGGACGACGCGGCGGCCTGGGGCCGGGCCGGGCACCTGCTCGCCGAGCGGGTGGCATGGGACTCGACGATCGAGAAGCTGCTGGCATGAGTCGGTTTGCCGCGGCGCTTCGAGAACCAGTGCCAGGCTCAAGCCTGGCACTGTGGGCCGCATGAGGGTCGCGTACTACTCGCCGCTGCCGCCGTCGCGGTCGGGGATCGCCGACTATTCGGCGCTCCTGCTGCCCGCGCTCCAGGAGCGGGTGGACGTCGTCATCGCCCGTCCTGGACGCTTCCGACGGACGCCGAAGGCCGACGTCGCCCTGTACCACGTCGGCAACGACCCCGACGAGCACGGCTGGATCGTCGAGGCGCTCCAGCGCCGGCCCGGCGTCGTCGTCCTGCACGAGTTCGTGCTGCACCACCTCGTCTCGGGGATCACGCTCGCTCGCGGCGACGTCGAGGGCTACTGCGCCGCCCTCGAGCGCGAGGCGGGGCCGGAGGGCCGCGACCTGGCGCTGGCGGTCCAGCAGGGTCGGATCGAGCCCCTCTGGGAGACCCGGGCGCAGGAGTTCCCGCTCGCACACGGCGTGCTCGACGCGGCCACCGCGCTGATCGTCCACTCGCGCTACGTCGAGGGGCTCGCACGTGAGGCCGGCTACCACCGCCCGATCCTCCAGGTGCCGATGCCGGCCTGGCCGGTACCGCCGATCCTCCCGGAGCCGATCGACGGCGGTCCCGTTCTCGGCTGCTTCGGGCACGTCAACGAGAGCAAGCGCGTTCCGCAGATCCTCGAAGCCTTCGCGCGACTCGGGCCGGACGCGCGGCTGCTGCTCGTCGGCTCCTGGTCGCCGCGCCTGCCGCGGATCCAGCTGCCGCCGAACGTGATCCGCCGCGACTACGTCGCCGAGGACGAGCTCTGGCGGCTGCTCGCAGCGTGCGACGTGGTCGTGTCGCTGCGCTGGCCGACGATGGGGGAGACCTCGGCCGCGGCCGTGCGGGCGTTGTCGGTGGGCAAGCCGCTGATCGTCAGCGACGTGGGCGCGTTCCGCGAGCTGCCGGACGAGGTCGCGGTCAAGGTGCCGGTCGGGGACGGCGAGGTCGAGGCGCTCGTGGAGGCGATGAGCCGGGCCGCGGGGAACGAGCGGATGAGCGAAGCGGCGAGACGCGTCGCCGCGACCGAGCATCGTCTCGACCGGACCGCCGACCTCTACGTTGAGGCGCTGCGCGACGCCGCGACGACCCGGCCGGGACTGTCCCTCGGAGATGCCGCATGAAGGTCGCGTACTACTCGCCGCTACCGCCGTCGCGGTCCGGGATCGCCGACTACTCCGCGCTGCTCCTGCCCGAGCTGGGAAGGCGGACGGACGTCGTCGTCGCCCGTCCCGGCCGCTTCCGCCGGGACCCGGCGGCCGACATCCGCCTCTACCACGTCGGCAACGACGCCGAGGCGCACGGCTGGATCGTCGAGGCGCTGCGCCGGCGGCCCGGAGTGGTCGTCCTGCACGACTTCGTCCTGCACCACCTCGTCGTCGGCATGACGTTCGCGCGCGGAGATTCAGCCGGCTACCTCGCGGCGATGGAGCGTGAGGCGGGCCTCGTCGGCCGGCTGCTCGGCTACGCGGTGCTCGACAACAAGCTGCCGCCTCTGTGGGAGACCCGCCCCGAGGACTTCCCGCTCGCCGGGGAGGTGCTCGACCGCGCGACCGCGCTGATCGTCCACTCGCACTACGTCGAGCGTCGCGCGCGCGAGGCCGGCTACGGCGGCCCGATCGTCCGCATCCCGCATCCGGCGTGGCCCGTCCCCTCGCTCGAGCCGGCCGACGTGGAGGGCGATCCCCTCTACGGCTGCTTCGGTCACCTGAACGAGAGCAAGCGGATCGAGGAGCTCCTGGCTGCGTTCGAACGGTTGCACGAGCGCCGGCCCGCCGCTCGGCTGCTGCTGGTCGGCTCCCTCGCGACGCGGCTCGCGCGGCTCGAGCTCCCGGACGGGGTGATCCGGAACGACTACGTCCCCGAGGACGAGCTCTGGTCGCTGATGGCCGCCTGTGACGCGATCGTCTCCTTGCGCTCGCCGACGATGGGCGAGACGTCGGGAAGCGCGATCCGCGCCCTCTCGCTCGGCAAGCCGCTCGTCGTCAGCGACGTCGGCTGGTTCTCCGAGCTCCCGGCGGACGCGGTGCTCAAGGTGGCGGTTGACGAGCGCGAGGAGGACACCCTGCTGGCGGCGCTGGCGGCGCTCGCCGAGCCGGCCGTCCGTGCTGCCATGGGGGCGCGGTCGCGCGAGCTGATCGAGCGGGAGCACCGGCTCGAGCCGGTCGCAGAGGCGTACGCGACGGCGCTCGAGGAGCTGGCCGGCGGCGCGGCGGTCGAGGAGCGGGTGCTGCACGAGGTCGCCTCCGCCGCCGCCGAGGTCGGCATGGACGGAGACGACGCGGCCGTCCTCGCGGCGAGACTGCGCGAGGTCGGCCTTGGCGACTGACGCGGTCGCCCAGTCGCGGACGCGCGTCGTCGAGCTCGTCCGTGCCGTGCCGATGTGGGTGTGGGTCGCGGGCCTCGTCGTCGTCTCGGCCGGCATCCGCTATGCGCTCGCCCGGCGAATCGTCGCCCCCTGGATCATGGTCGACGAGCTCATCTACTCCGAGCTGGCGAAGAGCTTCGCGGACACGGGACGCTTCCTGCTCCGCGGCGAGCACACCGCCGCCTACGGGCTGGTGTACCCGGCGCTGCTGAGCCCGGCGTGGGCGTTGTTCGACCGCATCCCGCAGGCCTACGCGGCGGCGAAGGCGATCAACGCGGTCGTCGTCTCGCTGGCCGCGGTTCCGGCGTATCTCCTCGCGCGCCGGGTCTGCTCGAGGCCGTACGCGTTCGCGGCCGCGGTGCTCGCGATGTCGGTGCCGACCCTGCTGTTCGCCGGGATGCTGATGACCGAGAACGCGTTCTACCCCGCGTTCCTGCTCGCGGCACTGGCGACGGTCGTGTGGCTCGAGCGTCCGGACCTGACCCGGACGCTGCTGCTGCTCGGCGCCGTTGTGCTCGCCTACCTCACGCGCGCGCAGGCGGTCGCGATCCTCCCGGCCCTCGCGACCGCGCCGTTTCTCGTCTCGGGTCGCCGCGCCCTCCGGGACTTCCGCTGGTTCTTCGCCGCCGGGTCGGCCGCGGTGGTGCTGGTCGCCGTCGCCCAGGCGGCGCGTGGTGCGTCCGTCTTCGGGCTCTTCGGCGCATACGAGGTCGCCGGACACGCGGGGTACACCGCCGGCGGGGTCTTCCACTGGTGGCTCTACCACTGGGAGGAGCTGATCCTCTCCCTCGGAGTCGTGCCGTTCGTCGCGCTCGTCGTCCTCGCCGCGACCATGCGCGGACGGCCGCGGTCGGAGCGGGCGTTCCTGGCCGCGGCGGTGACGCTCTCGTTCTGGCTCGTGCTGGAGGTGGCCGCGTTCGCGTCGGAGCAGTCGCTGCGGGTCGAGGAGCGGAACATGTTCTACGTCGCCCCGCTCTTCCTGACCGCGCTGATGCTCTGGGTGGAACGGGGCTGTCCCCGCCCGCGGCTCGTCGCCTATCCCTCCGCCGCGGCCGCCGTCGCGCTCGTCACCGTACTGCCGTACACGAAGCTGATCGGCCTGCCGGCCGTGTCCGACACGTCCGCGCTCGTCGCGCTGTGGTCGGTCGCCCCGTCGTTCGGCGGGATCTCGAACCTGCACTGGGTCGTGCTCGTCGCCTCCCTCGGCGCCTGCCTGCTCTTCCTCTTGGTCCCGGCGCGGTACGCGCTCGTCCTGCCGCTGCTCGTGTTCGTCTACTTCGGCGTCTCGCAGAAGCCGATCGAGGGGAAGTACCGGCAGACGTCGATCCTCGACCTCTTCCAAGGGATCACCGCCGCACACCCCGACTGGGTCGACCGCGCCGTCGGCCGCGACGCCGAGGTGGCGCTGATCTGGTCGGGCAACACCGACAAGTACTCGGTTTGGGAGAACGAATTCTTCAACCGCAGCGTGCGACGCTTCTACTACACGAGTTCGCCGCTCGAGGGCGACCTCCCCGAGAAGCCGCTCTCGTCGGATCCGCAGACCGGGTTGATGCGCGGGCCCGGCGGCAGGGTCGTCCGCGTCGGCTACGTGCTGACGGACGGGACGGTGGACGTCGGCGGCCGCGTGGTCGCCGAAGACGCGCGGAAGGGGATCGTGCTGCGCCGGATCTTCGGACCGCTGCGGCAGGTCTCGCGGGTCGACGGCCTGTATCCCCAGGACACGTGGTCGGGCAGGGAGGTCACGTACACGCGGCTCGGCTGCCGCGGCGGCTCCGTCGTGGTCACGCTCCAGAGCGACCCGTCGCTCTTCACGAGGCCGACCACGGTCGTCGCCTCCGTCGGTGGACGCGAGGTCGCCAGGACCAGGGTCGCACCGACCGCGACCCGGCTCGTGGAGATCCCCCTCGAGCGACGCGGCCAGTCGTGCATCGTCCGTTTCACCGTTTCGCCGACCGCGGTCCCGAAGGTCGTGACGGGGGGCCAGAACCCGGACCCCCGCGAGCTCGGCGTCCACTTCACGCGGTTCACCTATTCACCCCCGTCCTAGTGCGGATCGCCTTCGACGTCTCGCCGCTCTCCCACCCGAGGACCGGGGTGGGAAACTACATCCGGGGATCGCTTGCCGGCCTCGTCGCGGCGGCGGACGGTGGGCACGAGGTCGTCCCGTTCGCGCCCACGAGTCCGCAGGGGAAGAAGCGGATCCCGGAGGCGCTCGAGGGGATCCCGGTCGAGCCGCGGCTGCGCTTCCTCCCGTTCGCACACCACTGGCGCCAGGGCTGGAGCCGCGCCGGCTGGCCCCCGGTGGAGCGGTTCCTCGGGCCCGTCGACGTGCTTCACTTCTCCGACTGGATGTATCCGCCGCAGCGGGGCGGGGTCCGGTCGACGATGATCCACGATCTCGTTCCCCTGCGCTTCCCGGAGTGGGTGCAGGGCCGGACGAAGCGGATGCACGGCGCCAAGTACCGGAACGCCGCGCGCACCTGCGACGTCGTCTTCGTCAACTCGGAGTTCACGAAGGGCGAGGTCGTGGAGCTGCTGGGCGTGGCGCCGGAGAAGGTCGTCGTCGCCTATCCGGGAGTGCGCGTCTCTGCCGAGGGCCCGCACGCCGAGCTCGGGCGGCCGTACGTCCTCACCGTTGCGACGCTCGAGCCGCGCAAGAACCTGGAGACGCTGCTCGTCGCGCCGCTGCCGGAGGGGCACGCGCTCGCGGTCGTCGGTGCAGCGGGATGGGGTCCACAGCCGACGCTCGACCGCCCAGACGTGATTCGCCTCGGCTACGTGGACGACGACGAGCTGGGGCGGCTCTACCGCGGCGCCTCGGCGTTCGTCTACCCGTCACGCTTCGAGGGCTTCGGCATACCGATCGTGGAGGCGATGGCAGCCTGCGTGCCGGTCGTCGCCTCCGTGCACCCCTCGATGGACGAGGCGGCGGGAGACGCCGCCCTCCGCGCCGATCCGGACGATCCGGCCTCGTTCGGCGCCGCGCTCGCGGAGGCGCTGGAGCGTCGCGACGAGCTCGTTTCCGCCGGGGTCGCACATGCCGGGCGCTTCCGCTGGGAGGGCACGGGTCGCGTCATGCTCGAGACTTTCATGCGATGCGCGTAGGTCTCGACACGTCCCCGCTCGTCCAGACGCAGGCGGGAACCGCACGGTACGTCCGCGGTCTCCTCGCGCACAACGACTACGAGCGGCTGTCCTGGGGCGGTTCCGGACGGCCCGCCACGCTCGTCAGGGACCTGTGGTGGTACCCCCTCGGCCTGCCGCGCTCGGCCCGCGGGCTCGACGTCCTCCACTGCGCGACCTTCCGCGCGCCAGTACGAAGCCCCGTACCCGTGGTAGTAACCGTCCACGACCTCGCCGTCCTGCGCCACCCAGGGACGTTCAACCAGTGGACGCGGCGCTACAGCCGCCTTGCCGTTCCCAGGGTGGCCCGGGCGGCGAGGAGGCTGATCGCGGTCTCCGAGTTCACGCGCCGCGAGCTGGTCGAGTTGCTCGGCGTCTCGGCCGAGCGCGTCCGCGTGATTCCGAATGCGGTCGGGGACCCGTTCGTCCCCGACGGTCCGGCTGCCGAGGGCGAGTACGTGCTCGCGGTCGGCACCCTGGAGCCGCGCAAGAACCTCGCCGCCGCGCAGCAGGCCGCCGAGCGGCTGGGCGTGGAGCTCCGGGTCGTCGGTGCCAGCGGCTGGGGCGACGTCCGGGTCGACGGTTGGCTGGGACGCGTGTCGGACGAGGAGCTGGCCGCGCTGTACCGCGGTGCCCGTTGCCTCGTCTACCCGTCCCTCTACGAGGGGTTCGGCATCCCGGTGCTGGAGGCGATGGCCTGCGGGACGCCGGTCGTGACGAGCTGCGGCGGCGCGACGGAGGAGGTCGCAGGAGGCGCGGCCGTCCTGGTCGACCCGCACGATCCGGCGGTGATCGCGGACGGCATCGAGGAGGCTTCCGCCCGGCGAGTCGAGCTCCGCGCGCGGGGGCTCGAGCGGGCGGCGCAGTTCACCTGGGAGCGGGTCGCCGCTGAGACGTGGGCGGTCTACGTGGAGGCGGCGTGAGCAAAGGCGTCAGGCCGCTGGTCGTGATCGATGCCGACGTCCTCGGCCGGCACCGCACGGGGGACGAGACGTACGTCGAGAACCTCCTTCGCCTGCTCCCGGGACTGGGCGGCGACGACTTCGGCTTCGCGGCGGTCACACGGCACCCGGAGCTCGTCCCGGCCGGCGTCGGGCCGGTCCGGCTCGATGCGGGATCGCAGGAGCTGCGGATGGCCTGGTCGCTGCCGCGGCTCCTCCGCCGGCTGCGGCCGGACCTCGCCCACTTCCAGCACGCGCTGCCGTTGCGCTGCCCCTGCCCGGCGGTGGTCACGGTCCACGACCTGTCGTTCGAGCACGACCCCGAGGCGATGGGTCGTCGCGACCGCCTCGTGTTCCGGCGGGTGGTGCCGCGGGCGGCTCGCCGCGCCCGACGGGTGATCGCGGTCAGCGAGCGGACCAAGCGCGATCTCGTCGACCGGTACGGGACCCCGCCGGAGAAGATCACGGTCACGCCGCACGGTGTCGACCCCGCGTTCGGGCCGGGTGAGGTCGCCGGGGGCGGCTACCTGCTCTACGTGGGCGCGGTCCAGGCCCGGAAGGATCCGCTCGCCGCCGCCCGGGCAGCGGCGGAGGTCGGCCTCCCGCTCGTCGTCGCCGGACCCGAACGCGAGTCGGCGCTCGCCCGCGAACTCGAAGGGCTCGGCGTCGACCTGCGCGGCTACGTCGAGAAGGACGAGCTCGCGAACCTCTACCGCGGCGCCGCCGCCCTCGTCCTGCCGTCTCGGTACGAGGGCTTCGGCCTGCCCGTGCTCGAGGCGATGGCGTGCGGGACGCCGGTTGTCGCGTCGGACGATCCCGCCCTGCGGGAGGTCGCAGGCGACGCCGCCGTCTACGCCGACGGCGACCTCGCCGGGGCGATTCGCACGGCGCTCGCCGAGCGGGACCGGCTCGTCGCCGCCGGGCTGGAGCGGGCGAGGGCGTTCAGCTGGGAGGAGACCGCCCGCCGCACGCTCGACGTCTACCGCGAGGCGCTCGGATGAACGACAGACACCCGGGAATGATCTCGGCGATCGTCGTCTCGCACGGTCACCGCGAAGAGCTCGCCCATTCCCTGCCGGCGCTGGCGCCCCAGGTCGACGAGATCGTGCTGATCGCGAACGTCCCCGGCAGCGTGCCCGACGACCTCCGCGGTGCGCAGGTGGTGGAGAACAGCCGGCCGCTGAGCTACGCGGCGAACATGAACCGCGGCATCGCGGAGACGAGCGGCGATCTCGTGCTCGTCAACAACCCGGACGCCGTGCCCCGGCCGGGCGCGGTCGCGGCGCTGGCGGCGTTCATGGAGGCCCACCCGCGCTGCGGGATCGCCGGCCCGCGCCTCGAGAACCCGGACGGCTCCTGGCAGCCGTCGCGGCGGCGGTTCCCGACCGTCGCGGGCACCCTCGTCCGGCGCACGCCGCTGCGCCGGCTGTTCCCTCCGCTGGAGCGTCAGCGCGCCCACTACAACCTCGACGAGCGGCCGACGGAGCCGGTCGAGGCGGACTGGATGCTCGGGGGCTCGCTGCTGCTGCGCGGGACGATGCTCGCCGAGCTCGGCGGCTACGACGCCGGCTTTCGGATGTACGGCGAGGAGATCGACCTCTGCTACCGCGCCGCGGAGGCAGGCTGGGAGCGCTGGTACGTCCCCGACGCCGTCGTCCGCCATCGCTGGGACGCTCTCACCGACCAGACCTTCTGGACTCGGCGGACGCTCTGGCACTGGCGTTCGATCCTGCGGTTCGTGCGGAAGCACCCCGAGCGGCTGCTAGCCAGGTAGGCCGAGGATCCACTCGGCCAGGAACGGCTCGGCGATCCGGTAGGAGCCGGCCCCTTCGCGGACGACGAGCTCCTCCGCGACGAGGGTATCGAGGGCGCGCTGGACGCTCGAGCCCCCGGGCAGGCCGTGGCGCCGGCGGAACTCGCGGCTCGTCGCCGCGACGAGCGGCTCGGCGGCGAGCGCCTGGAGCGTCGCGCGCTGGACCCGCGAGGCTCGGTCCCAGATCAGCGTGAAATGGGCGTTCTCCGAGCGGAGCACGCGGTCGATCGCGGCGTCGAGCTCCGCCTCACCGGCGGCTCTCCTCCCTGCTGTCTCCTCCCAGAGGTGGTAGCAGAGCTCCTGCGTGGCGTAGGGATGGCCGTTCGTCGTCGCGAGGACGGCGTCGAGGGTGTCGTCGCGGATCCGGCGACCGGTGCCCCCGAAGCGGGCACGGATGAAAGGCGCGAAGTCCTCGGGGGCGATCACGCCCAGCTCCATCAGCTTGGCGCTGCGCCAGAACGGCTCGTTCTCGTCGTCGAAGAGCCTCGTCATCATCGCCCGCCTGCTGCCGAGGTAGACGTGGGCGACCTCGGGCTGCGCCTGGAAGACGGCGCGCATCAGCGCGGGCAGGCGCGCATCCAGCTCGAGCACCTCCTGGAACTCGTCGAAGACCAGGCACACCCGCCGTCTGCGCTCGGCCGAGAGCTCGGCCGGGAGCTGGAGCAGCCGCTCCAGGGTGGCGTCCACGTCCTCGGCCGCGTAGCCGGCGGTGAAGCCGAAGCGGAGCGAACCGTCCATCGGGTCGAGCGTGATCGTGGGAGTGATCCGCAGGCCGCGGAAGACGTTTGCGGCCCGGTCGCGCGCGCGGTAGAGCGGCGAGGCGATCTCCTCGTAGACCGCCTGCGCGAGCTTGGCCGCGAATTGCTCCTTCGTCGCCGCCGTCATCAGGTCGACCCGCGCGACGAGCACCTTCTTCGCAGTCAGGCGTTTCGCCGCGCGCCACACGAGCGACGATTTCCCGTAGCGTCGGGGAGCCAAGATGACAACGTTCTGCCCGTTCAGGATGTCCGCCTCGAGCGCGCCGAGCTCGCGCTCCCGATCGGTGAACGCTTCGTCGAGCGCCAGATCGCCGAAGCGGAACGGGTTCGACGCCCGTGCCATCGTAATACGCTATCACGCGCACATTGCAGTACGCAATGTAGTCATTCGCAAGTATGCGAATCGCAAGTGTGCGAACCTCGAAGCCGAGGGCGAGAACCTCGAGGCGAAAGATCGGTGAACACCTGGACGGAACGCGCCTACGCCGATCCGGTTCCCTACCTGCGGCACCGGGCGGAGCTGATCCTCGCTCTCGGCCCGCCGCTCCGCGCGGGCGACCGCCTGCTCGACCTCGCCTGCGGCGACGGCGGGCTCGCCGACTTCCTGCCCACGATCGACTACTGCGGCGTCGACGCCGATCCGAAGATGGTCGAGGAGGCGGCATCCAAGGGGCGGTCGGTCGCGTGCGCCGACCTGAACGAGTTCGAGCCGAACCGGCCGGTGGACGCGACCACGCTCTTCCGGGCGCTGTACTACGCCCGGAACCGGCAGGCGTTCTTCCGGCACGTTGCCGGGTACACCACGGGCAAGGTCGTCTTCGACCTCAACCCGCGGCAGTACGCGGTGGCGGACGTGGTCGACGACCTGCGCGCCGCCGGCCTGCCGAACGTCGACCTGCGGCCGTTCTTCGTCCCGCAGACGCGGGCGTTGCCGCGACCCCTGGGCGGGGCGCTGGTCGTCGCCGAGCGGAGCGGGCCCGTCGCGCGGCTCGCGCTGCGCTACCGGTTCACGTACGTCGTCGCCGCGTGGGCGTAAGACCGCGATCCTGGTCTCGAGGGTCACGGCCCAGTCGGGGAAAACGAGTACGAGACCTGGGCTCCCAGCTGTCGGCGGTCGCCTCCGCCGAAGTCGTGCGGCGAGAACGTCGGGGAGACGGTCAGCTCGACCCGGGTCGGCGGCACCGCTCGGACATAGAACACGCGGGTCTTGCCGCTGTGCACCGTCCAGCGGAGCATCTGCGAGACGCTGCCGAGCGCGGGCTGCTTGTCGGTGCCGCGGACGAGCGGGCCTGCCTTGATCGTGACCCTCCCCGGCTTGTCCCCTCCGCGCCACCCGGCGCGGGAGACGACGATCCTGATCCAGCCGGGCTTGTCGTCCGGCGTGGAGAACTGGTTGTAGGCGCTGAACGCCGGCGACCCCTTCGGGGAGCCCAGCGGCGGCGTCACCCAGCCGTCCGGCTCGATCCCGATCGGCGTGGCGGCGAGCCGGAGCGGCCGGTCGATCCTCAGCAGCCGCCACGGGGCCGGAGCGACGACGACCCTGTGGATCGGGAAGCCGAACGCATCCTCGGTGATCACGAACCGTGTGCTCGGGCGGAGGATCTCCTTGCCGTCGACCTGGATGTCCTCGTCCGCGACCATGTAGTCCACCCCGGGCGGGGCGCCGGTCGGAATCGACTTGCCGGTGAGACGGCCGTCAGGGGCCGCGTCGGGCGTGACCACCCCCGGCGCCTGCCCTCCCGGGCCCGGGGCGGTGCCGTCCAGGCTCCACACGTAGCTCAGGCCGCGGTTCCAGAACTCCATCAACCAGATCCCCTGCGGGTCGGTGATCTTCTGACCGAGGTAGATGGTCGGCCTCCCTCCGGTCGCGTCGTCGATCCAGGTCGGCGGCGACGGGAAGTTGCTCAACAGGGTCCGCGAGAAGACGTTGACTCCGTTCGACGAAGAGATCTCGCCGGCCACGTTCCACGCGAGCAGGAGCGCCACTGCCGTGGCCGCGATCCCCGTCGCCGCCCACCGGTGCCGGGCGACGCGGCGCAGTCCCGGCAGGAGCAGGAGCGCGAGCGAGATCACGAGCACGACGGAGAGCAGCACCTTGATGTCGCCCTCGTCGAAGGCGAGGTCGCGGTTCGCCATCTGCACGATCCCGAAGCCGAGTGCCTCGAAGTACGGCCAGTCGAGCTGGTAGTTCGTGGTCAGGATCAGGTAGAGGACGAAGCCGGCGCTGGCTGCGACCGCCCAGAGGTTCAGCCGCCGCCGCTGGAGCGCGAGCGCCGTGCAGATGAAGAGGAGCGGTGCGAGGTAGATCAGGTTCCGCTCCTCCACGACCGTCGAGAACGTGGTCGAGATGAATGCGGCCTTCGCCGCCGTGTAGAGGCCGAAGACGGCGAGGGAGGCGGCCGTGAGAGCGACGAACACGCGCAGCTCTCGGGTCGAGGGGACGCCCTTCGGGCGGACGAGCGCCGCCAGCGCGACAACGGGGAGCAGGCCGACGCCGATCGCGAACGCTCCGGCCGCCCATAGGCCGTAGACGATCATCCGGTGCCGGTAGTAGCCGGTGGAGATCAGCCAGGTCTCGGAGAAGGCGCCGATGCTCGCGCTGAACACGATGATCGCGCCGATCGCGAGGACGACGAAGCCGACCCAGTCCCACCGCGACCAGCCGGAACGCCAGCGCCGTACCGGGTCGCTCGTCCAGGCGAGGAAGAGCCCCGCGAGTGCGTAGGCGACCACCAGGATCGCGAGCTGTCCGCGGACGAGGAGGGCGAAGAGCACGGCGGCCGATGCGCCGGCGTTCCACCACCACGATCGTGTCAGGAGCCCCTTCGCGATCAGCAGGAGGGCGAGGGCAGAGGCGGGGTAGGCGAGCGGCTCCTCGACGATGAACGACGCGTAGGCGAGCGCAGGGCCTGCCACTGCCCCGACCGCGGCGAAGAGTGCCCAGGGGCGGGAGACGACCATGCGTGCGAGCAGGTACGTCGGGAAGATCGCCGACGTCATCACGATCGCGTTGAAGTACTTGACCGCCGAGTACGCCGTGTGGACGTCGTGGATCCGCCAGAACGGGGCGATGAAGTAGGTGTAGAGCGTGTCGAAGGCGACCGGGTGGTGCCGCACGGCGCCGCGGCCGGTGTCGGCGATGCTGCGCGCGATCTCCGTGTACCTGAGCTCGTCGGTGAAGAGCCACGGCGTCACGTGGCCGCGGGTCTGCCACCCGTACAGGACGCAGAGCCAGAGGTAGGCGGCGACGACCGGGACCGCATTCGTGAGGCGATCCGCCAACGACCGCCTGGCGACCGTGGGGACGGGAGGGGCGGCGGGTGAGGCCGCCGTCACGAGTGGTTCGAGGCCGCGCCGAGGACGGCGACGGGATCGAGGTCGGTCTCGCGCCGCACGAACCGGCAGGGAACGGCGGCGGCGGCACAGGCGCGGACGACCGCGTCCAGCCGCTCGGCCGGCGCCTGCGGAATGGTGACCAGCACCGCGTCGGGCTGGGCAGCGGCGAGGATGCGCTCGATGTCGAGCGTCCCGCCCCGGACCGGGACGCCGAGCAGTCGCCGGCGGTGGAGACGTGGGTCGTCGTCGACGAAGCCGACGACCCGCTCGCCGGGTGTCTCGCGAAGCTCGCGGAGCAGGCTGCGGCCCGACCGGCCCGCACCGACGATCAGCGTGCGGCGCGCGTCGCGCTCTCGGAGCGTCGAGCGCGCCCGGAAGAGCATCCGCTCGCCGAACCGCGACGCGCCGATGACGGCCGTGCAGAGCAGCGCGTCGAGAACGAACACGCTCGCCGGGAAGCCGCCGAGAGGCGTTGTGAGAACCACGATCCCGACCGCTGCGAGCTCGGACACGGCGGTTCCGATCACGATCGAGGCGGCCTCGCGGGAACCCGCGAACCGCCAGATCCCCTGGTAGAGCCCGAGCAGGATGAACGCGATGTAGCGCGTCACCAGCACGGCCGGCAGCGCGACCGTGAACACGTGACGCTCGTACGTCGTGCCGGTGCCCTGGACGATCAGGAAGTAGGCGGCCGTGAAGCAGGCGGAGATCAGGACGAAGTCGAGCAGCACCTCGAACAGCCGCCGGCGGTGGAGGACGACGGTCCGCATGCGCCACCCGCCGGGCACCGCCTCGTCCTCGACTGCGGCGCCGCGCTCGAGGTCGACGAGGAAGCCGGCGAACTGGACGAGCAGCGCGAAGGTGATCAGGACGCCGACGAGCGTGATCCGGTAGTCGCCGAGCACGCTGTAGGCGAGCGCGGTGGCGCCGAGCCCGGCGGCGATCGCGTCGAGCAGGATCACCGTCTTCTGCTCCGACAGGCCGCCGCGAACGAGCCGGTGCGAGGTGTGGTCCTTGCCGCCCTGGTGGATGGGCCGCCGCTCCCGCATCCGCACGGCGGTGACGAGCGCGGTGTCGAGGATCGGGACCGCGAGGACGAGGACCGGGAGGAGGAGCGTCGCGACCGTGGTCTCGGCCACCTTCCAGCTCGTCGCCAGGCCGAGCGCGCCGAGGGTGAAGCCGAGCACCTGGCTCCCGGAATCGCCCATGAAGACGAGCGCCGGCTTCCCCGGACGGAAGTTGAAGAGCAGGAAGCCCAGGCAGGCGAGCGCGAGCGACAGCGAGACAACGAGCAGGAGCCGCTCCTGGTGGACCGTGACTGCGTCGATCGCGAAGAAGGCCGCCGCGATCAGGGCCAGCGTGCCGGCGAGCCCGTCCATGTTGTCGAGCAGGTTGAAGGCGTTGGTCATCCCGACCAGCCAGAGCAGGCCGATGACCGTCGCGAGCACGTCGTTGGAGACGATCTGAACGGAGAGGCCGCCGGCGAGGGCGAGTCCCGCCGCCCCGAACTGCGCCGCCAGCTTCAGCGCCGGCGGCAGCGTGTAGACGTCGTCGACCAGGCCCGCGACGAAGAGCAGCGCCGCGCCGCCGAGGATCCCGAACAGCTCTCCGTGCGCGTGCACGCCGCCGGCCGCGATCGCAACGACGATGCCCGCTGCGAAACCGAGGAAGATGCCCACGCCCCCGAACGTCGGTGTAGCGCGCTCGCTCCAGCGCTCGCCCGTCGGGTGGGCGACGAGGCGCCGGGCGACAGGCGAGTGCAGGAGCGACCAGATCACGAACGCGGCCACGGGCAAGGCGACCGCTGCGGCGGCTGCACTCACGGCCGAAACGGTAACGGAGCGGTGTTAGGCATTGGTGTGGAGATACTCAAAGGGTGATCCTCCCGCTCGACGTCATGCGGTGTCCCGTCTGCCGGTCGCGCCTCGAGGAGGCATCGGAGGGGCTCCGCTGCACGGGTTGCCGGGCATTCTTCCCGGTCGAGGGCGGCATCCCGCGGATGCTCGACGACCGTATCCCGGGGATCGCCGAGAAGCGGGCCGAGATCGACGGCTGGCCGGCGATGGCGCGCGCCGAGGGATGGTACGAGCCGGACGACGAGGTCGACTCCCACCTGCCGTACCTGACGCGCGACCTCGCCTGGGAGGACCGGACCTGGCGTGCGAACGAGCACTCGTTCTCGCTGCTCCTCGAGCGGTACGTGCGGCCGGGGATGCGCGTCCTCGAGGTCGGGGCGGCGAAGGCGTGGGCGGCCCAGCACCTCGTCCCGCTCGGCGTCGAGTACGTCGCCACCGACATCCTGGCCGACCCGGTCATCGGCCTCGGCCGCGGTGCGTTCTACGAGTCGCGCGTGGGCCCCTTTGCACGGATCCAGGCCGACGGCGAGCATCTGCCGTTCGCCTCCGGCGCCTTCGACCTCGTGTACTGCGTCGCCGCCCTCCACCATGCGCTCGATCTCGGGCGGATGGTCGGCGAGATGGCGCGCGTCACCCGCCGCGGCGGGACGGTCGTGGCGCTGAACGAGGGGACGCGGGCAGTGCGGGCGAGCGCCGAGGTCGCGGACCAGGAGCACGAGAAGAGCTTCGGGATCAACGAGCACGTGCACACGCTCTACGCGTATCTGTGGGCGTTCGCGCGCGCCGGGCTCGTCGTCCGGCGGATCGAGCACGCGGAGGGCGACGACGACCTGCGCGGCCGGCGGATCGGCGGGAAGCTGCGCCGCCTGCCGCTGGTCGGGCGCTCCGCGGCCACGTGGTTCGCCCAGACGTGCTACGGCTACAGCGGCGTGAGCCTGTTCGCGAGGAAGCTGCTCTGACGCTCTCCGTCGCCGTGATGACCCGGGGGCCGGGCGACCGGGTCGGGGCGATGCTCGCGCTCTTCCGCGGGGTCGTCGACGAGATCGTGGTCGCCCTCGACGACCGGGCCGACGAGGCGACGCACGAGGCGCTGGCCGCGGTCGCCGACCGCATGATCCGCTACCCGTACGCCGAGCCCGTCGACCGGCCGCTCGCGTGGATCCACTCCGAGTGTCGGGGCGACTGGGTGCTGACTGTCGACGACGACGAGATCCCGAGCCGGGGGCTCCTGGACGCGCTGCCCTCCCTGGTGGCGGCGACCGACGTCACGCACTACTGGCTTCCACGCCGGTGGCTCTACCCGACCGCCGGCCGCTACCTCGACACCCGGCCCTGGCGTCCGGACTACCAGCCCCGGCTCGTCCTCAACGACCGCCGCGTCCTGACGTTCCTGGACGAGACCCACGTGCCGGTCGCCGCGCTCGGGCCGTCGCGCTGCCTGGCCGCGGGCCTGTATCACGCCGACGCCCTGCTGAGCTCGCGCGAGGCGCGGCGGGCAAAGGCGGACCGGTACGAGCGGCTCCATCCGGGCAAGCGCGTCGCGGGCCGGCCGCTGAACGAGGCGTTCTACTTGCCGGAGCTGGTCGATCCGCCGACCGCCGAGGTGCCCGCCGAGGATCTGGCGCTCGTCACCGGGGTGCTCGGTGGCCGCGCGCCGTCGGGAGCGCGGGCAGAGGTGCGGACCGCCGGGCGGGACGAGATCGACCGCCTCTGGCCAGGGCGCGAGCTGCCCGAGTCGGCGTACCGGGCGCGCCTCGCGCTGCTCGAGGAGGTGCCGCCGCTCCGGGCCGGCGGTGCGGAGACCGTCGACGTGCTCGTGGAGAACCTCGGCGGCGAGCCGCTCCCGTGGGGCGCGACCTTCGCGGTCGCCACGCGCTGGTCGCAGGGCGGCCGTGTGGTGGACGGCGCGCACCGGCCGCTGCCCGCCGCCCTCGTGCCGGGTGGACGTGAGATCGTCCCCGTCCCGCTGGCCGTCCCGGTGGTCGCGGGTCGCTGGACGCTCACGATCGACCTCGTCCACGAGCACGTGCGCTGGTTCGGCTGCGAGCTGGCGGTCGAGGTCGACGTGGCGCCGTCGCGGGTCGTCGCCGTGCTCGATCCCGGCGAGGACGAGGCGCTTCTCGAGGTGCTGCGAGGGCTCGAGCCGGAGGACGAGCCGCTCGTCGTCACCGAGCGGCCCGACGAGCTCTTGCGCCGCTTCGCCGGCCGGATCGCCGCCGATCCGGCCGGCGCGACGCGGCTCGTCGTCCCCGACGTGCTCGTGCGCGAGGGGAGGCGCCGGCCCGTGCTCGACGCGGTCCGGGCGGCCAGGAAGCTCGGGATTCCCGCGCAGTCGTCGTCCGGCGCCGCGTTGACGCCGGCTGCGGTGGTGCGGCGCAGGCTCCGGTAGCGTCCGCGCCGATGGACGAGTACCGGGGGAAGCGGGTCCTGATCACCGGCGGGCTCGGCTTCATCGGCTCGAGCCTCGCACGGCGACTGGTCGAGCTCGGCGCCGACGTCGTGCTCGTCGACTCGCTGATCCCCGAGTACGGCGGAAACCGTGCGAACATCGCCGGGATCGAGGACGCGGTGACGGTCAACGTCTCCGACGTCCGCGACCGGCACAGCCTGCGCTCGTTGATTCGAGGACGGGATGTCCTCTTCAACCTCGCGGGTCAGACTAGTCATGTCGACTCGCTCCACGACCCCTACACCGACCTGGACATCAACTGCCGCGCGCAGCTCTCGATCCTCGAGGCCTGCCGACGCGAGGCCCCGGATGCCAAGGTCGTGTTCGCGAGCACACGCCAGCTGTACGGGCGGCCGCAGTACCTGCCGGTGGACGAGGCCCACCCGGTCGTGCCGGTCGACCCGAACGGCGTGAACAAGGCGGCCGGCGAGGCGTACCACCTCGTCTACGGGCGCGTGTACGGCCTGCGCTGCTCGGCGCTCCGCCTGACGAACACGTACGGGCCCAGGATGCGCGTGAAGGACGACCGGCAGACGTTCCTCGGCACCTGGCTGCGCCTCGCGGTGCTCGGCGAGGAGCTGGCGGTTTTCGGGGACGGGAGCCAGCGCCGCGACTTCACCTACGTCGACGATGCGGTCGATGCGTTCCTGCGCGCCGGTGCCACTCCCGAGGCGGACGGCGAGGTCTTCAACCTCGGAGGCGACGATTCGGTCAGCCTGCTCGAGCTTGCGCAGCTCCTCGTCGAGCTGGCACCCGATGCTTCGTACCGCGTGATCCCGTTCCCCGAGGAACGGCTGTCGATCGACATCGGCGACTACGTCGCGGACGACCGGAAGATCCGCGAACGCCTCGGGTGGGCACCGCTGGTCGACCTTCGCGAAGGGCTGACCCGCTCGCTCGACTACTACCGCCAGCACGCGGGGGAATACTGGTGACGGTTCCGTTCGTCGACCTGCGCCGTCAGGCGGCGGCCATCTCGGACGACCTGGAGGACGGGTTCGCGGACGTGCTCCGCCGCGGGCGTTTCGTCGGCGGGCCGGCGCTGGAGCGGTTCGAGGCCGAGTTCGCGGCCTACTGCGGCGCCGAGCACGCGGTCGGGGTCAACTCCGGGACGGATGCGATCGCGCTCGCGCTGCGGGCGCACGGCGTCGGCCCGGGCGACGAGGTCGTCACCGCCGCCAACACCTGCGTGGCGACGATCACGGCGATCGTCGCCACGGGAGCGACGCCCGTGCTGGCCGACGCCGATCCCGCGACCTGGACGCTCGATCCGGCATCCGCCGAGGCGACCGTCACGCCGAGGACGAAGGCGCTCGTCCCCGTCCATCTGTACGGCCAGTGTGCGGACCTCGGCCCGCTCCGGGCGCTGGCGACCGACCGCGGCCTCGTCCTGGTCGAGGACGCCGCGCAGGCACACGGCGCGCTCTACCGCGGCTTCCGGCCCGGCTCGGTCTCCACCGCGGCGTACAGCTTCTACCCGACCAAGAACCTGGGCGCGCTCGGCGACGCCGGGGCAGTGGTCACGACCGACACGGCGGTCGCGGGCGAGCTCCGGCGGCTCCGTTCGCACGGTGAGCGGGCGGAGGCACGGGGAATCGCCCTCGTCCCCGGCGTGAACAGCCGTCTCGACGAGATACAGGCCGAGCTTCTCGCCCGCAAGCTCGCACACCTGGACGCCTGGAACGAGCGCCGCCGCGAGCTGGCCGCGTTCTACCGGCGCGAGCTGGCGGATGGCCCGGTGACGCTCCCGGTCGAGGCCGAGGGGCGGGTGCACGCCTGGCACCTCTTCGTCGTGCTGGCGGAGAACCGAGACGGTTTCCGGGCGGAGTTGCATGGGCGGGGCGTCGAGACGCTCGTCCACTACCCGGAGCCGATCCACCTGCAGCCGGCGTACACCTCGCTCGCGGGGGACGTGTCGCTGGCCGTCTCCGAGCGTCTCTGCGAGCGGGTCGTCAGCCTCCCGCTCTACCCGGGACTCACCGACGCGGAGGCCGAGCAGGTCGCCGAGGCGGTGCGGGCGGCGTGAAGGGGCCGCTCCGGCCCCTGAAACGGGCGGTTTTCGCGGCGAAGGGGGCTCTCGGCGCGAGAAGGCGGGCCGCTCCGCCGGAAGAGGAGGTTGGGCCCCCCGTCGAGGCCCAGGGCCCCGAGCCGCCGGAGTGGGAGTACGTCCCCGAGGGCTGGGAGCGGCCGGTCAAGGGCTGGGACGTCGAGGCGGTCGCCCGGGCGTACGGGGCCAAGTGGCCCGACTACCTCGCCGCGATCGAGGCACCGAATCCGCTCGGCGTCCACCACGAGACGGCCGGGGTGACGACCGGCGACGTGTCCGCCCACAACGTGCTGGTCGCGTTCGCCTACGTCGTCGCGCTCGCTGCGCGGGGACGAAACCGGCTGTCCGTGCTCGACTGGGGCGGCGGGCTCGGCCACTGCTGGGCACTGGCCCGCTCGGTCGTGCCCGGGCTCGAGCTCGAGTACCACGTGAAGGAGACCCCCGCCGTCTGCGCGCAGGGAAACGGGGTCGCACCGGACGTGCACTTCCACGAGGACGATTCGTGTCTCGACCGCAGCTACGACCTCGTCGTCGCGAGCTCGTCGCTCCAGTACGCCGAGGACTGGCGGGGCCTGCTCGACCGCCTCGCAGGCGCCGCGGAGTCGCACCTGTACGTCGTGCGGGTCCCGGTCGCGCTGTCCGCGCCCTCCTTCGTGGTCCTCCAGCGCGCGCACGCCTACGGCTACGAGACGGAGTACGTCGGGTGGATCCTGAACAGGCACGAGTTCCTCGCCTACGCGGCCGGTTCCGGCGTCTCGCTGGCCCGGGAGTTCCTGCTCGACGCCCGGTTCTCGGCCGAGGGAGCTCCGGAGACACCGGTCGAGCACCGGGGCTTCCTGTTCAATCGGTGACGGACGTGTCGATCTACGCCGACCTCTACCGCTACCGCGAGCTCTTCGGGAACCTCTTCCGGCGCGATCTGCAGACCCGGTACAAGGGCTCGGCGCTCGGGGTCGCGTGGTCGCTGCTGAACCCACTGATCCTGATGGCGATCTACGTCCTCCTCTTCTCGGTGCTCTGGAAGGCGACCGACATCGCCCATTACCCGCTCTATCTGCTCGTCGGCCTGGCGCCGTGGCTGTTCTTCTCGACGTCCCTGACCACCGCCTCGCGGTCGATGGTCGACAGCGCCGCGCTCGTGAAGAAGGTGCGCTTCCCTCGCCAGCTCGTCCCGCTGTCCGTCGTGGCGACGCAGCTCGTCCCCTTCGCCGCGATGCTCGTCGTGCTGATGGTGGTGAACGTGATCGTGATTCCGGAGACCCGGGACACGTTTCTCCTCGCGATCCCGATCTCCGCCGGAATCGTCTGCTTCGTCGCCGGGGTCGCCCTGCTCGTCGCCTGCGCGAACGTCGTCTTCCGCGACGTCGAGCACCTCGTCCAGGCCGTCCTGCTCCCCTGGTTCTTCCTGACGCCGATCCTCTACCGGCTCGAGGACCTGCCCGGCGGGGTGCAGCGCTACGACTGGGTGGTGACGATCCTGCGCTGGTGCAACCCGCTGACGCCGCCGCTCTACGCTCTTCGCGACCCGCTCTTCTACGGGACGCTCCCGGACGTATGGGACGCCGTCTACCTCGTCGTGGAGACGGCGATCGCGCTCGTGCTCGGTGCCTGGCTCTTCAGACGCGTCGACGATCGGATCGCGGTCGAGCTCTAGGCAACGGGTCGCGCGATGCCGCTCGCGCGGGCGCCGGCCCCGGTGCCGGTGGGCGCCCAGACCTTGTAACACATTGTTACTTGCCCTCGACCCGTTCGCCAGGGCTGCCCCGGGTGCTTGTAACACAGTGTTACTTGGTCGAAGCTCGGCTCACCTCCGAAGCCGAGCTCTGATGCGGCCGTCGTAGATCCACGGCTCCCAGCGCTCCGGGCGCCACGCGGGGAGGCCGGCGACCTCGCAGTTGGGTTCGAGCGGGGGCAGGAGCGACGGACAGACGAGCGGCTCCGCGAACGACGGGTTGCGGCCGCCGCCCGGACGGTAGGCGCGCAGTCTCCGCTCCCGGCTCTCGATCGCGCCGCCGACGGCGGCGAAGCCCTCCTCGTGCGCCGCGCGGACGAGGTCGTGCCAGTCCACCGCCGGCTCCACCTCCGGCGGGAGGTGCACCACCGCAGCGCTCGCGTCCCGCGGCCCGACGGCGACGTCGGCGGTGAGCATCTCGTTGCCGATCTCGGACAGCCAGTAGCGCTCTTCGAGGACGACGTCGAACGCGAGCCGGTAGCGGCCTGGAGGCATCGGTGCCCGCACCTGCGCGGCGACCGTGACGCGCTCGGCCGGCTCCAGCCGGGAGATCGTCGTCCGGAGCCCGTCCCAGTCGATCGGGTTGCCGAGCTCGTCGAGCCAGTGGTAGGCAAGCGCGAGCCCGCGCCACGGCTCGGTGCCCGCGTTCTCGAGCTCGACCGCGGCGGTGCCGACCGACCCTGCCTCCGGAGGCTCGAGTTCGTACGCGAGCCAGCGCACGCCGAGCGGACCGGCGGGGACGTGATGGGCGGGAACTGCCTGCATATCCGGGGCTAGTCTACGGCGGTGTCCGAGCCGCTCCTTGTCCGCGCGCTGCGGCGCGAGCCCGTCGAGCGCACGCCCGTGTGGTTCATGCGCCAGGCCGGCCGGTCGCTCCCGGAGTACCGGGCGCTACGGGAGCGCCACTCGTTCTTCGAGGTCGCGAACACGCCCGAGCTCTGCGCCGAGGTGACGTTGCAGCCCGTGCGGCGTCACGGCGTGGACGCGGCGGTGCTCTTCGCGGACATCGTCACGCCTGTCCTGGCCATGGGTGTCGAGGTCGACCTGGTCGAGGGAGTCGGACCGGTCGTCGCCGAGCCGGTGAGGAGCGCGGCCGACGTCGACCGTGTTCGGCTTCCCGATCCCCAGGAGGCGTACGGTCCGGTGCTCGAGGCAGTGCGGATCGTGCGACGGGAGCTCGCCCCCGACCAGGCGCTCGTCGGCTTCTGCGGCGGGCCCTTCACCGTCGCCGGCTACCTGATCGAAGGGAGACCGAGCCGCGACTTCGTCCGCGTCAAGGAGCTGATGTACCGCGAGCCGTCGGTCTGGCACGCGCTGATGGACCGGTTGGCCGACGGGTTCGCCGCCTATGTCGGCGCTCAGGCCGACGCCGGCGCGCACGTCGTCCAGCTCTTCGACTCCTGGGTCGGGACGCTCGCCGTCTCCGACTACGAGGAGTTCGTCGCGCCGTACTCCGCCCGGATCCTGTCGAGCGTCGAGGCTCCGACGATCCACTTCGGCACCGGCACGACGCACCTGCTGGCCGCGATGGCCGCCGCCGGCGGCGACGCGATCGGGCTCGACTGGCGCGTGCCTCTCGACCAGGGGTGGCTCGCGGCCGGGCCCGAGCGGGCGGTGCAGGGGAACCTCGACCCGGCGGCGCTCCTCGCCCCCTGGGCGCGGATCGAGGCGGCTGCGGACGACGTTCTCGCCCGCGCCGGAGGCAGGCCGGGCCACGTCTTCAACCTCGGCCACGGCGTCCTGCCCGAGACGGATCCCGACGACCTCGCCCGGCTGGTCGAGCTCGTCCGCGAACGGACGGTGAAGGCAGCGGCATGACCACGGCCGTGGTCCTGATGGCGTACGGCTCGCCCGACCGGATCGACGACGTTCCGGCCTACTACGAGGACATTCGCGGCGGTCGGCCCGTGCGGCCGGAGCTGCTGGCGGACCTGACCGAGCGCTACCGCCGGCTGGGGATCGAGAACTCGAATCCTCTGAACGAGATCACCGAGCGTGTGCGCGCGGCGCTGGAGGCCGAGCTCGGGCTGCAGGTCTTCACCGGGATGAAGCACTGGCGGCCGCGGATCGCGGACGCAGCCGAGGCGGCGATCGAAGCCGGTGCCGAGACGGTCGTCGGTCTCGTCCTCGCGCCGCACTACTCGCGCCTCTCGATCGGCGGCTACCGGGAGCAGCTCGAGGAGGCGGTCGCGGGCCGGGCAGGCGTCGTCTTCGTCGAGAGCTGGCATACCGAGCCGGGGTTCGTCGAGCTGCTCGCCGGGAGGGTTCGCGGGACGCGGGCGCACGTCGTCTTCACGGCGCACAGCCTGCCGGCGCGGATCCTCGCCGAGGGCGACCCGTACGAGCGGCAGCTGCTGGAGACGGCGACAGCTGTCGCGCAGGCTGCAGGCCTGCGCGACTGGTCGTTCAGCTACCAGTCGGAGTCGCCGACGGGAGAGCCCTGGCTCCAGCCCGACATCCTCGACCACCTGGAGGCGCTCCACGAACGCGGCGTCGACGACGTCCTCGTCTGCCCGGTCGGATTCGTCGCCGACCACCTCGAGATCCGCTGGGACATCGACGCCGAGGCGCAGGAGAAGGCCGCCGGGCTCGGGACGCGTCTCACCCGGATCGGGATGCCGAACGACGATCCCGACTTCGTCGCCACGCTCGCGACCGTTGTGCGGCGGGCGCTCGCGGTACCCTCGTCGCCATGAGACCGGGCGAGATCCGGGTCGAGCGCGCGAGCCGCCGCTTCCGCGTCAATCCCGAGCCGGTCCGGACGTTGAAGGAGCTGGCGCTTCGCCGGGGCCGCCCCCCGGCGGCGGAAGTCTGGGCGTTGCGCGACGTCTCGCTGGCGGTCGAGCCCGGCGACGCCGTCGGCCTGGTCGGCCGCAACGGCTCGGGGAAGACCACGCTCCTCAGCCTGATCGCGGGGATCATCGCGCCGACCGCCGGGCGGGTCGAGGCGGGTGGGCGCGTCGCGTCGCTGCTCGAGCTCGGTGCCGGCTTCCATCCCGACTTCTCGGGCCGCGAGAACGTCTACCTGAACGGCTCGCTGTACGGCCTGAAGCGGCGGACGATCGACGAGCGCTTCGACGAGATCGTTGCGTTCGCGGAGCTCGAGCGGTTCATCGACAACCCGGTCCGCACGTACTCCTCCGGCATGTACATGCGCCTCGGCTTCGCCGTCGCCGCGCACATCGACGCCGACATCCTGCTCCTGGACGAGGTCTTCGCGGTCGGCGACGAGGAGTTCCAGCGAAAGTGCTTCGGGAAGATCTTCGAGTACAAGCAGCGCGGCGGAACGATCGTCTTCGTGTCGCACGACGCCGCCTCCGTCGAGCGTCTCTGCCAGCGAGCGCTGCTGCTCCGGGACGGCCGCGTCGAGCTCGACGGCTCGGCGCAGGAGGCGATCGCCCGCTACCACAAGCTCCTTGCCGACGAGCGCGACCCGGCCGAGGGCGCTGCCGGGCTGCGGGAGTACGGGAGCGGCGAGGCCCGCATCATCGCCGCCCGCCTCCTCGGCCCGGAGGGCGAGGAACGGCAGCAGCTCGCCGCGGGCGAGCCGCTTGCGGTCGAACTGCGGATCGACGCCCGGGAGGCGCTCGCGCCCCCGAGGGTCTCGCTCGAGCTCAGGGACGAGGCCGGGCTCCTGCTCGCCGCCGCCTCGCAGGACACCGCCGAGCTCGGCTGGGAGGAGGCGCCCGGGGAGCGCGTGCTCCGGTTCGAGGTCGAGCGGCCCCCGCTCGCGGACGGCCGATTCCGTCTGCGCTTCGAGCTCGGCGACCAGACTGGACGCCGCCTCTACCATTGGCTCGACGACGGAGTCCGATTCGTCGTCTACCCGGGTGAGGGGGCGCGCGGTCCGGTGCTCCTCGATGGAACGTGGTCGTTACAGGAGATCGGCGCTGCTGCCGAGATAGGAGGTCGATGAGCTACCAGACGTGCCCAGACTGGCCCGAGTTGATGGAGCTCGCCCCCGACCTCCAGTTCAAGCACCTCACCGTGCATGAAGCCCAGCTCCCGGCCGAGGCGCTGACGAAGATCCCGGACGTGAACCTCGACGAGGCCGAGATCTGCGCGGACGTCGAACGCCACGTCTTCTTCGCTCGTCACACCGATCCGCGCGTGGTCGAGGCTCTGAAGGGCTCGCACTGGTTCGACCTGACCGAGTGGACGGTGTCGGGACCGGGGCGGAGAACGGCCTAGCCGCGCCGGGCGACGACGGCGATTCCGTCCCACCACCACACCTGCTCGGCCGCCTCGCCGCCGATCTCCACCAGCAGCTCGTTCTGCGGATCCGCCGCGACGTAGTCGTGCGTCGCCCGCGCGACCGCGCCCCAGTCGTAGTCGTCGACCACGATCACCGCTCCGTCGGCCAGCCACGGCTCGACCGCGCGCATCCCGCGGAGCTGCCCGTCGTAGTCGTGCGGCCCGTCCCAGTAGTAGACGCCGACCCGGCGGTCGCCGAGCGCCCCGCCCTCGACCAGCTCGAAGGCATCGCCCTCGAGGATGGTGGCACTGTCGGCGTCGAAGCGGGCGAGGCTCTCCTCGAGCCCGGCACGGTTTGCCCGCGGCAGCGGCCGTCCGCGCACCTCGGGAACGTCGAACGAGAACCGGTCGACCGCGACGAAGTCGCCGGTGTTGCCGCGCATGGCGCCGATCAGGCTGGCTCCGTAGTAGGAGCCGACCTCCACGTAGCTCTCGCCCGGCCCGAGCAGGGACGCGGCGAGGTTGAGCAGCGCGAGGACGTTCTCCGTCGCGAGGTTGGGGATCCCGTCGATCACGTCGCCGAAGCGGAGGCCGCGCGGCGTCGCGGAGCGGGGGAAGTCGTCGAACAGCCCGGGAAGCTCAGCGGCGAAGCGATCGACGTCCACGGAGGACGGAATCTAGCGGCCGGGTGTTGACCACAGCCGAGGGCGGCGCCCAGCCGCGGCGGGCGGTCGCGACCGCCAGTTCCATGTTCCCGAGGCCGCGCACCGAGTGCGCATCCGTCGAGCAGACGATCGTCGCGCCGCCCTCGACGGCCTGCCGAACGTAGACGTCGCGCAGGTCGAGCCGGTCGGGGAGGCCGTTCACCTCGAGCGCGACGCCTTCCTCGATCGCGACCTCGATCAGGCGGTCGACGTCGAGCTCGTTCTCGGCCCGCCGGTTGATGTACCGGCCCTTCGGGTGGGAGAGGCAGGACACGTACGGGTTGCGGAGCGCCTCCTCGACGCGCTTCGTCTGCTCCCCGCGGGGCAGCCGCTGCCCGCCGTGGACGCTGGCCTGCACCCAGTCGAGCTCCGCCAGGATCGAGTCGGGCAGGTCGAGCTGCCCGTCCGGAAGGATGTCGCACTCGGTGCCGCGCAGCACCCGGAACGGGGCGAGCGCCTCGTCGACGTCGGCGATCTCCACCGCCTGGCGGCGGAGGTCGTCGGCGTTCAGGCCGCGGACGGCACCGACCGCCGGCGTGTGGTCGCAGATCGCCAGGTACTCGTACCCGCGCGCGATCGCGCCGAGCGCCATCTCCTCGACCGTCGCGGCTCCGTCGGACCAGGTCGTGTGCGCGTGCAGGTCGCCGCGGATCTGGGCGAGCTCGACGAGCGGGGGCGTCTCGCCCTGGAACGGCGCCTCCCTCAGCTCGGGCGGGCAGAACGGGATGCCGAGCCCCCGGTAGACGCCCTCTTCGTCCGGCGCGTCCGGCAGCGGCTCGAGCGCGGCGACGTACTCGGGCGAGCCGGTCGCGCGCAGAAGCTCGGTGCCGAAGCGATCCGGCGCTGCGACGACCAGCTCGACCGGGGCGCCGTCGACGGTGACTCCGTAGGCGCGACGCTCCCAACGCTCCAGCACCGACACGATCTGCGGCAGCGACGCGAAGGCGTTCAGTACCGGTTCCGGGTCGTCCGCGGCGGCGACGACCGCCAGCCGCTCGCTCGAGTCCTTGTACCGCCGCGGGTCCCCCGCCGGCGTGCCGGCGAGCGGCCCGGCGATCTCCGCGAGCAGCCGTCGCGCGCGGTGGAGCAGCATCCCCCGGGGCGGGCGAGGCTCCTCCTCCCGGGCGAGGCCGGCGAGCAGCTTCTGCTCCGTCGCCGGGCCGATTCCCGGAACCTCTTTCAGGCGTCCGGCCGCCGCCGCCTCGCGGAACTCACTCGCCGTCCGGATCCCGAGCGTCTCGGCGATATGGACAGCACGGCGGGCGCCGATGCCCAGGTAGAGGCCGAGGCCGACGAGGTCCGGCGAGACCCGTCGCTCCAGATCCTCGAGCTCGGCGAGCTCGCCGGTCTCGACCAGCTCCACCAGCCGTTGCTCGATACCCCGGCCGATCCCCCGCAGCTCGCGCGCTCTCCCCGCCCGGATCAGGTCGGCGACCGGCGCCTCGGTGGAGCGGATCAGCTCCGCCGCGCGGCGGTACGCCCGGGCCGAGTAGGGGTTCGCTCCGGCGAGCTCGAGCAGCGTCGCGAAGGAGTCGAGCCGCTCCGCGATCGCCCGGTTCTCCAGGTGCTGCCGCTCGGCCACGGCGGTAGTGTCACCGCCCGCGGGCCGTCCCAGTCGTGCGTCTCGGCGGAGGCAAGCGGGTGTGCCCGTCGAAGCGCTTCCGCCAGCGTCTCGGGGCGGATCGGCTTTGCGACGTAGTCGTCCATGCCTGCGTCGAAGCAGGCGTCGCAGTCCTCCTGCATCGCATTCGCGGTCGTCACGACGATCCGCGGGCGTTCCGCGGCCGGCCACCGCTCACGGATCCGGCGTGTCGTGTCGAGACCGTCGAGCTCGGGCATTGTCGTCGACGACCAGCAGGCGCCTGCCGGCGAGCTGCGGCTGCGCGCCGTCGAACGGGACGCGCGTCGGCGCCTCTGCCTCGGCGGCGGTGAAATCGATGCGGAAGGCGGATCCCTCGCCCTCCTCGCTCCGCAGACAGCGTGCCGCGCCGAAGGTGGCGCCGTTCGACTTCAGCGTGTGCGCCGCCCGCCCGACCTCGTGGACGTCCGACGTCCGCGGTGCGGCGAGGGGGGCGGCGCGTCGGCGAGGAACGTGGCGACCAGGTCGGCGAGGAACTCGTCGACCCCGAGCTCGCGGAGGGCCTCGAGAGCGGCCGGGTCCAGTCTCGTGTCTTCCTCGCCGCGCACGGTGAGCAGCGTAAACCGCTTCCATTCCGAAGGGTAGGGTCAGCCCATGACCAGTGTCGTCGTTCTCTCGGGAGGCGTCGGGGGGGCGCGCTTCGTCCGCGGCCTCGTGGATGCGGTCGGGCCGGAGAACGTGACGGTCGTCGGGAACGTCGGCGACGACGACGAGTTCTTCGGTCTCCACGTCTCGCCCGATCTGGACAGCATCGTCTACGCGCTCGCCGACCTCCACGACGCGCAGCGCGGATGGGGCCGGCGCCGCGAGACCTGGAACGCACTCGAGACGGCGAAGGCGCTCGACGACGACGAGACCTGGTTCCGGCTCGGCGACCGCGACCTCGGCCTGCACCTCGTGCGGACGAAGGCCCTGCGGGCCGGCGAGCCGCTGTCCGCGGTCACGGCACGGATCGTGAAGGCCTTCGGCGTCGGCGTGCGCGTCCTCCCGGCGACCGACCATCGGCTGCGGACGATCGTGGAGACGCCCTCGGGCGCCCTCTCGCTCCAGGAGTGGTTCGTCGCTCGACACGGGCGCGACGCGGTCGACGGCGTTCGCTTCGAGGGAGCCGCCTTCGCGAAGCCCGCCCCCGGTGTGCTGGACGCAGTCGAGCGGGCGTCGGTCGTCCTGATCGCGCCGAGCAACCCCTACATCAGCATCTGGCCGATCCTCGCCGTCCGGGGGATCCGCGACGCGGTTCGGCGGACGTCCCGTCCGGTCGTCGGGGTGAGCCCGCTGATCGGAGGCAAGGCGGTCAAGGGGCCCGCCGACCGGATGCTGCGACGGCTCGCCGGCGGCACCTCGCCCGCGCACGTCGCCCGGTGCTACACCGGTCTCCTCGACGCGCTCGTCATCGACGAGGCCGACGCGGCCGGTGCCAGAGGCGTGGAGAAGGCCGGCGTCAGGCCTCAGGTGACGCGGACGCTGATGCGGGACCGCCGAGCGGCACGACGCCTCGCCGGGGCCGCGCTGGAAGCGGCGGGCACGTGATCCAGGTCTTGCCCGTGGAAGGGCTCCCGGAGATCGCCGAAGGGGCCGACCTGGCGTCGTTGATCGCAGCCGCGATCGAGCTGCGCGACGGCGACGTCGTCTGCGTGGCGCAGAAGGTCGTGTCGAAGTCCGAGGGCCGGGTCGTCCGCCTGGACGAGGTCGAGCCCTCCGACGAGGCGCGGCGTCTGGCGGGTGCGGACGGCGACCCGCGCCGGCTGGAGATCGTCTTGCGCGAGTCGGCGCGGGTCGTCCGCAGCCGCCCCCCGCTCGTGATCGCCGAGACGAGGCACGGGTTCGTCTGCGCGTCGGCCGGGGTCGACGCCTCGAACGCGCCGGCACCCGACACGGTCGTCCTCCTCCCCGAGGATCCGGATGCCTCCGCCGCCCGGCTTCGCACGGGGCTGGAGGAGCTCACGGGCCGGTCGCTGACCGTGATCGTCACGGACACGTTCGGCCGCTCGTGGCGGCGCGGGATCACCAACGTCGCGATCGGGGCTGCGGGAGCGGAGGTGCTGCGCGACCTTCGCGGCGTGTACGACCCGACGGGATACGAGCTGCACTCGACCGTGATCGCGATCGCGGACGAGATCGCCGCCGCGGCCGAGCTCGTGATGGGCAAGACCGCGCGGATCCCGGCGGCGGTCGTGCGCGGCCTCGACGTCGCCGGCTCCGGCACGGCGGCCGAGCTGGTCATGCCGCCGGAGCACGACCTCTTCCGCTGATCGACACAGCCTCCGGGCCCGCGATCCCCCCGATCGGGGAGAGGCCGGAGGTTCCGGCATGCCGATACCAGACGTACTGTGGCAGTCAACCCTGCGTTCGTTCCCGACCCCGAGCCCGACCGGGAGGATCACCCCCGCCCGGCGGCGCTCGTCGAGTCGTATCGCCGCCTCGCCGCGGTGTTCCACGAGGTCCTCTCCGAGCAGCGGCCGGAAGCGCTCCTCGGCCTGATCGCCGAGACACTGGGCGAGCTCGTGCCGTACCAGGACCTGCACATCTACCAGGTCGACGACAAGCGCCGACAACTCGTCCCGGTCTACGCGGTCGGGCCGTGGGAAGAGGAGGTGCTGGCCAGCGCCATCCCCTACGGCCAGGGGATCACCGGCTGGGCGGTCGTCCACCGCGCCCCGGTGCTCGCCAACGAGGCGCACCTCGATCCGCGGGTCGAGTTCGTCCCGGGAACGCCCCCCGACCCGGAGGCGCTGATCTCCGTGCCGCTGATCGCGCGCGGTTCGTTGAAGGGTGCCCTGAACATCTACCGCATCGGCGAGGACGCATCGTTCGACGACGAGGAGTTCGAGCTCGCGCGCTGGTTCGGCGACGCCGCCGCGCTCGCCCTCGACAACGCGCAGATCCGGGCGCGGCTCGAGCATCTCGCCCACACGGACTCACTGACCGGCCTCTACAACCACCGGTACTTCCACGAGCGGCTGCGCGCCGAGCTCCACCGCGCCGGACGGGCGCAGGAGTCGCTCGCGCTGGTGATGCTCGACATCGACGACTTCAAGCGGGTGAACGACGTCTGTGGCCACGGCGAAGGCGACGAGGTGCTCCAGGGGATCGCAGCGGTGCTGCGCGCGACCGTCCGCTCCTCGGACGTCGTCTGCCGTGTCGGAGGCGAGGAGTTCGCCGTGATCCTGCCGGCGTGCGGGTCGGCGGATGCGCTCGCGCTGGCGGCGCGCCTGAAGGCCGGCCTGGCCGAGATCGCGACCGACGCGAGCGGCCAGATCACGCTGTCGATCGGCGTCGCGCTCGGTCCCGAGCACGCGATGAACGCACGCGAGCTCCTGGCCTGCGCCGAGGCGGCGATGATGACCGCGAAGGCGCAGGGGAAGGACCAGGTCGTCGTCTTCCACGACGCCGGCGGAGCAAGGCCGCACGAGGTCGACGGCGAGCGCGATCTCAGGTCGATCGCCCACCTGAAGCTGCTCCAGAGCCTCGCCCGCAAGCTGAACCGGCTCGACGACGTGAAGGCGATCGGCGAGGCGATCGTCGACGAGCTCCGGATGCTGGTCGACTACAACAACTGCATCGTGTACCTGCTCGAGGGCAAACGGCTACGGCCCGTCGCCGCGCGGGGACAGCTCGAGAGCGAGCGCCCGGAGCAGCTCGAGTTCGGGCTCGGCGAAGGCATCACCGGCCGGGTGGCGGAGACCGGCAAGCCGATGCTCGTCCCCAACATCCTCGAATCGGATCTCTGCAAACGGCTCAAGAAGGACGTCGGAGCCGAGTCGCTGGCGTCCGTCCCGTTGCGCTACGGCCAGCGCGTGATCGGAACGATCACGATGGCGAAGCTCGGGGTCGAGCAGTTCGACGACGACGACCTGCGTCTGCTCGAGGTCGTCGCCGGCCATGCCTCGGTCGCGCTCGAGAACGCGCGGTTGTACGCCTCCGCCCGGCGCGAGGCCGAGAACGCCACCGTCTGGCTCGAGTTCACCGACTCGCTCTCCGAGGCGCGCTCCGCCGAGGCGGTCGGCGACGAGACCGTGGCGACCATCGGCAGGGTGATGGAGGTCGAGCAGGCCTCGATCTGGCTCGAGGATGCCCCCGCGGCCGATTTCCGGTGCCTCGCGTCGCTCGGCTACGGCCACGATCCACGCTCGGCGCTCGTTCCGGGCCTCCGAACCAGCCGGGAGCACGGAAGGCGACTCCTCGACGGCAGGAAGACGCCGTTCACGCTCACGGCCGACGAGTTCCGGGCCCTCCTCGGCGAGGACGCCCGCGACGCCGCCATCATGTCGGCGGCGATCGCCCCCCTCGACGCCGGCTTCGGCATTCGCGGCTGGATCACCGTGCGGGCGCCGCGCGACGACCTGACGCACTTCACCGGCGAGCGGCTGCGTCTCCTGGAAGGTCTCGCCTACAGGGCGTCCGTGGCGCTCCAGAAGACGGTCCTGCTCCGGTCCGAGCAGGAGAGCGCGGAGGTCGCCGGCGCGCTGCTCGAGTTCTCGCGCCGGCTCGCCGGTACAGCGACAGGCGACCTCCGCCGCCGGATCGTCGAGCTCACGGGGGAGATGCTCGGCGCATCGAGAACGTGGCTCTGGTTGGAGCGTGGCCGTCCAGGGTCCTTCACGATCGAGGCCGCCTGGCGGTCGGACGGCGCCGATCCGGTCGTGCCGGTCGGCAGCGTCGTCGAGCTCGCCGGCGCGCGCCGGGCCCTCGAGGGGGGCGAGCCGTTCGTGCTCCGGTCGGGCACGGCGGACACGGTTCCCACCGGAGACGACCCGCTCGCCGTCGCTCCGGTCCTGCTGCCCTCCGGCCGGATCGGCTGCGTCGCCGCCGCGGTTCCGGGCGAGTTCTCCGAGCGCAAGCTCCGCCTGCTCGCCGGGATCGCCAACCAGGCGAGTCTCGCTCTCCACATCTCCACCTGAGCCCCCACCTCCATCGCTGGCATCTCCGCGGGCCGTTCGCGGAGTGGCGCGGGTTCCCTTCTCGAACGGCGGTCAGGTGTTCGTCGATTACGATCACCCTGGACCGGTACGGGCACCTGATGCCCGGCAACGAGGAGCAGGCCGCCGGGCTGATCGGCGGCTGCCTCGAGCGGGCGCAGGTGGAGGCGACACGGTGACCACAGACCCCAGGAACATCGCTGAGACCTACCCCGGGGTTCCGCCCGGCTTCTCGGTCGACTCGGCGACGATTGCAGAACTTCGAGAGGCGGGCTTCGACGGACGCGAGCCTGGACAGCCCCGGGCCGGAGCGCAGCCGCTCGACGAGATGCCGGTCGACGGCCGCCAGACCGTGCACGTGCTCCGCGATCCCGAGGGCCAGATCGTCGCGACCTGGAACGAGGGCGAGGGGCGCTGGTGGACGCCGAAAGAGTGGGCAGCCCTCCTCGAGTGGTCGAAGGCGACGGGCCGGTAGGGAACGAGCGGACCGAGCCGCCGGCGAGCGCCGAGTCCGGGTCCGTCACGCGGCGGGCGGGCGACGCCGTACGCGACCGTTGGCGACCGTTACGGTGACGGCGACGCGGCGTCCGAAGCGAGAGGAGCAGACGATGACCCGGGACCATGTTCTGTTCTGGCTCAACGACCGCTGCGGCTCGGTCGTAAACGCGGAGGTCGCGATCGGCCGTGGCGACTACCGCTACTCGGTGCTGGCGGTGTCGGGCGTCCTGCGGCACTGGCCCGAGGGGCCGGAGGCCAAGTGGGTCGGCGACACGCGAGAGGGCGTCGAGGGGCTCTACTCCGTGGGGGACGGCCCGGGTAGCGCGGCGCTCGATCTGAGCGATGTCCCGGCCGATGCCGACGCCTGGGAGTCAGCCGACAGGGACGAGGTCGGGGTCTCGCTCGCCGAGGGCGTCTGGCTGCGAGTCATCGTGGGCTCGACGACGCCTCCACCCTAGACTCGCCCAACGTCGCCCAGGGCGCGCGCCTCCTCTCCCGTGAGGAGGCGCTGCGGCCCCTTGCCGGAGGTGGGACGGTCGCTCCTGGAGAGCCCGAGCGTCCAGCGTCCTCGTCCCCTCGCTCTCACTGTGCGCCCGGCGAGCGCCGGGTTCAAGGGGGAGGGAGGAGCGGCTGTCGGGGACAGCCGCCCCGTTTGCTGGGAGGGAGGAAGGGAGGTGGGGCGGGCGGCCGTCGGGCCCGCCCCTGTGTCGCCGGAGGTGCCTCTCCCTCCCAAGATCGTCCGCGGGCTCATGGCGGCCGAGACCTCGAACGGGTGACTGCGAGAAGAGGGCGACACGACGGCCGCCCCCTTGGAGACCGAAGCAAGGGGAGAGGGCCAGCTTGCGCCTCTTTGGGGTGCCCCGGTTCCGGCACGAACACTCGCGTCGGAAGCCGCGTCGCGCATCACCCAAAAGGGGCACAATCCGGGGACGGCTCCGTGGCCCGGTCCGATCGCGACGAGCGCCAGGACGTACGTGCCGATGAAGAACGCCGCCCTCGTCGCCAAGGGCTACCAGCACCATCTGAGGTGTCTCGCAGTGAAGGGGTGTGTGCGACGGTTCGTCCACATGCCGCTCGAACTGGAGGTCGTCGAGGGTGACATCACCACGCTCGCCGTGGACGCGATCGCGAACGCTGCGAACGACCGGCTCTGGATGGGAGCCGGCGTGGCCGGGGCGATCAAGCGGGCCGGCGGGAAGGAGATCGAGCGCGAGGCGGTCGCGAAGGGGCCGATCGCGGTCGGCGACGCCGTGGCGACGGGAGCGGGCCGGCTCCCCGCCCGCTGGGTGATCCACGCCGCCGTGATGGGCCAGGACCTGCGGACGAGCGGGCAGGCGATCGCAGGCGCCACGCGGAGGACGCTCGAGGTCGCTGACGAGGTCGGGGCCGAGTCGCTCGCGCTTCCGGCCTTCGGGACCGGCGTGGGCGGCTTTCCCGTCGACGAGTGCGCGCGGTTGATGGTCGGCGAAGTTCAGGCGTACCAGCCTCGTTCGCTCCGCCGGGTGGTGTTCGCCGTCTACGGAGTCGAGGCGGAAACGTCCTTCAGATCGGCGTGTCGAGGAGCTAGAGCGCTCTGAGTTTCGGGACGACGTCCCGGCAGAACTGGCCGAGGAACCGGAGCTGGTCGTCGCCGGGCGCGTGGAAGAGGAGATGGTCGAACCCGAGCCGGACGTACGGCACGATCTTCTCGACCACCTCGTCGGCGTCGTCGGAGACGATGAACCGCCGGAGGGCGATGCCGGGGTTCTCGTAGGCGAGCCGCTCCAGCTCGATCGGGTCCTCGACGTCGCGCTTCTGCTCCGGCGTGAGCGCGAGCGGGGCCCAGTAGTCGCAGGCCTCGCGCGCGTACTCGAGGTCGTGGTCGTACGAGACCTTGATCTCGATCATCTTCACGATCCCGGCGGGATCCCGTCCGGCCGCCGTCGCACCCTCCGCCATCGCCGCGTTCAGCTCCTCGTAGAGCTCGGGCGCCTTGCCGCTCGTGACGACGAACCCGTCGCCGACCCGCCCCGCCAGCCTCGCGGCGAGCGGGCCGGAGGCCGCGACGTAGATCGGCACAGGCTCGTCGGGCCGGTCGTAGATCGTCGCCTTCTCGGTGCGGTAGTACTCGCCCTCGAACGTGATCCGTTCCTCCCGCCAGAGGCGGCGCATCAGGTCGATCCCCTCGGCGAGGCGCTGCCGCCGCTCCTTCGCCCCCGGCCACGCCGCGCCGGTCGCAGGCGTCTCGTTCAGCGACTCGCCGGTGCCCACGCCCATCCAGATCCGTCCCGGGTTGAGGCAGGCGAGCGTGGCGAACGCCTGGGCGACGACCGACGGGTGGTAGCGCATCGTCGGCGTCAGCACGCTCGTCCCGAGCAGCGCCCGCTCCGTCACCTCGCCGAGGGCGCCGAGCCAGGGGAGACACGACGGCCCGTGGCCGCCCGTATGCCGGAAAGGCTGGAAGTGGTCCGAGACGCCGATGAGCTCGAGCCCCAGGCGCTCCGCCTCCGCCGACAGGTCGAGGAGCCGGCGCGGCGGGAACTGCTCCGCCGACGCCTTGTAGCCGAGCCTCAGAGGCATGCGGTCTGCATGCGGGCGAGATCGTCGGGGGTGTCGACGTCGAACGCGAGACCGGGGAGGTCGACGACGACGTAGGGGACGCCGAGCCCAGCGTGGACGGCGCAGCTCCCGGGCTCGCCGAACCGCGTCCGCACGAGCCCCGGCGGCCGCATCGCCACCGCGTTCGTGCCGCCGTCGAGGGCGCGGGCGATCGCGATGCCGCGCTCCGGGGTCGTCACGAGCAGCTCCGTCACTTCTTCGGCATGCAGGAGCGGAAGGTCGGCGGAGATGATCGCCGCGAGCGGTGCGGTGACCGTCTCGTCGATCGCCGCCGCCAGCGCGTCGTTCCACGGGAGGCCGTGATCCTCCCAGATGTGGAAGCCGTCGATCGGCTCCCGCGTGACGACCGTCACCTGCTCGACGCCCGCTTCGCGGACGGCCCCGACGACGCGGTCGAGCAGCCTCCGCATCAGCTCCGTCCGCTCGGCCGCCGGCAGCACGTGGGCGAGCCGGCTCTTCGGATCGAGCACCTTCAACGGGACGAGCACGTGGGCGTCCACGCCGTCAGCCTATCTCCGGCACGTATGCTCATCGCGTGCTCGACCGGCCCCTCGAGGAGCTGCTCTCCGAGGCGACTAGCCTGCGCTCGAGGCCGGCCGTCACCTACTCGCCGAAGGTCTTCATCCCGCTGACCAAGCTCTGCCGGGACGTCTGCCACTACTGCACGTTCGCCCGTCCGCCACGCCGCGGAGAGCGCGCCTACCTGACGCCCGACGAGGTGCTCGAGATCGCCCGTGCCGGCGCTGCCGCCGGCTGCACCGAGGCGCTCTTCACGCTCGGGGACAAGCCCGAGCGACGCTACCGGGTCGCCGCCGAGGAGCTGGCGGCGCTCGGCTGCGAGACGACGATCGAGTACCTCGCCCGGATGTGCGAGCTCGTGCTGGAGGAGACGGGGCTGCTCCCGCATGCCAACCCGGGCGTCATGTCGGCGGACGAGCTCGCGCGGATGCGCGAGGTGACCGTGTCGCAAGGGCTGATGCTCGAAACCGTCGCCGACAGGCTCTCGGAGCGCGGCGGCCCCCACTTCGGCTCCCCGGACAAGCTGCCGGCGGCGCGGCTGGAGACCATCCGGCTCGCCGGCGGGCTCCGGGTGCCGTTCACGACCGGGATCCTGATCGGAATCGGCGAGACCCGCGAGGAGCGGATCGAGGCCCTGGAGGCGATCGCGGCGCTCCATCGCGAGCACGGTCACATCCAGGAGGTGATCGTCCAGAACTTCCGGGCCAAGCCCGGGACGCTGATGGCCGACCACCCCGAGCCGCCGCTCGACGAGCTGCTCTGGACGGCAGCGGTCGCCCGGCTCGTCCTGCCCCCCGAGGTCCACGTCCAGTGCCCGCCGAACCTGAGCTACGACGACTTCCCGCGCCTCCTCGACGCCGGGATCGACGACTGGGGCGGCGTCTCGCCCGTGACGATCGACCACGTCAACCCCGAGGCGCCCTGGCCCGAGATCGAGCGGCTTCGCAGCGCGACAGAGGCACGAGGCCTGGCCCTCGTACCGCGCCTGCCGGTCTACCCCGAGTTCCTCAGCGGCGTCTGGCTGGCGCCGCGTCTCCTCACACGGGCGTTGCGGTCCGCCGATGCCGATGGACTCGGCCGCGGCGACGGGTGGTCGGCGGGCCGCCCAGGGCCGGCACCGTTCACGCCGCGAGACGCCCTCCCGCTGACGACGGACGAGCTCGGCGAGGAGGAGATCGTGCGGCTCTTCTCGGCCCGCGGCGAGGAGCTGCACCGGGTGCTCGCCGCCGCCGACCGCCTCCGGCACGAGACGAACGGCGACGAGGTCACGTACGTCGTCACGCGGAACGTCAACTACACGAACGTCTGCTACTTCCGCTGCGGCTTCTGTGCCTTCTCGAAGGGGAAGCTGGCCGAGGACCTGCGCGGGCCGGCGTACGTGGTGCCGACAGAGGAGATCGTCCGGCGCGCACACGAGGCCTGGGAGCGCGGGGCCGTCGAGATCTGCCTCCAGGGCGGCATCCATCCCGGCTTCGACGGCGACTACTACGCGGGCGTCTGCGAGGCGATCAAACGGGAGCTTCCCGATCTGCACGTGCACGCGTTCTCCGCCCTCGAGATCTGGCAGGGCGCGGCGACGCTGGAGCAGCCCCTGGACGCGTACCTCGCCAGGCTTCGGGAGCTCGGTCTCGCCTCCCTGCCCGGCACGGCGGCGGAGATCCTCGACGACGAGGTTCGCGCAGTCCTCTGCCCCGACAAGGTGAGTACGGCGCAGTGGCTGGAGGTGCACGAGACGGCGCACCGGCTCGGCCTGCGCTCGACCGCGACGATCATGTTCGGGCACGTCGACTCGACCAGGAGCTGGGCGCGCCACCTGCTCCGCATCCGCGAGCTCCAGCAGCGCACGGGCGGGTTCACGGAGCTCGTGCCTCTGCCGTTCGTGCACATGGAGGCGCCGATCTGGCTCAAGGGCGTGGCGCGCTCGGGGCCGACGTTCCGCGAGGCACTGCTCGTGCACGCCGTCGGTCGGCTGGCGCTCCACCCGCACATCACGAACATCCAGGCCTCGTGGGTGAAGATGGGGATCGAAGGGGCACAGGCCTGCCTGCGTGCCGGTGCGAACGACCTCGGGGGCACGCTGATGAACGAGTCGATCTCGCGGGCGGCCGGCGCGAGCCACGGGCAGGAGATGCCGCCCGAGCTGATGGAGGAGGCGATCCGGGGTGCCGGTCGCGTGCCGCGTCAGCGGACGACCCTGTACGGCCTGCCGCCGGCGGAGCGCACTGCGGCGTCGTTCGGAGCGCCTCCGCTCGCGGACCCGCTCAATCCACCGGTCGACACGTCGCGTCTGCGCCGCCCGAAGGTGCTCGTGCGACCCGGCCTTGCCGTCGCCTGAGGACGCGCCGGTCGCCAGGCTCGCGACCGTCGACGCGGCCGGCCGCCCGCACGTCGTCCCGATCTGCTTCGTGCTCCAGGGCGACAGGCTCTACACGGCCGTGGACGGGAAGCCGAAGCGGACCCGTCGGCTGAAGCGGCTCTCGAACATCGAGTCCAACCCGCACGTCGAGGTCCTGATCGACCACTACGAGCAGGACTGGTCGCGCCTGTGGTGGGTGCGGCTGCGCGGCGTCGCTCGCATCGTGGAGGATCCTCGCGCCGTTGACCTGCTCGCCGCCAAGTACCCGCAGTACCGCGAGCAGCCGCCCGCGGGGCCGGTGATCGCGGTGACGGTCGAGGAGCGCAGCGAGTGGACGGCCTCGCCTTCCTGACCGCGACCGAGCAGGCCGGCCTCGTCCGCCGCGGCGAGGTGGCGCCGACCGAGCTCGTCGAGACCTACCTCGAGCGGATCGAACGGCTCGACCCGGAGCTGAACGCCTACGTCACCGTGTGTGCCGAGGAGGCGCGCGCGGCTGCCTCGGGGCCGCTGCCGGACGGCCCGTTCCGCGGCGTGCCGCTGCCGATCAAGGACCTCAACGAGACCGCGGGCATCCGGACGACCTTCTCGTCGCGGGCGTTCGCGGACTACGTGCCGTCGTTCGACACCGCCGTCGTCCGCCGTCTCAAGGAGGCGGGTTTCGTCGTCCTCGGCAAGACGAACACGCCGGAGCTGGGGCTGACGGCCGTGACCGAGTCGGAGCTGAACGGACCGTGCCGCAATCCGTGGGATCCTGGCCGGACGCCGGGCGGGTCGAGCGGGGGTGCGGCGGCGGCGGTGGCGGCCGGGCTCGCGCCCGCGTCCCACGGTAGCGACGGAGGCGGCTCGATCCGGATACCGGCGTCGTGCTGCGGGCTGTTCGGGGTCAAGCCCGCCCGGGGCCGCGTGTCGCCGGCGCCGTACGGAGGGCTCGAAGGGTTCTCGACGAGCGGGCCGATCGCCCGCACGGTCCTCGACGCCGCGGCCCTGCTGGACGTGATGGCCGGCTACGAGAGCGGCGACCCGTACTGGGCTCCGCCGCCCGAGCGCCCGTTCGCGGAGGAAATCGGAGCGGATCCCGGGCGACTCAGGGTCGCGCTGACGATCACGCCGCCGATCGACGCGCCGGTCGCGCCGGCGTGCGCCGCGGCCGCCCGGGATGCGGCCTCCCTGCTCGAGGAGCTCGGCCACTCCGTCGACGAGGCGACGCCGGCGTGGGGTGGCGACCGGCTGTTCGGCGGCTTCATGAAGGTCTGGCAGGTGATCCCGGCGCTGCAGCCGCTCCCGCCCGAGCTCTTCGAGCCGGAGACGCAGGCGCTCATGGAGGCGGCGTCGCAGCTGGGCGCGGTGGACTACGTGCGTGCGACCGCCGGCCTTCGCGAGGCCTCGCGCCGGATCGTCGGCTTCCTCGACGACTACGACGTGCTGCTGACGCCGACGCTGGCGCAGCCGCCCGTCCCGATCGGCGCGCTCGAGGACGACGACCCGTGGGTGCAGTTCGCGAACGCGGGCCGCTTCACGCCGTTCACGCAGGTGGCCAACATCACCGGGCTCCCCGCGGTGTCGCTGCCGCTGTCGTGGAGCGACGAGGGCCTGCCGATCGGCGTCCAGCTCGTGGGCCGCCCGGCGGGGGAGGCGGCGTTGATCCGCCTCTCCGCCCAGCTCGAGCAGGCCCGCCCCTGGCGCGACCGGCGCGCGCCGGTCAGCTGAGCCTGAACCGGCGGTGCCGGCCGAACAGGACAGCCCGGCGGCCGGTTTTCCACAACCGATGCCTGGCACCAGGCCTGTCTCGAGACAGTGACGATCTACTCACGGCTTCGCCCGGTCAGGGCACGGCGTTCGGAGGCATGCGCCGGTCGATCAGCACCGCCTCCAGGGCCTCGACGCACAGCGTCCCCA
>JBLMYA010000067.1:0-26402 GCA_050258035.1 Verrucomicrobiota bacterium
AGCCCGAGGCGACTGAGGAGCTCTCACCCGAGAACGACCCCGGCGCGGTTCGCCGCTACCGTTTCCGCCACCCGACCGCATCCGGCAAGACGATCGCCGCCGCGGGCTTCGTCGAGGCGGCGCGCACGATCGGCGTCCTGATCCTCACCCATCGCCGCCTGCTCGTCAGCCAGTTCAACCGCGAGTTGAAGGCCGAGGGGTACGGCGACCGGATCGCGCCCGAGATCACGGGCAAGGGAACCCCTCCGCGCCGCAACCCGATCACGATCCAGACCTACGCCTGGTTCGCCCGCCACGCCAAGGAGCTGAACCGCGAGGCGTACCAGCTCGTCATCTGCGACGAGGCACACACCGCGCTCGGCGAGAAGACGAGCGCCGCCATCCGCAGCTTCCCGGAGCCGATCTACGTCGGCATGACCGCGACCGAGCAGCTGATCGCGAAGCAGGTCTCGGACGTCTTCCCCGCCTCGGTCGACGACCTTCCCCTCGGCGACGCCGCCCGCCGGGGCCTGATCGCCCCGCTCCGCAGCCTGCGGGTACCACCGGCCGCGGCGATCAACTCGGTGCCGATCGTCGGCGGCGACTTCGACCAGGTTGCCCTGGCGAAGGTGCTCGACCACGTCGCCCTCAACCAGGCGGCGGCGAGCCTGTACCGTGACCGCTTCGACTCGACGCCGGGGATCGTCTACGCGGCCGGGGTCGACCACGCCTATAACCTGGCGCAGGAGTTCCGCGCCGCCGGCCTGAAGGCCGAGGCGGTCAGCGGCCGGACGCCCCCCGTCCGCCTGGCCGAGATCCTCGCCGCCTACGAACGGGGCGAGATCGACGTCCTCGTGAACGCGATGCTGCTTGCGGAAGGCTGGAACTCGCCGCGCGCGACGGTGGTCATGCACCTGGCGCCGACCGCCAGCCGCCGGGTCTACCAGCAGCGGATCGGCCGGATCATGCGGCTCCACCCTCGCAAGGAGGCGGGGGTCGTCATCGACTTCGTCCAGAAGGGAGCGACGCACACCGACCGGGTCGTCACGCTCCACTCCCTGCTCGGAGCGGACTTCTACCGCGAGGGAGCGCGGGTGACGCCCGCGCCGAGGCGACGGATCCAGCGCAAGGCTCGCCGCAAGCTCTCGCCTGCTCCGTGGCTCGTCCCGGTGACGCCGGACGTCAACCGCCGCCTCGCCGTCATCCAGCGCGAGTGGCAGCGCATCGACCCACGCTACCTCGACGAGGAGGAACAACGATTCTGGGCACGTATCGCCGGCCGCCACGCGCGGTTCGACGACCGGGTCGCTCTCGTCGAGAAGCTCAGCGCGCGCGCGAGCAAAGCCGCCCTCGACCAGTTCCTCTTCACCTGCGCGGCGGAGAACCCGAACCGTCGACTGCGGCTGATGGCACTCTCGGACCGCGTAGCGACGCCGGTCGACCGGATGAGCTTCGACGACCTCGTCACGCTGGTCACTCAGGCACCGCCGTGGGAGAAGGACCGCGTACAGGGGGTGCGCGTGCTCCTCCGGGCGATCGGCGAGGGGAAGCCGGACGCGCCCGACCAGATTCTCGCCCGCTGGACCTGGCGGCTGGCCCGCACCGTCCGAAAGGTGCTCGACCGCAAGGCCAGCGCCGAGTACCTGGAGGCGAAACGGTTGCTGGGTGCGCTCGCGAACTCGCGCGGACAGCGGCACGAGGAGAACGCCGTCAAGCTCGCCGTGGCCGCCAAGGATCTCCCGATCGGCACCGCGGCCGCCCTGCTCGCCTCGGCCGAGGGCTACACGCCGCGGGCGAACCAGCACCTCGAGGCGGCGCGGGAGAGCCTGGGGACGATCGCCGAGGTCGCGAACGCGCTCGCCGACGACCTGCCCGCGCCGAAGGCCCATCCCGGCCGGCGTCGCAGGCGCCGCCGCAAGAAGAAGCCCGCCGCCGCGGCGCAGGCACCACAGGGCAGCGCCGAACAGAACGGCAGCGAGCCCGCGACCTCGCCCGCGGATTCGACCGACGCTGTAACAACCGGGCAGGCTTCAGCGTCCGAATAACCAACGATGGTCCTCGCGATCGTCTTCGCGTTCGTGGCGGGACTGATCACGGCCGTCTCGCCGTGCGTCCTCCCCGTGCTCCCGATCGTGTTCGCCGGCGGTGCCGGCGAGAACCGCCGCCGTCCGTTCGCGATCATCGCCGGGCTCGCCTTCACCTTCCTCGTCTCGATCCTCTTCGCCGCGCTGCTGCTCGACGCGCTCGGCCTGCCGAAGGACCTGCTCAGGACCATCTCCATCGCGCTCCTCTTCCTGCTCGCGGCGACGCTGATCTTCCCGCAGGTCGGGATGTGGATCGAGCGGCCGTTGTCCCGCCTGTCGCGCCGTCCCTCCGGCGACCTCGGCGGCGGCTTCCTGCTCGGCTGTGCGCTCGGATTCGTCTTCGTGCCGTGCGGCGGCCCGGCGATCGGGTTCGTCACGGTCTCCGCGTCGGCCCATGAATTCGGGTTCAAGACGATCGCGGTCGCCGTCGCCTACACGCTGGGCGTGTCCGCGGTCCTGCTCGCGATCGCGTTCGGAGGACGCCGTGCCGGGAATGCCCTGCGCGTCGGTGTCCAGCGCTTCCGGGTCGCGTTCGGTGTCGTGCTGGCCGCCTCGGCGTTCGCTCTGGTGTTCGACCTCGACACGAAGCTTCAGACCTGGCTGCCGAACTGGACGAACTTCCTCCAGGACCGCACCGAGGCGAGTGCCTCGGGCCGGAAGGCCTTCGAGCGGACGAAGAACGTCACCGAGCGGACGCCGGTCCGCAGCGCCGCCGGCACGGAGGCGCTGCCCGACTACGGTCCCGCGCCGGACTTCGCCGGTATCGACAAATGGGTGAACAGCGAGCCGCTGACGATGGCAGAGCTGCGCGGCAAGGTCGTCCTGATCGACTTCTGGACGTACTCGTGCATCAACTGCCTGCGCACGCTTCCGCACCTGGAGGCCTGGGACCGCGTGTACCGGAAGGCAGGGCTCGTGATCGTCGGCGTCCACACGCCCGAGTTCGCGTTCGAGCACGTCCGGTCGAACGTCGAGGCGGCAGTGAAGCGGCTCGGCGTCCGCTACCCGGTCGCCCTCGACAACGACTACGGGACCTGGAACGCGTACGGCAACCAGTACTGGCCGGCGGAGTACCTGATCGACCGCAGCGGGCAGGTCCGCCACGCCCACTTCGGGGAAGGCGAGTACGACGTCACCGAGAAGAGCATCCGCAGCCTCCTCGGAGAGAAGCCGGCGTCACCGGCGGCCGACCGCCTGCGTGATCTCACGCCGTCCGGCCCGATCACGCCTGAGTCGTACCTCGGCTACGGCCGCATCGACCGGTTCACCGGCTCGAAGATCTACCCGAACAAGGAGGCGACGTATGCGTTCCCGGCCGCGCTCGGCCGCGACGACTTCGCCTATGCAGGCCGCTGGACGGTGCAGGTGCAGCGGATCGTCGCCGGCAAGGACGCCCGACTGAAGCTGCGCTACTACGCACGCAAGGTCTTCCTCGTTCTCGGGGGCACGGGCACCGTCCGCGTCCTCGTCGACGGCCACCCGCACGGAGTCGTCCGCGTCACGTCCGACCGGCTCTACACGCTCGTCGACCGGAACTCGATCGACGACGCGGTTCTGGAGCTGCGCTTCTCGCCCGGCGTCTCTGCCTACGCCTTCACGTTCGGCTGATCGGCATGGTGACCCCCCGGGGGGGTCTCTACTGGTCCGAGGCGGCCTCGCCGTCGCCTCGTTCCTCGCGCTCGCGGAGGAAACGTGACAGCTCGGCTGCGAGCGACTCGCCCGAGGGGATGTCCGACTCGTCCAGCTCGTCGACGCGGCGCTCGAGCTCCTCCACGTAGGCGGCGGTCTCCTCGTCGGTCGCGATCGCCTCGCTGACCTGGTGGACGTAGGCCTCTGCGGCCTCGTCGAGCTCAGCGGTGTCGATCTCGGCACCCAGAAGGTCGGCGAGGCGTGCGCAGAGCGCGGACGCCGCCTTCGGGCTCGGTGCCAGCGATACGTAGTGCGGGACAGCCGCCCAGAGGCTCGCGGACGGAATGTTCGCCCGCTTGCAGGCGTCGTGGACGACGCCGACGATGCCGGTCGGCCCCTCGTATCGCGACGCCTGGAGACCGAGCTGCTCGATCAGCGCGGCGTCGGTGGCGCTGCCGGTGACGGGAGCGCCGCGCGTGTGCGGGACGTCGGCGAGCAGCGCGCCGAGGGTGACCACCAGCTCCACGTCGAGCTCTCGTGCGAAGTCCACGATCAGGCTGGAGAACGTTCGCCACCGGAGGTTCGGCTCGACGCCCAGGAGGAGGACCGCATCGCGGTCGATCCCGTTCGGGCGCGCATGGTAGAAGACCGTTTCCGGCCAGTCGATCCGCCGCGTGTACCCCTCCTCCAGCCGCACCTGGGGACGTGTCGCCTGGAAGTCGAAGAACCCCTCCGGGTCGATCTCGGCAAACCGCCGCGCGTCCCACACCTTGGCCAGATACCCGGCCGCCAGTGACGCGCCCTGACCGCCGTCGTTCCAGCCTCGGAACGCCGCGACCAGCACTGGCCGTGCCAGGACCGGCCGTCGCGATACGTGGAGCTCTGCCATCCGGGCAGTCTATGTGTGCCCGGCCGCAACCGGTCGCCACATGACCGTGACGAGGGCGACCGTCGCGGCCCAGACCGTCGCCGCCGTCGCGACGTGGACGAGCACGAGCCCCCAGGGGAGGTGCGTCCGGTACTGGATGTCGCCGATCGCCATCTGCACGAGCAGGAGCACGGCCAGGCCGATCGCTCCCTCGGCATAGCGGACGCCGATCGCCGTCCTCCGGGCGAGCAGGTAGCCGATCAGGAACATCAGGCCGCAGCCGAGCACCGCGACGGCTGCTGCGTGCAGCAGCAGGGCAGGGTGCAGGCGCCAGAGCCGGTAGACGTTCTTGCCGCCCGAGTGCGGCCCGGCGGCGGTCGCGAGCGTCCCGGAGACGAGGAGCAGGAAGCAGGCGACGCCGATCGCGAGACCGGCGAGGCGAGGCTCGCGATCGAGCGGCCGTCCGTGGCCACGCCGGAGCGCCACCGCCTCCAGGAGCAGGATCACCGCCGCTCCCAGCACCGCGACCGACAGGAGAAGGTGTGGAATCACGAGCGCCGGATGCAGGTGCGCGTAGACCGTGATCGCGCCGAGGGGCGCCTGCGCCGCCGTCCCCACGAAGGTTCCCACCGCCAGCCACCGGGCCCACCGCGGCAGCCCGCGCGTCAGCCAGGATCCGACGGCGAGCGCGAGCGTGAGGATGATCGTCACGCTTGCGACCATCCGGTTTCCGAACTCGATGTAGGAGTGGTAGCCCTTCTCGGGGAACGGCTGGCCGGGCTGACACCCGGGCCAGTGCTCACAGCCCAGCCCGGAGCTCGTCAGCCGGACGACCGCTCCCGTGGAGACGATCAGCCACAGCGCGGCCGTCGACAGCCCGGCCAGCCAGCGAAAGGCCGTGGGCGACAGCTCGAAGGCGCGCAACCGTGAGAGACGCGTGGTCTCGACGTGCACGTGGTCGAGTGTAGACGGGGCTAGGAGACGAGTACGCCGACGCCCGCCTCGACGCCGCCGATCCGGCGGACGAAGAGCCCACGCGCGTCGAGCTCGGCCTGGAGCGCGGGCCCCTTGTCGGCCGGCACGGAGATGAGGAGCCCTCCCGCAGTCTGCGGATCCCAGCCAAGCGTCAGGAGCTCGTCCGGCACGCCGTCGGCCGACACGTGCGCGTCGGCGAAGTCACGGTTCCGTCGGTCGCCCCCGGTCTTCTCGCCTGCGCCGGCGACGGCGATGGCGCCGTCCAGCGCGGGCCACGCCGACGAGTCCAGGACGAACCGGACACCGCTTCGCCCGGCCATCTCGTGCGCGTGCCCCAGTAGGCCGAAGCCGGTCACGTCGGTGACGGCGTTCGGCCGAAACGCGCGCAGGACATCGGCCCACCGGTCGTTCAGAGTCGTCATCCAGCCGACCGCGGCACGGACGTCCTCGTCGCCGGCCAGCCCGCGCCGGGCGCCGTGGAGCACCAGCCCCGTGCCGAGTGGCTTCGTCAGGAACAGCGCATCCCCGGCCCGCGAGCCGGCCTTCGGCCACACCCCGTCGGGGTGGACGGTGCCGACGACGGCCAGCCCGTATTTCGGCTCCGGGTCCCGGATCGTGTGCCCGCCGGCGAGGATCGCACCTGCCCGCCGGACCTGGGCGTCGGCGGCACCGAGAACGGCGGCGACCGTCTCCTGCGGGAGATCCTCCGGGAACTCGGCGATCGACAGCGCGAGCAGCGGCCGGCCGCCCATCGCAAAGACGTCGTTCAGCGCGTTCGTCGCGGCGATCGTGCCGAAGTCGCGCGGGTCGTCGACGAGCGGCGGGAAGAAGTCGAGGGTGAAGACGAGCGCCGTCTCGTCGTCGAGCCGGTAGACGGCCGCGTCGTCGGCAGGGGAAAGACCGATGAGGAGGTCCTCTGCCTCCGCGGGGACGAAGCCGGCGAGCAGCTCCTGGAGTCGGGCAGCGGGGTACTTGGCCGCGCAGCCGCCCGACGTGACCAGGTCGGTGAGCTTCACGGCCATGCGAAGGATCGTACGCGTGCTAGCGCGCCAACCGGCGGACGGCGGCGCTCAGCTCGGCCACGGACACCGAACCCTCGAAGCGCTGCTCGATCCGCCCGTCCCGGCCGACGAGGAACACCCACGGCTCGCTCGGCAGCCGCCACTCCCTGAACCAGCGGTTGAAGCCCTGCGCCGGGTTGTTGTCCTCGTAGACCTCGACGTGGATGAACCGGACGTCGCTGCCGGCGAAGCGCCGCTGGACGGCCCGCGCGACGTCGACCACGGGCCCGCAGGTGCGGGACGTGCAGAACTTCGGCGTCGCGAAGACGAGCACGAAGGGCACGTGGGCGGCCATCGTGTCGGCGACCGAGTAGCGAAGGAGGCTGAGGTCGGGCGGGCTCGCCGTCGTGAGCTCGGCCGCGTCGCCGTGCGCCGAGGCCAGCGTCGGCGTCCGCGATGCGATCGCCTTGTCGCCAACCGCAGGCGCCTGCGGGCGGCGCCCGACCCGAAGGGTCGCGAGCCCCTGGATCCTGGCCCCGTCGGGCTCGGCGACGAGCGTGTACGTTCCCGGCCGGGGCAGCTCGAACCGGGCGACGTAGATCCTGGACACCCCGCCGCTCGCCGGCGAGGACAGGCCCGGGACCCCGATCGGCTCCAGCGTGGCCTCGGTGGAAACGGTCGGCGGCGCCTCGAGGGACGGGCCGACCCAGACACGGGCATGCGGCCGTTCGATCGACCGCGATTTCGAGTCGATCACGAGGAAGGTGACCCGGACGGGGCCGGTCGCGTAGTCGGAGGTTCCCTGGATCAGCGCGACGTCGGGCCCGGGACGCGCCAGCTCCGCGCCCAATGTTCCCTTCGCCGCACTCGTCGCGGTCGTTCCGGCGCCGCACGCAGCAGCGCCGAGAGCCGCGGCCAGCAGGACGAGGACGCGCGCCGAACGCACGCCTCGAGTGTAGAGCGGCTACCGCAGCCGGAGACGCAGACTAGCGGGGGCCGTCGGAATAGGCCTTGACCAGCACCTGTATGTCTCCTTTCGGCTAGAAGCGGAAGTCCTGCAGCGCCTCGGCTGCCCGCCGGTAGAGGCGGGCCGCCTCGCGATCTGCATTGCGCTTCTGCGCGAGATCGCCCTGTGCGACCCAGGCCGCAGCCCGGTGGCTGACCGACGACAACTGCTCAAAGCTCTTATCGGCAGCGAGCAGGATTTCTTCAGCCTCGTCCAGGCGATCCAGTTCGAGCAGTGCGCGACCGAGGACGAGCTGCGCAGTGCCGATTCCTTGCAGGTAGTCGGGCCGATTGCCGAAGAGCGCAAGCGCCCTCGCCGCCTCACCCTCGGCCAGAGCCGCCTCGGAGCGGTCCAGATGGACCTGAGCGAGCGAACACATCGCGAGCCCGGCCTCGGGCTCGTCCCCCGTCTCGAGCGCGACGTCGTACGCGCTCGTCAGCAACTCGACCGCACGCTCGGGGTTGCCGAGCGTGAAGTTGAGCCCGCCGAGGTTGTTCAGGAGCCTGCCGACGTTGGCCCGGTCCTGGAGCTCCTCGAAGTGGCCCCGCGCGCGCTCCGCGTACGTCCGGGCGAGCAGCCAGTGCCCCTCGCGCTCCGCGACGAGCGATGCCTGGAAGTAGGCCCGAGCCGACGCGCGCCGGTCGCGTGCGGACTCAGCCAGCTCCAGCGCGCGCTCGACGTCCTCGCGCGCCGCCTGCCAGTCGCGCTGGCGCCGGTAGCAGCGCGAGCGCCAGTCGAGAATGTCGCCGCGGAGCAGGTCGCACGGCAGGCCGGAGCGATCGGCGAGCTCCAGGGCAGACGACAGCAGCGAGACGGCGGTCGAGATGCTCGAAAGGTGGTAGCGGCAGACACCGAGCCGGAAGAGCACCGAGGCGCGGTCGACGTCGGAGAACTCCGGATGTTCAGCGAGATCGCGGGCCCGGTTGAGCAGCCGGAGCGCCTCCTGCACACCGCCCGACTGGGCGAGCGCCCAGGTCTCGCCGAGCAGCGAGCGCAGCTCGAGATCCGACGCACCGGTGGCCGAGACAGCCTGGCGCCCGTCCGCGAACGCCCGGGCCGCCTGGGCGTGCTCCCCCTGCTCCGTCAGGGCCTCCGCCCGGGCCAGCGCCGCCTCGACGCGCCCGCGATCCTCGGCGCTGACGCCCCCGAGCAGGTACGCCGGGTCGGCTTCCAGCCTCGCTGCCAGCCACTCGACCGTCTCGGCGGACGGACGCGTCTTGCCCCGCTCGATCTGGCTGACGTACTCCTTCGAGAACCGGCCGTCCGCGAGCTGACTCTGGGTCAGGCCGGCGGAAACACGGAGGGTGCGCAGGCGCTCGCCGAGTTCACTCGCGCCGCGCTGCTGTTCTGGACGTGTCCCGGAAATACCTTTTGCCATGCGCTTATCGTCGGTGAAGCAAATGTTATCGTAAAGTGCTTCACCTGCCTACTTGACAAGTTCAGACATGGCTTCTATAGTCAAGCCACTTCGATAGTCGTCCGCCGCAGGAAGCAGCAGAGGACGATTACCTCGAGAAGTCTGATCAGAGGGAGCCCCGGGGGCCGCAGCCGGGGCTCTCGGCTATTCGGGGCTATGCAGATGTGAGCCAGGCGTGCCGCGCGGCCCTGATCCGCTCGAGGTCGCCCGGTGGCAGTGCCCCGAGACGCCCGGCGACCGCGTTCAGCAACCCGAGCGAAACGAAGATCCATGCCTCGGCACGCGAGTCGCGGTCGGGGTGGATCGCACCGGCGGCCTGGGCGCGGCGGACGACGTCGGCCACGAACCCGTGGACGTCGCGCAGATGCCGGCGCAGGTAGCGCCGGATCTCCGGGTCGTCGCCCGACTCGGTCAGCGCCCGGAGCCAGAGCTGGGCGACCGCCGAGCGCTGCTCCTTGAAATCGAGGAAGGCGGTCGACATCGCCCGGGTCCAGGCAGTCGGGTCCGGCTCTGCCGCGACCGCCTCGTCCCAGCCGGCGCGAACGCGTGACCAGGCGCTTTCGATGCAGGCGAGGTACAGAGCCTGCTTCGAGGCGAAGTGACGGTAGAGGATCGGCTCGGTCACACCGGCCTCGCGGGCGATCTCCGCAGTGGTCGCTCCCCGGTACGAGCAGCGCGCGAAGACCCGGCACGCCGTGTCCAGAACAGCCGCCCGCCGCTCCTCGGCACGGAGCCTCGGCCTTGCGCTCATCCCATCTCGGCCGCGAGCGCCGGGCGGTGCGCGACCTTCCTGATCAGGACGAGCGCGACGATCGAAGCAGCGAAGGCGATTCCGGCTGCCACGTGAAGTGCGGCCTGAAAGCCGTCGACGAACTGGCTCGGATACTCGGGGCTCAACCGTCCGACGCTGACGTACGAACCGAGGATCGCACCCATGATCGCGATGCCGAGCGAGCCCCCGACCTGCCGCGCCGTGTTCAGCACCCCCGAGCCGACTCCCGCCTTGTCGACCGGCACCGAGCCCATCGCCGCAGAGGTCGTCGGCGTCATCGCCAGCGCCATGCCGATCCCGCCGACCACGAGCGCGGGGAAGAGATTCCACCAGGACGAGCTCTCGTCGAGGAAGGAGAAGAGGAGCAGCGAGACGCTGACGAGAAGCATGCCGCCGCTCATCAACCAGCGGGATCCGAGCCGGTCGGAGAGCTTCCCGGCCACCGGCGCCACGAAGATGATGCAGAGCGTCATCGGCAGGAAGGACGCGCCCGCCTCGACGGGGGAGTAGCCGAGGATCCCCTGGACGAAGAGCGAGACGAAGAAGAAGACCCCGAACATCGACATGGCGACGAGCAGCATCGTCAGATTCGCGCCGGTGAACGTGCGGTTGCGGAAGAGCGTCAGGTCGAGCATCGGAGCGCGCTGGTGCAGCTCGACCAGGACGGAGGCGGCGAAGGCGACGGCTGCGATGCCGAACAGCGCCAGGATCTCCGGCGAGGTCCAGCCCTTTCCATTCGCCTCGATCAGCGCGTAGGTGAGCGCGAACAGGGCGATCCCGGACGTGACGAGACCCGGGAGGTCGAGCCGCTGGCCTGCCGAGGTGTCCTTCGATTCGCGAATGACGATCCGGGCGGCGACGATCGCGAAGATCCCGATGGGGACGTTGATGAAGAAGATCCAGCTCCAGTCCGCGTGCTCGGCCAGCAACCCGCCGGTGATCGGCCCCAGGGCGAGCGCGACCGCGGAGACACCGACCCAGATGCCCATCGCCATGCCCCGCTGACGAGGCGGGAACGTCGCGGTGATGATCGAGAGCGTCGCCGGGTTCATCATCGCCGCACCCACGCCCTGGACCGCGCGCGCGGCGATCAGGGTCTCGCCGTTCGCCGCCATCCCGCAGGCGAGCGAGGAGGCGGTGAAGATCACCAGGCCGGTTACGAAGAGCCGCCGGCGCCCGTAGAGGTCGGCGAGCTTCCCGCCCGTCAGCATCAACACGGCGAAGGTCAGGAAGTACGCGTTGACCACCCACTCCAGCGACGACACGCTCACCTTCAGATCTTTCTGGATCGACGGCAACGCGACGTTCACGACCGTGTTGTCGAGCATGATCATGAACAGCCCGAAGGCGACCGCGACGAGCGTCCACCACTTGCGGTGCTCTTCGTCCAGAAAGCTAGCGACGATCTTCGCGCGCACTGTTAGTCGATGCTAACAGCGGTAGGGTTGGCTCCGTGGGCGAGGTCGTCTGGACTCCGAGCGAGACCGTCCTCGAGAGCGCCAACGTCGTCCGGCTGATGCGCCGGCACGGCTTCTCGACCTACCGCGAGCTGGTTGCCCGATCGATCGAGGACCCGGACTGGTTCTGGCCGGCCGCGATCGAGGACATGGGCCTCGAGCTGTACGAGCCCTGGTCGCAGGTGGTCGACCTGTCCCGCGGACCGGAGTGGGCGACCTGGTTCCTCGACGCGAGGCTGAACATCGCCTGGAACTGCGTCCACCGCTGGCGCAGCGACCGGGTCGCGGCCGTCTTCCGCGGCGAGGACGGGGCGCGTCGCGAGCTGACGTTTGCCGAGCTCTCCGACGCGGTCACGCGGCTCGCGGAACGGCTCGTCCAGCTCGGCGTCGAGCCCGGCGACCGCGTCGCTCTCTTTCTGCCGATGTCGCCCGAGGTCGCGATCGCCTCCCACGCCTGCGCGCACGTCGGCGCGGTTCAGGTGCCGGTCTTCTCCGGATTCGCGGCGCCGGCCGTCGCGCAACGGCTGGTCGACTCGGGAGCCAAGGTGGCGATCACCGCCCGCTCGTCGAAGCGGCGCGGCCGCGCCGTGCCGATGCTCGAGATCCTCGAGGAGGCTCGGCGCGAGGCGCCGACGCTGGAGCAGGTGATCGTCGCCCCGTGGGACGACGAGGTCGCCGGCTGCCCCGGAACCCTCGGGCCGCTCCCGGTGGAGGCCGAACACCCCTACCTCCTCGCCTACACGTCGGGGACCACCGGGAGACCCAAGGGCGTGCTGCACGTCCAGGGCGGGTTCCTGATCTCGATCGCCCGGGAGGCCTGCTACCAGGCCGACGCCCACCACGGCGACGTCGTCCACTTCTCGACCGACATGGGCTGGATCATGGGGCCCTGGACCGTCGTCGGCTGCGGCGCGATGGGCGCGACACTCGTTTTCGCCGAGGGGGCACCGGACTGGCCGCCGGACCGCCTCTGGCGGCTGGTCGAGGAGGAGAAGGTCTCGATCCTCGGCTGCTCACCCACCCTTGTGCGGGCGCTGATCCCGCACGGGGAGCCCGAGGCCGACCTCTCGTCGCTCCGGGTCTTCGTGACCACCGGCGAGCCGTGGAACCCCGAGCCCTACCGCTGGCTGTTCGAGCGGGCCGGCAGCGGGCGGGTGCCGATCGTGAACATCACCGGCGGCACCGAGGTCGGGGCGGTCTTCCTCGGCTCGTCGATCGCGGAACCGATCAAGGCGTGCTCGGTCGGCGGGCCGGCGCTCGGGATGGCGATGGACGTCCTCGATCCGGACGGGCGGTCGCTCGTCGGCACCGGGGAGGTCGGCGAGCTCGTCTGCCGGAAGCCGTTCCCGGGGATGACACGAGGGTTCTGGGACGACCCGGAGCGGTACCTCGACACGTACTGGCGGCGGTACCCGGGCGTCTGGACCCACGGGGACTGGGCGTCCGTCGACGCCGACGGCTACTGGTTCCTCCACGGCCGCTCCGACGACACGCTGAACATCGCCGGAAAGCGAATCGGGCCCGCCGAGATCGAGTCCGCAGCGGTTTCCCACCCCGCCGTCGCCGAGGCCGCCGCGGTCGGGGTTCCGCACGAGGTCAAGGGAGAGGTCGCGTGGGTCTTCTGCGTCCTGGTGCCCGGTGCCTCGGCGTCCGAGGACGAGGTGGGGGGGCTGGTCGCCGACGAGCTCGGGAGGGCCTTCGCACCCGAACGGGTCGTCTTCGTTCCGGCGCTGCCGAAGACGCGCTCGGCGAAGATCGTCCGGCGGGCCGTGCGGGCAGCCGTGCTGGGGCGGGACCCCGGCGATCTCTCGTCGGTCGAGAACCCGGAAGCGCTCGAGGCGATCGGCTCTGCACTCGCCTGATATGGTTTTCGACTGAAAGGCGAAAACCATGAGACTCGCGCTCGCCCAGATCAACACGACCGTCGGCGACCTCGACGGGAACCGAGACCTGATCCTCGCGCGGCTCGACGAGGCCCGGACGGCCGGCGCCGACCTCGTGCTCTTCCCCGAGCTCGCCGTCACCGGCTATCCGCCCGAGGATCTCCTCCTGCGGCCCGCGTTCGTCCGCTCGGCGCTGCGGTCGCTGGAGCAGATCGCCGAGGAGACGACCGGTATCAGCGCGCTCGTCGGGTTCCCCCACTTCGAGGGCGACCTGTACAACGCCTGTGCGGTCTGCGCCGACGGGACGCTCCGGTCGATCTACCGCAAGCGGTTCCTCCCCAACTACGGGGTGTTCGACGAGCAGCGGTACTTCGCGTCGGCGCGCGACCTCGTCGTGCTGCGGCTGGGCGAGGTGCTCGTGGGCGTGACGATCTGCGAGGACATGTGGCAACCGGGGCCGCCGGCGACCGACCTCGCGCTCGCCGGAGCGCAGCTCCTCGTCAACGTATCCGCCTCCCCGTTCCACGTCGGCAAGGAGCGCGAGCGAGAAGAGATGTTCCAGCAGCGGGCGCGGGACGCGGCGTCGTTCGTCGCTTTCGTGAATGCGGTCGGCGGTCAGGACGAGCTGATCTTCGACGGCCACTCGTGCGTGCTCGACGACGAGGGCGACGTGCTCGCGCGCGCCCCGGGCTTCGAGGAGGCGCTGCTGGTCGTCGACGTCGATCCGACCGCCGCGATCGGCCGGAGACTCTCCGATGCCCGACGGCGGGCGCTGGCCGAGCAGACCGAGCGGAAGCCGGCGAGCGTGGTCGAGCTCTCGACGATGCCAGGCACTGTCAAGAGTCCTGCACCTGCGCGGGTTTCGCCGTTCGGCGCCGATCTGGAGCAGATGCGGCTCGCGCTCGAGCTCGGGCTCCGGGACTACGTCGGCAAGAACGGCTTCGGCGACGTCGTCGTCGGCCTCTCCGGCGGGATCGACTCGGCGCTGACCGCGGCACTGGCGGTCGGGGCGCTCGGCGCCGAGCGCGTGCACGGCGTCTCGATGCCCTCCCGCTTCTCGTCCGAAGGCACACGGGCAGACGCACGGAGGCTCGCGGAGAGCCTCGGGATCGACTTCCGTGAGGTGGCGATCGACGACGTGGTCGCGCAGTTCGAGGACTCGCTCACCCCCAGCTTCGGCGACCGCGAGCGTGATCTGACGGAGGAGAACCTCCAGGCCCGGGTGCGCGGCGTCCTGCTGATGGCGCTCTCGAACAAGTTCGGCTGGCTGGTCGTGGCCACCGGGAACAAGTCCGAGCTCTCGGTCGGCTACGCCACCCTGTACGGGGACATGGCCGGCGGATTCGCGCTCCTCAAGGACGTCTTCAAGACGGACGTGTTCCGCCTGGCGCGTTATCTGAACGAGCGCGCCGGCCGTGAGCTGATCCCGCAGACGATCGTCGACCGTGCGCCGAGTGCCGAGCTACGGGCCGACCAGCTCGACCAGGATTCGCTGCCGCCGTATTCCGAGCTCGACCGCGTCCTCGAGGCCTACGTGGAGCTCGACCGCTCCCGCGAGGAGCTGCTCTCGGACGGCTTCGACCCCGACGTCGTCGACGCGGCGCTGGCAATGATCGACCGGGCCGAGTACAAGCGCCGCCAGGCGCCGCCGGGCGTGAAGCTCCGCCCGAAGGCGTTCGGCCGGGACCGGCGCACGCCGATCACGAACCGCTGGCGCGGCTAGCCGGCGAGGTCGCGGAGCGTCCGGAACCAGCGCAGACGCTCGGCGTACGGGACGGCCGCGTTCGCCGGTGACGTCGACGGGAGAACGAAGAGCAGCGTCTCGCCCAGCCGGCGTTGCTGGAGGCCGTGCTCCGGCCGCTCGCGGAACACGCCCCGGTAGGCCTCCTTGCCGACGAAGCCGATCGCGCGGGGCCCGAGCTCCACCGCAAGCCGCCCGAGTCGCTCGGCGGCGCCCTCGAAGTCAGCCGCGCGCAGGTCACCGGAGCCCGCGGTCGTCCGGAGAGCGGCGTTCGTCAGCCCGATCCCGTAGCGGAGCACCTCGAACTGCTCGGCCGGAGCGACCAGACGAGGCGTGAACCCGGCGTCGCGCAGGAGGCGCCAGAAGTCGTTCCTGGGGTTCGCGAAGTGGGCGGCCGCCGCCGCCGACACGCGGCCAGGGTTGATCCCGCAGAAGACGACCGAGAGGTCGGCCGCCAGGACGTCGGGGACGGCGCTCGCGGTTACGCCGCTTCGACCTCGGGAAGCTCGTCCGGCCAGCCTTCCAGCTGGTGCTTCTCGAAGAGCTTGAGGAGCTGCTCTCCGAGCAGCCCCCCGCTCGGCCGCTCGGGGTCGGATTCCCGGATCACGGACACCGCCGAGTCGCGGTCGCCGTACAGGCGGGTGTAGCACTCCGATTCGGTCAGGGGCCGGAGCCGCGTCACGCCCGGAACGTAGCTTCGGGTCCGGACGGACCCGCTAGGTTCTCCCGCATGGCTGAGCCAAGAGCCCGGGTCTTCGAATACGCGGTCGCCTACGACGGGACGAGCGTCGCGACCGCGAAGGGAGCGACGGTCGACGTGCCGGAGGCGTGGTCGCCGGAGCACCTCGTCCTGGCGGGACTCCTCGACTGCTCGCTGACGAGCCTCCGCTATCACGCGAAGCGGTCCGGCGTCGAGGTGACCGCCGAGGGCGAGGCCTCCGGCACCGTGACGAGGCGGGAGGAGGACGACCGGTTCGCGTTCGTCGACATCGAGGCGCGCTTCGACGTCCGGTTCGATCCGGCCCCGGGCGACCGGGAAGCGCTGCTCCGGCTGGCGGAGCGTGACTGCTTCGTGGGCGCCTCGCTGACCGCGAAGCCCCGGTACGTCTGGAACGTGGCATGAGGCTGCTCCTGATCGGCGGACCGAAGTTCGTCGGCTTCGCCCTGATCGAGGCCGCGCTGGCGCGCGGGCACGAGGTCACGACCTTCAACCGCGGCCGGACGAATCCGGAGCGCTTCCCGGAGGTCGAGAAGCTGCGCGGCGATCGCGACGGAGACCTCGCGGCCCTGGAGGGGCGAACCTGGGACGCCGTCCTCGACACGTCCGGCTACGTGCCCCGGCACGTACGCGGCACCACGCGACTCCTGGCCGGCGCCGCCGGGCGGTACCTCTTCGTCTCCTCGATCTCCTACTACGGCGACTACCGTGAGCCGCGCGTGGAGAGCGATCCCCCGGCGCAGCTCGGCGACAGGCCCGCCGACCGCCTCCTCGACGACTACTCCAACTACGGCGCGCTCAAGGCCCTGTGCGAGCAGGAGGTCGAGGCCGCGTTCGGTGATCGAGCCGTCCTCGTCCGCCCCGGCCTGATCGTCGGCCCGAACGATCCGACCGACCGCTTCACCTACTGGCCGCGGCGGGTGGAGCGCGGCGGCCCGGTCCTCGCGCCGCCGGATCAGCCCGTCCAGATGGTCGACGTCCGCGACCTCGCCGACTGGATGGTCGGGCTGGTCGAGAGCGAGCGCAGCGGGGCGTTCAACGCGACCTCGCCGCCCGGCGCGATCACCTTCGACGCGATGCTCGATGCCTGCGGGGCCAACGAGCTCGTCCGCGTCACGCAGGAGTTCCTGGACGAGCAGGGCGTCGAAGGCTGGAGCGACCTCCCCTGCTGGATCCCGCCGACGGACGAGAACTTCGCCGCGTTCCAGCTCACTCCCGTCGACCGTGCCGTGGAGGCGGGCCTCACGTACCGCCCGCTCGCCGAGACGGCCCGCGACGTCCCCGAGTGGACGGGCAAGGCGGGACTGAGCCCGGAGCGAGAGCGCGAGCTGCTCGCAGCCTGGGAGAGGAAGGCCGCGTGAGCTTGGACGTCGCCGCCGTTCGCGCGCGGTTCGTCGCGCTCGATCGCGACCTGGTCTTCTTCGACGCACCCGGCGGGTCGCAGGTGCCCGACGAGGTGATCGAGGCGGTCGCCGACTACTTCCGCACGTCGAATGCGAACGTCAGCGGGCCCTACGAGACGAGCCGTCGGACCGAGGCGCTCGAGCGGCGCGCACGTGAGACCGCCGCGCGCTTCCTCGGCTGCGCACCCGAGGAGACGGTCTTCGGCCCGAACATGACCACGCTCAGCTTCGCGCTCTCCCGCACGGCCGGCCGTGACTTCGAGCCGGGCGACGAGATCCTGTGCACCAGGCTCGACCACGATGCCAACGTCTCCCCCTGGCTCGAACTGGCGCGCGACCTCGGCCTGACCGTCCGCTTCGTCGACATCAACGACGACACGACGCTCGACCTCGCGGACCTCGAGCGACAGCTCGGCGAGCGGACGCGGATCGTCGCCTTTCCCGTCGCGTCGAACGCGGTCGGGACCCTGACCGACGCGCCGCGGATCGCAGCCCTCGTCCACGAGGCCGGGGCGATCGCATGGGCCGACGCCGTCCACTACGCGCCGCACGGCCCGATCGACGTCGAGGCGCTCGGCGTCGACGTGCTGATCTGCTCGCCGTACAAGTTCTTCGGGCCGCACCTCGGCGTCGCGTGCGTCGGCCGTGAGCTGATCGAGCGCTGGCGGCCGTACAAGGTCCGCCCGGCGCCGGTCGAGCCGCCGGGCAAGCGCTTCGAGACCGGGACACCGGCCTACGAGTTGCTCGCCGGGTTCGTCGCGGCGGTCGAGTACATCGAGTCGCTGGGCTGGGACGACATCGTCGGCTGGGAACGCTCGCTCGGCGAGCGGTTCCTCGCCGGCCTGCCGCCGTCGATCAGGCTCCACGGACTGCCGGGGATGGACGGCCGGGTGCCGACCTTCGCGTTCTCCGTCGAGGGACTGTCCGCGTGCGAGGCGGCTGCGCGGCTCGGTGAGCGTGGCTTCGCCGTCTGGCACGGGAACTACTACGCGCTCGAGGTGATGAAGCGCCTCGGGCTCGAGGACGACGGCGGCGCGGTCCGGGTCGGCTTCGTCCACTACAACACGGCCGAAGAGGTCGATCGGCTCCTCGCAGAGCTCGGCCGGCTGGAGTGAGCCACAGGCGCGAATGGGCGGCGCTCGCCGTGCTCGTCCTGATATCGACCGCGTTTCGGGCGTGGGCGGCCGTCGAGGTGCCGGTGCCGTGGATCGCGCCCGACGAGATGGTCTACGGCATGCTCGGCCGCAACCTCTGGCTGCACGGCTCGCTGACGATCCTCGGTGGGCCGACTCCGTACTACTCGCTTCTGACGCCTGTGCTGGTCGGGTTCCCGCTTGCCGCCTGGGGGCTTCACACCGGCTACGACATCCTCCAGGGACTCCAGGCGTTCGTGATGTCCCTCGCGGCGGTACCGGTGTACCTGTGGGCGCGCAGGCTCGTCTCCCGGCGGGGCGCGCTCATGGCGGCCGCGCTCACGCTCGCCACCCCCGTGCTCGCCTACTCCGGCCTGCTGATGACGGAAGTGCTCTTCTACCCGCTCCTCGTGACGGCAGCCTGGGCCGGCGCCGAGGCGATCGCGCGGCCGACCAGACGGAATCAGATCCTCCTGCTGGTCGCGTTCGTCGCCGTCTGCGCGACCCGCCTGCAGGCGATCGTGCTCGTCCCCGCCCTCGCCACGGCTGCGGTGCTCGACGCCGCGATCGCACACTCGTGGGCAAGGGTGCGGCGCCATCTGCCGGTGGCCGCGGGGTTCGCGGTGCTGGTCGTCGGGTGGGCGGCGTGGCGGCTCGCGTCCGGCAAGGCGGCCCTCGGCGGGTACGAGGTGGTGGCCAGTTCGTCCTACAGCGTCGGTTCCGCTGCGCGCTTCGTCCTCTACCACGCCGCCTCGCTCCTGATCCTCTGCGGGCTCTTCCCGGCGGTCGCGCTGGCGCTGAAGCTCATGGAGGCCGTGCGGCGAGGCGAAGGCGACGAGCGTGTGCGGGCGTACCTCGTCGTCGCGTCGTCGCTCGCGGTGTGGCTGGTGGTCGAGGTCGGCATCTACGCGTCGCGGTACTCCGACCGGATCGTCGAACGGAACCTGATCGGGCTCGCGCCGGTGCTCTTCATCGGTCTCGTGCTCTGGCTCGAGCGAGGGCCTGACGGCGGCTACGTGGAGCGCGGGATCGTCGCCGCGCTGGCCGTGGTGGTGCTGGTCCTGCTCCCCGTCGGCACCTACGTGAACGTCTACGGAACGCACGACGCCATGACCCTGATCCCGCTGTACCGGTTGTCCACCGAGACGTCGGTCTCGACGATGAAGGCCGTCTACCCCGCGGTCGTCCCGGCGCTCGCGCTGGTGTTCGTGCTCGTACCGCGACGTCGGCTGCGCTGGCTTCCGGTCGCGCTGGTGCTCGTCCTGGTCGGTGCCTCCGTGCTCGTGAGCCGGTTCGTCGTCGACGAGTCCCATCGCCAGCAGGTCACGTTCCTGGGAGGCGACCCGTCCTGGTCCGACGACAGCGGCGGGCGGCGAGTCGCGTACCTGTACGACGGCGAGCCATCCTGGCCCGGGGTCTGGCACACGGTCTTCTGGAACACCGGGATCGACCGCGTCTACGACCTCGGGGCGCAGACCGTCCCGGGGCCGATGCCGCAGGAGCGGGTGGCGGTGCTGCCGGACGGCACGATCGTCGTGCCGCCGGGCAAGGGCAAGCCGCGTTACGTGATCGCGTCGAACTGGATCGAGCTCGCCGGCAAGCCCGCTGGAGCAGTCGAGCAGCAGGGCCTGACGCAGCGAGGGCTCGCCCTCTGGAAGCGGCGCGGCCGGCTGCGGATGCGGTCGCAGACCTCCGGCCTCGAGCTGAACGGAGACATCTCCGGCCAGGCGGTCCTGGTCGCCTACGGCTGCAGGTCGGGCACGTTCCGGGTCACGCTCCTGGTCAAGCAGTCCGAGAAGATCGACATCCGGGTCGACGACAAGCTGGTGCGCCACCTCGAGTTCCCGTCGCCGTCGGAAGGCCAGAGCTGGCACGGCGACTTCCCGGTCAGCCAGCCGAACAGCGGCACCTGCTCGCTCTCGGTGACGTCGACCGGCCTGACGGGAACGACGCAGTTCGCGTTCGACCGCGGCTGACGCGACGTCCGTGGCTACGATCCGGGACATGTCCGCATTCGAGCGCCAGACGCTTCCGAACGGGCTGCGCGTGCTGACGGCAACGATGCCCCAGGCCCAGTCGGTGTCGTGCTTCGTGATGCTCGCCGCGGGCTCGCGCTACGAGACGCGCGAGTCGAGCGGCATCGCACACTTCGCCGAACACATGTTCTTCAAGGGCACCGAGCGACGGCCGACCGCCCGCGACATCGCCGGCGAGGTCGACGCGATCGGCGGCGAGTTCAACGCCTTCACCGGCAAGGAGTACACGGGCTACTACGTCCGGTGCGCGGCCGAGCACCGCGACGTCGCGCTGGACGTGATCGTCGACATGCTCCGTAACTCCAAGTTCGACGCCGACGAGATCGACCGCGAGAAGGGCGTGATCATCGAGGAGATGAACATGTACTTCGACACGCCGCGCGACTTCGTCGACGGCGTGTACGAGGAGCTCGTCTACGGCGGCGACCACCCCCTCGGCTGGGACATCATCGGTCGCAAGGAGACGGTCCAGGGCGCGACGCGCCAATCCTTTCTCGACTACACCGGACACTGGTACAAGCCGTCGCGGATGGTCGTCGGCGTCGCGGGACGGACCGGCGACGGGCTGGTCGAGCGGATCAACGAGCTACTCGGCGACCTGGAGGACGCGCCGACCGGTGCGCCTCTTCCCGCTCCGGAAGCGCCGCAGAACGGGTCGCGCGTGAAGGTGCACACAAAGCAGTCGGATCAGGCGCACATCTGCCTCGGCGTCCGCAGCCGGCCGATCGCGGATCCCGACCGCTACGTGCTCACGGTCCTGTCCACGGTGCTCGGCGGGGGGATGTCGTCGCGGCTGTTCACGGAGGTCCGCGAGCGTCGCGGGCTCGCCTACTACGTGTTCGCGACGAATCACGCCTACACGGACGCGGGCTCGCTGTACGCGCAGGCGGGCGTGGACATTGACCGGATCGACGACGCTGTCGCGACGGTCGCAGCAGAGCTCCGCACGATCGCCGACGAGGCGGTTCCCGGGGACGAGCTCCACAAGGCGAAGAGCTTCGCCAAGGGTCGGTTCGCCCTCCAGACCGAGAGCCCGCACGGCCTGATCTCGTTCGGCCTTCGCCGCGAGGTGCTCGAAGGACGGACGCCCGAGCCTCAGGAGGTGCTCGACGGGGTGGAGGCAGTGACGGCCGAGGACGTCCAGCGGGTCGCGACCGACCTGATCGGCGACCGTGCGCTTCGGCTGGCGGTGATCGGGCCGTTCGAGGACGCCGACCACTTCGAGCAGCTGCTCGGCTGACCGCTCCGGGCTGCTCGCCACCGAGCCAACTGGGCCGTCCCCAGCAATCCTCGCCGGGCAAGCCTCTCGTCCCAAACGACCGCGACGAACCTCGTGGCGTTTCCCACCCGGTCTCTGAGACTGGGGTGTAACGCTCGTGTGACAGTTCGTCCCCAAGGGCGGGAACGGCCCGCTGCCCGCAGTAACGTCGCCCGATCGGCTACGTGCTCAGGACATCGCTGCCCGACGGCTACTTCCACGTCTGGATGCGGGGCGTCTTCGGCCATCCGCCCTTTCCCACGCCTCGGGATCGGACTGCTGCTCTCGGCATGCTGATGAAGGCTTCGGCTCGATTCGAGCTGGACGTGGAGGCAGCGTGCATCATGACCACGCACTACCACGCAGTCGTCTCGGGCGCCCAGGCCGACCTGTCACGGGCGATGCAGTGGTTCCATTCGCGTTACGCGCGGGCCTTCAACCGCCGGTACGGCCGCTACGGCCACGTCTTCGCGGAGCGTTTCCAGTGCAAGGCGGTCGACGAGGACGGCGTCTTCGACCGATGCGTCTACGTCCTGGCGAATCCGATCACGGCCGGAATGTCCGATCGGATCGAAGCCTGGCCCTGGTCGTACAGCAGGTACGGACTCGAGAACGTCTAGCGTCGCGGCAGGGCTGCGGAGGCGAGGCTATTCCTCGCTCTGCTCCGTGTCGGCCCGCGTCCGGATCTCCTCGACCACGGCAGGATCCGCCAGCGTCGTCGTGTCCCCGAGCGGTCGGTGCTCCGCGACGTCGCGCAGCAGCCGTCGCATGATCTTCCCCGACCGGGTCTTCGGCAGCTCGGGAGTGAACACCACGTTCGCCGGCTTCGCGATCGGCCCGATCACGTGGGCCACGTGGTCGCGCAACTCGTCCATCATCTCGACCGACCCCTCGTTGCCCCCCCGCAGTGTCACGTAGGCGACGATCGCCTGGCCGGTCAGCGGATCGGCACGACCGCAGACCGCCGCCTCCGCGACCGCGGGGTGATCGACCAGGGCAGACTCGACCTCGATCGTCGAGATCCGGTGCCCGGAGACGTTCATCACGTCGTCCACCCGGCCGAGAAGCCAGAAGTCGCCGTCCCGGTCCCGCCGGGCACCGTCGCCCGCGAAGTACGCGCCGGGGAATCGCGACCAGTACGTGTCGACGTAGCGGTCGGGATCCTTGTGAATGCCTCGGAGCATCGCCGGCCAGGGTCGGCGCAGGACGAGGTACCCGCCGCCCCCGAGCGGGACTTCCCGACCCGATTCGTCCACCACCGCAGCCTCGATCCCCGGGAAGGGCCGCGTGGCGGAGCCCGGCTTCAGCGTGGTCACGCCGGGAAGGGGAGTGAGCAGGATCATCCCGGTCTCTGTCTGCCACCAGGTGTCGACGATCGGCGTGCGGTCGCCGCCGATGTGTTCCCGGTACCACACCCACGCCTCGGGGTTGATCGGCTCTCCGACCGTGCCGAGCAACCGCAGCGACGACAGGTCGTGCCGCCCGGCGTACTCGCCCCCCCACTTCATGTGCGCGCGGATCGCAGTCGGCGCGGTGTAGAGGACCGTCACCCCGTAGCGCTCGACGATCGCCCACCAGCGGTCCTTGTCGGGGTAGTCCGGCGTTCCCTCGTAGATCACGCCGGTGGTGGCGTTGCAGAGCGGCCCGTACACGATGTACGAGTGACCGGTGATCCAGCCGACGTCCGCGGCGCACCAGTAAACGTCGCTCTCCGGCTTGACGTCGTGGACGTAGTGGTGCGTGGACACGGAGCCGACGAGGTAACCCCCGGTCGTGTGGACGATCCCTTTCGGCTTCGCGGTCGTGCCGCTCGTGTACATCAGGAACAGGAGGTCCTCGGCGTCCATCGGCTCGCACGGACAGTCCGAGTCGGAGACCGCGACGTCGTGCCACCAGACGTCGCGGCCCGCCGTCATCGGGACGTCACCGCCGGTCCGGCGCAGGACGACGCATGCCCGTGCGCCGGGAACCTCCGCAAGGGCCTCGTCGGCGATCGCCTTCAGCGGCACGGTCGTCCCCCGCCGCCACGCCTCGTCCTGCGTGATCAACACCTCGCACTCCATGTCGTTCATCCGCGCCGACAGCGAGTCGGCCGAGAATCCGCCGAACACGACCGTGTGGGGCGCGCCGATTCGGGCGCAGGCGAGCATCGCGATCGGCAGCTCCGGGACCATCCCCATGTAGATCGCGACCGGTGTGCCCCTGCGGACCCCGAGGTCGCGGAGCGCGTTCGCCAGCCGCGTCGTCTCGCGGAGAAGGTCGGCGAACGTCAGCACCCGACGGTCGTCCTCAGGCTCGCCCTCCCAGTAGTAGGCGACCTTGTCGCCCAGTCCCGCCTCGACATGGCGGTCGACGCAGTTGAAGCAGGCGTTCAGCTTCCCGCCCAGGTACCACTTCGCATACGGGAGCTCCCATTCGTAGAGCTCGGTGAAGGGCTCGAACCACGTCACGCGTTCCCTGCCCTCGCGCTCCCACAGCTCCTCGAACGGCACGTCGTACAGGTCGGGCTGCACGTTCGCCTGGGCCGCGAACTCGGCGGACGGCGGGTAGCGTCGCTCCTCGGCGAGCAGCGTCTCGATCGCCGCGTGCTCGGCCTCGTCGCTCACGGCTCGAGGTCGTACGGGTAGGCGGTCAGGTTCTCTGCACCGTCCTCCGTGACGAGGACGAGATCCTCGAGCCGCACGCCTCCGTAGCCGTGGCGATAGCAGCCCGGCTCGACCGTGACCACGTCGCCCGCGACCAATGTCCCGGGCGCTCGACCCAGTGAGGGCTCCTCGTGCACCTCGAGCCCGACGCCGTGGCCGAGGCCGTGGTAGAAGCCGTCCTCGAGGATCTCGCCGGGCTTCTTCGAGAGCTGCGTCGGCTCACCCGCCTCGTGGAAGACCTCGCAGGCGAGGCGGAACACCTCCGCGCCGGCCCGGCCCGGGCCGATCGCGTCGAGCGACCGGTCGAGCGCCTCCTTGCACAGCGCGTGGTAGCGCGCGACCTCCCCGGACGGCTCGCCGACGACGAACGTCCGCGTCATGTCCGCGTAGCAGGCGGTCTCGATGTCCTTCGGCCAGAGATCGATCACGATCGGCTCGCCCTCGGCGATCGGACCCGAACCCATCTCGTGGCCGACTGCGCTCTGCGCTCCGTGCGAGACGATGAACTCCTCCGAGACCATGCCCCGGGCGATGAAGACCTCCAGGATCGCCGCCTTGATGCGCTCCGACGTCAACGGCGCATCGTCGAGGAGCAGCCCTCCCCCGTCGGGCTCGGCCCGACTGAGCAGGGCTCGCGCGGCGTCCATGCCCTCTTCGGCCGCCCGCTGCGCGCGCCGGATGCCTGCGAGCTGCCCCTCGCTCTTGACTCGACGACGGCCCTCGAAGAGCTCGAGCTCGGGGTGGACCGACAGGCCCGCCTCGCGCAGGCGGTCGGCGAAGCGGGCAGGGAAGGTCCAGGGAACGGCCGCATCCGTGACGCCGAGCTCGGAGCATGCATTGACGGCCACCTCGAGGTCCACCACCTTACGGGGCAGTCCCTGCGCGATCAGCTCGTCGTAGCCGAACTGCTCGTAGGCGTGCGGCATCGGGGCGCCCGGGATCGTCCGAACGCGGTCGATCTCGAACGAGGTCAGGACGACGTGCCGAGCGCCGTCGTGCTCGACGTAGAGGAACGGGTCGGGTATCGCGATCGGTACCTCCCGACGCATCTCGGGCGAGCGGATGGTGTCGGCGTAGATCAACACGTCCGGCACGGCATCGGCAATCTATCTCCTGGCGTCCGGCGCCTCGGCGTCCATCGAACTGACTCCATCTAGACTCGGTGAGGTGGACTCTGCGGTCGTACGCGCGCGGAACCTGATCGAGAAGTGGGACGAGGAGCTTCGCCGCGCGCTGCCGCCGGATCCGAAGATCTTCGACGCGCACCTCCACCTCGGCCACGACATCGACGGGATGGTCGGCGAGTACGACGAGCTCGAGCGGGTGATGGCCCGGTACGGGATCTCGCGGGCGTTCATGTTCTGCATGGACGAGCCGGACCGGCACCCGGCCTTCCGGGAGCCGAACGACCGGACGCTCGCGTTTGCCGCCCGCAGCGAAGGCCGGCTGATCCCGTTCGTCCGGCTCGACCTGGCAGAGGACCCGATCGGGGAGGCGACCCGCTGCCTCGACCTCGGTGCCAGGGGGATCAAGCTGCACCCGCGCGCCCAGAAGTTCCTCCTCGACGACGAACGGCTCGCGCCGGTGTTCGCGATCGCGGCCGAGCGCCGGGCTCCTATCCTGATCCACGGCGGGCGCGGCCTCCCTCCGATCGCCGACGACCTCGCCCGGCTCGTCGACTCCTATCCGGAGGCGCAGCTGATCATCGCCCATGCGGGCATCGCCGACCTCGGCGCGCTGATGCGCAACTTCGCCGGCAAGGCGGGAGTCTTCTTCGACACGTCGGCGTGGAGCCCGATCGACCTGCTCGACTTCTACCGACAGGTGTCGCCCGAGCAGGTGCTGTACGCGTCCGACTTCCCCTACGGGCAGCAGCCGGCGTCCCTCCTGATCGCGCTGCGCACCGCGCGGGTCGCGGGCCTCGGCGAGGACCAGCTGCGCGGGGTGCTCGCGGGGAACGCCGACCGGATCGCCGACGGGGAGCCGCCGCTCGAGCCGACGGCGGCGAGGGGGAGCGAGACCTTCAGCCAGCCGATGGTGCTCGCGCGCATTCACCAGTACCTGTCGATGGCGACCCCGCTCTTGTGGACGCGCCAGCCGGACACGATCGGCGTCCTGGGGCTGGCGCTGAACGCCTGCGAGGAGAACGGCCATCCGCTCGCCGACCTCGACCGCATCCGGGAGCTCCTCCTCTGCGCGCAGGACCTCTGGCGCGAGTCACCCGAAATCGAAGACGACCGCGACCGCATGCGCGCGATCCGCAGCACGTTCCGGCTGATCCACCTCGCGGACATCCTCGCAGTAACGCCGGGCGCCGACTAGCCGATCTGCCGCACCTCGACCAGGCAACTCCTGGCCCCGGCAGTTCCCGCGCGGAGCGCGAGCGTGTGTGGCCGG
>JBLMYA010000068.1:0-52670 GCA_050258035.1 Verrucomicrobiota bacterium
GGCGGGCCTTGCGGCCCGCCTTCCCATGCGAGGTTCACGCTCCGTCTAGAAGGAGGACGGAACCTTGATCTTCCCGGCGACGATCTGGTTCTGGAGAGCCTTGATCCTCGCCTTGTAGGCAGCCGGCACCTTCGGGCTGATCTTGCCGACCGCGACGCCGCCGTTCTTCAGGTCGAAGACGAAGTCGTGGCCCGGCGTGAGCGTGCCGTCCTTCACCGCCTGGACGAATCGGAACACGCCCAGGTCGACCCGCTTGACCGCGCTGGTCAGGATGTGGGGGCCGAGATACGCCTGGTCGACGTCGACGCCGTCGCCCCAGACCCCGGCCTCCTTCGCCGCTGCGAGCGCGCCGAAACCGCACGGGCCGGCGACCGCGAAGACGACCTTGGAGCCCGCCTGAATCTGGTTCTCGGCCACCGCCTTGCACTTGTCCTGTGCGATGAAGTCCTGTGAGTAGCCGACGAGCACCTTCATGCCGGGCACGCACTTCGCCGCACCGGCGCGATAGCCTGCGATGAACGAGTCGACCGGCGGGATCTTGACGCCGCCCGTCGCGCTGATCGTGTTCCCACCGCCCTTCTTCGCCATCAGGGCCGACAGGCACCCGACCAGGTAGCTCTGCTGCTCGGACTTGAAGGTGATGCCCGTGATGTTCTTGACGAGCAGCTTGCCCTTCTTGTCCGAGAACGGCGGGACCTCCACCGGGTAGTCCGTGATCGCGAACTGCGTGTTCGGGAACTTCTTGGCCACCGTCGCCTCGGCGTTGGCGAGCAGGAAGCCTGCTGCCACGACGGCGTCATAGCCCTGGCGGGCGACCGACGCGAGGTTCGGGATGTAGTCGCCTGCCGAGTGCGACTCGATCGCGCGGGTCTGCACGCCCAGCTTCGCCTGAGCCATCTTAAGGCCCACGAGCTGGTTCTGGTTGAAGCCCTTGTCGTTGAAGCGGCCGACGTCGCTGATCAGCGCGGCCTTGAACGTCGCATTGCGCGCCGCACCGCCGGTCCCGGCCAGCAGTGCGACCGCGAGGATGATCGCCGGCACGACGAGCGCCACCGGCAACAAGCGTTTTCTTGTCAACGAACTCCTCCCTCGATGCAAGTTCACCACACCCCCCAAGGCGGGGACGCTTGATCCTACTGCGTCAGCACCCGGGGTCAATGACTAAGACGTACCGGTTTCAACTTGGATAGTCGGGCCGGCGAACGCGCCCGCTACCGGGTACGACGCTCCGGTTCGCGGCCGCGACGAGCGCGTCCGCGCAGGCCCGGATCCGCTCCAAGTCCTCGGACGTCGCCCGCCCGATCCGCTCCTCGACGAGCTGCTCGCAGCGCTCCAGAACGGCGGGCCACGACTCCGGATCCTCGCCGCGTGCCTCAAGGAGCCGCCGCAGCCACCTGCGGCCGTACTCCGCGTGCAGGGTCTCGTCGGCCCAGTCGAATTCCATGTCGGTCTCGCTGGTCACGTCGCCCATCAGCTGGAAGGCCTTCGCCCGTTCCCGCTTCCGGCCGATGTTCTTCGTCTCGAAGTAGCCGAGCATCCCGAGCCGGTACAGCGGATCCTGGCCGGCGCAGGCTTCGTAGATGTAGCCGCCGAGCGGGATCTGCGCGGGCTCGAGGCGCCACGCCGCCAGGCGCTCCCTCCCCATCAGCATGTGGCGGCTCTCGTCGTAGAGCCAGCGGGCGGCGTCGCTCGTGAACTCCCAGCCGAGCTCGGGCGAGAGGTCGTGGAGGATCAGGCCGGCCGTCTCCACCGCCCACACCTCGTTCAGGTGGCTGACGGCCGAGCGCAGCTGCAGCGCGACCCCTTCGCCGTAGGGATAGGTCGGGTCGAGCACGTCCGGCCAGTAGAAGGTGGACGCGAAGTAGCGCGGGTCACGGGCCGGGTCCGCGTCCTCGAGCTCGACGGCGGCCAGCGCGCCGACCTGCCGTTCCTTGTCGCGGAGGGCGGACTCGACGATCCGGATCGAGGGGCCGTCGGCGAGCCCGTCGGCGGCGGCGAGGTAGGCGGCATAGTCCTCCCGGAGTCCCGCGACGAGCGCGCGCAGATCGTCCGGCACGGCGAGCGAGAGCTCCTCGGCCTGCACGTCCAGGAAGCGCACGGGGTACCGAAGCTCGAAGACGCGCTCACGCAATGCGTCGGCCGAGAGCGCGGACTCCCATGCCGTCCGGGCGAGCTCCGCCTTGTGTTCGAGCGGCGCCACGCGCGGGATCCAGCCGCCGCACGCGAGCACGGCCGCCCGCTCGCGGTAGAAGAGGCGGGTCAGAGCCTGAGCGGTGTCGAATCGCACGCGCAGCGCGCGGGTCGCCGGGAGGTAGCTCACGGGACGCGGTAGACGTGCCTGGTCACGTGCCGAAGGATGAGGTTGGGCGCGATCTCGGCCCGGAAGGTACCGAGCCTCAGGCGCACCGTGGAACCGTGTGGGGGCCGCCGCGTGCCGCTGATCGTGCCTCGCCACGCGGCCCGGACGCCCAGCCGGACCGGAAGCGGCGGCCTGGCACGGGTGGCGGGCAGGACGCGTCGCCCATCGACGAGCAGTGCGAAGTCGTCGTGCAGGGCGAGGTCGATATCCCAGTTGTGCATCTCGAGCACTGCCGACCATCCCCGCGGGCCGACCACGATACGGTCGACCACGAACGTGACCGACAGATGCCCGTAGGAGCTCGCCCGCTCGCGCCAGGGGAACCCATCGCCCGCCGCCGCAGAGGCAGGCAACAGGAGCGCGAGGCTCATCAGCCCGAGCGCGAGCGCGACCCTCATCCGAGAATCGAGAGCATCAGCTCGAAGAACCCCTCGGTGTCGTAGTCGGTGACGACGGTGGCGTTCGGCTCGCGGTCGACCCGGCCGAGAGTATCGATCAGGTTCCAGCCGCGGGTCAGGTCGCCGGAGGTCTCGACGTCGACCACCGCCTCCTCTTTCGCCAGGACGAGCGAGGGCTCGACGATCGCGGCGCAGACCATCGAGTCGGGATGTGTCGAGCCGCCCAGGTGGTTGACCGCGTCGTCGAACTCGCGCGCCTTCCGGTTGACGCGACCGAAGAAGTCGGAGAGCGGCGTGTCGAGCGCCGCGATCCTCGCGAGCTTCGCGTCGTCGAAGACGCCGTGCGTCCGCGTCAGCGACCAGGTGAAGAGCGTGAGCGGGAAGCCCGCGTTCAGCACGATCTTGGCCGCCTCCGGATCGACGTAGAAGTTGTATTCCGCTGCGGGCGTGATGTTTCCGACGCCGCCGCCCATCACGTAGAGGTGCGCGACTCTTCGCACGATGGAGGGATCGCGCGTGAAGGCCACGGCGAGGTTCGTGAGCGGCGCCTGCGCGAGGATGGTCAGCTCTCCGGGGCTCTCGTCGATCCGGCGGACGAGCTCGTCCACGGCATGCTCGGCCTCGGGACGCTGCCGGGCAGGAGGGAAGAACGAATCGCCCATGCCGTCCCGGCCGTGCACGTACTCGGCCCCCACCCACTCCGAGACGAGCGGCTCCCGGCACCCGGCGTAGACGGGAACCTCCCCGGCCCTGCCGGCTTGCTCCACGGTGTAGAGCGCGTTCTCGACCTCCTGGTCGAAGCCGACGTTGCCGCAGCAGACCGTGATCGCCTCGAGCGTCACCCCGGGGTGGCGGAGGGCGATCAGCAGCGAGAAGACGTCGTCGCCGGCCGTGTCGGTGTCGACGATCAGCCGGGTCACGCAGCCGTCACCGCGAGCCGTCGCTCGAGCTCTGCCCGCGTGGGCAGTCCGGGGATGACGCCGTCGTGCTCGACCATGTGGGCTCCCGCGGCGCAGCCCCAGCGGACGGCCTCGACGTCGTCGGCCCCCTCGGCGAGCGCGACGGCGAACGCGGCGCAGAAGGCGTCCCCGGCACCGGTCGTATCCACGGGGCGGGCCGCGAACGCCGGGACGTGCGTGCCGCCGAGCTTCGCCCCCTGCTCGCCGAGCGTGACGACGAGGGTTCCTTCGGCGCCTTCGACCGCAAACGCCTCGCTCTCGTTCGGGGTCAGGTAGTCGGCCGCCGGGGCGATCGTCTCCGCGGGCGCAGGCGCCGGGTTGAGGACGGTGCGGACGCCGGCGGCGCGCCCCACCTCGAGCGCCCGGAGCGCCGTCTCGACGGGGATCTCCAGTTGTACGAGCAGAACGTCGGCAGCGGCGATCCGGTCGGCGAAGGCGTCCACATGCTCGGGGTTGAGTGCCGACAGCGCGCCCGGCACGACGACGATGCGGTTGTCGCCGCTCCTCTCGACGAGGATCGCCGCGGTCATCGTCGGGAACGGCTCGCGCCGGACTGCAGCCGCGTCGACGTTCTCCTCCGCCCAGAGCCCGAACGCCTCCGCGCCGAAGGCATCCTCGCCCACGGCCGTGAGGAGTGCGACCTCGGCGCCGAGCCGGGCGGCGCCGACCGCCTGGTTGGAGCCCTTGCCCCCGTGGTCGCGGCGGAAGAGCGTGCCGATCACAGTCTCGCCGCGCTCCGGCGTCCGCTCGACCCCGAACGTGAGCCCGACGCCGTAGCTGCCGACGACCGCAATCCGAGTCACATGACGATCTTAGGACGCGAGCGTCTCGGTCTCCCCGGCGAGCACCCGGCGCGGCTTCGAACCCTCGTACGGCGAGATGATCCCGCGCCGCTCGAGCATGTCGATCAGCCGCCCGGCGCGCGTGTAGCCGACACGCAGCCGGCGCTGGAGGAGCGAGACCGACGCGGTCTGCGCCTGGACGACCACCTCGATCGCCCGCTCGAGCAGCGGATCCTCGTCCGGGTCGAAGTCGCCGTCCTCGCCCTCGCCCTCCGGAACGTCACGCTCGGGCGCCTCGAGCATCGACTCGTCGAGCTCCTGCTCCCGCTGGGCACGGCACTGCTCGACGACCAGGGCCACTTCCTCCTCGCTGACGTACGCACCCTGGACGCGCTGGAGCCTCGACGTGCCGAGCGGCTTGAACAGCATGTCGCCCTGGCCGAGCAGGCTCTCGGCTCCGGCCTGGTCCAGGATCACCCGCGAGTCGGTCTGGCTCGAGACGGCGAAGGCGATCCGCGACGGCACGTTCGCCTTGATCAGCCCCGTGATCACGTCGACCGACGGGCGCTGCGTCGCCAGGACGAGGTGGATGCCGACCGCACGCGACTTCTGCGCCAGCCGGATGACCGCGTCCTCCACCTCCTGGGGTGAGATCATCATCAGGTCGGCGAGCTCGTCGATCACGACCAGCAGATACGGAAGCTGTCGCTCGCCGCGCCCGCGCAGCGCGCGGTTCATCTCGGGCAGGCTGCGGGCCCGGACGTGGCTCATCTGCTCGTAGCGGCGCTCCATCTCGCCGACGACGTTCAGGAGCGCTGCGGCAGCCTGCTTCGGCGAGGAGACGACGGGCGTCAGCAGGTGCGGGATCGACTCGTAGAAGCCGAGCTCGATCCGCTTCGGGTCGACGAGGATCATCCTCACGTCGTCCGGCGTCGCCCGCAGCAGGATCGAGGTCAGGATGGTGTTGATGCAGCCGGACTTTCCCGAGCCGGTCGTGCCCGCGATCAGCAGGTGCGGCATCCGGGCAAGGTCGGTCCAGACCGCGTTGCCCGAGATGTCCTTGCCGAGCCAGACCGACAGCGGGCTGGACGTCGTCGGCAGGTCGTCGTAGATGTCGCCGAGCGTGACGAGGTTCGGCGAGAGGTTGGGCACCTCCACGCCGACCGCCTGCTTGCCGGGGATCGGGGCGAGGATGCGGATCTCGGTGGTGGCCAGCGCGTAGGACAGGTCGTCCTTCAGCGCGGCCACCTTCGAGACCTTCGTACCGGGAGCGAGCTGGAGCTCGTAGCGCGTGACGCGGGGGCCGGAGATCTCGCCGACGACGGTGGCGTCGACACCGAAGTTCGCGAGCGCCTGCACGAGGAGCCCGGCCACACGCCCGCTCTGGTCGGCGGCGCCCTTCCCGGCCGCCTTGGAGCGGCGCAGCAGGCGCGGATCGGGGAGCGTGTAGACGCCCTCTTCCTCCGTCTCCGTGACGTCGAAGAGCGAGCGTTGGTCGTCGTCCTCCGCTTCGGCCTCCGTACCTGCGCCCTCGAGGACGAGCAGCGGCGTCGGCGCGACCACGTCGGGGAACGCCTCCACGCCGTCGACCGGGGGCGGGGCAGTGCTCGCGACGATCGGCGGCGGGGCGGCGGCGGTCGGCGTCGGCTCCGGCCGGGCCCTGCGCCGCGCAGCGGGACGCCGGGCGGCACTCCGAACGGTGTGGGCAGACCCGCGCAGGATCGCACCCGCCGAGGCGCCGCTCACCAGCAGCGCACCCGCGAGCAGGAGGAAGACGCCGAGGATGTGGGTCCCGGTCGGGCCGATCGGGCGGCCGAGCCCGTCCTCCAGTCCCCGTCCCAGGTACCCGCCGTGCGCCGAGCCCAGGACGAGCGCCAGGCCGACCCCGCAGAGCACCACCCCGGTCCGGAAGGGCGCGACGCGAGGCAGGTTGCTCCTCGCCACCATCAGCCCGCCGATGACGACGCACGCGACCGGCAGCACGTACGCGATGCCGCCGGCGACGGAGACGAATCCGTCGCCGATCGCGCGCCCCACGTAGCCGCCGTTCCAGCCGACGTACAGGACGGTCGCCATGAAGAGGCCGAAGGCGAGCAGCCCGAGCCCGACCAGTTCCGGGTGGTGGTGCGCACGAAGGCTGCTCTTGCGGCGCGTGCGTTTCCGGATCCGTGCCGGGGTCTTCGGGCGAGGCCTGGCAGGACGCTTCTTGCGCGCCATGCCCGGCGACTTCGACGGCGGCGCGGCTAACCCTTTTTCGATCCGGCGTGACCGTGCCCTCGGGTCGGTGGTCTCGGAGCGTTCTGGGGCGTGATGACGCCCAGCCTCACCCCAGCGAGGAAAGACGCTCGACGAGCAGCTCGATGAACGCCTCCGCGTCGATCTCGACCGCAACGTGAGCATTCGGCGCCCAGCCGACCCGGCCGCGCAGGTCGACGTTCGTCCGGCCGCGGCCGAGCTCCTCGCCGCAGTCGACGCGGACGCCGGTCCGGACGGTCTCGAGGATGCCGGGCCGGAAGGCGTGCGCCATTGCGACCGCGTCGTGAATCGGCGAGCCGTCCCATCCGTAGTACTCGCGGTGGAAGCGGCCGTAGAACTCGAGCAGCTCGGCGACCATCGCGCCGACGCGTCCCGCTCGCTTCAGCCTCTCGGTCGGCTCCGGGCCGAAGATCGCCCTGTGCGTCACGTCGAGCCCGACCATGGTCACGTCCAGCCCGCTCGAGAACACCCGATCGGCCGCCTCCGGGTCGACCCAGATGTTGAACTCGGCCGCCGGCGTCACGTTGCCCTCGCCGATCGCGCCGCCCATCAGGACGATCCGGTCGACGCTGGACGCAGCCTCGGGGTGGCGGGCGAGGAAGAGGCCGATGTTGGTGAGCGGGCCCGTGGGAACGAGCGTGACGGGCTCGTCCGACTCCAGGACCGTCCGCGCGATGAAGTCGACGGCGTGCTCGCCGACGGGCGCCGTCGTCGGCGCCGGCAGCGCAGGCCCGTCCATCCCGCTCTCGCCGTGGACGTACTCGGCGACGAACGGCTCGCGGCGGATCGGGCGCCCGGCCCCTGCCGCGACCGGGATCTCGGCGCGGCCGGCGAACTCGAGCAGCTTGAGGGCGTTGACGGTGGTCTTCTCGAGGGTCTGGTTGCCGTGGACGGTGGTGACGCCGACGAGATCGACCTCCGGGCTCGCCAGCGCGAGCAGGAGGGCGACGGCGTCGTCGTGGCCGGGGTCGCAGTCGAGGAGGATCTTCATGCCCGCAGTATCTCGTCTACCTCCGCGGCGGTGGGAAGCGACGGCTGGGCGCCCGGGCGCGAGACGGCGATCGCGCCGGCGGCGCAGGCCCGTCGGAGAGCGTGTTCGCGATCGTGCCCCTCGAGCAGCGAGACCAGCAGGCAGGCGGTGAAGGCGTCGCCGGCGGCGGTCCCGTCCACCGGGTCGATCGGGGGCGGGGTCGAGCGCGCGACCTCCTCCCCGCCCTCGAGCAACACCGCGCCCTCGGCGCCGAGCGTGAGCGCGACCAGCCCGTCGAATCGACCGATCGCCTCCAGTTCGTAGCGGTTGACGACGAGGAGGTCGACCGAGTCGAGCAGTGCGCGCGTGAGGCGCCGCGCCGGGGCGGCGTTGAGGCAGTAGAACCGTGCTTCGCGGGCGGAGGCGGCAACCGCCTCGACCGGGATCTCGAGCTGGCACAGCACCGCATCCGCTCGCCCGAGCCCGGAGGGCGCCTCCACCGCGCCGTTCGCGCCGGGCGCGACGACGATCTGGTTCTCGCCGTCCTCGGCCACGAGGATCACCGCGACGCCGGTGGGGGCGTCCACCCGGCGGATCCCGTCGAGCGCGACGCCCGCCTCGTCGAGCAGGGACAGAGCCTCGGCCGCGAACGGATCCCGGCCGACCGCGCCGGAGAGCGACACGGAGGCGCCCAGGCGGGCAGCCGCCAGCGCCTGGTTCGCGCCCTTGCCGCCCGGAAAGCGCTCGAAGGTGGCATTCGTCAGGGTCTCCCCCGGCCGCGGCAGCCGCTCGCAGCGCGCGACGAGATCGAGGTTGATCGACCCCACGACGGCGATGCTGGGCGTGGCCAACGGCCAATCTTGGCACGGCCAACGCAAGTAACACAGTGTTACGAGACACCGGAAGCGCCCGGCCAAGCGGCCGCCGGAGCAAGTAACACAGTGTTACGAGCGTTGCCGCGCGGCTCGTCGCCTCCGCTCGTTCTTCTCTGGTGGCTACGACGCGATCGCGCGCAGGTCGTCGAGCGTGCGCCCGAGCAGGTTCTCGCGCAGGTCGAACAGGCCTGCCCACAGCGACGACCGGTCCGGCTCCGAGCCGATGGCGGCCGCGGACCGGAGTCCCTCCAGCGCCCGGACGAGAACGGCCAGCTCCAGGTACGCCTGGGCGACGCGCACCGCCGAGACGCTCACGCCGGCCCGGTCGAGGACGTCCTGCCAGTCGCGGAGCTCGCCGGCACCCGGCTCGCCGTACCACGAGCGGCCCTCGGCCTGGTCGGCCTCGAGCTCGAGGAGGTAGCGACCGAGTGGCAGATCCAACCCGGAGAGCGCGGTCTCCGCCCGCTCCGCCGCCCGCCGCAGCGCAGCCTGGCGCTTGCCGGGCGTGCAGGGATCGGCGTCCCCCCGCGCCCAGCGCTCGAGCAGCCGGCAGAAGGCGAGCGCGGCCACCTCGCACGCTGACAGCTGGGAGATCAGCCTCCTCGCGGTCGCGTCCTCGGCCGCGTTGCCCGCGAGGACCCCGGCCCAGCCGTCGAGCGCGACGCTCAAACCTCGACCACCACCGGAAGGATCATCGGTCGCCGACGGGTGCGGTCGTAGATCAGCTGCCCGAGCCCGTCGTGCAGGTGCTCCTGGAGCAGCTTGATCTCGACGATGTCGTCGTCGATGCAGCCGCGCAGGACGCTCTCGGCCTCCAGGCGCATCTCGTCCAGGAGGGGCTCGGTCTCGGCGAAGCCGCGCGCGATCACCTCGGCCGCTGCAGACCGGACGCCGTTTGTGCCGGCAAGGGTCGCGACCACGATCAGCACGCCGTCCTCGGCCATGTGCCGGCGGTCGCGCAGCGCGACGTCGCCGATGTCGCCGACGCCCAGTCCGTCCACGAACGTGACTCCCGGCTGGATGCGGTCGACGATCCCGACGCCGTCCGGGCGCAGCTCGACCACCGAGCCGTTCTCGGCCAGCACGATCGACGCCGCCGGCACGCCCGCCTCCTGGGCCATCCGGGCGTTCGCCGCCTGCATGCGGTACTCGCCGTGGATCGGCATCACCGCCCGCGGTCGCACGAGCCCGTAGAGCGTCCGGATCTCCTCCTGGTTCGCGTGGCCGGAGACGTGGACGGCTGCGTTCTCCTCGTGCAGCACCTCGGCGCCCCCCTTCGAGAGCTGGTTGATCGTGTCGTGCACGCGCAGCTCGTTCCCCGGGACGGGCCGGGCCGAGATGATCACGGTGTCGCCACGCTCGACCGACACGGTCGGATGGTCGCGGTAGGCGATCCGCGTCAGCGCCGAGAGCGGCTCGCCCTGGCTGCCGGTGCAGAGGATGAGCACCTCGTTCGGCTGGTACTCCGCGAGCTCCTGTGGCCGGATCAGCGTTCCTTCCGGAACGTCCAGGTAGCCGAGGTTGCCCGCGATGTTCAGGTTCTTCCGCATCGAGCGTCCGACGACGGCGACCTTCCTCTCCGCCTGGACGGCGACGTCGATCGCCTGCTGCATCCGGTGCACGTTCGAGGCGAAGGACGCGACGAGGACGCGGCCCTGGCGCTGCGGGATGATCTGTCTGAAGGCCTCGCCGACGAGCCGCTCCGACCCCGTAAACCCGCGCCGCTCGGCATTCGTCGAATCGCAGAGGAGCAGGTCGACGCCCCGGTTGCCCAGCTCGGCGAGCCTCCCCACGTCGGTGCGGAAGCCGTCCACCGGCGTGTGGTCGAGCTTCCAGTCGCTCGTGTGCAGCACCCGCCCCGCATCGGTCTCGATCACCACGGCGACGTTGTCCGGCACGGAGTGCGCCATCCGGACGAATTCCAGCCTGAACGGCCCCAGCTCGACCGGATCGCCCTCCGGGACGATCTCGCGCAGCTCCGCCGCGTTCAACAGCCCGTGCTCGTCGAGCTTGGACTTGATGAGGCCGAGCGTCAGCCTGGTCGCCCAGACCTCGGGAACCCGGACCTCGCGCAGCAGGTAGGGGAGCGCGCCGACATGATCCTCGTGCGCGTGGGTGAGCACGACCGCGCGCACGCTGCCCTGGCGGTCCTGGAGGTACGAGAAGTCGGGCAGGACGAGATCGACGCCGAGATGCTCGTCGCGCGGGAACGCCAGGCCCGCGTCCACCACCAGCGTTCCCCGCCGGTGCTCGATCACGGTCATGTTCTTGCCGACCTCGCCGAGCCCGCCGAGCGGGATGACGCGCAAGAAGGCCTCTGACACCGGCAGAGTGTATCCGGGCCCGGCCGACGCCCTACGCGGCGGCGGGCATCTTCAGGCCGGCACGCGAGAGGCAGTCGCGCACCTGCTCGACCTCGTCCTCGGTGGCAGGCACCATCGGCAGCCGGAATCCGCCGACGTCCTGGCCGACGAGCGCGAGCGCCGTCTTGATCGGGATCGGGTTGACGGCGACGCCGTCGAGCTCCCAGAGCGGCGCGAGCGCCTCGTCGATCCGACGGGCGCCCTCGACGTCCCCGGCACGGTACCGGCGCACCATCGCCTTCATCTCCGGACCGGCGATGTGCGACCGGACGCAGATGCCGCCGGCGGCACCCAGGCCGAGGAACGGGAACAGGAGCGGATCGTCGCCCGCGTACAAATCCAGGCCGAGCTCGACGATCCGGCGAGCCTGCTCGAGATCGGCGTTCGCCTGCTTCACCCCCCGGACGGTGGGTAGCTCGCCGAGCTCGGCCATCGTCTCCGGCTCGATGTTGACCACCACCCGCCCCGGGATGTTGTAGACGACGATCGGCCGGTCGCTCATGTCCGCGATCGCGCGGAAGTGCTCCACGATCCCGCGCGCCGGCGGCTTGTTGTAGTACGGGGTGACGATCAGGAAGGCGTGGACGCCGAGCTCGTGTGCGCGCGCGGTCAGATGCATCGAGTGCGCGGTCGAGTAGGTGCCGGTGCCGGCGACCACGGTTGCGCGGTCGCCGACCGCGTCGACCGCGGCGGCGTACAGCTCGAAACGCTCGTCGTCGGTCAGCGTCGGCGACTCGCCGGTGGTCCCCGTGACGACGAGCCCGTCGGAGCCGTTGTCGACGAGATGGACGGCCAGCTCGCGGAACCTGTCGTAGTCGACCGAGCCGTCCTCCCGGAACGGCGTCACCATCGCCGTCAGGATCTCGCCCAGCACACTGTCGATGGTACTCACAGCAGCGCGTCGAGGCCAATCGTCAGGCCCGGAGGAAGCGTCTTCAGGCGTTCGAGCGCGAGCAGCACCCCCGGGACGAACGCCTCGCGCGAGAGCGTGTCGTGGCGTATGGTCAGCAGCTCCCCGGGACCGCCGAACAGCACCTCCTGGTGCGCGACGATCCCCGGCAGCCGGACGGAGTGGATCGCCGGGTCCGTGCCCATGGCAGCGGCGGTGGCCTTCGCGGTTCCCGAGGGCGCGTCCACCTTGGTCTCGTGGTGCAGTTCGACGATCTCTGCCCGCGGGAAGCGCTCGGCCGCCTCGGCCGCGAAGCGCATCATCAGGACCGCTCCGACCGCGAAGTTCGGCGCGTGGAAGATCGCGAGCCCGGCAGCCCGCGCCCGGCCCCCCGGGCCGGTCAGGTCGGCGCCGCTCGTCCCCACGACCGACGGGACGCCCGCGTCGATCGCCGCCTCGACGTTCCCGACCACCGCATCCGGCCGGGTGAAGTCGACCATCGCCTCCGCATCGCCGAGCCCGTCGACGAGCTCGTGACCGGACGCCTCCAGCGCCGGCCCCAGCACCGATCCGACCTTGCCGCCCCTCCCGTTGAGCAGGATCCTCATTCTCTCGCGATCACGCGGCGGCTGCCAGGCCCGGATGGATGCGCTCCACCGCCGAGCGGAACCGCTCCTCGCCCGGGCCGATCCCAGCGGCCGAGAGCCGGCCGGTGTCGAGCAGCACCCCGGCGAGCTCGGCGAGCATGCCCGGCTCGACCGCGTCGATCTCGGCGATCACGCGGTCGAGCGACAGCAGCTCCGTATCGGTGATCAGGGAACGCCCCAGCCTGCTCATCCGGTTCGACGTCGACTCCATCGACAGGGCGATCCGCCCCTTCAGGTTCTCCTTCGCGCGCTGGAGCTCCCGCTCCCGCAGGTTCCCCGCGGCGACGTCCGCGATCTGCTCGGCGACGATCTGCAGGCACGCCTCGAGGTTCTCCTCGCGCGTCCCGACGTAGACCCCGACGAGGCCGGTGTCCGTGTACTGCGAGCCGAAGCTGTAGACCGTGTACGCCATGCCGCGCTTCTCGCGGATCTCCTGGAAGAGGCGCGACGAGGCGGAGCCGCCGAGGATCGCGTCGAGCAGCGACGCCGCGAACCGCCTGCGGTCGGACCGCGAGATGCCGGGCGCGCCGACACACACATGGAACTGCTCGGTGTCCTTCTCGAGGAAGCGGATCCCCGGCGCCGGCTCCCGAACGAGCGGCGAGCGCACCCGCGTCCGTCGAGCAGGCGGCTCCACGCGCTGGCGCGCGGCCTGCTCGAGCAACCGGAGGAGCTGGTCGTGCTCGAGGTTGCCGGCGGCGGCGAGGACGACGTTCCCCGCGACGTAGGCCCGCCGGTGGTACCCCGCGATCGAGCGACGGCTGATCGACGAGATCACCTCTGCCCGTCCGATCACCGGACGGCCGAGCGCGTGGTCGGCGAACACCGCCGCCGAGAGCAGGTCGTGGACGAGATCCTGGGGCGCGTCCTCGACCATGGCGATCTCCTCGAGGACGACCTCCCGCTCGGAGTCGATCTCGGCGAATGCCGGGGAGAAGACCATGTCCGCCATCACGTCCAGGGCGTCCTCGACGTGGCGGTCGGGAACCCGCGCGTACACGACCGTGTGCTCGCGGGACGTGGCCGCGTTCAGCTCGCCTCCCATCTCGTCGAAGACCTCGGCGATCCGCTGCGCGTCGTAGGCCCGCGTGCCCTTGAAGAGCAGGTGCTCGATGAAGTGCGTCACCCCGGCCTTCCCCTCGGGCTCGTCCCGCGAGCCGGCGGCCATCCAGAAGCCGAGGGAGACGGAGCGGACGGTTCCGACGCGCTCGGTGATCAGGCGCTCGCCCGAGTCGAGCTCGGAGAGGACGTACTCCTGCACGCGGTGATCGTACTCCCGTGTCCATTTTCATCCTCGCCGTTCGTCGTCGGAATAGGCTGATCACCGGCCGCGTTTCCGAACCAGCCGTCCAGGAAGGAGGACTCGACCGTGGAAGTCGCCCTGCCCGCACTCCGGGATCCGCGCCGCTGGTGGGCGCTGGCCCTCCTCTGCTCGGCGTACTTCATGGTCATCCTCGACGTCTCGATCGTGAACGTCGCGCTGCCGTCGATCAAGACCGACCTCGGCTTCTCTGACGGCGACCTTCAGTGGGTCCTGAGCGCGTACGCGCTCACCTTCGGCGGCTTCCTGCTCCTCGGCGGACGGGCGGCGGACATCCTGGGCCGCCGCCGCGTGTTCATGGGAGGCGTCGCGCTGTTCACCGTCGCGTCGCTCGTCTGCGGCCTGTCGACGTCGGAAGGGATGCTGATCGCCGCCCGCGCTGTCCAGGGCCTCGGAGCGGCCACCCTCTCGCCCTCCGCTCTCTCGATCATCACGACCACGTTCGAGGAGGGGGCAGAGCGCAACAAGGCGCTCGGCATCTGGGGCGCCGTGGGCGGCAGCGGTGCCGCCGTCGGCGTGCTGCTGGGCGGCATCCTGACCAAGTTCTTCGGCTGGGAGTGGATCTTCTTCGTGAACGTGCCGGTTGGGGCGGCGGCACTCGCGCTCACCCGCCCGGTCGTGCGCGAGAGCCGGGTCGGCTACGCGGAACGCCATTTCGACGCCGCCGGCGCGGTGCTGATCACGAGCGCGCTCTCGCTGCTCGTCTACGCGCTCACCCAGGCGAACCGCGTCGGGTGGACGTCGGCCAGGACGATCGGCATCCTCATTGCCTCGGCCGTGCTCCACGTCGCGTTCCTCGGCGTCGAGCACCGTTCCCGCGCGCCGCTCGTGCCGCTCGGCATCTTCGCCCGACTGCGGACCCTGACCGGGGCGAACGTCGTCAGCTTCCTCGTCGGGGGCCTGACCTTCGCGATGTTCTTCATGCTCTCCCTGTACATGCAGCAGGTGCTCGGTCTGTCCGCGCTGGAGACGGGCACCGGCTACCTCGCGGTCGCACTCACGGCGATCGTCTCCGCGGGCGTCGCCCAGGCGCTCGTGACGAGGGCCAGCGTGAAGCCGGTGATGATCGTCGGAGTGATCCTGATGGGGCTCGGCAACCTCTGGTTCACGCAGGTCTCGGCCGACGGCTCGTACTGGGTCGACCTCCTGCCCGGCTTCTTCGCGATCGGGGTCGGGCTCGGGTTCTCGTTCGTCCCGCTGTCGATCGCCGCCCTGGCCGGGGTCGTGCCTCACGAGGCGGGCCTGGCGTCGGGGCTGTTCAACACCTCGCAGCAGATCGGCGGTGCGCTCGGGGTGGCGGTGTTCTCGACCGTCGCGACGAACCACACCGCGACGCTCCTGAAGGAGGGCGAGTCGCAGGCGGCCGCCCTCACGAGCGGATTCGCTCTTGCGTTCTGGGTCGCCGTCGGTTTCGCCGCAGCCGCCCTGGTCGCGACGCTGCTGATGATCCACCGCGAGGAGCTCGGCGTCCCGGCGACGGAGGCGACGAGCGCGTAGCCGCCACCCGAACGGGCATCAAGGGCCGGCCACGGGCGGTCGATAGCTGAATCATGGCGGCGACCACCGACCCGACCGGCCCTGCCCACGATCGCGCTGCGCTCGCCGGGGCAGCGGCGTCGGTCGGCGCAAGCGACGTGTTCGTGTTCCGCCGTGTGACCCCGGAGCGCTTCGTGCACGTCGGAGGGCTCGGCCACGGCGAGAGCTGGGCCGGAAACGTCGACCTCGTCCCGGGGGAGGACGCCCGTGCGGGCGAGGCGATCGCAACGGGCAGGATCGTGACGGCAAGCGCCGACGAGCCCGTCCAGATCTTCGGGCCGTACTACCACCGGAGCGCCGTCTTCGTGCCGCTGCCGTCGGCCGATGTGCTCGTCGTCCTCGGCGGCATCGACGTCCGCGAGCGGCTCGATGCGCAGACGGCGGCGGCCCTCCAGCGTGCGGCCGAGCAAGCCGCGGCCGCGGTCGCGCAGATCTCTCCGGCCAAGCGGCTCGCGGACGAGCTCGAGCTGCTGCACGCAGTTCGGAGCCTCGCCCAGTCGAGCGCCGTCCACATCGACGAGGTGATGAAGCATGTGGCCGAGTCCGCGATCGAGGCACTCTCCTGCGACCTCGGCCTGATCTACGTCGCCGAGGTGGATACCGTCGAGATCGCCGAGCGCGAGCCGTCCGGGACCGATCCCCATGTGTTCCTGCAGGCGGCGCGCCGGCTCTACGCCGAGGCGGACACCCTCCCTGCCTGCGTCCAGGATTCCGCGAGCGAACCGCCGCCGGCTCCGCTCGACGGATGCGACGCGACCGCCCATTACGTCCTGCCCATCGGGCAGCCGATCATCGGCGTGCTCGTCCTGGTGCACACGAAGGCGAGGCCGCGCGGGTTCACGCACCTCTGCCGCGAGGTCGGGATCCGCCTCGCCGAGGCGGCCGAGCCGCTCCTCCGGTCGGCGCTGAAGCTCCACGGCCTCGAGCGTCAGCTCGACCTCGTCGGCCGGGACGCCAGGATCGACCCGCTGACGAAGCTGCCCAACCGTCGCGCCTGGGAGGAGGCACTCGCGGGTGTCGCCGGCGAGCACGCGGGCATCGTCGTGATCGACGTGGATCAGCTGAAGACGATCAACGACGAGCGAGGGCATCACGTCGGCGACGAGTTCCTCCAGGCCGTGGCCGTGACGATGGGCTCGGCGATCCGCTCGGGGGACCTCCTCGCCCGCGTGGGGGGCGACGAGTTCGCGATCCTGCTCCCCGACGCCGACGAGAACGCGTGCAGGAGAGTCGCGCGGCGTCTGAACCGCGCCCTCCTCGACCACGAGGGCTTCGCCGGGTACCCGCTCGCCGCCTCCGTCGGCTACGCCGCCACCCCCCCGGCGCCGTCACTCGAGGAAGCCTGGCGGGTCGCCGACGAGGCCATGTACCGGGGCAAGCCGGGCACGGAGCTCGGTCGTCGTCCGGCCGCCTAGCGCGGGACGACGAACAGGCGGGGGCGCGGGCCTCGCTCGAGCCGGTAGCTCGCCTCCTCTCGCCGCTCACGGGCGGCCAGTTGCATCCAGAACATCCCCGCCGGAGCGCCGAGCGCGATCAGCACGCCGCCGAGCACGGCGGCGAGCGCGGGTGAGACGACCAGAGCGGGCACCGCCACGGCCGGGACACCGATGGTGCTCGGGACGCAGGCGAGCAGGATGCCGACCCAGCCCGGGTCGAAGCCCGCGTCCGGGGGGACCGGCAGCGCCTCGCCGAAGCCCGCGGCGGGCGGGCGGCCGCTCCGGCCGAGTGCGGTCAGCGCGAGCAGGAGCGCGCCGGCGACGAAGGCGCCGCCGAGGACGAGACGAACGACGGCGACGCCGCCCGCGCGGACCGAGGCGCCCGCCAGTGTCGGCGCCTCGGTCCGGGGGCGCAAGCGCGGGACTAGCGGTCGCGGCGCCCGCCGCCGCGGCCGCCGCGGCGGTCGCCACGCGGGCGATCCTCCTCGGGCGGGCGCGGTGGGGCGTTCTTCGCCCGCTCGATCAGCTCCTCCGGCTGGACGAGCGAGCCGTTCTCGTGCTTCGCGATCAGCTTCAGCCCGATCCGGCCGCGGGCCTTGTCGACCTCCTGGACGATCACGTCGAGCACGTCGCCGCGCGAGACCACGTCCTCGATGTGTCCGACACGCCCGGGGCCGACGTTCGAGACGTGGAGCAGCCCGTCGGTGCCCTTCTTCAGCTCGACGAACGCGCCGAACTGCGTGGTCTTCACGACCTTGCCGGTGTACGTGTCGCCGACCTCCGGCTCCTTGGTGATCGCCTCGATCGCCGAGATCGCGGCGTTCGCCTTGGTGCCGTCGGTGGCGTAGATCAGGATCGTCCCGTCCTCTTCGATGTCGATCTGCACGTCGTTCTCGGCCTCGAGCGCGCGGATCGTCTCGCCGCCCTTGCCGATCACCATGCCGATCTTCTCCGGGTCGATCTTCACGGACGAGATGCGCGGAGCGTTCTCGGCCAGCTCCGTGCGTGTCTCCGCGATCGTCTCCGCCATCCGGCCGAGGATGAACTCGCGCGCCTGCTTTGCCTGGGCGAGAGCCTGGCGCATGATCTCCTGCGTGACTCCGGTGATCTTGATGTCCATCTGGAGCGCGGTCACGCCGTGGCGCGTGCCGGCGACCTTGAAGTCCATGTCGCCGAGGTGGTCCTCCGCCCCCTGGATGTCCGTCAGGATCACGTAGTCGTCGCCCTCCTTGACGAGGCCCATCGCGATGCCGCTGACCGGGGCCTTGATCGGCACGCCGGCGTCCATCAGGGCAAGCGTGGAGCCGCAGACCGAGCCCATCGACGACGAGCCGTTCGACTCCAAGGTCTCGGAGACGATGCGGATCGTGTACGGGAACTCCTCTGGGCCGGGGATCATCGGCTCGAGCGCCCGCTGCGCCAGGGCGCCGTGACCGATGTCGCGGCGCTTCGGACCGCGCATGAAACCCGTCTCGCCGACCGAGTAGGGCGGGAAGTTGTAGTGGTGCATGTACCGGCGGTCGGTCTCCAGGGAGAGGTCGTCGATGCGCTGCCCCTCCTTCGCCGTGCCGAGCGTGAGCAGGCTCATGATCTGGGTCTGCCCACGGGTGAAGAGCGCGGAGCCGTGGGTGCGCGGCGAGACGCCCACCTCGGTCTCGATCGGGCGGATCTCCTCAGCCCCACGCCCGTCCGGCCGCCGCTTGTCGACGGCGATCTTCTTCCGGACGAGGTCCTTGTAGATCGCCTCGGCCGCCCGCTTGACGAACTGCTTCGTGAGCGAGTCCTTGAAGGCGGGCTCGTCCTCGACGGCTGCCTGACCGACCGGAAACGGGAGCTCAACGGTCTCGACGATCCGGTCGAACAGGAGGCTCCGCTTCGCGGAGCGCAGCTCCTTCGAGTCCTGCTCGGCGTCGGTGAGAGCTCGAAGCTCGGTCTCGAACTGCTCGCGAACCGGCCCTTCGACCATCTCGAGGCGGAGCGTCTCCAGCAACGACGTCAGGCTCTGGCGAACCTGCAGCTGGCGCACGATGTCCTCCTCCGTCGACTCCATGGTCAACTCGGGGCAGAGCTCGGAGAAGATCTCCTCGACCTCGACGGACGCCTCGCGGAGCCCGTCCCGGCGAATCCGGTCCCGGATCCGGTCGCCGTGCGCGACCTTCAGCTCATCCGTCAGTGAGGTGTCCAGCCACTTCGGCTTGCCGACCTGCCGTGCGAGGTCGAGCTGCACCTCGCAGATGCGCTTGATCTCCCGGTGGGCCAGCTCGAGCGCCTCCAGCAGCTCGGCTTCGGGGATCTCGGCAGCGCCTGCCTCGACCATCGTCAGCCCGTCGAGGGTACCGACGACGATCAGGTCGAGGGTGGACTCCTCTTCCGACTCCTGGAGCGTCGGGTTGACGACGAGCTTGCCGTCGATCATGCCCATCCGCACCGCGCCGACAGGTCCGGCGAACGGGAGCGGCGAGATCATCAGCGCAGCCGAGGCGCCGTTGATGCACAGGACGTCGTGCGGGGTGACGAGGTCGGCCGAGAGCACGGTGCAGATCACCTGTACCTCGTTCCGGAAGCCCTTCGGCCAGAGCGGCCGGATGGGGCGGTCGATCATCCGCGCGGTCAGGATCGCCCGCTCGGTCGGGCGGCCCTCACGCTTGAAGAAGCCCCCGGGGATCTTCCCGGCGGCGTACATCCGCTCCTCGACATCGACGGTGAGCGGGAAGAAGTCCGCGCCCTCGCGCGTCTCCATCCGGCCCTGCGCTGTCGCCAGGACCATCGTCTCGCCCGAACGGACGACGACGGCCCCGTCGGCCTGCTTCGCGAGCTTGCCGGTCTCGAAGCTGATCTCCTGGTCACCGACGGTCAGCGAGACCGTGGTGTAGCCGAGGACGGGGGAAGCACGATGCACCCGCTCCTCGACGTCACTTACGACAGTCATGTGTTCCTCCACTCTCCGTGGAGAGTGGAGGTTTGAGTCAGCTCCGGCGACGGAGCTCGCTCAAACTTCCACTCTCCGTGCTTGGTTCTCCGGGTTTCCCTATCTCCTCAGGCCCAGCTCCTTGATCAGGGCGCGGTAGCTGTCGAGGTTGGTGCGCTGGAGGTAGTCGAGCAGGCGCCGGCGGCGCCCGACGAGCTTGAGCAGGCCACGCCGCGAGTAGTGATCCTTCGCGTGGGTGCGCAGGTGCTCGGTGAGCTCGTTGATGCGGGTCGTGAGGAGGGCGACCTGTACCTCCGGGGATCCGGTGTCGCCCTCGTGCCGGCCGTGCTTGCCGACGATCTCCAGCTTGGCTTCCTTGGTCAGAGTCATACGACCTCCAGGTAGACGTCTCCGCGATCCCAGCACGCCGTCGGAAGCGGGCGCACGGCCGAGGTCGCGGTCTCGCCATAGGCTAGCAGGGATGCTTCCGGCAGCAGTCGCCGCCGGCCATCCGGCCACCACGGCCGCCGGGATCGAGATCCTCGACGCCGGCGGCACGGCCGCGGACGCCGCCGTCGCCGCCTGCCTCGCCTCCTGCGTCGCCGAGACGGTGATGACCGGCCTGCTCGGCGGCGGGCATGCGGCCTACTTCGACGCCCGCTCCGGACGGGTACGAAGCCTGGACTGCTTCTGCGCCGTGCCGAGCGGCACCGGGGCGCCACTCCTGGAGCTGGACGTGCCGTTCGGCGAGGAGCTCGTCCAGTACGCGGTCGGCGCCGCCTCGTGCGCGGTGCCGGGCGTGACGGCAGGTCTGGACCTCCTCTGGCGCACACACGGGCGGCTGGCTTGGCCGGAGCTGTGCGCGCCGGCCCTCCGGCTCGCCCGAGAAGGCGTTGCCATGCCTCCTGCGCACGTCGCCTGCCTGGAGATGCTCGAGCCGGTGATGACGATGCGCGAGGGAGCGCGGATCTACGCACCGGCCGGGCGGCTGCTGCGGCCCGGGGAGCGGCTCGAGCAGCCGGGGCTCGTCCGGGCACTGGAGCTCGTCGCCGACGAAGGCCCGGAGAGCGTCTACCGCGGCTCGATCGCCGAGTCGCTGCTCGCTCTCGTAGCCGACCGCGGAGGCTCGATTACCCGGGAGGATCTCGTCGAGTACGGGGCGGTGTGGGCCGAGCCGGTCGAAGTCGGCTACGCGGGAACGAGGTTCCTGACTCGCGGAGGCCTCGCCGGGGTCGCACCCGCGCTCGAGCGCCTTCCCGCCCTCGCCCACCTCGACGAGGCTGCTCGGACGCTGGCGCTCCTCGACGCGCTCGAGGGCGACGGCGCCGGCGGGCACACGACCAACCTCGTGACGGTCGACCGGGACGGCAGCGTCTGCGTTCTGACGACGAGCCTCGGCCTCGGCTCGGGTGACTGGCTGCCGGGTCTCGACCTGCACCTGAACAGCATGCTCGGCGAGGTCGACCTCCACGTCGGCCCGCTCGAGCCGGGCACGCGCATGCAGAGCATGACAGCGCCGAGCATCGCCTTCGGCGCTGACGGCCCCGTCCTCGCGATCGGGGCAGCCGGAGGAACACGGCTCCGGACGGCGCTGGTCGGTGTGGCGGCTGCGATCCTCGACGTGGGGACGGCTCCGCAGGACGCGGTCGACCGGCCGCGAGTTCACCGGGCGGCGGGCGCGACGGTGAACGCCGAGCCAGGTGCCGACGAGGCCGCGCTGGCCGAGCTCGAGCGGCGCGGCCTGACGGTCAGGCGCTGGCCGGCGCGCCACCACTACTTCGGCGGCGTCAGCCTGGTCGCGAGCGGCGGCGCCGCTGCCGACCCCCGCCGGAGCGGCGCCGCTCGCACGCTGTAGGTCTACGAGGCGCGGACGTGCGGGTGCCAGCGCTCGGCCCGGCGGGCGCCGAGGCCGAGGCCGGCGGCGAGGGCGACCGCCCCGACGGCGGCCGCAGCGCCGATCGACGCGTCCGTCCAATCGAACCCGCTGCTCGCCTCGGCCACGACCGGCGTCGCCGGGGGCGAGGCGGTGACCGATGGCTGCGCCCCGTAGAAGGCGTTCATCGCCTTCCCTCGCTCGACCTGGGCCTGCCACTGGGCGGCCGTCATCCCGCTCGGCCCGCCCAGGCCGTACTTCTCGTTCAGGGCCTGGCCCCGGACGACCAGGGCCCGATACTGCGCGGCCGTCATGCCGTGCGGGACGCCGAGGCCGTACTTCTCGTTCAGCGCCTGGCCGCGGATCATCATCGCCCGGTACTGCGCCGGCGTGACGCCGGCCGGACGGACGTTTCCGGCGAACGCCGGGCCGGCGCCGAACCCGAGCGCGAACACCGCGACGGCAAGGCCGACGAGCCAGCGATATGGACTCTGCGTCGTGTTCATCTCGATCTCCTTTCGACTCGTTTCGACGCTCGCCCCAAGGCTGCCGTGCGCCGTCCACCCCGCGGTCATTCGGTGGTAACTGGGAGTAACGTTGGGCTGAGGGAGATGGAATTCCGCCTCCTCGGACCCCTCGAGATCGTCGACGACGAGGGGCACAGCATTGCCGTCCGTACGGGCCACCAGCGGGCGCTGCTCGCCGTTCTGCTCCTCCATGCGAACGAACCGCTCTCGACCGACCGCCTGATCGACGAGCTCTGGGGCGAGCGCTCGCCGCCGACGGCAGCGAAGATCGTCCAGAACTGCGTCTCGCAGCTCCGGCGGACGCTCGGCGACCAGCGCCTCGTCACCCGCGACCACAGCTACCTGCTCCACGTCGAGGACCGCGAGCTGGACGTGGCGACGTTCGACGCGCTCGTGAAGGCGGGTACGGATGCGCTCGCGCGCGACCGGCCGGAGCTCGCGGCCGAGACGCTCGCCCGCGCACTCTCGCTCTGGCGAGGTCCTGCCCTGGCCGACTTCTCGCTCGACGAATTCGCGCAGGCACCGATCCGTCGACTCGACGAGCTCCGTCTGGCCGCAGTCGAGGCGCGCATCGAGGCCGATCTCGCCGACGGCCGACATACCGAGGTCATCGGCGAGCTCGAAGAGCTCGTCGCGGCGAACCCGTTGCGCGAGCGCTTTCGGGCCCAGTTGATGCTCGCCCTCTACCGCTCGGGCCGCCAGGCCGAGGCGCTGGACGCCTATCGCGAGGCGAGGCGCGCCTTCGCCGAGGAGCTCGGGCTCGAGCCGAGCGAAGAGCTCAGGGAGCTCGAGAGAGCGATCCTCACGCACGATCCGTCCCTCGCACCGCCGCCCGGCCCGATCGTGCCGGCACCGCAGCCCGCCGAGCAGGCCCGGCGCCTCGCCGTGCGCCCGCGCCTGCTGGTTGCGGCCGGGGCGGTGCTGCTCATCGCCGCAGGAATCGCCGTGGCCGTCCTCGAGCTCACGCGCGGCGCGTCGGTCCGGCCGGTCGCAATCGCGCCCGACTCGGTCGCGGTCGTCGATCCGAAGACAGAGCGGGTCGTCGCCCAGATCCCCGTGGGCGCGAGGCCGATGGCGATCGCGGCGGGCGCCGGCGCCGTCTGGGTCGCGAACGCCGACGACGAGACGGTCTCGCGTATCGACGCGAAGACACGGAAGGTCGTGAAGACGATCGGCGTCGGCCTGCCCGTCTCCGACATCGCGGTCGGCGAGGGCGCGGTCTGGGTCGCCGGCGGCCCCGTGGGCAAGGTCGTTCGCATCGACCCGGACACGAACGCCGTCGTCCAGACGCTCGACCTGAGCGGGCCGGACAAGCTCGCGCCCGCCGGTGCCTACACCCTCGCCGTCGGCGCCGGCGCGGTGTGGGTCAGCAGCGGCTCCGGGAACATTCTCCGCCTCGACCCGAAGACCGGCGCCCTCAGAGGCTCGGTCGCGGTGGGGCAGACTCCCGTCGAAGTCGCGATCGCCGGGGGCGACGTGTGGACGGCCCTCCTCGACGGCACGACGATCCGAATCGAGCCGAACTCGAAGCTGGTCACCAGGATGACGGGCCCGTCCGCACCGCTCAGCGTCGCCGCCGGAGGGGGATTCGTCTGGGTCGGCGACGAGGGGCCGGCGTTCGCGCCGCCGGGATCCCCCGCTGTCTGGCGGATCGCACCGGCAACCGTCAGCCCCCTGCAGCAGATTCCCGTCCGCGGCGAGCCGATCGGGATCGCGGTCGGCTCAGGCGCCGTCTGGGTCGCTTGCGGCCCGGGCGGGCTGGCGAGGATCGGCCTCCGGACTGGGAAGGTGCTGCGGGTGCTGGCGCTCGGCGGGCCGCTCGACGTAGCCGTCGCCGACCGCCTCGTCTGGGTTACGGTCGGCGACAAGAAGACGTTCGCTAGCTGACCGTCGCCGGAATTCCCGTGAGCTTGCCGGAGACGATCTGCCGCCGCACGCGATCCACCTGCGTCAGGACGGCGCGCGGCACCTTCGGGCTGATCCTGCCGAGGCCGACGCCGCCGTTCCCCAGCGTGTAGACGGCGTTCCGGCCTGTCTCGAGCTGCCCCTTCACAAGTGCCTCGACGGCGCCGTAGGCGGCGACGTCCATCCGCTTGAGCACGCTGGTGAGGATGTGCGGCCCCAGGAACGACTGGTCGGAGTCGACGCCGATCCCCCACACGCCCCTCTCCTTCGCCGCCTGCAGCGCGCCGAATCCACAGCCGCCGGCGACCTGGAAGACGGCGCCGGAGCCTTTCGCGATCTGCTCGAGCGCCGCCTTCTTGCACTTCGCGGGGGCGATGAAGTCGTTCGCGTACGTGTTGAGGGTCGTGATCCCCGGGTCTGCCTTCCTCGCGCCGGCCTGGAAACCGGCGATGAACGGATCGACGGTCGGGATCTTGTAGCCCGCGACGGTGCCGACCACATCCTTGCCCGGCCGCCGCTTCTCCAGCAGCGCGGCGAGATACCCGGCCAGGTATGCCGCCTGCTCGGTCCGGTAGACGGTGCCGCGCACGTTCCTCGGCCGGTGCTTCAGTGACCGCCAGTCGCTGTCGAGAAGCACGAACCGCGTGCGCGGGTACTGCACGGCCACGGCGTCGACTGCCTTGATCTGGCCGAAGCCGAGGCCGAGCACGAGGTCGTAGCCGCGCCTGGCGAAGTAGGTGAAGCTCGGGACGAAGCCCTCCTTCTCGCTCGGCGTCAGGGCCCGCCCCTCGACACCGAGCTCGCGCACGGCCCGGCGGAACCCGACGAACGCGATGTGCCCGAACGGCCCCCCAGGGGGCTCGAGCACGAGGCCGACCCGGAGCCGCGCCGCGCCCGACCCGCGCGCGTCGCCGGCCACGAGCGCCAGCAGCACGACGAGGAGCAGGAGGGCCGCGCGCCTCACGGCACCGTCGTCGGGATCGCGCGGATCTTGCCGAAGACGATCTGCCGCTTGACGGCGTTCATCCGGTCAACGAAGGCGCGCGGAACCTTGGGGCTGGTCTTTCCGAGCCCGACCCCTCCGTTCGCGAGCGTGAAGACCGTGTTACCGCCGGTGCGGAACGTGCCCTTGACCAGCGACCGGATCGCGCTGTAGGTCGCGACGTCCAGCCGTTTGACCACGCTCGTGAGGATGTGCGGCCCCAGCCCGGACTGGTCGGCGTCGACGCCGATGCCCCACACACCCTGCTCCTTGGCTGCCTCGAGTGCGCCGAAGCCGCAGACGCCGGCGACCTGGAAGACCACCCCCGAACCTCGCGCGATCTGCTCGCGTGCGGCGCGCTTGCACTTCGCCGCGTCGAGAAAGTCGTTCGTGTAGTCGTTGAGTGTCGTGATCGTCCGATCCGCACCCCTCGCTCCCGCCGCGTATCCGGCGATGAAGCGGTCGACGGGGGGAACCTTTACCCCGCCGACCGAGCTGACCACGTCCTTCCCCGGCCGGCGCTCCTCCATCAGGCCGGCGAGGTAGCCGGCCACGTAGCTCGGCTCCTCGACACGGAAGACCGTCCCCTGGACGTTCTGCGGCCTGTGCTGGAACACCTCCCGCGGCACGTCCAGCGCCAGAAACCTCGTGTCGGGGAACCGCTGCGCGGCCGTGTCGAAGGCCCGACGATCCAGAGAGGGAATGGCGATGATCAGATCGGGGCGCTGCCGGGCGGCAGAGAGCAGGACGGGTTGCAAGGGCTCTTTCGGGCCTTCGACGAGGACCCGCGCGTCCACTGCCAGGTTGCGCACGGCACGGCTCAACCCCTCACGGGCCGAGCGCTCGAACGGGCTCACCTGCCACGCCGAGTCGAGGACGAGCGTGACTCTCAGCCGCGGTGAGGCGGGAGCGGCACCGTCGGCCCCGACTGCGACGACCAGGGCGAAGATGCCGATGACGACGGCGAATCTCGCGCCCAGACCAGGTTTCATCCTCGGCGGCGAACGTAGCACCGGTCACGACGACCGGCCAGACCGGATCTACTCAGGCCGGCCGCTCGGCCTGCTCGGTCGCCTCGACGTCGCGGGCGATCTGATCGATCAGCGCCTGCTCGCTCTCGAACGTCTGCTCGTCCCGGAGGCGCTCCCACAGCTCGACGACGAGGCGCTGACCGTAGAGGTCGCCTTCGTACCCGAGCAGGAAGGCTTCGATGCGCAGCTCGTCGCCGCCGTAGTGGGGGTTCGTGCCGATCGAGACGGCGGCCCGGTGACCGGCGGCGAAGCCGGCGTAGATGCCGTGGGCCGGGATGAGCAGATCCGCCTCCGCGGACAGGTTGGCGGTCGGGAAACCGAGAGTCCCGCCGCGGGCGTCACCCTCGACCACGACCCCCTCCACCTCGGCGGGCCGGCCCAGGAGGGGCGCTGCGAGCGGAACGTCGCCCGCGTGCAGGTGCTGGCGGATCAGGGAGGACGAGACGCCCTCTAGCAGGGGCACCGGGCGCACGTCGAAGCCAAGCCCTGCCAACAGATCGAGATCGCCTTCGCGGCGGTGGCCGAAGCGGAAGTCGGCCCCGGCCACGACGACTCGCGCCCCGATCGCCTCGATGTAGTGACGCGCGAACTCGTCCGCCTCGATCCGTTGGAAATCGAGCGTGAACTCCACGACCAGGGTGTCCTCCACGCCGAGCTCGGCGAGCAGCTCAAGCCGCCGCTCGAGCGTGGCGAGCAACTCCACGCCGTAACCGAGCATTCGCCGCGGATGCGGATGGAATGTGATCACCGTCGGCACCAGGCCTGCTTCGATCGCCGTTTCGATCACGCGCCGATGACCAAGATGGACGCCGTCGAACGTCCCGAGCGCGACGGCCCGGTCCGTGTGCTGGAGCTCGGAGACGGCGTGCACGACCCTCACGACGGCATCACCACCCGGCCGACCGCGACGAGCTCGCCCGCGCAGATCGTGCGCACGTCCTCGGCAGCGCGGTGCCTGCCGGCGCGGACGTCGGCCGCCTCCTCCGCACTCACCTCGACCGCAGGCAGGAACGGCAACGTCTCCGCCGCGGGCAGGATTCGTTTCTCGTCGGCGTCGTCGACCGGGAACGGCCCGACCTCGAGCCGTCGCAAGGTCAGGCAGTGACCGCCGAGCGCGTCGGCGATCGAGCGGATGTACGTCCCGGAGCTCACGTGCAGGTCGAGGCGGGCGATGCCGTTCCCGTACTCGAGGAGCTCGAGTGAGGAGACGAGCGAACGCCGGACCGGCATCTCGACCGCCTGCCCCCGGCGGTGCAGGCGGTACGCGCGCTCGCCCTCGATCTTCACCGCCGACGCCGCCGGAACCGGCAGCTCGACCTCACCGCGCAGACCGGCCAGCCGCTCCTCGAGCTCTTCTGGCGCGGGCGCCGCCGCCGCCTCGACCACCGCGCCCTCGACATCGCCGGTCGACGTGCGGGCGCGCAGGTCGACGTCGGTCACGTAGCGCTTGTCGAGCCCGACGAGAAAGCGTGCGAGCCGCGTCGCGGCGCCCGACAGAACGAGCAGCAGCCCGCTGGCGAACGGGTCGAGCGTGCCCGCATGACCCGTACGCGCGCCTGTGCGCCGGCGGATCGCGGCGATCACCTGGAAGGACGAGGGGCCCGCCGGCTTGTCGACCAGGATCAACCCGCTCGGCTTAAGGGCTCGCGGTGGCATCGGCGAACTGGCCGCGGACGAACTCGATCACGTCCTCGATCGACTCGTCGGTCGAGAAGCCGGCGGCCCGCATGTGCCCGCCGCCGCCGCGCCGGCGCGCGATCGCGGAGACGTCGAGGGCGTCCGACGCCGACCGCATCGAGATCCGCCGCTTGGCGCCCGGAGGCTCGGGAGGCTCGCGGACGGTCATCGCCAGCTCCACCCCCTTCACCTTGCGGAGCTCGTCGATCACGCCCTCGGCGTACTCCTCCCCCACGCCCAGCTCCTCGAAGTCGCTGCGCAAGAGGTAGCTGGCGATCATCCGGCCGTCTTCGAAGCGCTGGGCGCGGACGAGCGCCTTGCCGATCAGCTGCTGGCGCTCGAACGGCACCGACTCGTAGATCTGCCGGTAGACCTCCTGGGGGACGACGCCGTGGCCCATGAGCTCGATCGCCAGCGCGTGCGCCTTCTGGGTCGTGTTCGTGTACTGGAACCTGCCCGTGTCGGTATCGAGCGCGACGTAGATCGCCTGCGCGATCTCGGGGGTGAGATCGACGCCCAGCTCCGCCAGGAGGTCGCGGACGATCTCTCCGGTCGAGGACGCCTCCGGTACGACCAGGTTGATCCTCCCGAAGCGGGTGTTGTCGTGGTGGTGGTCGACGTCGATCGTCAGCGGCGCCTCGTCGAGGAGCGCCGGGTCGAGCTGTGTTCGCGCCGCCGTCGCGCTGTCGAGGGCGAGGATGACGCGCTCGGCGGTGTCGTCGGGCAGCGTGCGCGCGACGTCGTCGAGCGGCAAGAAGTCGTAGTCCGGCGGGAGCGTCATCTCGCCGCCGACGAACATCACCGCGTCCTTCCCGAGCGCCTCGAGCGCGAGCTTCATCGCCAGGATCGACCCGAGCGCGTCACCGTCGGGGTTCTCGTGCGTGACGAGGAGGAAGCGGTCGTTGGCCCGGATCGCGTTCCCGACCGCGGTCAGCTCATTCGCCACCGGGGTCACCGGCAGAGCCGAGCTCGTCGATCAGCTTGCTCATGCGGACGCCGTCCTCAACCGATCGATCGTATTCGAACGCCAGCTGGGGGGTGCGCTTCATTCGGAGCTCGCGGGCCAGCCGGCCCTGGAGGACGCCGTGCGCCGCGGCGAGCCCTTCGAGCGTCGCCCGCCGCTTCCGCTCCGGTCCGAAGACGCTCACGAACACGCGCGCGTGCCTGAGGTCCGGTGACGTCTCGACGCCGGTGACGGTGACGAAGCCGATCCGGGGATCCTTCAGCTCGGGAACGGCCTCGGACAGCACGTGGCGCACTGCCTCGTTCACCCTGCGCATGCGGTCGCTCATCGCTCACCACCGTAGCGAGCGCTCGTCTTCGAGCGTGACGATCCGCCGGTCGACCCGCGCGACGACCCAGTCCTGGCCGTGGAGCCAGCGTTCCGCTCCGTCCAGGAGCTCGTGCAGCTCGCCGACCCGGCGCGACGAGCAGGCCATCACCAGCGCCGTGCGCTGCCAGAGATCATGGTGGTCGACCTCGGCGACCGAAGCTCCGAAACGGTTCTGGAGCTGCGACTTGGCGGAGAGCACGTGCTTGCGCTTGCCTTTGAGCGAGCCCGCTTCGGGAAAGTGCAGCTCGACCGACAGTATCCCGACGTACCCGGCAGGCACTTACGCCGTCGCGAGCAGCCGCGGAGCGACCGGCGCGAGCCGGTTGCTCTCGGCGGTGGCATCACGCAGCCGGGCTGCGAGGCCGGCAGAGAGCTGACCCGGCTCGAGCCGCCACTGCCAGTTGCCGTTCCCGACCGTCCCGGGATGGTTCATGCGCGCCTCGTCGCCGAGCTCGAGCACGTCCTGCATCGGCAGGATCGCGATCCGCGCGCGGGAGGAGAGCGCCAGCCGGACGAGCGCCCACACGCGGTCGTCGTCCTCGATACCGGCCGCTGCGAGGTCGCGCTCGACGAGCGCGAGATCCTCGGGAGACGCCGACGCCAGCCACCCTGCGAGCGTCGGATGGTCGTGCGTCCCGGTGTAGACGACGGCGTCTTCGACGTGGGCGGCGACGGCGTGCCGGTGGCGGTGCCGCTTGACGAAGCCGCGCCCGACGATCCGCATGCCGAGCAGCCCGAGCCGCTTGCGCAACCGGTCGACGGCCGGCGTGATCAGCCCGAGGTCCTCGGCGATCAGCGGGAGGTGGCCGAGCTCGCGCTCGACGGCGTCGAAGAGCGCCGCTCCCGGGCCGCGATGCCAGCGGCCTTCGAGGGGGGTGGTCGCGCCGCGCGGGATCGCCCAGTACGCCACGAAGCCACGGAAATGGTCGACGCGGGCGACGTCGACGAGCTCGATCGTGCGGCGGAAGCGCTCGATCCACCAGCGGTAGCCCTCGCGGCGCATCGCGCGCCAGTCGTAGACGGGTTGCCCCCACAGCTGTCCTTCCGGATGGGAGACGTCGGGCGCCGCACCGGCGACCAGGTCCCGGGCGAAGAGATCGGGATGGGCTGCCGTTTCGGCGCTGTCCTCGGCGACGTAGATCGGGACGTCGCCGATCAGGCGTACGCCGTGCTCGGCCGCATAGGTCCGGAGCGCTCCCCACTCGCGGTCGAAGCGCACCTGGTCGGCGATCGCGCCCCGGCCCGCGTACCGCTCCCAGTCGCCAGCCCAGTAGGCATGCCGCGCCCGGAACTCGCGCATCTCCGCGGCGCTCGCCGGAGCATCGGCGTCCTCCAGCAGCCCCCGCCACCCGGCGAATGCCGACGAGGACGTGTAGGGCGAGCCGAAGGCGTCCGGGGGATTCAGCGGCAGTACCTGCCACCACGACTGGCCGGCCTCGGCCAGCCAGTCGACGAACGCGTACGCCTCGTCGCCGAGCCGGCCGCCCGGAAGCGAGGTGACGTGCATGAGCACGCCGCTTCCGCGGCGCGACAGCGGTGCCTCTCTCCGGCGCATCGAGGCGTGCACTCTAGCCACGGGGGCTGACGGTGACGACGTTCGAGACCGAGATCGCTCCATCGGGCCCACGGGCGATCGCGACCGCCTGGAGACGTGTTCCTTTCCGGTAGTGGAGCGGGTCGAGGAAGCCGCGGAAGGGAGCGGAGTCGTCGACCGCGACACGCTGCCACCGTCCTCCGGACCGGCGGACGGCGAAGGCGACCGTGACGGGCGCGCCGGCGACGGTCGCACGGAGCGAGTAGTAGGACGAGATCGCATCCGGTCCGGCTACCAGGACGGGCGCCGGTGGGCGCACGGCGGGAATCGCCGTCGACGGCTTCAGCAGGACCGCCGAGACGCCGGGGATCGTCAGCGTCACCTTCGATCCGGCGGCGGTGACGGTCCCGGAGCCGAATTCGGACGTCCAGGACGCGCCCGGCGTGGCGACCGGCACGGTGACCGTGGCGTCGCCGCCGCCGTTGTTGAAGGCGGCGAGAAGCTCGGTGCCGGCGGAAGCGTCGATGCGGGACACGACGAGCACGGCCCCGCTCGCGTGGCGGACGACCGACGCCCCGGTGGAGAGCGCGGGGTAACGGTCGCGCAGTCCGGAGAGACTCCTCAGCTGCGCCTCGATCGGGTTGTCGGCGACGTCGAACGACGAGGCGCTGCCGATCGGCGGGGAGCCGACCCGGGTCTCCGTCTGCCACTCCGGGACGTGTGTCGGGAACATGTCCTGACGGGCCGCCTTGTCGCCGCCCGAGCCGATCATCCCCACCTCGTCGCCGTACACCACGACCGGCGCTCCCCGCAGGAGGTAGAGGAGGTCGTACCCGAGGAGCACGTGCTTCAGCAGCGCCGACGGCGACAGCCCCGGCGAGTGGGAGAGAATCTGCTGCGCCGCGCGGCCCATGTCGTGGTTGCCCAGGAACGTCGCGAAGGCGGGATCGGCGCCGTCCGGCAGCCGGAAGTAGTCGTCGTTCTCGAGCCGCCGCGCGATTCCCTTCGCGCCGGAGAACCCCGCGGCGTACGCGGAGGCGACCTGCTGGAACGGGAAGTCGAGCACCTGGGGTATCCCTCGCTCTGCCACGTACGCCGACAGATCGACGGCGTCGTTCAGGGTGACCTCGCCGAAGATCGGGAAGTCCGTCGGTGTCGTCGCCGCCTTCGCCGCCACCCTGATCCGGGGGACCCAGAGCCGGAAGAACGCGGCGTTGACGTGCTTGGCGGTGTCGACGCGGAAGCCGTCGACGTGGAACCGCGTGATCCACGACCCGTAGATCTGCGCCAGGCCCTTCATCACGTTCGGCTTCTCCGTGAACAGGTCGTCGAGGCCGAAGAAGTCCCCCTGTTCGAAGCACTGGGTGCTGCACGAGCCGAAGTCGATGTTCCCGCGGTCGTGGTAGTTCAGCGGGTCGTTCAACCAGGCAGGCCTCTTGAGATGCCGGTCGCCCGGGGCCACGTACGGCACCTTCGGCATGTACCGCGCCGCCAGGCACGGAAACGTCTTCGCGGTCACGTACCGCTCGGCCCTGAAGAACGTACCGTGGCAGTCGCGGAACGGGATGTCGGAGTACGTGCCGCCGTTCGACAGCGTGATCACGTCGCCGGTGTGGTTGACGACGACGTCGAGGTAGACCTTCAGCCCGAGCGCGTGGGCGCGGTCGACGAGGTTCGCGAAGTCCTGGTCGCTCCCGAGGTGGGTGTCCACGGTGGTGAAGTCGAGACCCCAGTAGCCGTGGTAGGCGGCGCTGCCGGAGAGCACGGTCTGCTGCTTCACGACAGGCGTGATCCAGAGCGCGGTGAAGCCGAGGTCGCGGATACGCTGGAGCCGCTCGGCCAGCCCCTTCAGGTCGCCGCCGTGGAAGTAGCCGATGTCGCTCGGGTCGTAGCCGGTCGCGTTCCGGGACCCGGTGAGACCGCCGCGGTCGTTGGCGGGATCGCCGTTCGCGTAGCGGTCGGGCATCACGAAGTAGATCCGCTGGGAGGCGAGCGAGCTGATCTGTCCGGGGGTTGCGAGCGCCTCCTGCTCGGCCGGCAAGGGGGGCGCCTGGCCGGCGGAGGCCCCACTGCCGGCGAGGAGGACCCCCAGCGCGATTGCGGCAGCAATCGCGCTACCGAAGAGGCGCACCGGTGCTCTCGTCGAAGAAGTGGAGGTTCCTCGTGTCGATCGCGACCGGCACGTCGCTCCCGAGCCGGAGCTGGACGTGCGCCGGGAAGGACGCGACCAGGTTCGGCCGCGCGCCCACCACCGTCTCTTCGCCCTCCGCCTCCAGGACCGCCTCTTCCTCGGTCTCCTCGCTCTTCAGGCTGCGCGCGTCTACCTTGAAGTACGCCATCGACTCGCCTCCGAGCGACTCGACCAGCTGCACGCGGGCGTTGATGTGCGGCAGCTCGCCGTGGCCCTGCATCGGATGCAGGTCGCCGGCGCGCAGCCCGACGACTGCCTTGCGGCCGTCGTAGCCCCGGAGGCCCGGGTAGTTGGCGAGCGCCTGCTCGGCGATGGGGACGGCGTCACCGCCGAGGCCGATCGAGACGCCGCCGTTCACGGACACCGTGCACTCGAGCAGGTTCATCGGCGGGGTGCCGATGAAGCCGGCGACGAACAGGTTCTCCGGGCGGTCGTACAGGCGCTGCGGCGCGTCGACCTGCTGGAGGATGCCCTTGTTCATCACTGCCACGCGGTCGCCCATGGTCATCGCCTCGACCTGGTCGTGCGTGACGTAGAGCGTCGTCGTGCCGAGGTCCTTCTGCAGGTTGGCGATGTCGGCGCGCATCTGGACGCGCAGCTTCGCGTCGAGGTTCGAGAGCGGCTCGTCCATCAGGAAGACCTGCGGCTGGCGCACGATCGCCCGGCCCATCGCCACGCGCTGGCGCTGGCCTCCCGAGAGCTCTTTCGGCTTCCGGTCGAGGTACGGCGTCAGGCCGAGGAGCTTCGCCGCCCAGCCCACCCGGTCGTTGATCACGCTCTTCGACTCCTTCCGGAGCCTGAGCCCGAACGCGATGTTCTCCGCCACCGACAGGTGCGGGTAGAGCGCGTAGTTCTGGAAGACCATCGCGATGTCGCGCTCCTTCGGCGAGAGCTCGTTGACGACCCGCTCTCCGATCGAGACCGTCCCGCCCGAGATCTCCTCGAGGCCCGCGACCATGCGCAGCGCCGTCGTCTTGCCGCACCCCGACGGTCCGACGAGCACCAGGAACTCGCCGTCGTTGATGCCCAGCGAGAGATCGAACACCGCCTGGACGCCGTTCGGGTAGATCTTGTCGACGTGTTCGAAGCTCACTCCCGCCATGGCGCTCAGTCCTCCAGTCTCCAGACGTGGAATGCGGGCCCGTCGGCGGGGAGGACGGCCTCGCCGCCCGCCGTCCCGGCGTCCCCGCCGTAGAGGGTCTCCAGGCCGCCGCAGCCGAGGCCTGCGAGCGGCAGTCGCATCGGTTCGTGCGACGAGCGGGCCGCCAGGCAGAGCAGCCGCTCGTCCGCGGTCTCCCGGAGCCACGCCACCGCCTCGGCGGTGACCACCGCGTAGCGCAGTCCGCCACGCGCGAGCGCGGCCGACCCGCGGCGGAGCGCGATCAGCTCGCGGTAGCTCTCCAGGAGGCTCGCGTCCCAGGCGTCGGGCCGCTCCCAGGGGATCGTCCGCCGGGCGTCCTCCCCCCACTCGCCCTCCAGCCCGATCTCGTCGCCGGCGAACACCATCGGCACCCCGGGCAGCGTCATCTGCATCCCGACGCCCGTGAGCTGCCGTTCACGTGAACCCGCGACGGTCGCGAACCGTGCGCTGTCGTGGCTGTCGAGGAGCGTCCACGAGTGCAGGATCGAGGCCCAGGGCGTCCCGGCCGTGAACGCGCGGATCGTCGCGACGGCGTCGCGGCCGTCGACCGTGGCCATGCCGACCGGGTAGCCCCAGAAGGTGCGACCCAGCTCCCCGGAGAGGTCGCCGCGGAGCCAGTACCAAACCGGCCGCATGAAGCCCGCGTAGTTCATCGCCCCGTGCCAGCCGTCGCCGCGGAGGTCGTCCCTGAAGTCGTAGCCGTGTTCGGCGACGAGGAGCGCGTCGGGCTTCGCCTGCTCGAGCGCCAGCCGGGTCGCACGGGCCAGCTCGTGGCCGTGATCCTCGCCCCGGTAGCGGCCGGCCATGTTCGCGACGTCGATTCGCCAGCCGTCGAGGTCGAACGGGGGCTCGAGCCAGCGGCGCGTGACGCGGTCGAGCCTCCGGCCGAGCTCGGCAGAGCCGTGGTTCAGCTTGGGGAGCGTCGGGATCCCCCACCAGGCTGCGTACCCGTAGGGGAGCGACTCGTCGAAGTAGTAGAAGCCCCGCTCCACGGACGGGGGATCGGCCTGAGCGGCGAGGAACCACTCGTGCCCGTCGCCCGTGTGGTTCAGGGTCAGGTCGCCGATCACCCGGATCCCACGCGCGTGCGCGGCCCGCATGAGCGACACGAGCGCCTCGTCGCCGCCGAGCAACGGGTCGATCCTGTCGAACGTGGTCGCGTCGTAGCGGTGCGTTGAGCGAGCCGGGAAGATGGGCGTCAGGTAGATGACGTTCGCGCCCAGCCGCTCGACGTGGTCGAGATGCTGCTCGATCCCGCGCAGGTCGCCGCCGAAGAGCTCCCGCTGCGTGTTGCGGCTCCGGCCGTCCGGCGGCGAGTCCCACGGGCGGCGAACCGCCCAGTCGGGCGTGTCGACCTCGAGACCGCTGGACGCGAAGCGGTCGGGGAAGATCTCGTACACGACCGAGTCCAGGTGCCAGCCGGGCCCTCCTGCCGCAGGTGCGTGGACGAAGTCGTCGTCGTCCGGCACCTCGTGCCCGATCCGGCCGAGCCCGTTCACCCAGGCGTACCCGGCGGCGCCGCCCCAGAGGAGCCACCGGTAGCGGGTCAGGGGTCCGGTCACCTCGAACTCGGCCTGCCACCACGTCTCCGTGTCGCTCTCGTCAGCCTTCACGGCCTCGGCGTTGCCGGCTTCGCCGTCGTGGACGGTCCGCAGGATCACGCGGTCGGCGAGACCGCGCGGTGCCCGCAGCCGGAGCGTGGCGCGCTCGCCCGGCGCCGTCCCGCCCGAGACGTACAGCTCCGAGCCGTCGTGATGCGGCTCCGCGAGCAGGCTGGCTGTTGGTGCGGCGCGAAGCTCCGCCGCCGTCATCCCTTCACCGCCCCTTGAGTCAGTCCGCCGATGATCCAGCGCTGCAGGAAGAGGAAGAGGATCACCACCGGCACCGCAGCCATCAGGGCACCGGCGGTGAACGGGCCCCAGGTCTGGTCGTACTGGTTCGTGACCATTCCGTTCATGCCGACCGGCAGCGTGAGATGGGTCGATGTCTGGAGCAGCGCCGACGCGATCACGAACTCGTTCAGCGTGAAGACGAACGAGATCAGCGCGACGACCGCGAGGACGGGGGCAGCCAGGGGCATGACCACACCCCAGAAGATCTGCGCCGGAGTGGCGCCGTCGACGCGCGCGGACTCGTCGAGCTCGGCGGGAATCGTGTCGAAGAAACCCTTCATCAGCCAGGCCTGAACGCCCATCGCACCTCCGAGGTAGACCAGGATGACGGCCGCCTGCTTGTCGAGGCCGATCTGGGGAAAGACGCCGCCGAGGTTGTAGACGATCAGGTAGATCGCCGCGACCGCGACCAACTGCGGGAACATCTGGATCAGCAGGAGGAACAGCATCCCGAGCCGCCGTCCTCTGAACCGGAACCGGCTGAAGGCGTAGGCGGCGAGTGCGCCGAGTATGGTCGTGAACAGGGCCGTACAACCTGCGACGATCACGGAGTTGAGGAGCCAGTGGAGATACGGCGCGTCCTGCACGACGCCCGTGTTCGCCTTGACCTTGTTGTGGAGCAGGTCGGAGAAGTTCCCGAGCGTGACCTGCGACGGGATCACGCGCGCCCCCGAGAGGGTGTTCTGTGCGTTGAACGCGGACGAGACGATGTAGACGACTGGGAAGAGCGAGATGACGATCGCGACGATCCCCACCAGATGCCGCCACCACGTGTCCTTGAGCTTGGGCCGACCGCTCGGCCTTCGGACGGCCGCGCGCGCCTCCGGAACGGCAACAGCGGCGGGCGTCGTGACCTCGGCTTCGCTCACTTCAATGTCTCCAGAGACTTGGTCTGCAGGAACGAGAACCCGGAAATCGCCGCGACGACGAAGAAGATGACGATCGCAAATGCGCTCGCCAGCGCGTAGTTCCCGCCCGTGCCGGATGCGATCGCGACCTTGTACGTGTAGCTGATCAGGATGTCGGTGTTTCCGGCGATCGAGGAGGTGCCCGTGTACGGGCCACCGTGGGTCAGCAGGTACACGTTGTTGAAGTTGTTGAAGTTGAAGGCGAAGGACGCGATCAAGAGCGGTGAGACCGCCACCATCAGCAGCGGCAGGGTCACCCTCTTGAAGATCTGCCATGGATTTCCGCCGTCGACGCGCGCCGCCTCGGTCAGTTCCTCGGGAATCGCCTGCAGCGCTCCCAGGGAGACGAGGAAGAAGTAGGGCACCGTCAGCCAGACGCTGACGAGGATGACCGCGATCCTGGGCCAGGTGATGAACGGCAGCCACGAGACGACGTTGCCGCCGAAGAGCCAGCCGATGTGAATGTGGAGGAGGCGGTTCACGACGCCGAAGTCGTCGTTCAGCAGCCCGGCCCAAACCAGCAGGGCGAGGAACCCCGGAATCGCCCACGGGATGATCAGGACCGAGCGGTACAGTTTTTGGAAGCGAAGGCCCTTCTTGTCGAGGGTGATCGCGAGGAACAGGCCGATCGCGAACGAGAGCAGGACGGTGGACGCCGCGAAGACAAAGGTCCATGCGAAGACGGACAGGAACGGCTTGCGTATGAGCGGGTTGTAGATGATCTGGCTGAAGTTCCTGAAGCCCGTGTGCGTGTTCCACCCCGGCTGGAGCTGCGCGCCGCCGGCCGCAAACGACCCGAGGCCGTTGTCACGGAACACCTTCCCGTCCCTCAGACGGGTGAAGGTGTCGGTGCTCGAGTCGTAGCGCAGCGTCGGCGTCAGCTCGACGGCGTTCGAGGTCCCCTGCGGCTCGATTGCGCTGTCGCCGGTGGTCGGAACCTTGTAGGTGCGGAGCTGCTGGTCGAGCGAGAAGAGTTGAGCGCCCTTGAGGAGCGCGTAGCCCTTGGCCGAGATCGGCTGTCCGAGATCGTTCAGCGTGTAATCGCTCTTCGCGAGCGGCGTCAGGCCCTTCTCGGTGCCGACGTAGACCTGTCCGCCCTTCCCCTGGTTGTGCAGGAGCAAGACGAGCTTCCCCGAGTCGGTCCTCGCAACCGCCATGTCGAACTGGCGGCTGTTCGGAAGCTGCTCGAGTGAGTTGACCTTGATTCCGTCGATCGCCTGCCCCTTGGTGAGGATGTGGCCGGTGGAGTAGTTGGAGAAGGCGACGTCGATCGTGTAGAGAATCGGAATCACCTGGAAGCCGATCAGGAACACCGTCCCGGGGATCAGGAACTTCGCCGGCAGCGTCCACTTGCGCGGTGCCAGGTAGACCCAGTCGATCACTGCGGTCGCCGCGATCACGACGGCGGCCGCCGGCCAGCGGTGGTGGGAGATCAACACGTAGATCGCCCACACGGCGAGAGCGTTGGAGATCGCGAGGAGTGCGATCTTGACCGCGTAGCCCGTGCTCCCCGAGAACACGGCAATCGCGCGAGCGATCAGGCTCGGGCGGAACAACTGCCGGTCACGAGCCGGAGCGGGAGCGGTGGCAGAGCTCACGTGATCGCGAAGTCGTCGGTGAGTGGAGCGGACGTCTCCGGGAACGCCCGCTCCACCCTAACCTGAGTTAGCCGATCTTGTCGGCGATCGACTTCGCGGCACCGACGAAGGAGCGACGTGCAGGCATCGCCCCGGCGCCCTTCGTCGAGCGGACCCACGCCTGGCCGAGGTCGGTCCAGACGCTCGCCATCTGCGGGATGTTCGGCATCGGGACGCCGCCCTTGCTCGCCGCCGAGAACTGGGCCAGGATCGGGTCGTTCGACTTCGCCTTGGTGTTCGCGGGAGGCCGTCCGCCGGCCGCCGCGAACTGCGTTTGCGCGGTCGGAGTCGAGAAGTAGTTCACGACCAGATCCTTGGCAGCCGAGTCGACGTTGTGCGCCGAGGCGTACTTCGTCACCATCACGCCCTGGACACCGAGGAACGGGACGGAGGGCTTGGTGATCGGCGGCACCTGGATGACCCTGAACTTCACTCCGGCCTTCTGGATGTTCGAGACGGCCCACGGGCCCGTGATCCAGAACGGTGCGCGCCCCTTCGTGAACGCGTCGTTGCACGTCGAGTAGTCGGCCTTGGAGTTGATCAGGCCTTCCTTGTTCCACTTGTCGATCAGCCGGGCGTTCTTGAGGAACGTCGGGTTCGCGACGCCGATGTCGGACGCGTCGAGGTTGCCGGCCTTGTTCGTACCGAAGATGTAGCCGCCGAGACCTGAGAAGAACGGGTACATGTGGTACGCGTCGCCACCGGAGCCCTGCTGGACACAGATGCCGAATGCGAGGCGGTTCTTCTTCTTGTAGCTGAGCGCCGCCGCCTCGACCTGGGCGAAGGTCTTGGGGACCTTCGGCACGAGCTTCGTGTTCACGAGCAGCCCGATGTTCTCGACCGTCGTCGGGATGCCGTAGAGCTTCTTGACGGCGGTTCCGTAGGAGAACGCGTCGAGGGTGTACCGCGGGAACTGCGTCTTGACGGCCGCCGACGGATACAGCGGCTCGACGAGACCGTTGGCGGCGAGCTCTCCCGTCCAGTCGTGGGCGCCGACGATGATGTCGGGAGCGTCCGAGGCAGCGACCGTGCTGAGCCCGGACCGGATCACGCCCGGATCCGTCCCCTTGTTCACGACCTTGATCGTCGCCCCGTTCGCTGCCGCCCACTTGTTGGCGAGCTCCGTGATGGGCGGTGTCCGGCTCGCATCTGCCCAGATCACGAGTGTCAGGGCTTTGGATGAGTGCGTCGACGCCGAGGCGGTCGAGAGCGCGGCACCCGCCGCGAGCGCCGCGGCGGCGAGCGCAAGGGCGCCCGTGCGCGATTTGGTGAATTTCATGAGAGGAGTCCCTCCTTCTCCTCGGGCACGGCTGGCGCCCGAAGTCGCATGAAAATTGTTTTCATCATTCTGAAACATGGCGACCCTAAGCGGTCGACCTGCGTCTGTCAAGCGTGCCGGCCACGACGTCGATTTCGCCCTATCTGGGCCTTCACGGCTTGCGAAACATGTGGTAAGCGTGTTTCATCCGCGTGCACATGTCCTCCGATCGTTTGGGTAGCGCAACCCTTAGAGACGTCGCCGAGCGGGCGGGGGTTAGCACCGCGACCGCGTCGCGCGTGATCACGGGCTCCGCCCGCGTGCGCCACGAGACCCGGGAGCGGGTCGAGCGCGCGATGCGAGAGCTCCTCTACGTGCCGCCAGGGGCGGTTCGCACCGGCGCGATCGGCCTGCTCGTGCCCGAGCTCGCGAACCCGATCTTTCCCGCGCTCGCCCAGGCGATGGAGACCCAGGCGACGAAGGCGGGGTTCGCGACGATCCTCTGCAACATCCGTGGATCGACCGTCGCGGAGGCCGAGTACGTGCAGATGCTCCTGGAGCGGCGGGTGGACGGGATGATCTTCATCTCGAGCGAGGCCGCCGACCTCCGCGCCGATCACAGTCACTACGCCCGTCTCCTCGGGCAGGGAGCGCGCATCGTCTTCGTGAACGGCGCCGTCGAGACGCTGGAGGTGCCGCACATCGGCGTCGACGAGCGGGCCGCGGGTCAGATCGCAACCCAGCACCTCCTCGACCTCGGGCACACCCGGATCGGCTTCGTCGCCGGGCCCGACCGCTTCCGCCCGACGCGCGAGAAGGCGAGGGGCAGGGAGGTCGCCCTCGAGGCCGCCGGCATCTCGCCGAACGGCCTCGTCGCCCACGCCGAGTTCGGGGTCGACGGCGGCCGCGCCGCGATGGAGTCGCTGCTCGACGAGGCCGACCCGCCGACGGGGGTGATCTGTTCGAGCGACCTGATGGCGATCGGTGCGCTCCGCGAGGCGACCGCGCGCGGGCTGCGCGTGCCGGACGACGTCTCGATCGTCGGCTTCGACGGGATCGAGGCGGCCGGCTGGACCGACCCGCCGCTGACGACGATCGAGCAGCCGATCCTCGACATCGCCCGCACCGCGGTGACGACGCTGCGCACCCTGATCGGCGGCCAGGGCGGCGCGACGCCGGACGTCCAGTACCGCCCGCGCCTCAGGGTCGGCGGCTCGACGGCGCCGGCTAGATCGCCTCGCAGACCGGGCTGAGCCCGGCCGCCCACTCGCGCTCCGCGCGGGGAACGACCAGGGCCAGGAGTTGCCTAGACGTCGTCGAGAGAAGTGCGTTCGATCTCGCGTGTCTCGAAGACCTCGAGGAGGTCTTCGACCTTCACGTCGTCGTAGTTGGCGAGATGGAGGCCGCACTCGAAGCCCTCCTGCACCTCGCGGACGTCGTCCTGGAACCGCTTGAGCGAGTCGATCGTCGTCGTGTAGACGACGGTTCCGTCCCGGACGATGCGGACGCTGGCGCCGCGGCGGACGACGCCGCTCGTCACCATGCAGCCGGCGATCGTGCCGACGCGCGAGGCCCGGAACGTCTCGCGGACCTCGGCTTCGCCGATCGTCTCCTCGGTCCTGACGGCCGTGAGCATGCCGACGAGCGCCTGCTGAATGTCCTCGGTGAGCTTGTAGATCACGTTGTACGTCCGGATCTCGACGCCCTCTCGCTCGGCGAGCCCCCGCGTCTCTGCATTCGGACGGACGTTGAACCCGAGGATCATTCCGCCGGAGGCCGAGGCGAGCATGACGTCGTTCTCGGTGATCCCGCCCACCCCCTGGTGGATGACGTTCACCCGCACCTCGGGGTGCTGGATCTTCGCCAGCTCGCCGACGATCGCCTCGATCGACCCCTGCACGTCGCCCTTGACGACGAGGTTGAGGTCCTTGACCTCCCCCGCCTGGAGCTGCTCGAAGAGGTTCTCGAGCGAGACGCTCGAGGACGGGCGGATCGCGAACTGCTCTCGGCGCAGCCGCTCGGCCCGCTTGTGCGCGAGATCGCGGGCGTCGCGGTCGGTCTCGACCACACGTGCGAGCTCGCCGGCCGGCGGCGGCTTGTCGAAGCCGAGGATCTCGACCGGGTCCCCGGGCCTGGCGTCCTTCAGCTTCTCTCCCTTGTAGTTGTAGAGCGCCCGGACCTTGCCCCAGGCGTCACCGGCGACGACTGCGTCGCCCACGCGGAGCGTGCCGCGCTGGACGAGCATCGTCGCGACCGGCCCGCGGCCGACGTCGAGGCGCGACTCGATGATCGGGCCCGAGGCGGGCGCCTTCGGGTTGGCCTGCAGCTCCAGCTCGGCGTCGGCGACGAGCAGCACCTTCTCGAGCAGCTCGTCGAGCCCGGTCTGCTCCCTGGCCGACACGCGGGCCACCTGGGTGTCGCCGCCCCACTCCTCGGGCTGCAGCCCTTCCGCGGCGAGGTCTCCGAGCACGCGGTCGGGGTTCGCGTCCGGCAGGTCGATCTTGTTCACCGCAACCACGATCGGCACCTCGGCGGCGCGCGCATGGGCGATCGACTCCTTCGTCTGCGGCATCACGCTGTCGTCGGCAGCGACGACCAGGACGGCGATGTCCGTCACCTTCGCGCCGCGGGCGCGCATCGCGGTGAACGCCTCGTGGCCGGGCGTGTCGAGGAACGTCACCCTGCGGCCGTCGACGGCCACCTGGTAGGCACCGATGTGCTGCGTGATCCCGCCCGCCTCGGTCTCGACCACCTTGGCGTTGCGGATCGCGTCGAGGAGCGTCGTCTTGCCGTGGTCGACGTGCCCCATGATCGTCACGACCGGCGGGCGCGGGACGAGGTCCTTCGGGTCGTCCTCGACGATCTCGGGCTCGACGTCCTCGTCGCCCGCGTGCTTGATCGTCACCTCGCGCTTCAGCTCGTCGGCGAGCAGCTCGACCTCGTCGTCCGTGAGCGACTGCGTCGCCGTCTTCAGCGCGCCGAGGCCCATCAGGATCTTGATGATGTCCTGCATCCCGACCCCGAGCGCCTGCGAGAAGTCGCGCAGGGTGATCCCCGACTCGATGCTGATCGGCCCGGTCGGCGGGACGACCTCGCGCGGCTGCTTCGGCGGGGCGGCACCCCGCTGGTCGCGCGCGCGGCGCTCGTCGGGACGCGGCCTCGCGGCGCCGGTGTCGATCACGACCCGGCGTCTGCGGCCTGCGCCGCCGCCGCCCTGGCGCGGACGGATCGGTCTCTTCGGCCCGTCAGCCATGCGCCCCCTCAGCCACGTGCTCAGTGTAGAGGGCGGAAAGGGCCGGTTCGACGCGCACGGGCCGCCGCAGAACGCGCGTGAACGCCCGCTTTCCGGCAGCCCGCTCGAAGCACGCGAGGCGCCGGCAGGTGTAGACGCCGCGACCCGGCTCACGCCGCCCGGGCGTCAGGGTCCCGTTCTTCGCGACGAAGCGGATGAGCTCGGCCTGCGGCGCCTTTCGGCCGCAGCCGGCACAGGTCCTAATTGGCTTGTGCACCCGCATCGTGCTCCTGCGCAGCCGGCGTCTCCTGATGTGCGGCCGGCTCGGTCGCCGGCCGCCCTACTGCAACCGGCTGGGTGGTCTCCTCGTCGGTCTCTTCGGCCGAATCGACGGCGAGCTCCTCGGCTTCCTCCGACTCCTCGGGCTCCGGGGCGCCGGGCTGGACGATCAGGTCGCCGAGCTCCTCTCCCGCCTCCTCGCGCCTGGCGAGCTCCTGGTGCGCCGGGACCCCGCAGAACCGGGACCCGGGCAGCGCCGCGTTCGGGCAGCGCTTCCCCGTCGACAGGATGGCGACGCAGCGGCCGGTGAAGTCGTCGCCGTCGGCGCCGGCGAACGCCGCCTCCGCCTCGGCCTGGGCGAACTCGGTGTCGGACTGGATGTCGACCTTCCAGCCGGTCAGGCGGGCGGCCAGGCGGGCGTTCAGGCCCTCCTTGCCGATCGCGAGCGCCAGCTGGTCGTCGGGGACGACGACGGTGGCTTCCCTGGTCTCGTCGTCGATGTAGACCTCGCGAACGCGGGCGGGCGACAGCGCCTTCGCGACGAAGCGGGCCGGCTCGGGGTTCCACGGGATGATGTCGATCTTTTCGCCGCGGAGCTCGGATACCACCATACGGACGCGCGAGCCGCGCGGGCCGACGCACGCGCCGACCGGGTCGACGCCCTGGGCGTGCGACTCGACGGCGATCTTCGAGCGGTAGCCGGGCTCACGGGCGACGCCCTTGATGTCGACGAGGCCGTCGGCGATCTCCGGCACCTCCAGCTCGAACAGCGTGCGGATCAGCTCCGGGTCGCGGCGGGAGAGGATCACCTGGGGGCCCTTCGTGCCCGAGCGCACCTCGGTGATCACGGCCTTGATCCGGCTGCCCTGCTCATAGCGCTCGCCGTCCACCTGCTCGGAGCGCGGCAGCAGCGCCTCGACCTTGCCCAGGTCGACCAGGACGTTGTTGCGGTCGCCGGCCTGCTGGACGATGCCGGTGACGACCTCGCCGACGCGGTCGATGTACTCGTCGTACATCATCTCGCGCTCGGCCTCGCGAATGCGCTGGAGGATCACCTGCTTCGCGGTCTGCGCGGCGATCCGGCCGAAGTTCTCGGGAGTGACGTCCGTGCGCCTGACGAGCGCCGGATCGACGTCGGACCAGTCGATCTGGAGGTCGTCGTCCGAGACGAGAACGTGCGAGTGCTCGCCGCTCTCGAGCTCCTGCTCCTCGAGTTCGGTGATCGCGCGCTCGCGGGCCTCGTCGATCAGGCGCTCCTCGATGTCCTTCGGGAGCTCGATCGAATAGACCCGGAAGTCGCCGCTGTCGGGGTCGAGCTCGACGCTGGCGTGCCGGGACGATCCGGGCGTCTTCTTGTACGCGGCCAGGAGCGCGTCCTCCAGCGCGTGGATCAGGGTGTCCTCCTCGATCCCCTTCTCCTTCTCGATCGTCCTGACCGCCTCGATGATCTCTCTACTCATCTCAGTCACGCCCTTCCGTGTCATCGCCTTCGTCGACGAGGTTGCCCCGCACGATCGCGTCGTACGGGATCAGAACCGCCTCGCCGCCTGCGGCGCCGAGGCTGAGAGTGCGCTCGTCCACGGCCAGCACCTGGCCTCGGAAGCGCTTGCGTCCGCGAATGTCGTTCTCGGTCCGCACGACGACCTTCCGTCCGACCACGTTGCGGAAGTGCGCAGGGGTGCGCAGCGGCCGCTCGATGCCGGGCGACGAGACGTCGACCGTGTACCGGTCGAGGTAGCCGCGCAGGAGGTTGGTGACCCGCTCGCAGAGCGCGTGGTCCACGCCGGCGGAGTGGTCGATGTAGACCGTGAACCGCTCGGGCCCGGACAGCTCGACGGCGAGCACCTCGACGCCGGGAAGCCCCTGCTCCACGGTGCTCGTCACCTCCCTCGTCAGCTGCCGTTCCCTCTCGTAGACCTGCGCCAAAAAAACGACCTCCTACACAAGAAATGGGCGCCTCGCGCCCATTTCGCCAAGCCGGTGAAATGTGGTGCAGAAAGGATAGCAACCGCCGCCCGATCCAGACGCCCGCGGATCTCGGAAGGCCAGACCGAGTCCGGCCCTTCTCGTCCGGGCCTGGCCTCAGCCGCCGCTGATCGCCGCGATCACGTCGACGCGGGAGCGCGGCTCGAGCGGCGTGTCGAGTGTCGCCCGCTCCCGGTCGACGTAGAAGTGGATGTGCGGGCGGATCGCCGGGCCGGGTTCGCACAGCCGGTCTCGCAGGCCCGGCCACGATGCGTCGAGCTGGCCGACCGCCTCGCCCACGGTCGGCGCGTCGAGCTCGAGGCGGCGCGGAAGGCCCGGGAAGAGCGGGGGCAGCGTCGACGGGAGGTGGATCTCGGCCACGGCGTCCCTAGTCGATCACCGCGACCTCGACCGAGGAGATCGCCGGCAGGTAGCTGGCGATCTCGTTCCAGCTCTCGCCCTCGTCGATGCTCGCGAACACCTGGCCGGTGCTCGTCCCGACGTAGACGCCCGGCGAGTCCTCGGCGTCGATCGCCATGCCCTCCCGGAGGACGCCGACGTGGGCGTTCTCGGAGGGCAGGCCGCGGTCGAGGCGCTGCCAGCTCTCCCCCGCGTCGCCCGTGCGCCAGACCGCCGCCTTGCCGTCCGGCATCGTGCGGCCGTGGCCGGGGTCGAGCGGGATCACGTAGAAGGTGTCGCGGTCGTGCGGGTGCACGGCTGCCGCGAACCCGAACTCGGTGGGCAGCCCCTCGGTGATCTCCGTCCAGGTCTTGCCGGCGTCGTCGCTTCGGTGCATGCCGACGTGGTTCTGCTGGAACATCCGGTCGCCGTCGACCGGCGAGCGGACGAGCTTGTGGACGCAGAATCCGACCTCCTCGTGCTCGCGCGGCCAGTCGGCGCGCAGACCCCGGTTCCGCGGCGTCCACGTCTTGGCATCGTCCTCGGTCTCGAACAGGCCCATGCCCTGGACGATCGCCCAGAAGCGCGCGCCATCGTCGGGATCGAACATGATCGCGGAGATGCCGAGGTGGCCCGGCGGCTGGTTCGCAGGGTCGTCCCACGCCTCGCTCCCCGGCTGGCCGGCGAGCGTCGACAGCTCCGACCAGGTGACACCTCCGTCCGTGCTCTCGAAGATCCCCGGCATCTCGACCCCGACGAGCAACCGGCCGTTCCTCGCCGCGAGGTTCGAGACCTTGGACATCTTCTTCGCGCCGTCGGCCTCGTAGGCGAGGCCTTCGCTCGAGTGCTGCCACGTCTCGCCCAGGTCGGGGCTCCGCCAGATCGCCGAGCCGTGCCATTCGCTCGCTGCGGCCGCGTAGATCGCGCCCGTCGACCGGTCGTGAATCGCGTGGTACACCGGCCATCCCTCGCAGAACGGCCCGCGGAGCCTCCAGTCGCGCCGATCCTCGCTCTCGAGCAGGAAGCACCCCTTCCGGGTGCCGACCAGCAGAACCGTCCGTGCCATCGCCTCACCTCCGGGTCGGAAGATCACTGACACCTATCAGACGAACGATGCCCTGCGAAATCATCGGTCCTCGAGCACGATCGTCACCGGGCCGTCGTTGACGAGCTCGACCTGCATCCTGGCGCCGAAGACGCCGGTGGCGACCTCCACCCCGAGCCGCCTGAGACCTGCGCAGAACGCGCCGTGGAGCGGCTCCGCGACATCCGGCGGAGCCGCCCCGGAAAAGCTCGGCCTGTTCCCCTTGGCGGTGTCCGCGACCAGTGTGAACTGCGAGACGACGAGCGCCGTCCCGCCGGTGTCGAGCAGCGAGCGGTCGAATTTGCCCTCGTCGTTCTCGAAGATCCGCAGCCGGGCGATCTTCCCGGAGAACCGTTCCGCCCCCTCGGCCGTGTCTCCGCGCGCGATGCCGAGGAGCACGCACAGACCTGCACCGATCTGGCCGCCCGGCGTGACGCGCGCCCCCAGGACCCGCTGGACGACCGCTCTCATCGGCGGGATCTTCGCAGCCGACGCTTGTGCGGGGTCAGACCCCTTTCGGGGTCGGACCCACGCGCCTACTCGGGGTCGGAGCCTTCCAGCTCCCTGACGCGCGCGGCGTACTGCTTGCTGCCCGGCCTCAGCGAGCGGGCCAGCTTGTAGTGGCCGTTCGCCCGGGCGGCATGACCCTGCTTCTCGAGGCAGCGCCCGAGCGCGTAGTGGGCATAGTCGTCCGCCGGCGAGAGCTCGAGCATCGCCCGGAACTCGTCGGCGGCCTCGTCGTAGCGGCCGATCCGGAAGTAGGCGATTCCGAGCGACTCGCGGATCGACGCCTTGTTCGGCTCCCGCCGCTTCGCCTTCTCGAGCGGCACGGTCGCCTGGGCTGCCATCCCCTGCTCGAGGTGGCGCCGGCCCTGCTGGAAGTAGTCGTAGACGTCGCTCACAGTGCTCTCAGGTACGGAACGTTCTCCTCCAGACAGTCAAGCGGATGCGTCAAGTCGCGGGTCGGGCCGATTTCGACGCCGTGCACCGTCTCTCCCGCGTCGATCAGGGCCTGAAACGCCCCGGCGAGCTCGAACGGGGGCCCCCCGAGCCGGTCGAGGAGCGTCCGGTCGAACGTGTCGCCCAGTCGCCAGAGTGGCGCCGAGGCGAGCGGGTTTTCGGGGTCGTCGTCGAGCACCTTCGTCACGCGACCGCCCGCCACGCCGAGCGCTGAGCGGTGCGGCGGGCTCGGGGGCGGGTCGCGCCGGGCGGCGATCGCGTGGCCCTCGGCGGCCGAGAAGCGCCGAATGTCGCCCGGCGTGAAGACCGTGTCGGCGGCGACGACGAGCGCCGGTACGCCTTCCAGGCCGCGCCGCACCGCGTCCGCAGAGCCGAGAGGCTCCGGCTGCCGCACGAACCGGAGCTCGAGCGGAAAGCCCTCCAGGAGCCGCTCGACCTGGTCCGCGAGGTGTCCGACGACGACCGTGACCCGCTCGAGACCCGCCGCACGCAACTCGTGCAACAGCGTGACGATCACCGGCCTGCCGTCGATCGGCAGAACGGGCTTCGCGTACCGCTCGGTCAACGGGCGGAGCCGGCGCCCCTCCCCTGCAGCCATCACGACGGCCTGCACGGGGTCTAGTATCGACCAGCGTGTGGGTGGCGATCGTCGTCGGCGCGGTTGTCGTCCTGCTCCTCCTCTTGCTCGTCTACACGTACAACCGGCTCGTGCGGCTGCGCAACGAGACGGAAACCGGGTGGGCGAACATCGACGTGCAGCTCCGTCGCCGTTACGACCTCGTCCCGAACCTCGTCGAGGCCGTCAAGGGCTACGCGGCGCACGAGCGCGAGACCTTCGACTCCGTCACGCAGGCGCGCGCGGCCGCGGAGCAGGCGGCAGGCCCGGCGGCGGCGGCAGAGGCGAACGAGCATCTCGGCGGGGCGCTGAACCGGCTGATCGCCGTCTCCGAGGCCTATCCGCAACTCCGCGCGTCGGAGAACTTCTTTGCCCTCCAGCAGGAGCTGTCGGACATCGAGGACAAACTCGCCGCCGCCCGTCGCTACTACAACCAGACCGTGTACGCGTACCACAACGCGATGCAGACCTTCCCGGCCGTGCTGATCGCCAAGCCGTTCGGTTTCCACGAGCGCGAGTTCTTCGGCACCGACGAGGGTCGCGACGCCCCGGTCGTCGCCTTCGACGACAGGCGATGACCCTCCAGCAGCAGATTCGCGCGAACCGCTGGCGGACGCTCTGGCTGCTCGTCCTCTTCGCGCTGATGGTCGGCCTGCTCGGCGCCGTGCTGGGGTACGCGTTCCAGCCGTCGCTGCTGGTCGTGGTGGGCGTCGTCGGGATCGTCTACGGGATCTTCAGCTGGCTCTCCGCGGGGAGCATCGTCGCCGGTGCAACCGGAGCGCAGCCGGCCGACAAGGCGCAGTACCCCCGTCTCTACCACGTCGTCGAGACGGTTGCGATCGCCGCCGGCCTCCCCCAGCCGCCGCCGATCTACATCGTCGACGACCCCGCTCCGAACGCATTCGCCGCGGGCCGGAGCCCGGACAAGGCATACGTCTGCGTGACCACGGGCATCTTGAACCTGATGGACGAGCGGGAGCTCGAGGGGGTGATCGCCCACGAGATCTCTCACGTCCGCAACCACGACGTCCGGCTGATGACGCTCGTGTCCGTCCTCGTCGGGGTGATCGCGCTCCTCTCCGACTTCCTCCTCCGCATCTCCTTCTTCGGCGGCGGGCGCAGGAGCGGCGGAACCGGCGGCCTGATCGCGTTCGCCCTCGGGATCGCAGCGCTGATGCTCGCCCCGATCGCAGCGGTGCTGATCCAGCTGTGCATCTCGCGTCGGCGCGAGTACCTCGCCGACGCATCTGCCGCGGAGATCACCGGCGACGGCGAAGGGCTCGCGCTCGCGCTCCGCAAGCTCCTCGTCGACACCACGCAGACGGCGCACGCGAGCCGCGCCGTGGCCCACCTCTACATCGAGAACCCGCAGAACCAGGCGACCGGCGTCGGCACGGCGTTCAGGGGCATGTTCGACACGCACCCGCCGCTCGAGGACCGGATCCGCAGGCTCGAGGAAGCGGGCGGGTTCAGGCTCCCCGCGGCCTAGGCTAGCGGGCCTGGAGGATTCGCTCGACCTCGTCGAGGATCTCGACGGCGATCCGTTCCTTCGGCGCCTTCGGCACCGTCCGCTCGCCGCCCGCCGACACCAGGACGACCTCGTTCTCCGTCGCGTCGAACCCGATGTCGTCACGCGAGACGTCGTTGAAGACGACGAGGTCGAGGTGCTTCTCGGCCAGCATCCGGCGCTTCCGGTCGAGACCTGCCTCGCCCTCCTCCGCCCCGAAACCGACGAGCACCGACCCGTTCTTCCGCTCGCCGAGGCTCCGGAGCACGTCCTCGGTCGGCTCGAGGCGGAGCTCCCAGGCCTCGCCCGTCTTCGGCCGTTTCCCGCCAATCGGCTCCGGCGCGTAGTCGGCGACCGCGGCCGCCATCAGCACAACGTCTGCGGGAGTCCGCGCCCTGGTCTCGCGGGCGAGGTCGGCGGCGGTCGGCGTCTCGACCACCTCCACTCCGCCCGGCGCCGGCACGGTCAGGTTGGCTGCGAGGAGCGTGACGTGCGCCCCCCGGCGGCGGGCCTCCGCAGCCAGGGCCACGCCCATCCGGCCCGACGAGCGGTTGCCGACGAACCGCACCGAGTCGAGCGGCTCGCGCGTCCCCCCGGCACTGACGAGGACGGTCCTCCCGGCGAGGGTGTCCGTCTCGCCGAGTAGCTCGCGGCAGCGGGCGAAGACCGCCTCCGGCTCGCTCATCCGGCCATAGCCGCTCTCGCCCTCGGCCAGCTCGCCCGTCTCGGGGCCGATCAGCTCGACGCCGCGGACAGCCACCTTCGCCGCGTTGGCCTGCGTCGCCGGGTGCTCCCACATGCGGACGTTCATCGCCGGCGCGACCAGAACGGGTCCGCGGAAGGCGAGCGCGAGCTGGGTGAGGACGTTGTCGGCGAGCCCGTGGGCGAGCTTCGCCAGCGTGTTCGCGGACAGCGGCGCGATCACGAGCAGGTCTGCCCCGGCCAGGTGCGGGTAGAGCTCGCGCGGCTGCTCTCGGCGCGCCAGCGCCTCGAACGTCCTGGCGGCGACGAAGGTCTCCGCCTCCGGTGTCAGCACCGGCGTCACCTCGTACCCGGCCCGGACGAGGAGTCGGCAGAGCTCGCACGCCTTGTAGGCGGCAATACCGCCGGTCACTCCGAGGAGGACCCGCCGGGCCACGGCGGCGCCTCAGCTCTTGTACGTGTACTTGATCTTGCCCTCGGCGGTCTCTTCGAGGGCCATCGTCAAGTAGTTCTTCGAGCGCGACTCGACCAGAGGCGGGAACTCGTCGAAGGTGCCTTCACCGAGCTGGTGGTGGTAGTTGTTGATCTGCCTGGCACGCTTCGCGGCGACGATGACCAGCGCATAGCGCGAGTCCACGTTGTCGAGCAGCTCATCGATTCTTGGATGGATCACGGCCGGCTCATGGTACCGGCCATCGCCAGCTCCCGGTGGACGATGCTCTCCAGCTCGCTCGTCGCCCGGTCGATCTGGTCGTTGACGACCACGTAGTCGAACTGCTCCGCCTGGGCGAGCTGCTTGCGGGCGAGGCCGATGCGCTCGCCGATCTCGCCCTCGCTCTCGCTCGCCCGTTCGCGCAGCCGCCGCTCGAGCTCGGGAATCGGGGCGGTGATGAAGATCGTCACCGCACCCGGGACGTCCTCCTTGACGTTCAGCGCGCCCTCCGTCTCCAGCTCCAGAACGGGGAACCTGCCGCCGCCGGCGATGCGGTCGACCTCCGAGCGGAGCGTGCCGTAGCGCTTCCCGGAGACGTAGGTGACGTGCTCGAGAAAGTCCCCCTCGTGCACCCGGCGGACGAACTCGGCGTCGGAGAGGAACCAGTATTCGCGGCCGTCCTCCTCCCCCTGGCGCCGGAGCCTCGTGGTCGCGGACACCGCTACCTCCAGTTCCGGCACGCGCTCGAGCAGTGCTCGGATCAGGGTCCCCTTGCCGGCGCCGGACGGCCCGGTGATCACGAAGACGGGCGTGCCGTCAGACGTTCCGGTGGAAGAGCCCAATCAGCTCGGCGCGTTGGCGGTCGGACAATCCGCCCACGGTCTTCGACTGGCTGATGCGGCACTGGTTCAGGAAGCGGGCCGCCTTGACGCGACCGAACTTCGGTACCGCAATCAGCATGTCGAATACCTTGGCCGTGGAAACGTACTCCGGCGGATCGTCCAGGATCTCTTCGATCTGGACCGTGCCGTTCTTGAGGTCCTTCTTCAGCTGCGCCCTGCGGACGCGGATGTCATTGGCCCTCGCGAGGGCCTCCATGCGCTGATCGAGAGAGCGAACCGGCGCCGTTGCCTGGGTCTTCGTCGGCATACGAGGGTGCGAGTCTAACAGCTTGCTCCCAGCGGTCAACTGAGGTCCAATCACCCATTTTGCAGGAGTTTTTTTGGAACTCTCGATCTGACGTCGAGGTGTTTTCTGCGTGGCAACGCCTCCTCGTGGGCGATGCCGCACGCGTCGTCGACCGACGAGAGACCGAGTGTTGCCAGTTCTGCATCCAGCTCCTCGCGGATCCGGCTCGGCGCGAACGGGTCCGAGAAGAGCACGGTGCCGAGCGCGACCGCGCTCGCGCCGGCGGCATGGAGCTCGAGCGCGTCGCGCCCGGAGGAGACCCCGCCCATCCCGACGATCGGGATCCCGGTCGCGAGGAAGCACGCGTGGACCGCCGCCAGGGCGACCGGCTTGAGCGCGGGCCCCGAGAGGCCGCCGGTCGCCGTCCCGAGAACCGGTCGCAGGTCGCCGTCGAGCTTCATCCCGCGCAGGGTGTTGACGAGCGAGAGCCCGTCCGCGCCGGCGTGCTCCACCGCGCGCGCGACCTCGGCGATGTCCCAGCTGGCCGGCGAGAGCTTGGCGTAGAGCGGCAGCGTCGTCGCCTCGCGGCAGGCGGCGACGATCTCCGCGGCCGACTCAGGGGCTTCGTCGACGTTCGGACACGACAGGTTCAACTCGATGGCCGAAACGGCGTCGTTGCCCTCGAGAAAGCGGCATGTCTCCGCATAATCGGTGGCCGAGAAACCTCCGACGGAGACCCAGACCGGAATCCCCAGCTGCGGGGGGGGCGGGGGGCCC
>JBLMYA010000069.1:0-13188 GCA_050258035.1 Verrucomicrobiota bacterium
GGCCAGGACCGCTCCAACCAGCGCAAGTGGTGAGATTCTCGTGCGCCGCATCGGCGCACCCCCTCTCCATACCTGGCGGTGCCGGTTCCGCCACTGGCTCGACGCCGGACGCAAGGCAGCCGCCGCAGGCCCGGCGCGTCAAACGCCTCACCGCCGCAGTCGCACCCCATCTTCACGGCCGCGACAGCCCCGGCAAGAGCGGAACAGGCCCCTCCAAATCAACCAGGCAGAGGCTTGATGCGAAACAGTGGTGCGAGGCCCGCGGGGGCGAGCCTCTCCACGCCGTCTCTCGTTATTGCATGACGGCGTTGTCGAACGGCTCGGTGACGCCAAGCTGGAAGTACCACACCCTGAAGATCTTGCCGCCCTTGAGCTGGAAGACCGCGACGGCCCGTTCCTCCTGGCCCGCCTTCATGGTCGGAAGCGTAAACGTGACGAATGTCGTTGCGAAGTCGCCATCGACAGTGACCGGCGCGGTGCGCTCCAGGTGCAAGCCCGGCCCCAGGGCATACCTGGCGTACCCCTTCGCTCCCTCGATCTTGACGCCGCTCGGCATCCAGATCTCGACGTCGCTCGTCAGCAGTGCGGTTGCGGCCTTCGCGTCGTTGGCGTTCGCGGCTGCGATGGAGTCGTCGATCAGCGTCGTCGCGTCGTGGGTGGGGCCGCCACCGCCCGTGTAGCGGTGAACGAGCACCCAGGAACCCAGCGCGATCAGCCCCGCTGCCAAGCCGACCTCGGCCACGAGCCAGAGGCTGATGTGCGGCCGATGATGCTCACGAACTGGAGATGCGTCCATGGACACGAGGGATCACCTTCCTTCTCGCCTGAGTCTCCTGCCGCAAGCCCGCTCAGGCATCAGGGATTCCCGCGACCAGAAACCAAGTCTTGGCAGGGCGGCACTGCCGGGCATGGCACCCGCACTCGGGGAGTTTCACATCAAGCCTGTCTAGGCTGGGTCTCGCCGTCCGGCCCCAGCCAGAAGGGCGATGACGGCACAGGGGCATCCGAGGGCGATCTTCAGCAGAGCGATCGAGCGCGGCAATCTCGTCATCGCGGAGGCCACGGCGAGGGAGATTCGGCTGATGCTGGAAGAGGCGCTAAGGCTGCTGTTCCTCTACGCCGAGCATGACCCGATCAAGTACGAGCGCGCTGCCCTGCGCTGGCTGGCCCGCTACCTCGCGGAGGGCGAGGCCGTCTCGCTCCTGAAGGCGCAGTTGGCGTTGTGGGCGCTCGCCGAGCTTCGAGCCGGGGATGGTCAGCACGCGGAAAAGCCGTTGAGCGAGTTGGCGCGGCGTAGTACGAACGTCGATCGACGCGCACCCGACGGGAGACGCCCACGCATCAGCCCACGGTGCTCAGAAGAGCAAACGAAATGTTCGGGGGCGTAAGCACCCTCGAGACGCGACGCGACACGCCCGCGTTGGCGCCGGCTACTACGCCGCAGTAACCCGGAGTCGTTGTTGCGGACGCTGTTCACCCGAGTGGACGACCATTAGTTCGGCCGGGTACGGCTCCGGGAGTGAGAGCGCGTGCTCCTTGGCGATCCCGGGGTCGAGCCAGACGGCTTCGGCACCCGGCGGCAGGGTCGCCGGCATCCGGTCATGCAGCTCGTAGTCGGGCAGGTGGAAGTGGATCGGCTGCTTCTTGCCGTCGCTTCCGAGCGTGAAACGACAGTCGGCTGGCGCGGGTCGAACTCTCGCCGGCCGCTCGAGCTGCTTTCCCCGCGCACCGCCCGGCCCCGAATTGCGCATACTTTCGCTGAAGCGCGCAGAGGAGCCGTCTCGCCGTGTTCGGAGAGCCGAAGCAGGCGCAGAGGTAGCCCACGATGACTGGGCCTCAGTCCGGTGACGATCGGAGGGAGATGGGCCGAGCGTGGCTTGGTGGAGAGGGCTCCGCAGAAGGCGGCGAGCGGCTCGCGCGGCTGTTCCGGATCGGACGTGCGGAGCGGGCGCTTCAGCTGGAGAGCGAGCTCGCCGAGCTGATGGGAAGGGTGCGCACTCTGGAGACGGAGCTGAGGGAGTTGCGCCGGCTCGATGACCCCGATCCCTGTCAAGCGGAGACCGCCGGAATGTCGAGGGTCGAGCTTCGGCGCCCGCCCGAGCCGGGCGAGCGCGATTACGAGCTCCATCGATGCCAGGGCTTCGAGGTCTACGCCGGGCAGGAGCGGCTCGGCGTCGTCGAGGGAATCCTGTACGGGTCCCGCTCGGACCGCCCGGACGTGCTCGAGGTCCGAACCGGGCGCTTCAGCCGGAGCGACCCGCTGTTCGTCACCGTGGAGGACGTCGAGGCGATCGAACCTGACGAGGCCGCGGTGATCGTCCGAGAGGCGCTTCGCCCACCGGCGAGTCGCGGTCGCCTGGCGGCCGCAGTCGCACGGTTGCGCTCGCCGTTAGTCCACGGCTAGCTCGCTGTGCACCGGGACGAGGGGGTCAGCCCGGCTGTTCCGGGTAGCAAATGGGTAGAAATTGAGCTATTCGGCCGAACCTCGAAGAGGCAAAAGGCCCGCATTTGCGGGCCTTTTCGTGCTCCCCGGGTTGGACTCGAACCAACAACCCTCCGGTTAACAGCCGGATGCTCTGCCAATTGAGCTACCGGGGAACGGCTGCCGAACCGGCTTCGGCATGGTAGCGGAGGTGTCAGGGAAGGGCCTGCAGCAAAGCTGCGGCGGCGCGCTCCGGGTCCTCTGCGTTTCCGATCGCACGGACGACGGCGATCCGGGTCGCGCCCGCAGCGACCACCTCGGCGGCGTTCGTCTCGTCGATCCCCCCGATCGCGAACCAGGGAATGGCCGCGTGGGCGGCGGCGTGGCGCACATACTCGATCCCGGCCGCGGGCCGGCCGGCCTTCGTCGGTGTCTCGTAGACGGGTCCCACCCCCGCGTAGTCGGCGTCGGTCGCGGCGAGCTCGGCCGGCGCATGCGTCGACTGGCCGACGGCCAGGCCGAACGCGCGGACGGCGGCGACGGGCAGGTCGTCTTGCCCGACATGGACATAGTCGGCCTCGACCAGGCGGGCGAGATCCGGGCGGTCGTTGACGACGAGCGGGACGCCCAGCCTGCGGGTCACGTCGCGGGCATGCTCCAGCACGGGGAGCAGCGCCCCGTCTGCGAGCGTCTTCTCCCGGATCTGGACGATATCCACCCCGCCCCGGACCGCCGCTTCGAGAAAGGCCGCGAGGTCGGCACGCGCACCGGTGATCAGGTAGAGGCGGCTATCCACCCGCGACCGGACGGGCGACCACGAGCGTGTCGCCGTCCTCGAGCGCCGTGTCGCGGTAGCGGTCGCGGTCGACCGGCTCGCCGTTTCGCTCGACGAGCGCGTAGCGCGCGGCGAGCCCGAGCCGGTCGAGAAGCGACTCGACCGTCTCCCCCGGCTCGGTCTGCCGGGTGCGGCCGTTGACGGTGACGGTCACGACCGGACGGCGAGGCCGCCTGCCGGACTGGACGCCTCGGCGGACTCGCGCCCCTCGATCAGCCCGGCGAGGCGGGCGGCACGGCCGGCCTCGACCGCGGCCTTGAACGCTCCTGCCATCGCCGGCGGGTTCCCGGCGCGCGCGATCGCGGTGTTGACGAGCACGGCGTCGGCGCCGAGCTCCATCGCCGCGGCCGCGTGTGACGGAGCGCCCAGGCCCGCGTCGACGACGACCGGTACCTCGGCCTGCTCGATCATGATCTCGATCGCGTGCCGGAGCTTCAGCCCGCGGCCGCTGCCGATCGGCGAGGCGAGCGGCATCACCGCAGCGCACCCCACCTCTTCCAGCCTCTTCTGCAGCACCGGATCCGGCAACACGTACGGCAGGACGGTGAAGCCCTCGTCGACGAGACGCTCCGCTGCCTCGAGCGTCCCTACGGGGTCGGGCAGGAGCCAGCGCGGGTCCGGGATCACCTCGAGCTTGATCCAGTCGGGCAGTCCGCCGGCGCGGGCGAGCCGCGCGATCCTGACCGCCTCGTCGGCGGTGGCCGACCCGGCCGTGTTCGGCAGGAGCGTCACGTCCTCCGGCAGGTAGTCGGTGATCGCCTCCTCGACCGCGTCGAGGTCGATCCGGCCCACGGCGACGGTGACGAGCTCGCACCCCGATGCGATCACCGCGTCACGCATCACCTCGGCCGACGAGTACTTGCCGGTCCCGGTGAAAAGGCGCGAGCGGAGCTCGCGGCCGGCGATGACGAGCGGGTCGTTCACGGATTCAGCGTAGCTAGGTCAGCCCGCCGACGGCCTCGTGAATTCTTGCCAGTGCGGCCTGGAGCTCCTTCGTCCGCTCCAGATCGTCGGAGCGGGCGAGCTCTCGCCGGATGCCTCTCTCGCGCAGGCGCAGGAGCAGCTCCTTGGCCGTGCCCTCGTCGATGTCCTCGCCGGCCGCGCGGGCATCGAGCTCGGCGAGCACGGCGACGAGGTCGCGGTCGGCGCTCTGGGCGGGAGCAAGCAGGTGCGCCCGAACCCGCCGGTGCAGCTCGACGTCGAAGTGCTCCGGGGTCAACTCGGCCAGGAGCGGCGCCAGGCCGCCGTGCGCCACGACTCCCGCCAGCGCGTCCCGTTCCTGGCGCACGCCGGCCTCGAGCACCTTCGTCGACACTGCGCCGGTGCGCGAACGTGCGGCCGGGGCCAGGCCGGCCTGGAGCCCGACGGGAAGCCCGAGCCGGTCGGCGGCAAGCCTGACGGCGTCCTGCCGCTCCGGCGATTCGGGGAACGGGGCCAGGACCTCGCGGACGCGCTCGAAGGCGCGCTCGCGGTCCGGCAGCAGGCGCTCGATCTCGACCCGGACTCGGTACGGGAGGTAGTCCTCGGCCCCCGCAAGCCGTTCTTCGAAGGCGCCCGGATCGTCGGCCGGGTCGGTGCCGGCGGGGAGCGAGACGACCCGGATGTCGAACCCCTGGGCAGCGGCCAGCTCCATCCCGCGCAGCGTCGCCTCCTGACCGGCTGCGTCGGCGTCGAAGCACAGCGAGACGCGTCGGGTCAGGCGCGAGAGCTCTCGCAGCTGCGCCTCGGTGAGGGCGGTGCCCATCGCCGCGACGACCGAGTCGAAGCCCCCCTGACGGAGGGCGATCACGTCGGTGTTACCTTCGACGATCACGGCGCGATCGGCCTTGGCGATGGCCGAGCGGGCAAGGTCGAGGCCGTAGAGCAGGTCCCCCTTGCGGAAGAGATCTCCCTCGGGAGAGTTGACGTACTTCGCCTGGAGCGGGTCGTCGTCGAACAGCCTCCGCGCCTGGAAGCCCCGCACCCGCCCGCGCGCGTCGGCGAGCGGGAACAGCAGCCTCCGGCCGAAGTAGTCGTTCCCGCGCCTGTTCGTCAGTCCGGCGCCGGCGAGCTCGTCCCTGGTGAAGCCCTGCTGGAGGGCACCGCGCGTGAGCGCGGCGGCGCCCGGCGCGAGCCCGAGCCGGAACTCGCGGCAGATCTCCTCGCGAAGCCCGCGCGAGGCCAGGTAGTCGCGGGCGAACCCCCCGGTCTCCGACTCCCAGAGGCAGCGCTCGTAGAAGGTCGCCGCACGATCGAGGAGCTGGAAGAGCCGCTCGCGCCGCTTCCGCAGGCGGTCCTGCTCGGGCGAGGTCTCCTCGTACTCGAGCTCCACGCCGAACCGGTCGGCGAGCCACTCGATCGCCCCGACGAAGTCCACGTTCTCCTTCTTCTCGACGAAGGTGATCGCGTCTCCGCCCTCGCCGCAACCGAAGCACTTGAACGTGCCTCGGTCCGGCGTCACGCCGAAGCTCGGCGTTTTCTCCTGGTGGAACGGGCAGAGACCGACGTAGCGGGCACCCGACTTGCGCAGCCGGGTGTAGGGCTCGACGAGCGCGACGATGTCGGCCGCGGCCTTCACCGCCTCGACGGACGAGTCCTTGATGCGGGCCATCAGAATCGCTCAGCGTACGCGAGCGCGAACCGGTCGGTCATCCCCGCCACGTATTCGACGATGTCGTCGGCCGAGTCGCCGCGCTCGACGAGATCGTCGACGATGCGGTCGATCGTCGCGTGCGCGCGGCGATGCTCCTCCTGCGCATGCTCGGCGAGATACACGTGCTCGAACATGAAGTCGCGCAGGCGATGCATCGCGCCGCCGATCTCCTCGCTCTGCCGGATGTCGCCGGCGGCGGCCGACGTCTCGACCAGGTCGTGCACGAGGCGGTCGATGCGCTTGGCACCGGAGGGGCCGAGCAACGCGATCTCCTCCTGCGGCAAGTCTCCCTCCACGAGCAGGCCGTAGCGGACGGCGTCGTCGATGTCGTGGTTGATGTAGGCGACACGGTCGACGAGGCGGACGATCCTGCCCTCGAGCGTCTCCGGCTCGACCGGCCCCGTGTGGGTGAGGATCCCCTCGCACACCTCGTACGTCAGGTTGAGCCCGCGGGCGATCCGGTACGACTGCTCGTTGTGGCGAAACCCGAGGCCGAAACGCCCACGAAGGGCAGCGTCGAGCGCGTCCTCGCCCGCGTGGCCGAACGGCGTGTGGCCGAGGTCGTGGCCGAGCCCGATCGCCTCCGTGAGGTCCTCGTTCAGCCGGAGCGCGCGCGCGACCACCCGGGAGATCGCGGTCGTCTCCAGCGTGTGAGTCATGCGGGTGCGGTAGTGGTCTCCCTGGGGGTCGATGAAGACCTGTGTCTTCCCCTTCAGCCGCCGGAACGGCTTCGAGTGGACGATTCGGTCGCGGTCGCGCTGGAACGGGGTGCGAACCCCGCACGGCTCCTCCTCACGTTCCCGCCCGCGGGTCTCGTAGGAGCGGACCGCGAGCGGCGAGAGCCACGCCTCCTCCTGCTCGCGCACGCGCGCCTCGTAGGCATCGGCGACTCTTCCCGCCAGCTCGGGCATCACGTCCCAGCGTAGTCCCTGGGGCGGCGCGAACCACGCGAACGAGGGAGGGGCCGCGGTGCGGCCCCTCCCATCGGTCCGGCTCGAAGAGCGGCCGAGCTGGTTCCCGTCACCCGGTCCGAGTGGCAGTCCAGGTCTGGTCCCCGGTGATGCAGTCGATCTGGTAAACGTCCAGATTGAAGCTGAGCTTCTCGTTGAAGGTCCCGGAGGCCGTGTTGTTCGTGAACTGGCCGGCCACGGTGAGGACGTCCGACGTGATCGGGTACCCGGCGATGGTTCCTCCCGTGAAGTTCACGGTCGCCGAGAAGCTTCCGTTCATGGCGACCGGGATCGTCCCCGTCAGGTGGATGTTGCCGCCGGCCAGGTGGGCGATGGTCTGCCCCGCATACGAGCATTGCATGTTGACCTGGCCGCTCGTCAGGTTGGTCAGCCCCCGACCGTCGGGGGTGACGTCGAAGGCCCAGGCCTCGTTCTGCGAGTTCGTGCCCGCGTAATGGCCGGGCTGCGCGACTGGGTCGTCGTTCTGGATCGTGCCGGTCGCGGAGCCGGTTCCGATCGTGGCATTGACCGGATTCGACAGGGCGACGGTGAACGTCTCGTCGGGCTCGTAGGCCGTGTCGCCGACGACCGTCACCGTGATCGTCTTGCTCGTCTCGCCGGGCGCGAACTTGACGGTTCCGGTCGCGGACGTGAAGTCGGCGGGCGCGGTCGCCGACCCGTTGCTGGTCGCATACGAGACCGAGACCGGCAGCGGCGTCGAGGCCGAGAGCGCGACCGGGAAGGACAGCGTCGTGGTTCCGTTTCCTTCCGGAGCCGACGCGCCGTTGATCGCCACGGACGGCTTCGGCAGTGCAGGCACGGGGTAGGCGACCGTCCTGGTCGCCGACTGACCGCCCGATCTGATCGTCACGGTCACGCGCAGCGCCTTGCCGCTCGCGATCGCCGGGACGACGAGCGACACACGGGCGGTTCCGCCCTTGAACGATTGCTTGTGGGCGATCGCCTTTCCGCCTGCCGAGGTGGTGCTCGCCATCAGGCCGGTGGTCAACACCCTGTGGGTGGTGCTACTCGTGACCTTGAACGAGACCGTGAACGGCTTGGCGGCCTGCGGCTTCGCAGGAACCGCGGTCGGAGCGCCGATCACCGGCTTCGCAGGGGGTGCAGCCGGCGTCATCCTGCCGGCCGATGCAGTCGCTGCGACTGCAACGCCGGCGAGAGCCAACGTCGCGACCCCGAGCAACGTGCGCTTTGGAGGAATCATCGTCCTATCCGCCTTTCTCGAGGAGTTTGGTCATGGCGCGCTGATCGCCACGTGGAACGTGCCCGGCTGCGTGGCCGCGACCCGGAGCCGTACCGACCGGTGACCGCAGATCGAGAACGAGACCGAGTCCGCGGTCGCGCCGACGAGATCCTGGCCGCTCGCCGGGTCGATGAGCTCCAGGGTGGTGTTCGCGGTGCCGGTGGCAGCCGCGAGGAAGCTGCCGTCGAGGAGAGTCGTGATCGACTTCTCCCGGGGAGGCAAGGCCGTGGCCCGGTTCGCCGCCGCCCCGACCGTGAACGAGCCTCCGAGCAGGGGATGGGCGTCGGATCGGTACCGATACGTGCCGGCTTTGAGGACCAGCCGCCAGAGGACACGACCCCGAGCCGCGACGCTCGTCCTACGATCGAGCCCTGCGCCTCCGAGCAGGTGGAAGTTGTCCTTCGTCGAGAGATCGCGCACGGCGATCGCGAACGTCCCCGTCCCCAGCGCCCTCACCGGTGCGCCTGCGGCCGTCTTCAGCGAGATCGCTGCTCCCGGCCCGACGGCGGCGTTCAGGTTCACGACCGGGGCGGCGAACTGGCCGTCCCAGCTCGTCGATTCCGGCACCATCCACGGCTGTTGCACGTCGCTCAGCGCCGAGGCGAGGGACTCGGGCGTCGGCGTGAAGCTCGGGTCGACGAGCAGCGGGAAGTTGGCCCACGTCCCCCCTCGCTGAAGGTTCAGGAAGCGGTACGCCTCCGCGAACGCCTCGCCCGTGTTGAGCGTGTAGTGGTCGCCCTCGTCGCCGGGAAAGGCGGTCCCGGCCGCGACCCGGGTGCAGACGCCGACCAGGGTCGCCCAGCGCTTGGGGCCCCAGTCGTTCGCGTCCCAGGGGTCGTTGCGGCGGTTGGCCGCGATGTGATGGCCGTACTCGTGCGCGCCGATGTCTGCATCGGCACCCACGCCTGCGTCGCCCGGGAACACCAGAATCTGTCTCGACGGGCTGTAGCAGCCCGCTGCCTCGGGCCCGCACAGCTGCTGGACCTCCTCGAGCGGCGCCTGATAGATCGTGACCCTCGAGAGCTCGGGCCCGTGGTACAGCCACGCGAAGAAGTTCGCCCAGCTCAGCCGGATCGACTCGTCCTGGTTGAAGCGGTCGGACACGTAGATCGTCACCGTCTCGCCGGTGCTCGTGACGACCGGACCACCCCACCAGGCGCCTCGGCCGATGCGACCGGCGGTGGTCGGGCGCAGGGTCCTTTCGAGCAGGGCCGATCGTGCGAACGGCCCCGGCGAAGCAGCCGACCAGGTGCCCGGGGACGGGGCGGGATCGAGCGTCGCCCCGGGTGTTGCCGCAGGCGCAGTGGAGACTCCAGCCCCGGCGAACACGAGACCGACGACCACGGCGAGCCGGAACCGTCCGATTCCGGTCGAGCGACTGCTCACGCGTTCCTCCCTGAGCCTGCCGAAGTAGAGCCCAACGGCAATTGCAGGTCATGAGCGGAACCGACCAGCCCATTCGGGCGACGCGGCATGGCGCAGACGACGAGACCCCGATAACGCCTTGATGACGCCGAGTGACCGTGGGCGAGCCCCTCCGGCGTGGCGCCACTTCAGATGATGATCGGCACCGTGCCGCCGTCCGCGCTCCACGCGGCACCGGTCACGTAGGACGCCCGTTCGGAGCAGAGGAACACGATCACGGCGGCGATCTCCTCCGGACGGGCGAGCCTGCCGAGGGGCCGGCCGGCGCCGACCTTCGCGAGCACCTCGTCGCGGTCGCCTCCCTGCTGGTCGGCAAGGCCGCCCTCGCCGAGCCAGGCATCGGTGGCGGTCGGCCCGGGGGTGACGGCGTTGCAGCGGATGCCGTCCTTCGCGTACAGGTCGGCGACCAGCCTCGACAGGGAGAGCATCGCCGCCTTCGTCACCGAGTAGTGGGGCATGCCCGTCGACGGCCGCTTCGCTGCCGTCGAGGACACGTTCACGATCGCCCCGCGTCCGCGTTCGCGCATCGCCGGAAGCGCGGCCCGGATCGCGCGGACGTGGCTCATCAGGTTGAGCTGCCAGTACGCATCCCACTCCTCGTCGGGCACCTCCTCGAAGCGGGCCTGACGGGCGGCGCCGACGTTGTTGACGAGGCAGTCGATGCCGCCGAGCTCGAGGGCGGACCTCACCACCCGCTCGGGCTCGCCGGGAACGGACAGGTCGACGCCGACGTGCAGCGCCTCGCCGACTCCGGGTGCCTCCCCGCGCCCAGAGGTGACGACCCGGCCGCCCTCCTCCGTGAGCAGCCGAGCGACTTCGAGCCCGATGCCCGCGGTGGAGCCGGTGACGACGCAGACGCGATCGCGCAGGCCGAGATCCATGGGGCGCTAGCGTATCCGGCGATGACCACCATCCTGCTCGCACGGCACGGCGAAACCGACTGGAACCTCGAACACCGATGGCAGGGACAGTCCGACACCCCCTTGAACGACACCGGCCGCGCCCAGGCCCGTGCCCTGGCGGGCGTACTCGCCGGGGAGCCGATCGACGCCGTCTACTCCAGCGACCTGATCCGGGCGCACGAGACGGCACGCCTGGTCGCCGAGCCGCGCGGTCTCGCCGTGACCGCGATCCGCGATCTGCGGGAGCGTTCCTTCGGCTCGGTGGAAGGGATGACGACCGACGAGATCCAGGCGCGGTATCCCGGGATCGAGCTCCCGTGGAGCGACGGCGAGACCCGCGAAGCGATGGCCGAGCGCGTCCTCGGAGCACTCCGGCGGATTGCCGACACCCATCCGGACGCCCACGTCCTCGTCGTCTCCCACGGAGGGCCGCTGAGGGCTGTGGTGACGCACTGCGGCATCGACGGCGTCGCCCGGATCGAGAATTGCCATGTGATCCGGGTCGAGCTCCGGGACGGCATCCTCCGTAGAGCAGACTGACCGCGGTCCGCACGACGGCCGCCCGTGGTCAATTTGGGTCTTTCGCCACGAGGACGCGCGAGCGACAGTCCGAGTTTCTCGACGAAAGGCGGCGACATGGCTCTCTGGGCTTGGATTCTTCTCGTCGGCGGTCTGGTCGGCATGTTCGGTGCTGCGCTGATCGTCGCGGCGATCTGGGAGTTCGTTCACCTGCCCGTCCGCAGGTGGGAACCACTGCCGTAAGAGCCGGCGCCGGGATCGTCTTGTCGGAGGGGCCGGCCGCCACCTGGCTTCGACGGCCAGTTTGGACGGTAGCCGGGCTCAACGTGGCCAAGTGCAGGTGCGGGCGATGCCCGGAGCCGAGTCGGAGACACCTGGAAGGAGTATTTCTGTCGACGTGCGGTCGGCCGCCGAGAGCGCCGGACTCGGGTGCATGTGAGCTCGCCGACGCCGGCTATTCGTGGGCGCAGCGGGCCGCGAGGTCGGGGTGACCAGGACGACGGTCGGGACGTGGGTGAGGAGGCGGCAACTCTGCCTGACGCCAGGACCACGGCAGGCATACACTCGGCCCGTGGCGCTCGATATCGAGGTCCAGAGACTTCTGATCGGCGACGTTGTCCTGGTTGATCTCCCCGACCACGACACGAAGGTCGAGGCGGAGGTGGTGCGTCCGATCGATCGGACCGAACGCACCGTGCTCGCCACATTGCGTGTCGTGGGTCGGGACGACTTCGTCAAGGAGTGGCCGCTCGGCGAACTGGTTACGGTCGTTCGCGGTCCTTAGCGACGCAGGGGCGGCTTCGACCTGCTGCGGTTGCCCGAGATGGCGACGATCCCGGTACGACATGGGGGCAGGTACGGCAGGGACGTCTCTCTTGGTTGACACGAAACGGCTACGCTGCGACGCGTGGAGGACTACACGAGCAAGTACAAGGGCGAGCAGGTCGAGGTCGCGCTGATGAACGGCGACTACCAGGACGGCGTGCTCACCTCGTACTGCGCAGTCGACGACGTCGCGCACGTCGAGCTCAACGGACACATCCTGATCCCGCTGCAGAACGTGGCCTCTCTCCACTGCTCGAGCCGTTGCGACGCGCCGGAGCCGGACTGGCCGCCGCGCGGGCTCGCCGAGGACGAGCGCGACGACGAAAGCTAGGCGTTGCGAGCCGCCTGGCCGGCGATCCGCAACGTCCTGAAGGCCTGGGCGCTCCTGCTCGGCCTGGTGGCGGCGCTCGGGGCGCTCGGCTGGTGGATCGAAGGCCTGCGTGTCGCGCTGGTCTTCGGCTTCGGCGGTCTGCTCGTCGGCTTCGGCTCGTACTGGTACTCCGATCGGATCGTGCTGGGGATGGTGGGCGCGCGCGAGCTGACGTCCGGAGAGGCTCCGCCCCTCCAGACGATCGTCGAGCAGCTCTCCTTGCGCGCGCGGGTCATGAAGCCGCGGCTGTACGTGATCCCCGACAGCTTCCCGCGCGCGCTCTCGGTCGGCCGCAGCCCTGGAAGCTCCTCGATCGCGGTCAGCACCGGACTGCTCGGAGCGCCGTCCCCCGCCGAGCTCGAAGGGATCGTCGCACACGAGATCGCGCACATCCGCAACCGGGACGTGCTCGTCCAGACAACGGTGGTCGTGCTCGCCGGCTCGCTCGTCGAGTTCTCTCGGATCGGGGGCTGGCTGTCACGCGCGCTCCTCTACGTGCTCGGCCCGATCGCGGCGTCGTTCACGCATCTGTTGCTCTCGCCGGGGCGCGAGTTCGAGGCCGACCGGCTGGCCGCCGAGCTCTGCGAGTCGCCGCACGGGCTCGCGGACGCGCTGATCGGCCTCGACCAGGCGAGCGAGCTGGTCGAGTTCAGTGCCAGCCCGGCAACGGAGCCTCTGTACACGGTCAATCCGTTCGCCGAGGAAGGGCTGGCGAAGCTGTTCGTGACCCATCCGCCGGTCGGAGAGCGGGTTCGTCGGCTCCGCGACCTCGACCCGGGTTGGCGCGAGAAGCTGCGCGCAGCCTAGGCGAGCCCGGAGCGGATCGCCTCGGCGGTGAGGAGCCATGGCAATAGGAGGCTCCCGTCGCGAAGCTCCGCGATCCGATCCCAGAACGACGAAAGGCCGCTCACGGCGGCCTTTCGCAAGATAATCCGGCGGCGTCCTACTCTCCCGGGAGGTTGCCCTCCGAGTACCATCGGCGCTGGCGGGCTTAACTGCTCTGTTCGGAATGGGAAGAGGTGTACCCCCGCCGCTATGACCACCGGA
>JBLMYA010000070.1:0-7432 GCA_050258035.1 Verrucomicrobiota bacterium
GCCCTAGAGAAATCTCAAAGACCTTGTCTCCCCAGGCGTAAACGACCCTGGCGGGCCGGTCGCGCCAACCAAGAACCTTTGCACCACCCGCAGTAGCAAGTTCGCGCACCCGCCGACCCTGCCGGTCCGCGACGACAATCCCGCCAGCGTGCGGATATGCGAGCCAGCGACCGTCTGGAGACCAGTACGGGCATCCAACCGGATGAGTGAAGTCCAGGTTGAGTCCTTTCGGTTGGGAGCCGTTCACTTGGGAGTCGGTTGCCTTGTTGCCTCCGCAGGCACTCACCAACCCGAGGAGAACTAGCGCGACGACAGAAACAGCAGCGACCTTCAACTGCGGTGCCTGCTTCGACCGTCCACCAACAGTCCGCCAGCCATCGGCTGATCATCCTCCCCCGATGATCCGATGCCAAGGGTTACGACCCTCTCCGTTCCTCAGGGAAAACCCGCGTGCCATCGCTGAAGTGTCTTCGCTTCCGCTAACAGCGCGATAACGCGATCACGGCAGCTCGGACGAGCCGGTGCGGGCCGAGATGTAGTCGAGGATGTCGCGGCGCAGGCTCGGGGCCAACCCGACGCGGCTTCCTCCGTGGGGGCCACGCGGGGGCCACATGACCCGCCGAGATCAGCCGAGATCGGCGCCGGCGTCTCTTAATCCCAAGGTCGAAGGTTCGAATCCTTCACGGCCCATCGCGAAAGCCCCTGCTATTCGGCCGGGACGCGAACTATCAGGACCTTCGCGGACTGAGACTGGAGCCGAGTCGGGGTTTGAGCCGGAGCCTGTCACGCGGAGGGCTCCAGCCGGGCCCGCATCCGTCCCGCCATGACCAGGTTCTCCTTGCGCTCGTAGCGCGCCAGCGCCTGCTCCAGCGCCTCCGCGCCTTCTTTCGTCCGGCCGGCGAGCACGAGCACCTCAGCGAGGTCGGCATAGGCGTCGGCCTGGAAGTTGAGCAGCTCGGTCCCCTCTCCAATCGCGACCGCCTCGCGAGCCCGACGCTCGGCCTCTGGACGCTTACCGCGACGCGCGAGGACCTTCGCCCGCGCCTGCCGCCAGAGCATCTGCACCCAAACGTCGTCGCTGGCGGCGGCCTCGGCCGCGGCGGCAGCCCATCGATCTGCCTCGGCGAGTCGGCCACACTCGTAAGAGGCCTGCGCCACCCATCCGGCGTACATCCTGAGGGCCGAATACTTACCGACCTTCTCGAACATCCTGCAGCTCTCCTCGCCGAGCGCGACGGCGGCAGCGGGGTCGCCCGCAAGACGCTCGATGCCGACTCCCGCCTGAGCGCTGATAGTTGCGAGCACCCAGGTCGACCCGCGCTCAGCGAGGTCAGCCCGCTGTTCGGCAATCAGTGTGCGCGCCTCATCGATGCGGCCGAGCATCGCCATCGCCCACGCCCGGTGCTGACGCACGTAGAAGTCCCGGCGGTCACGTTCGTCCAGCTCTTCGTCTTCCCAGCGCAACAGCTCCGTGAGCGGGGTCGTGCCGTGGAAGCGGCCGTAGTCGGACCAGTGCGCCGACCGATCGGCGAGACCTGCGCGCTCGGCATGGACGGAAGCCCGCTCGTATGCCTCTACGGCGCTGTCCATACGGCCGTGCACTGCCAGGACATGGGCGCGCGCGCGGTGCACGAGGAACATGGCCGTGTCGTCACCGGCGGCCTCGATAATGGGCAGCGCCTCCTCGACCAGCGCGGCGAGCCGGTTGGCGCCTCCCTCGGTCTCGAGGAAGCACTGCACGATGCCTCCTCGCAGCCGTCCGCATAGCTCGCCGATCGTGTCTTGGGCGTCGGCGGCCCGGCCGGAGAGCGAGCGCGCGCGGCTTAGCGCGTCGTCGGGCCGACCCCCCCAGTAGAAGGCGTCGATTAGTTCGAGTTCCAGCCCAACGTCGTAGTCGCCAGCCGGTGAGAGCGAGTCGGCGCGCTGGAGCAGGCCGGCGGCGGCCGCATAGTGCTGCGTGAGGTAGGCGCGGCGGCCGGCGGCTCTGAGACGTTGATGCGCCTCACGGCGGAGCTCATGGTCTTCGGGAAGACCGAGCTCGTCGCGGCAGCGGACGGCCTGCTCGAGGTGGTAGCCGAGGATCTCCTCGACTGCGGTGACGCCGGTGCCGAGCTTCTGCTCGAGCCAGGTTGCGTACTGTTGGTGGAGCTGGGAGCGGAGCTCCTTGGGCATCGACTGGTAGACGGCGTCGTGGACGAGGGGGTGGGCGAAGCGGTAGCCGTCGTCTGCGGGGTAGTTGGAGCGGTGCGGCCGGATCAGGTTGCGCCGGAGCGCGTCGAGCAGATGGACGCCCGCGTCGGCCTGCTCCTCTGGCGGGAGCAGGGCGGTGATCGTGCTGCGGTGGAAGCTGAGCCCTTCGATCGCGGCCCGCTCGAGCAGGTCGCGCTCGGCGATCGAGATCCGGTCGAGGCGAGTCGTGAGCAGCGCCTGGATCGTCGGCGGCAAGGCGAGCTCGTCTCCCCCGCCGTCCTCCGTCTGGAGGGCGATGAGCTGCTCGAGAAAGAGTGGGTTTCCCGCGGCGGTCTCGGCGATTAGCTCGCGCCTGCTCTCAACCAGAGGCCCGGCCTGGTCGATCAGCGAATCCGCCTCCTGCTCCGAGAGCGCTCGCAGCGGCAGGATCTGCGTGTTCGGCCTCGGCAGCGCCCAGGCCGGAGTGGTGTCGAGCAGCTCCTCCCGTGCCGCGGCGAGCAGCAGGATCGGCGAACCGGTGCTGAAGCCGGCGACGTACTCGACCAGCTGGAGGAAGGTCGGTTCCGCCCAGTGCAAATCGTCCAGGCAGACGACCATCGGCCGCTCCCGGCCGAGTGCCTCGAACAGGCGGCGGACTGCCCAGCGCGTCTCCTCGACCGAGCCGATCTCGATGCCGGCGCCGATCGCGCCGAGGACGAGTGCGTGTAGCAACTCGCGCTCCTCGTCACCGGCAAGCGCATCGGCCATCCCGGCCGGGCCGCCCAGCTCCCGGACGATCTCGGCGAGCGGCCAGTAGGTGATCCCCTCCCCGTAGGGCAGGCAGCGCCCGTGCAACACGCGCGCACCGCCGCCGAGCGTCGAGGCGAACTCGGACAGGAGCCGGGTCTTGCCGATCCCCGGCTCGCCGATCACCGTGACCAGCCGGCAGCCCGGCTCGGCGGCTGACTCGTCGAAGGCTCGACGTAGCAGGGCGAGCTCGGAGACGCGGCCGACGAACGCCGACTCCAGCGGATGGTCGATCGCCTCCGCCTCCGCGGACACGCCGAGCAACCGGAACGCCGCCACCGGCCCGGCCTTCCCGCGCAGGTCGAGCGGGGCGACGTCCTGAACCTGAAGGGAGTCGCCGAGGAGCGCCCGCGTCAGCGGCCCGACCAGGATCTCCCCCGGCGCCGCCGCCTGCTCCAGACGGGCGGCGACGTTGACCGCGTCCCCGGAGGCGAACGACGCACCAGGCCCCAGATCGCCCGCCACCGCCTCCCCGGTGTTCACCCCGACCCGGATCTCGATCCGAACGCCGTGCTCGCGCTCCAGCTCCTCGTCCAGCCGCGCCAACGCTCGGCGCATCTCCACCGCCGCCCGCACCGCCCGCAACGCATCGTCCTCGTGCACCGCGGGCACGCCGAACACCGCAACCACCGCGTCTCCGATGAACTTCTCCACCAGGCCGCCGTGCGACTCCAGCACGCGCCGCATCGTCGCGTAGTAGCGGCCCAGCACATGCCGCAACGCCTCCGGATCCAACCGCTCCCCCAACGCCGTCGAGCCCGCCAGATCGCAGAACACGACGCTCACCGTCTTCCGCAGCTCGTGTCCCGACGGCGCAGCCCCGAGCGGCGAACCGCAACCCGGACAGAACCGTGCCGCCGCCTCCACGCGCAACCCGCAACGCGGACAAAGGAGAGGCGACGACACGAGACCAACCAACAACGACTCTCCTCTCCGAGCGGTCTCGTCAAGCCTCCGCCACCCTCACCGCCCGCGCATCCGGGCATCCGCTGAGCCACCTCCGTGCCGTCACCGCTGGTCGGGGCTCTGCTACCTGACCCGGTGGGCCTGAAGACGGGGCCACGCGGGGGCCGCCAGACCCACCGAGACCGGCCGAGATCGCGAAGGGCTGGAGGAGGCGCTACACGCGAAGTAGCAAGGAAGACTCAGATGGGCGGAGATCAGCCGAGCCGGCGACGAGCGTGCGTGTCGGCCAGGCGAAGAGGCCGAGTTGCTCGTTCGTTCTCGGTTCTCCGTGATTCTCTGACCTTCGTTCAGCCCTGCTTCGCAAGGATCAGTTCTTGCACCGGCACGGGGTAGCGGGCCCGCGCCTGGTCGACGACGCCCTGCTCGAGCCAGTTGGCGTCGGTCGACGGGTGGACGGCGAACACGATCTCGTCGGCGGGGAACTCGCGCAGCCCGTCATCGGCGGCCTGGAGCGGATCGTGCGAGCCGATGTGGCCGTGCGCCTCCACACCGAGCGACGACAGAGCCGCGAGGGTTGCGTCGAGGTGGTGTCGGGCGTCCCGGTGGGCGCGGTCGTCGCCCGTCCATCGAGCGGTGCGCGACCCCAGCGCCGGCGCAACCACGAAGACTTCCGTCCTCGCTGCATCTCCGCTGCCGGCGAGCGCAGCTCCGAGGTCGGGCGGCGGGCAGTCGTCGTCGGCGATCATCAGGACGCGGTGGACGCCGTCGTCGACATGGGCCGGCGTCGGCGCTCTCAATAGATGGTGTGGACGACGTGCGTACACGACGGCGGCCACCACCAGCGCACCCAGTGCGGCGATCCCGACCATCAGCCAGGCCCACATGCCGGCGTCCGCGGCCCAAAGGATGATCGCCAGCGCGCCGAGCATGACCGCCACGACCGGAATCGCACTGAACTCCCAGCTTCGTCTTCCTTCGCCCATGACTCCTCCCTCCGTGGGGCCGGAGGCACTGATCCGGCGCCTCCGGCCCACGATCATTTCCCTGGGTCCTATGCCTCGGGCTCGTCCTCCAACTCGGCCATCTCGAGCGCAAAACCCAGCGCGCGAACGATGTTCCCCGTCGCCGCCGCGACCCGCGGCGTGCCGACGATCGGTGCGACCGCGGCGAGAACGCCGCGAACCTGCTCCTCGCCGATGCCCAGCTCGGCGGCTGCCCCCAGGTTCATCACGTAGGACGCCGGTGGAGCATCGACCGCAACGAGCGCCGCGATCCGCACGAGCATCAACGTGTCCGGATCGAGGTTGCTCGCCTTGATCGAATCAGCGGTCATTCCCGCCAGCAGGTCGAGCACCGGTGTGTCTGACTGTGTGGCCATCCGAGTTTCCCTTCTTCTTGGGGTATCTGTTTCCGTTCGTGGAGCTATCGGGCGCGCGTCGTTGTGCACCCTGCCCCTTTCTAGGCAAGAGCCTTTGCTTTGAGCTGCTCGTACTCGGTCTGGGAGATCGCACCGCTGTCCAGCAGCTTCTTCGCCTCGGCGATCTGCTGTGCGGAGCCGTTCGAGCCGGCGACCGACTTGACGTAATCGTCCATCTGCGCCTGCTGCGCCTGCGCCTGCTCGAGGTTCCGCTCGCCGATCTTGTGCCCCTGGGAGATCAGGTACACGAAGCAGCCGAGAAACGGCAGGAAGATCACGAAGATCGACCAGGCCGCCTTCCCCCAGCCGCTGATGTCCTTGCGGCGGAACAGGTCGCCGAAGACGGCGAAGAGCAGCCAGAAGAACAGAATCCAGGCGAAGAAGACAAGCATCGTCCACATCACCTGGCCGAACGCGTATCCGAGAAGCATCGTTTCACCTCCAGGTTTGGGTCGGAGAACCGGCCAGTTCGAACACAGGGCGCGCTCTGTTGGCAGTTCGAGCATCGTCGATCCGAACTGCCCGTACATCGTTGTTTTCCCGCAAGGAGACGTCGGGAGAGCTGCACGCGGTTCGGCGACAAGGCGCTCCTTCGTGGGGCCAACGGCCACTCCGGCTGCCATGGGACAAACTCCCGGTGATGTTTCAGCTGGCCTCGCTGAAGGCTTCATCGACCGACTCCAGAGCGAGCAAGACGAACATCACGAGCAGGGCCCAGTGACTGTTCGGGTTGCCGATCCCTGGCGAGACCGCCTTGATCGCCTGGGCAACCCTCGTCGGCCTGACCTCGTACTACCTCGGAGACGCTGTCGCGAAGGCAATCGGAACCTACGGGCTCATCGCCGCAGGAGGAGCCGGGATCCTGGCCGCGGCCGGGTTCTTCATCGTGCGTCGCCTCGAAAGAAGAGTCGTGGAGGAGGACTCCCGCCCGCCGCAGTAGGGTCTTCTTCATGACGGTCCAGGAGTGGGCAGAGGCCTACGCGCAGGCATGGCGCGACCGGGACGCCGACGCAGCGGCGACGCTGTTCACGGACGACTGCCTCTACCGCGACCATCCCCTCCGGGAGGCGCACCGCGGCGCAGAGGGCGTCCGCTCCTACTGGGCGACCGTCACCTCGACACAGGACCGCGTCGACGTACGGATGGGCAGGCCCGTCGAGTCGTCGGATGGGCGGCGGGCTGCGGTCGAGTTCTGGGTGAGAATGCTGAGCGGCGGCGCCGAGGTGACGTTGATCGGAATCCTGTTCCTCCGTTTCGCCGGGGACGGGCGCTGCCGGGAGCTGCGCGAGACGTGGCTCTTCGAGCCGGGCGACCATGCCCCGCACGACGGCTGGGGCGGCTGAGCGCGCCCGACCCCGGGTCGCCTTCGGCTCGGCCGTGACCACAGTGCTCGACGTCCGCGCCGCCCGTCCATCTGCGAGTAGGTCAGCCCGCGGCTCGAGCAGAGCGTGGATCCGCATGTACTACCCACTGGCGTCCGAGCGCCGGCCGCGGCCTCGAGTGTTGCGACCCTCGGCCGGCGGTTATATGGTCGCGGCCTCCTGGCCCCAACAGGCTGCGTCGAGGCGTGGTCTGGAGTCAGGAGGGGAGGGGACTCACGAAAGGAGCCTGGCATGGTTCGCTACAGAAGGGCAGTGCTCGTCTCGCTCGCAGTCTTTGCGACGATGGGCATCACTGCCGCCGGCGCAGACGCGCCGACCATCACCGGTTATCCCAACCAGATCAGGAAGGTGAATCTGGACGGGTACGTGCTCCAGACGAGCTACTCGCTGGGCGCCAACACCGGGTTCACGTTCCAGCAGACGTACGGACCGAAGACCGTGTCCGCTCACGCAGTGCCCGACAACGGCCAGCGCTTCGTCTCCAACTACGTCGCGATGCCGGTCGGAAACAAGATGCTGATGGTCACCTGGTACCTCGACGACGGCACGATCACGGATGTGTTCGTCATGAACTTCCAGACGGGCGTCGTCTCCGACGTGGCTCCGCACCCGGACCCACCGAACGGCCCGAGCCCGCCCAGCCTGGGCACGGTGAAGGTGCTGGCGCAGGGCGCGAGCCGGATTCCTCCTCCCTAGATCGGTCGACCTCCGTCCACAGGCGTGGGGGGGGGGGGGGGGGGGGGGGGGGGGG
>JBLMYA010000071.1:0-67345 GCA_050258035.1 Verrucomicrobiota bacterium
AGCGACGATGTGTACCGCTCCGAGCTCGACACGGATCCGGTGGCGGCGCTCGTCGGGGCGGGCATGCCCGCGGCGACTGCCGAGCCGCTGTTGCGAGCGCTCGCGGTGCCGGAGGAGGTGCTCGCGAGGCTCCCCGACGTCGCGGCGCACCAGTATCAGCAGCTGCCGCTCCAGGCACGGCTGCTGATCCTCCTCCTCGGAACCCCCGCAGTCGCCGAGAAGATCCGCACCACAACCCACCACGCCTAACCGAGCCTCCGATGCGACCAAGCGACTCGGGCGTGTCGGCGGAGCATCCAGGCTCAGGTGCTCTCTCAGCCCAGGTCGAGGACGAGCTCGAGTGCGTCGTCGACTGCTCGCAATTCGTCGAGAGTCAGGTGCCCCGCGGGCTCGCCCAGCGCGCGCATGTCGATCGCGCCGACCATCTCGCACGTCACCCGTGTCTCCTCAACGGCGACGACGACCTCGGGGTGAAAGCTCGCAGCCGGGGCGTGGAGGTCACCGCGAACCACGGAGTTCTTCCATGAGCCGTGTCACAACGCGCAGGTGCAGACAGCTCCCGCGGCTGTCGATTCCGGGAACGGCGTTGCCTACCGGTACTGGCACATCCTTCCGGTCGTGAAGGTTGGGCAGCGCGTCGTCGCGTACACGACTGTCCTCGGCCATGCGCGTCCGAGTTACGGCCACGTTCACTTCGCAGAGTTACGCGGGGGACGGGCTGTGAACCCGCTCGCGCCGGGCCATCTGTCGCCGTGCGACGATTGCACGACGCCTCGTCTCGGGGCGCTCGAGTTTCGCCGACTCGGTACGTCGAACCGTTGCTTCCCGAGCTGGTTCGCGGGCGGATAGAGATCGGCGTGCCCGCCTACGAAGGGGCGCCGGACAGGCGCCCCTCTCGCATCGCTGGGCATGCCTCCCTTCCGGGGTGCGGCCGGCGACGCCAAGTCCGTAAGCGCTCTCGAGCATCACAGCGGACAGGAGTGGAATGACCCTGAGACAATCGGTGGGTGCTCAGTCGCGAGACTCGATTCTCGACGCCGGTAGGGTCGTTCGCGCGGGCGGTCTTCGCGGCGGGCTTCTGTCTCACGGTTGGTACCGGGATCGGCTTGTTCGCTTTTCCCGGTCGAACCGCGGACTTCTGGGCCTGGACGATCAAGGCGCCGCTGACGGCCGCGTTCTTTGGCGCCGGGTATATCGGTGCGGCGGTATCGCTCTTTCTCGCTGCGCGCTCCCGCGAGTGGCGGCGCGCGCGGATTGTCTCGGTTCTGGCTTTCACCCTCACCTCTCTCGCGCTCGTCGGGACGCTGCGCGATCTGGGTCCGTTTGCCTTTCGGGAGGGCGGCCTGCCGGAGGTCGTCGCGTGGATCTGGCTCGGTGTCTATGTCGCCCTACCGCCGCTCGTCCTGATCGCCTTCCTGCTTCAGGAGCGGTCCGGTGGAGCTCGGGAGTACGGCGTCGAGGCGCCGGCGCTTGTTGCGACGCGTTTCCTGCTCGGAGCGGCCGGGGTTGTCGTCGGCGTCGTCGGCGCCGGGCTGGTCGCGGACTGGGGCTGGCTTACCGCTCGCTGGCCGTGGCCGCTTCCCGCGTTGCCCGCCACGATCGTCGGCGCCTGGTTTCTCACCCTTGCTGCAGGGCTGCTCTGGTTCGCGATACGTGAACGCGACTGGAGGCGCAGCAGGATCGGGGTCGCGCCGATGATGGTTCCTCTCGCGCTCGACCTCGTTGCCGCGGCGCGTCTGCGTGACGGCTTCGGCGGCGGCACGTCGACCGCCGTCTACCTCGCCGGCCTCGTCTTCCTGCTCGTCGCGATCGCCGCGGTCACGGTCATCGAGGAACAGCGGCTTTGCGGCCCCTCTCCGTCCTCGGCGCGCACCAACCTTGCGCGCGGTCTGTAGCCGCGCTCGGCACGAAGACGGTCCGACCTCCTGGGCTGCCACCAGGGGCGACCACGGCGGGAGCACGGTCTACTCGACCGGAACGGCGTCAGCGCGGATCGCGGGTCTGTGCAGCGCGTACGTGGCGATCCGATCGGCAACCGGGTTGCAGCCGTGGCACCGGGTTCGCTTGCCGCTATCCCCCGCAGCGTGCCGGAGCCCTGTACGCGAGCGTCAGTCGGTCGCTCGGGTTGACGGCGTTGCCCGCCCTTTGTCAGAGTCCCCCGATCGGCAGGGGGTGAGTCGTACCGATCGACTCAGTAGCACTGAACTTGGCCTCACTCCCGGGCATCGTGGCAGGCCCGGTGCTGCGACGGCTGACGCGTACGTCGGTCAGCGTGTGGGTGGCCTGCATTGCGCCCGACACGCTCACGCTCAGGGTCCGCCGCCGCGGCACCACCAGCCCGGAAACGACAGCGCAGGCGCAGCCCGCGCGCGTCGGCGCGAACCTGTGGGTCACCGTGCTCACCGCCGGCGCTCCGGGCGGCGCGTTCACGGCGGGCGAGATCTACGAATATGAGCTGACTGCGCCCTGGGAAGCGAGCCGCGGCGCGATCCCGTGGGGCGACCTCTCGCTGCCCTCGGCGACGCGTCCCACGTTCCTCGCTCCGCCTGCGAACGCCGCCGACCTCGTCGTCTACCACACGTCGTGCCGCAAGCCCCACGGTGGCGGCCGCGATGCGCTGGCGCTCGCACTCGTCGACATGTCCACGCGCTTCGCCGCCTCGCCCACGCCGCAGCCTCACCTGCTCGTTCTGTCCGGCGACCAGATCTACGCCGACGAGGTCGGCCACCCGATGATGCCGCGCCTCCTCCGCGTGGCGAAAGATCTGATCGGGGTCGACGAGACCGGCGTGTTCGGCCCGCCGCCCCCGGTCGGAGGGCGCGGGCCCGTCACCCTTGCGCTCGGTTACACGGGCGCGACCGCCAATCAGCTGTGGACGTACGGCGAGTTCATGGCCATGTATCTGCTGGCCTGGTCGCCGGTGCTCTGGCCGGCCACGCTGCCTCCGTTTCCGACGAATCCGCCGATCGGCGTGCCCGATGTGGATTCCGACGTCAGCCAGGAGTCGTGGGACGAGGACCTCGCGAACGTGGAGCTCTTCAGGACGGTGCTCCCGCAGGTGAGGCGGGTACTCGCGAACGTCCCCTCGCTGATGATCTTCGACGACCACGAGATCACCGACGACTGGAACATCGATCTCCCGTGGGTGAACACTGTCTACGACAAGCCCGCCGGACGTCGTGCGGTGACGAACGGTGTGCTCGCGTACGCCCTCTGCCAGCACTGGGGGAACAAGCCGGAGGCATTCGCGGCGGCCGGCACCCCGGAGCGTGCCGTGCTGGACGAGGTCTCGAGTGCTGTGACCGCCTCGCCTCGCAGGAGTCCCGAGCCGGTCGTGCGGCCGCTCCTCGGCGTTCCCGGCGGCAAGCTGCCTTCGGCACCGCCCGCACAGGTGCTGCGCACCCTGACCTCGGGCAAGATCCGCTACGACCACGAGCTCGGGCCCGCCCAGGGCTGGCCGGTGCGGATCGTGCTGCTCGACGAGCGGACCGTGCGCGAGTACCCGCGGCTCGACAGCCGGGCGGCGCGCATCTCGCGCGACGCGCTCTCCGTGCAGCTGCCGCCACCGACGAGCCCGGTGCCGTTCACGATCGTGGTCACGGCCTCGCCGGCGCTCGGCAGCGATCTCGTGGAGAACGTGATCCAGCCGCTGCTCAACCTGCTCATGGCGGCCGGAGCACGCGGTGCCCGCTTTGCCGACTACGAGTCGTGGTCGGCGGTCCCCGCGAACCACCAGGATCTGCTCGCGCGCCTCGCGAAGCACCATCCGGTCGTCATCCTCTCGGGCGACGTCCACTACGGGTTCACCGCCCGGATGACACGGACCGAGGGTGGTGTCACCACGAGGGCGGCGCAGCTGACCGCCTCGGCGGCCAAGAACACCGAAATCAAGAACGCGGCGATCAGCCTGTTCAGCGAGCTGGCAATGCGCCTCGGTCTCGAGCGCGTCCGGGAGGAGTCGGGATTCGCGTCGCTCTCGAGCGCGAACCAGGCGAAGCTGCTGTCCCCGCCGCCCGCCGGCACGACACTGCCGTGGGACGACCTCACCGACGTCCTCCTTGGCCGGGTCGCGCGCGACGGCGTGTCGGCGCCGACAGTGCTGGCGACCCCCGTTGCGCAGGCCTACGGGTTGCCGGCTCCGGGCTGGACGTACACCGTCGAGCCCGTCGACGACTCGATGAGCACCTTCGCCGCTCCGGCCGTCGACCCGCCGTGGGACGGGTGGGACCCGGCGAAATCGCTGAAGATGTCCGGCGCTCTCCAGGCGGCCGACTTCGAACGCTTCGCGCGGATGTTCGTCGGCCTGCCGCAGCTCGCGGTGGTGACGTTCCGGCTCGCAGGGTCGTCGCTGACCGTGACGCAGGAGATCCGCTGTCCCGCCGGTAGCAGCGAGACCGGCCCGACGGCCGGCGACCGCCACGTACTCGAGACCGAGGTGGCGCTGACGTGACCGACGGCATCCCCGTCGCCGGGCCGATCTCGGTCAACACCGGGGAGGCGCTCGAGCTCGCGAAGGACGGTGCGATCCGTGTCTCGCCCTACCTCGCCGCCGGAATCGCCATCGCGAACTTCGGCGAGGTGCTGGACATCGTCGAGGATCTCGTCGCCGACGCGGCGCGGACGCTCGCCTCGAGGAGCGAGGAGGAGTTCTGCGGCTCGCTGCGCGCCTGGGGCGACGACCTCGCACACCTGGCCGAGGTGATCCTGGGACCGGTCGTCACCACCGGTTCCGACGTCGTCCAGACGCTGGCGATCGAGCTGCTGCGCTCCAGGTTCGAGCGGCTGGCTTCGATGCTCACGCTCGCCGGAGCGATCGTCGACGACCCCGGCCTCGGGTCGCACATCGACCGGCAGAAGCTCCGCGATTTCATGCTCGTCACCCCGGAGCTCGTCGACGAGAGCTTCTGGGACGAGCTCTTCGGCCCGGGCGACAGCGGCAGCCGGATGGTGGCCATGCTCGCCGCCCTGCTCGTCGTTGCCCCGCAGACGATCAGCGCGCTCAATGTCGGCGACCTGCGGATCGCACCGTTGCTCCCTCCGCCGACGGCGGCCAACGCGTCCACGGCCTGGAAGAACCTGCGTGCGAACAGCACCGGCTGGATACCGATCACCTTCCCGCTCCGTCACGACGACCAGGGCCACCTCGAGATCTCCAGCCTCCCAGACCTCCGTGGGGGCTTCGTTCCCGAGCTCGCGATCAGCCTGCTCTTCCGCTCGCAGCGGCGGCCGGCGGGAGGCCGGACGGTCACGGACTTCGAGTTCTGGGTGCACCCGAGCGTCGACGCCCCGACTCATGAAGTCGGAGCGGCGCCCGGAATGGTTGCCCACCTCGAGCCCGGCGTGCGTGTCGGTCTCGGATACGACGGCGGCGCCGGAACGTGGAACGCGGTGATCGAGCCTCGCCCGGGATCGCCCGTACCGGCGGCGAACGAGGCCACGCTCCGGATTGGGCGAGAGTCCGGCGAAGACACGCCGGACCTGATCTTCGGGCCCGCGTACGACACGCGCATCCTCGCCCGCAACATCGGCGCCGAGCTGCACTTCCGCGAGCAAGGCGAACCGAGCGCCGAGCTGGTCGGCAAGGTCGAGGGCTTCGGCGTCGTCGTGACGAACCGCTGGTTCCGCTCACTCGGCGAGACGACGTCGAGCCTCCGCGACGGGCTGAGGTTCGACGTCGACCTGGAGGCGCGGTTGGCGGAAGGGGCGGGGTTCAGCTTCCAGGCCGACGGCGCGCTGGCCGTCCGTCTCAACCTCGGCAAGACGTTCACGCTCAAGGTGCTCAAGCTCACCGTGCACTCGATCATGTTCCAGGTCCCGATCCGTGCGACCCAGGATCACTTCGACATCCGCGCCGAGGTGCGGCCGCATTGGTCGGCGACGATCGGTCCCGCGACGCTCGTGATGGACGGCGCCGGCGCGTGGGTGGGGTGGTGGGCCGACGACCCGGGCGGCGACAAGGGCTGCATCGGGCTGCTCCCGCCGACCGGCATCGGGCTTCTGCTCGAGCTTCAGGGGGCCGCCGGCGGCGGGTTCCTGGACTTCACCGGCGGCGCCAACGACCGCTACGGCGGTGTCGTCACGCTCAGGATCGGCTCGACGCGGGGCCTCTACCGGTTCACCGCCACGGCGTTCGGCATCCACGAGCTGACCGGTGCCCCCACCGACGCCGACCGCGGCCACACCTTCGTGATCGTGATCGGGACGTCGTTCCGTCCCGGCTGGCACATCGCCTACGGGATCTTCCTGATCGGGGTCGGCGGCATCATCGGCTTCAACCGGCGCGCGGACACCGACGCGCTGCGCGAGCGACTGACTTCGGGCGCGGTCGGCAACCTCCTCTTCGCCGAGGACCCGGTCCGCAACGCCCCCGTCCTGCTCGGCGACCTCGACGCGGCCTTCCCGCCCAAGTCCGGCTACCACGTCTTCGGGCTCACGCTCCAGCTCGGCTGGATCCCGCTCCAGGACGAGTACCTCGTCCGCCTGGCGATCGGCGTGATCCTCGAGCTCGACGACGACGACAACCCGTCGAAGGCGATCCTGATCGGCTCGCTGCTGGTCACCATCCCGAAGCACGAGGATTTCCTGACCATCCAGATCGACGCGGTAGGGGTGCTCGACTTCGGCCGCCACACGCTCGAGATCGACGCCACGATCCGCCGCGGCACGGTGATGGGGCTCTTCAAGATCACCGGCGACGGTGGCGTGCGCTCGAGTTGGGGCGATCCGCCCTACATGCTGGCCACGCTCGGTGGATTCCATCCCGACTTCCATCCCGAGCCCGCGGTCTTCCCGAAGCTCACGCGGATCCTGATCACCGTCGACAAGGATCACCTGCCCAAGGGCGTCGAGCTGAGCGCGAGCGCCTACATGGCGATCACGTCGAACACGATCCAGTTCGGCGCCGAGTTCAAGGCCTCGATCAAGGCCGGCAACTGGAAGATCACGGGCACGATCGGCGGCGACGCGCTGATCCGGCTGCCCTTCTACTTCGACATCACCATCAAGGGGAGCGTCGGTGTCACGTACCGCGGCCACAACCTGATCTCGGTGAAGTTCAAGGGCGGCCTCGCCGGCCCGTCGCCACTCGTGCTGCGCGGCGAGGTGTGCATCTCGCTGCTCTTCTTCGACGCCTGCTGGAGCGACAGCTACACGCTCGGCGACTCGGGCGCCCTGCCGCGCCCGCTCGTCACCAGCCTCGTGCCGGTGCTCGCGGCCGAGATGGCTCTCGTCTCGAACCTGACCGTCATCGACGACGACGACGGGCTCGTGCTGATCGCGCGTCACGACCAGTCGGACCGGGTCGTGCTGAGCCCGCTCGGGGTCGTGACGTGGACGCAGAACCGGGTGCCGCTCGGGCTCGAGGTCCAGCTGTTCGAGGACGGCAAGCTCGACGAGCCCCAGCGCGTGGAGGTGCACGCCTCGGTGGCGACCGATCCGTTCCTCGACTGGTTCAGCCCCGGCTCGTTCCTCGAGCTCAGCGAGGCCGAGACGTTGGCGCTGCCCGCGTTCGAGCGGCATCAGGCAGGAGTCGTCGCCTCCCTCGCCGCGCCTCGCCGTTCGGCCGGCGGGACGGTCGACGTCACCTACGAGGAGATCCGCCTGCCCGATACCCGCCTCAAGGTAGCCGGGCTGGCGATCCCGGCACACGTCCTCGAGCGCATGCAGGCGACGGACGCGCCGACGTCGATCCGCCCTGGGCCCGTCCGCTTCGGCGTCCGCGACGACCGGTTCGGCGTGGCGACCGGCCCCGGCCCCGTCGTCGCGGACCTCACTGCAGTCGAGGCACATCTCGCCGGACGAGCATCGGGCGCCGCCAGCCAGCACGCCGCCGATCGACTCGTGACGGTGCCCGCCTGATGACCCAGCTCACGTTCTTCGGCTGGTGGCAGCCCCCCGGGGCGGCGGCGGTGACGTCTCCCACCACGACCGCCGGGCGGCTCACCGCCGCGCTCCAACTGACCGCCAGCGACATCGACCATCCGTCCGACAGCGCCACGCGCACGCTCGCGTACGACCTGCTCGGACCCGGCGACGTGACCGGGTTGTCACCCGGGGCCGTGGTGCATACGTACCCGTCGCCGGGGGCCCAGAACATCGAGATCGACAAGGCCGTCTACGCCGAGCTCGCCGCGCCCGACCTGCCGTGGCGCCATACTCTCGACCTGCCGCAGGGCAAGGCGCTCCGCCCGTGGATCGTCCTGCTCGTCGGCACGGTCGACGAGATCGAGGTCGCAGGCGGGACCGTCCGCCTTCAGCCGTCGGTGCTCGACGCCCATCCGCCCAGCGACTCGGCCCGCGGAGCGCACGTCGAGCAGGACCCGACCGGCCGTTCGATCGCCCGGCTGATCTCGAGCCGCGCGCTCGAGCCCGACCGTGACCACGTCGCGGTGATCGTGCCCGCGTACACCGCCGCCGGGGCGCCCGCCTGGGCGACCCCCGCCGGCGGTGCGGTCGAGCTTGCCGCGTACCACCACTGGATCTTCCACACGCGTGCGGGCGGGGACTTCGCCGCCCTGGCCCGGCGGCTGAAGCTCCGTGAGGCCGGGCCCGAGATCGGCTCGTCCGAGGTCGACTACGCGCCGTTGCCGACGGCTCCCGCGCTGCGCGTGCGCGGTGCACTCGTGTCGACCAGGGCTCCGCAGCCCGAGGCCCTGCCGCCGGACGTGGCTGCCGACGTCTCCGCGCTGACCGCCCCGCTCGGAGACGCTGCACACCCCGTCCTCGGTCTTCCCGACCACGCCGGGCCATGGCCGCCCGCGCCGCCCGCGCCGCCGCCACCCGGGTGGCGCGACGAACTCCACGCCGACTACCGCAGCCGCGCGGTCGCGGGAATCGGTACCGAGGCGGCGGTCGTGAATCAGGAGCTCCTCTCCCGCGAAGCGGGCCTGCTCGCAGGCGCCTACGAGGAGGTCGCCGACCGGCTCCGCCGCCTGAGCCTCGGACTGCTCGCGTCGCGCTCGCTGTGGAGGCGGCGCGTGCCCACCAACTCGGTCCGACGGCTCGGAATCCTCGGCCCCGCACTGCGCACCGTGCTCACGGCGGACGGTCCCGTCATGCAGAAGATGGAGCACGCAGACCGCGCACTCGAGGGGAGCCTCTTCTCGTCGGCGGCGCAACGGGCGCTCCGCCGGCGCGGCAGCGAGCCGGCCGCCGCCGCGAGCGCGGGCTTCGCCACCGCCCTCCGGCGGGCCGCCGCCGCCCCCCCGCGCCCGGTTCGCAGCGCACCCCAGTCGCTCCACACCGACGCATTCGCCCGCCAGTCCGGCCGCGCCGCGCTCGACGAGGCCCTGGCCGAGCCGGCTCCGAGCACGCGCGCCCTCGCGACCACCGCCAGGCGACTGAGGACCGCGTTCGACCGCACGGGCATCGACCGCGACACGGTCAACTTCCTCGACACCCGGCTCGGAACCGTCGACGCCCGGCTCGACGCCGCCCGCCCGGTGGCGATTCTCCCACTGCTCGGCCTCCTTGACAGCGGCCGCGCACGTCCGTCGCCGGAACGGCTGCGTGCGCTGGGCGACGCGCTGAGCGTAGAGCCCGACTCCGACGACCTGGTCGCACTGGGCGCGCTCGTCTCGAAGGTGCCGCCGCAGCCGGTCGCGACGGCGTACGACCTCGCCGGCGCCGCCAACCAGATCACGCCCGCGTTCGACCCGACCGTCGCACGCCCGTCGATCGTCGACCGCGTACTCGCCGGCGTGGAGGACGCCGCCGGGCTCGTCGACGCCGAGCCGACGACGCCCGTCGAGCTCACGCCCGACCTCGACCTGCCCGCGTGGCGCTTCCTGCGCGACAACGCCCCCGAGTGGCTTCTCCCCGGCGCGGGCACGCTCGAACCCGACAGCGTCGTCGCCCTGACCACCAACCCCGCATTCGTCGACGCGTTCCTCCTCGGCCTCAACGCGCAGCTCGTCGCCGAGCTGCGATTCCGCAACTATCCGCTGATCCCGGCGTGGACTCCGGTGCGCACGTTCTGGGACCGCGCCAACGCCGCGACGGGCAGCGTCGAGGACGACATCGTCGACATCGCCACGTGGCCGCCGGCGTCGGCGTTCGGAGCGGCGACCCACCAGACGCCGTCGGCCTCGAGCGCCGATCTCGTCGTACTGTTCAACAGCCCGCTGTTCCGCGAGTACCCCGGCACGCTCGTCTACCTCGTCGCCGCCGCGCGCGACGCGACCGGGAAACTCGACTGGGCGAAGCGGCCGAGCTTCGACTCGCCGCAGTTCCCCGCCTTCCAGGGCCGTATCTCGCCCGACCAGACGTTCTTCGGCTTCGATCTCGACCCGAACCTGGGTGCCGAGCGCTGGGTCGTGCTGGAGGAAACGGTGAACGGGCGGCGGTTCTTCAACGCTGCGGCCAGGCCGAGCTCCGCGCACAACGGTGCCGACCTCGCGGTGCAGACGGTCAGCGCGCCCAGGCGTGTCCTCATCCGCGGCGACGTCCTGCTCGGAGGTGGGCAGACTTGAGTGCGCCCCAGATCGGCGTGCTCGTGCCAGTCCGTCTCGAGACACGGTTCGTCGCGCCGGCGGGCAGAGTACAGAGCTGGCGGCTGCGCGTACGCGTCGTGCCGGACGCGGTCTCGATCAGCAACCACGACGACCGGCCCTCGACGGACGAGCTCGACGCGGTCGAGGCGATGTGGCGTGCTGCCGGCGGGCACGGGCTCGAGTCGCCCGAGGGGCGCCGCGCCTGGCGTGACCTGGCTCTCGCGGTCGGTCCCGAACGCGCCGCATGGCTTGCGCGCACGTTCCCGCCGACGACGGGGCCGGACGGGGAGATCACGATCACACGGCCGGGCGACACGCGGACGGAGATGCGCGCCCCGAAGGTGATGGGGCTCCCGCCGGCGATCGAGGTCTGGCTGGCGCGCGGGGGACGGCCGCCGCTGCTCGCGGCGACGCTGACAGTGCTCGCGGAGGGTGTCGACCTCGACCTCGACGACCCGAACAGCACGAAACAGCCGTGGTGGGTCTCGTTCCAGGAGGCCGTGCGAGTCGGGCTCGCCGCCGAGCTCGACCTCGGCACCGCGATCCCCGACGACATCGACGCGCTCTATGTCGTCGGCATCGGCGGCGGCGACCCGGGGCCGCTGCTGACCTCGCAGGCGGACGCCGGCCGTCTGGGCGTCCTCCCACCGGGCTCGGCCACCAACACCGTCAACGGTACGGAAGCAGTGTCGCTCGGCGACACCGATGCCTGGCGCCGCCTCGTCCCGGTCGGCACGACCGATCAGGCGGGCACGGTCGCCGTTTCGAATGCCCTCGCCGGCGCACCGGTCGTGCGCGGCGTCGTCGGTGGAGAAGGGGATCACCGACCGGTGAACAGTGCGCTCGTCGGTGCGCTGTGGCCGGCGCTCTGGGGTCATTCGCTCGCGAACGTGTGGGGCTACGAGAGCCTGGCCGACGAGCTCGGGCTGTGGGCCGCTGCGAACCTCGTTCCCGAGGGGCCGCTGCCCGCGCTCCGGATCGAGAACCAGCCGTACGGGCTGCTGCCGGCGACGTCCCTCCACCGGTGGCAGGCGGCGAACGGAGATCCGGCAATCGAGAGGCGGCTGGTTCCGCTGCTGCGCAGCCTCGTCGACACGTGGGCCGCTGGGGCCGAACGCCAGGTCGGGCAACAGCAGGCGGACGTGCTTGGCGGCCTCGTCCGCAACCCCACGGCGGCGCGCTACGCGTGGCGCTGGACGATGCCGACGACGCTGGCGCACGCACTCTCGTTCCGCTTCGGCCAGGCGGTGCCGGCGGCCGACCTGAACAGCTGGTGGACGAAACAAGCGGCGAGGACGCCGAGGCTCGACCCCGCGGCGAAGCCGGCACGGCAGCTCGTCTCGGTCGGGTGGGCCCAGAACGTCGCGCTCCCGATGGTCGAGCCGGACGACCTTCCGGCCGGGACCACGACCGGCAAGGGGCTCTCGAGACTCGCTGCGGCGTCGGTGGCGGAGTTGCTCGCCAACGGGCCCGCCGAGGGACGTGCGCCCACGACGCCGCCGTGGGGAACGAGCGTGCTCTCCGAGCTCGCCCGGCACTCGCTGATCGCCAGCGCGGCGGCGGTGGCGCGAGGAACGGCCGGCCAGTCGCGCGCGATCGTGGAGCCCGTCGGCGTCGACCGGCGGACGGCGACGGAGACCGAGACGTGGGCGCTCCGCCTGCAGCAGGTCGACCTCTCACGGCGCGGCGACCCGGCGGTCGGCGTGCGGCGCAACGCGGTCAACGGCCTGAAGAAGCTCGCCGCGGCCGACGTCGAGGACATCGAGCGCGGTCTGCGCGCTGCGCTCGAGACCGCGACGAACCGGCTCGACCCCTGGGCGACCGCGATCGCCTGGCGACGGCTTCAGGACCTCGCCGCAGCCCCTCGCTCGCTCGGAGTGTACGGCTGGGTCGATGCGCCCAGGCCGCGCCAGACCGTGAGCGACAACCGCTTCGTGCTGGCCCCGTCGCCCGACCAGGCAGCCGTCACGGCGGTGCTCCGCGACCGCGCGCTACACGATCCCGACGCCGACCGGTGGCAGATGACGCTGACCTCGGATCCCATCCGCAGTGCGCTCCGCCTCGCCGATCTGACCCGGGAGGGGGCGCATCCAACCGAGTCGCTCGGGCAAATGGTCGAGGCGATCGTGCAGCGCCCGGCCGTGATCGACCGCCTGCGGACGGCTTTCCCGACCGTACACGTGTTTGTCCGCGGCGACCTGAAGATCCGCCGCGTGTGCAACGGCGCGGCTGTGCTCGAGGCGGTCGTGAGCCGTCCCGACGACCTGCGTGCGCTCGGCGTGCTCGTCGGCCAGATCACCGCGCTCCAGGAGCTCTCGGCGGCGGTCGACGCCCTCGCCGACCTGCACGTCGCGGAGGCGGTCTTCGGCGTGGTCAAGGGTCGCACCGCGAACGCCGCGGCGGCGACGACCGCTGCCGCGGGACAGGCGCCGCCGCCGGGGTTCGACGTCGTGCGGACGCCGAGGTCGGGCCGCGTCGTCAACACGGTCGCGGTGGTTGTCCTGCCGGACGCGGCGGCTCCCACCGGCCAGCGTCCCAGCCCGGCTGCCGTCGCCGATCCGGCCGTGGCCGCGTACCTCGACGCCCGCTCGGGCGCCGCCGGGAGCCCCGCGTGGCGGTGGACGAAGCTGGACGCGACCGGCGCCCCGGCCGGGACGGTCACGCTCGCCGACGTCGGCCTGCGCCCGTGCGACACGGTCGGACTCGGCGCCGCCAACCTTCGCGACGTCGTGCGCGTCGCGAGCGGCGCAGCCGGGCTGAGCCCGGACGACCCTCCGGGGCACGCGACGGTGCGCGCGCTCGCGGCGGCACTGGCGGGTGAGCCCGCGCTCTCGGACGACGTCGGCAAGCGGCGCGAAGAGGGCTCGGTCGCCGCCGAGCTCGCTCAGCGGTACAGGGACGTTCGGGCCGCGGCTGTGGCCGCCGCCGCCGCCGCGCGCGACGCGACCGCCTCCACCGCCACGCCGGCGGGGCAGCGGGCTGCGCTCGGGCGCCTCGCGCGCTGGGGCATCACGCCGCTCGCTGCCGAGACCGAGGATCCCACGATCGGAGGGCTGGCGGAACGCGTACTCCGGGCCGTCGAGGTCCTCGAGCGCCGGATCGACGAGTCCGCCCCTGATCTCGACGACGCGGCCGTCTCGGTGCTGGCCACCTCGATCAGCTCCCTCGTCGCGCCCGAGGGCCCCTACCCGGTGTTCGCACGGCTGCCGGCGGCGGCCTTCGAGGGCGTACGCGCCGAGTCGACCGGCGCGGGCACCGCTCCTCGGCTCGACCCCGACTGGTTGGAGACGGTCGCTCCGGTTCGCCCGGCTCTCGCCCGACTGGAGGCCGTGCAGTTCGGCCAGCGCCTCGCGGCGGGCGGTCAGCCGCTGCGGGCTTGGTCGAACCGTCCCGGCGATCCCTGGCAGACCGTCGCCCCGCCGCCGTCGGACACCGAGGTCGTGCGGCCGACGCGGCTCGTTGCGGCGTTCGGCCCGCCGGGAGTGCTGCCGTCGAAGCCCGTCGCGGCGACCGCGGGGAGGGTGGCGGTCGTCGTCGCCGACCGCTTCGCAGAGACCGTTCCCGACTCGGAGCAGGCCAGCTCCGTGGCGTTCTCCCATGATCTGCCGCCGGCCCGGGCGCCGCAGGCGGTCGTGCTCGCGGTGCCGCCGGTGGTCGACGAGGAACTGACGGGCGCGGTGCTCGTGGACATCGTCGCCGAGGTGAGACAGCTCGCCCGGACGCGAATGGCGGACGCTTCGCAGCTGGGCGCGGCCGCGGCCGCGCTGCATCTCGCCGCGCTGCCGGCGAGCGGTCGAGTCGGTGTGGAGTTGGGGGCGCGCTGATGCCGTACCGCTTCGACCTCCACGTTCGGCTCGAGGCGGTACACACGGTGAACGACCCCGGCGCCTTGCGCGAGGCGCTGCGCGCGGCGGTGCACGACCCGATGTGGTTTCTCGGCCGTCAGTGGCAGCTCGGCGAGCATCGCGGAACCGACGCCGCCTCGCCCGCGCTCGTCCGTCTCACGGTCACCGAGACACCGATCGCCGGCCGCTCGGGAGCGCCCGAGGACGATCCGCGGATCACTCCGCCGGAGGCGATCGTCGAGTCCGAGCCGGAGCAGTGGTGGACGATCGGCCGGCGAGTCCGCGTCGGTCGCGCGCTGCGGACGGCGGTCGTCGCGGCACGGCGGAACGATCCGGCGCTGCTGCTCGCCGGCGTCCCGGCACCATACGACGCGCTCAACGGCCGGGTGCTCGACGGCCTCGCGCTGTACCGCGCACGCACCTCGCTCGGGCTGACCGACGCACTGTTCGCGGCCCAGGGCGTCCCTGCCGTCGAGCCCGCCGACGACTGGGACCCCGCGGAGCTCGCCTACTCGGCGACGTTCTCCGCCGGGCCGACCACGCTCACGATCCCGCGGCACGACGGCGGCGACGTGGACTGGTACTCGGCCACGGCCGACAACGCGGCCTCCCCGGCCTCGTTGTCCAAGGTAGTGCGGACGAGCTACCCGACCCGCGTCTCCTACGACGGCGCTCCGCATCCGCGCTGGTGGCAGATCGAGGAGTTGCGCTACGACCCTGGTGCGGTCGCTCCCCATCGCACCCGGCTCGCGTCGCTCATGCTGATCCAGGCCACCGCGTCGCACGGCGACGACTGGTTCACCGCACCGCTGATCGGCCCGACCGGAACCCTCGTGGCGGTCACGGAACTCGAGGTCGAGGACGTGATGGGGCTCACCGCGAAGGAGCCCGCCGCCGACGACTGGACGTTCTACCGGGTCAGCGGACGGCGGCCGAACGAGCTGCTCGTGTGGCCGGCCGTCGCCAACCCGCTCACCGGGACGACTGCGCTCGACGACGTGCAGCTCGGCGTCGACGAGGACGCCAACGTGCTCTGGGCGATCGAGCGCCGAGTCGACGGCATCGAGCTGGTGGAGCCGGACGATCCTACCGAGGAGCCGCCCGCCGCACCCCCCTCCGGTGACGTGGTCGTCACCGGCACTCGGCGCTACCGCTACGTGCCGGCCACCACCGTCCCGCACCGCTGGCACCCGTACCTCTCGTCCGACGCCGGGAACGTGCGCCGCTTCGTGCAGGGTCGTCTGGCCGACCTCAACGTCCGCCCGATCGCGCCGCGCCCGGGGCCGACCAGCCGCATGCTGCGCGACCCCGCTGCCGGGCCAGCCGACCCCGTGCACCAGATCGTGCCGGGTGCCGTGCCCCGCAACGGCATCCGCATCGAGCGGCGCCACGTGCTCGGCCGCCGCGTCGACGGCCAGCCGGTGCTGTGGGTGCAACGCCGCCGCACCCCGCTCTTCGCGCCGCCGGCGTCGCAGCTTCGCTTCGACGTGCTCGAGGAGATCCTCGAAATCCGGCCGTAGCCGGTGCTCTTCGCCGTGGTTCGGGTTGCGAGGCCGTATTCGTCGAGGTCGGTCTCCAGTCGGGATTCGCCCGGCCCGACTTCAGGATGACCGTACACGCGCGTCAGGCGGGAACCTGCGTCTGCCCGTGGGCGCTCGCCGTGACCCGCTCGAGCCACGGTCTGGCCTTGAGCCGGTCGAAGATCTCGCGGGCTTCCTCGAGCAGCGGAACGGCCTCCGCCGCCCGGCCCTGCGCGACCAGCCATTCGCCGTGCTCGAGGAGCGCGACCGCGAGATGGAAAGGCATGCTGAGCTCACGAAACAGGCCGTGGGCGCGGAGCATCCCAGGCTCGACGCCGTCGTCCTCGCCGTGGCGTTCGGCGAGTCGTGCCCGGAACCGGGCGTAGTGGCCCTCCAGGAAGAGTGTCCGGTCGGTCGGGCGCATTCGCTCCCATTCGCCGAGGAGCTCGGTCACACGGTCGAGATCGTCGAGATCGAACGCGGCTTCGGTTGCCTCGACCAGCGAGTGCTTGAAGAAGGGGTGCCGCACGTTCAGCTTGTCGCGCTCGACCAGCGCGCGTGATGCTGCCGCCAAGGCTTCCCGCGGGCGGCGCTCGGCTCTGAGAACCACGGCTTCGCAGAGGGAGTACAGAACGCGGGCCTGCACCTCCTCCGAGGCTGCAGCAACGCTGCCCGCCTCGAGCTCGCGCCGCGCGTCCTCGATCTCGCCGCGGTGCACGTGCGCGGTCGGCACCGCCATCAACTTCGCCTCCGGGTGCGAATCCGACGACTCAGCGATGTCGTCGAGTTCTGCGGTGACGCGAAAGACGTCGTCCCAATGGCCGAGCAGCATGTAGTCGGCGAGGAGATGAATGAGGAACATCTGCTCCTCGTCGCGGTCTCCACGCTTGCGGGACAGCTCGAGCCCTTCCATGTCGATGCGCTTCGCCTCGGAGAAGTTGTCACGCGCGCTGAACTGATAGGACAGATTGATCAGTGCCCGCAGGAGCGCCGGGCCAAGCTCGTGCTCGGAGGCAATGGCGTGGGCCCGCTCGAGCAAAGCCAGCGCCTCCTCGTACCGGCCGGCAGCGTCCAGAAGCAGGTGTTTCGTGTTGAGCGCCTGCGAAAGCACCTCCGGCAGACCGATGGACTCGGCGATCTCCAGTGCGCGGTCGACCCGGTCGGCGGCCGAGTCGAAGTCGCCGAGGAAGAAGCGCAATCGCCCGAGTTCCGCTGCGACCGCCGCCAGGTCGGCGTCCGGTTCGTCGTCCGCCATCACCCGGAAGGAGCTCTCGATCCGGTCTGCTCCCTCGGCAAGATCGCCCCGCAGCCAATATGCGCGCCCGAGTCTTGCTGCGACACGCGCGCTCCCGTGCGTATCGCCGACGTCTTCGAAGAGCTCGATCGAGCGCTCCAGGCATCTGAACGCGTCCTCGACTCGGTCGCCCTGGAGGGCCATCGCACCGGCCAGCTCGAGGAGTCTCGCCTCTGCTGTCGGATCGCTTGCGAGCCCCGCGGCCTGCTCGTAGTAGTGCTGCGCCTCTTCGGTCGCTGCCAAAGAGCCGGCACGCTCTGCTGCCCGGGAGAGGTTCTCGAACGCCTTCGACCTGATCTGGCCGGCGTCCTCGGCTTCGGGAGCCGCGTTGTACGCGTCGAGGTAGTGCGCGGCGATGACCTCGACCACTTCCTGCTCTGCGGAGCCCCACGCCTGCTCCAGGTGGGCGGCCGCGGCGAGGTGGCGCGCCTTTCTGTCCTTCTTGGCCAGGGTCTCGTACGCGACATGCTTGAGCAGGTCCTGCAGGAAGCTGTACTGACCGCGGTCCGGTGACCTTGGATCTGCCTGGACGGAAAAGACCTCCTTCCTGACCAGCGACGTCAGGACCGGCTCGAGCGCATCCTCGTCGGAGCTGGAGAGCGCCGAGAGCCCGGCCCTGGTGAAGCTCTTGCCGAGCACCGCGGCGTCCTGGACGACTCGTCGTTGCTCGGGACTGAGGCCGTCCAGGCGCGCTGCGATCAAGGCGTGCAGTGTCTCCGGCACGTCGAGTGTGTCGATCATCCCGGAGGGCCGGTAGACCTCGCCCTTGCGTTCGAGCAGGCCGCGGTCGAGCAACATCCGCACGGTCTCAACGGCGTACAGCGGCACGCCCTCGGCCCGATCGAGGATCTGCGCACGCAGGTCGACCGGGAGGCCGGGAACGAACCCATCGAGCAGTTCCTCCATCGCCTCAGGAGAGAGCGACTCGAGCGAGAGCATCGTCGCGTTGCGACCGGCCCCGCCCCAGCTCGGCCGCCGTTCGGCCAACTCGGGCCGAGCGAGGGCGAGCACGAAGAGCGGGTGCCCCCGTGACCAGTCGAGAAGATGCTCGACGAAATCGAGGAGGCTCATGTCCGCCCACTGCAAGTCCTCGAAGACGAGCACGGTCGGGCCACTCTCGGCCAGGCGTTCGAAGAAGACACGCCAGGCCGAGAACAGGTCTTCCCGGTCGACGGCAGTGTGTTCCGCCAGGCCGACCAGGTGAGCAAGACGGGGCTCGAGCCAGGCCCGCTCGTTGCTGTCGGGAATGTGCTCGTCGAGCATCGTTCGCAGCTTCGGGAGCGCAGTCTCCGGGGCCTCCTCCTCGCTGATCCGCGCTCGCATCCGCACCATCTCGGCTAGCGCCCAGTAGGCGACGCCGTCCCCGTAGGCGAGGCAGCGCCCCCGGTGCCACCAGACCTGCTCGAGCAGCCCGTCCAGGTACTTCTCGAACTCCCAGGCCAGACGCGACTTGCCGATGCCGGCGATGCCGACCACGGAGACGAGGTGCGCCTTCCCCTCCTCTGCCGAGCTGTGGAAGAGCTCCTTGACCAGGCGCAGCTCCCGGCCGCGGCCGACGAACGGCGGCTCCAGCCCCTCCGCCTTGAGCGCGCCGCCACGGCTCGCTGTCACCCGAACCGCCCGCCAGAGCGGCACCGGCTCCGACTTGCCCTTCAACTCGTGATCACCCGAGTCTTCGTAGGCGATCGCGGCCTCCGACGCCCGCTTGGTCGCCTCGCCGACGAGCACGGTGCCCGGCTCCGCGGCATCCTGAACGCGGGACGCGGTGTTGACGAGGTCACCGGCCACCATCCCCTGGCCTTCGGCGCCCAGCGTGACCGCTGCTTCTCCGGTCAGCACGCCTGCGCGGGCCGCCAGCTCCGGTGCTTCGATCTCCTCGCCGAGCGCCGCCACCGACGCGACGAGGTCGAGAGCCGCCCGCACGGCGCGCTCGGCATCGTCTTCCTGCGCCGTCGGCGTTCCCCACACGGCCATCACCGCGTCGCCGATGAACTTCTCCACCGTGCCGCCGTAGAGCTCGATCAGGCGCCTGCAGATGTCGAAGTAGCGGGAGAGAAGTTCGCGTACCTCCTCTGCATCACGCGACTCCGAGAGCGTGGTGAAGCCGACCAGGTCGGCAAACAGGACCGAGACGAAACGGCGCTCCGCCGCCGGCTCGGCCCGCGCGGCGGGCGACTCGACAGCCGGTGAAGTCGCTGAGGTCAAGGCGGCGCCGCACTCGCCGCAGAAGTCCTCTCCCGGCTCGTTTGCCGCGCCGCACGCGAGACATCCCCTGGCCAGCGGCCTTCCGCATTTCGCGCAGAACTTGCGCCCTTCACGGTTCTCTGCGCTGCAACTCGGACAGACCATCAGCCTCGCGAAGAGCCTACTGCCCGGCTCACGGATCCGCCGTCGCGATCGAATTCGTGGTCGACCACCGGAGGGGCCGAAACAGGCCGTCCGCGAACGGCCGGGCAGGTCGAGGCTGTCCACCGGCGGCTGCCGTCCTGCATCGACTGCCGCTGCTCTGGCTGGGCTGGTCCGGGGCCCGAGTCGCATCGGTCGACTCGACGCTCGTCGGACAATGACGCGCACGGCTCTACGGGTCGATCTATCCGACATGCCTGCGGACACGCTCGATGCGACGCTGCCGCATCGCCGCTTCCGCGACCCAGAGGCGTCTCGGCGCCGGGACGCACTGGCCTGCGCCAGTGTGCGGGATGATGCTCCTATGACTTGTCAAGCCATCAGCGGCTCCTGTTGTTGGAGTAGTCGGTAGAGGTGGCGGGCGAGGTAGCGCTTGAGTAGGCGGACTGCTTCGCGGCTGCTCTTGCCCTCGGCGATGCGTCGCGCGATGTAGTCCTTGGTGGCCTGGTCGTGGTGGCGTCGGTGCAGGACGATCGTGTGCAGTGCGCGGTTGAGTTGGCGGTCGCCACCGCGGCTGAGCCGGTGGCGCGTGGTCTGTCCGCTCGAGGCCGGGACCGGCGCGACACCGGCGAGGCGGGCGAAGGCGGCCTCTGGGCGGAGGCGGCCTCGATGCGACCAGGCGACGATCACCTGAGCGGCGACGATCGGGCCGACTCCTGGCTCGTCGAGTAGTTGTGGTGCGAGTGCACGAACATGTCTGAGCAACTCGCGTTCGAGCTCGGCGGCTTCGGCGGTGGCCGCGTCGGCGCTTGCCCTGCTCGAGCGGCGAAGCCGGCGACAGCGTTCGAGGAGCCGCTGTACGGGTAGCCCGCGCAGTTCCTCACGCAGCCGTTCGGGAGCAGTCACGATCACGCTGCGCAGCTGTACGAGTGCTTCGCGACGGACGTCGACGACGCTGCGGCGCGCGATCAGCAACAGGCGCAGCGCTTCACGCCGCTCTCCCGAGCGCGGCAGCGCGAGCGTCTCGCTGGCGAGTGCCGCTCGCGCCGTCCGAATCGCGTCGAGCGAGTCGTCTTTGCCGCGCAACCTGCGCTCGCCTCGTGGCTGGCGGCTGATCTCGAGCACCGGCTCGCCGCGGCCACTGAGAAAGCGTGCGAGTCCGGCGCCGTAGTGTCCGACGCCCTCGACTGCCCAGACCCGCGTACCGTTTGCGTGCTGCTCGGCGAAGTCGAGCGCCTCCCGATAGCCGCGCCCGTTCGCACACACCGCCAGCTTGGCGATGACAGCGCCGGCGGGCGCGGCGAGCACCGCCAGCACGTGCTCATCGCGATGCGTGTCGACCCCGACCACGTAGTCCAGCTCATCTGCAAGCATCCGACCGATCCTCCGGCTCGTTCGTAGGGTTCGGTGGTGCCGGTCTGAAGCAAGGGAAACCGCGGCGGCAGGACGGTAATGAGTCACGCCGAGAAGGCGGACAAGCTCCTGATCAAGCCAGCAGCGGGCGCCAGACCGGCGCCGCCGCGCACACGCGGACGGATCATTCCCAAGGCACGCACACGGAGGCCAGTCTCTTGACGAGTCACACGCGACACGGCGACAACCAGGCTGGCAACGGCCCCTGACAGACCGGCGTGCGGAGTCTTACCGTCTCTTGGCTATCCGCGCTTCCAGGCCGGTTGCTTAGCGTTCCTGACGAGCAGCTTCTGGTTTCGGCCGGTTGAGCTCATCGCCCAGATGTTGTTCCCTCGGACGAAGGCGATCGTGCGTCCGTCGGGTGACCACGCCGGATCCGAATCATGCTTGCCGGGCGTGGTCAGAAACCTGAAGTGGCTTCCCCCGGCGTCGATCACGGCAATGCGGTCGCTGATGTCGAACACCAGCCGCCTGCAGTCCGGGGCCCAACTCGGATTTTGAGCCTTCGTCTTCGTTATCTGCCTGAGGCCGGCCCCATCCGGCCGCATCAGGTACAGCCCGGTCTGGCCAGACCCGGCGCGCGCGAAGGCGATCGTTTTCCCGTCCGGCGACCATGCTGGTGTGTCGTCGGCCGAGTCACCAAACTCAGGGGTGAGCTCGCTGTTCGTCTTCGCGCCCCTCCTCGCGACGTAGAGGCCGCCCCCGTTTTCGTACTGGTAGCCAACGAGGACGAGGCGCTTGCCGTCCGGCGCCCATGAAGGACTCCCGGAGAACGAGCTGTCGCCGCCGGGGATCGGGTCGAGCTTCTTCTGCGGTGTGAGCACGTAGATGTCGTCGTACCCGTGCGAACCGAACGGGACGGTCTCGACAGTGAACGCGAGGAGGCGCCCGTCGCGCGACCACGCCGGGTCGAAGTAGTAGGCCGGCTCTTCGAGACGCTCACCCGGCCCCTTCCCGGGCAACACTCGCGAGGCGTGGCGCCCGTCGGGCGAAAGGAGGTAGATGCTCGATTCGTCTCCCCTGTCGGTGCGGACGAAGGAGAGCGAGGCGTTCCCAGCGCTCGCGGCTTTCTTCCCGCCCCGACCGAAGCTTGAGTCTGCCCCTCCGGCCGCCTGCGCCCCACCAGCCCCGAGCGAGATCACCAACCCCGCGACCGCCGCGAGCACCGACCAGCGCAACCGGCTCGTCCCCTGCCATTCTCGGATCCGCATCACCCGCACCCTCTCGATTGCGCAGAGTGAGCTGACAGCAACAAACGCTACTAGCGCCGGCAAGCTTCACCCAGACAGGAATGCCCTGAAGTCATCATCCGACCGCAGGCAGACGCCCAGGCATGAAGTGAGACGAGGCGTCAACGCGAGCTTCGGACTGGGTCACGAACATACCCGCCCTGGTTGCCGGGCGAGGTCAAGGCCCGCTGCGCGAGTGTTCAGAAATGTCCCCTGACCACCGTCTGGTCGACCTGGTTCAGGCTGACGTCTAGTCGAGCGCGTGCGTGTAGAGGGCATCGAAGCGCTCTGCGATCGCCCGCCAGGAGTAGCTGCCACGGATCTGCCGACTGGCGTTGTCGGCTCGGTCGTTTCTGGCCGTGTCGTCGTTGACGGCTGTTACGAGCGCGTCGGCGAGGGCATCGATGTCGTCCGGAGGGACGAGCCAGCCGTTCGGCTTCCCGACGATCGTGTTGACGAAGGAGAGAGGGCCACCGGTAGCGGTAGTGATTACGGGCAGACCGCATGACATAGCTTCGAGGAACACCAGCCCGAAGGGCTCATCGACCGAAGGAGCAGCGAACACGTTGGCACACGACAGTCCCAGCGGGAGGTCGGCATGTCCACGCCAACCGCTGAAGAACACACCATCCACCGCCAGTTCTCTTGCGACCGTGTACGGGTGTTCGCCCTCCCACTCCCCTGGCGAGCCGCCCCAGATCAGCAGAGGCGCCGGGATGTTGAACCGCGGTCGCGCCCGATCGTAGGCTCGCACGAGCAGCGGCACGCGCTTGAAGTCGAGGAAGCGCCCGACGTATAGGAGCATCGGCAGCGGCTCGCCCACACGGTCGGTGAACGCCTCCAGCGCCTCAGTTGCGTAGCGGATGCTCCCCGGGAGCCCCGACTCGTCCCAGCCCTTGGGATCGTCGACGAGCCAGTGACGCAGGAGTTGCAGACGCCTGTCACGGCTGAGCGCAGAGCGGTGGAAGAGATCCGTATCGACACCGTTCGGAATCAGTTCGATCAGGTCGTCCGAGACGCCCAGGAGACGGACGGCCTCGGACGCTCCGTTGGGCGAGATGCAAACAATGCGGGAACTCCTTCGGGCAGACAGCTCGAGACGGGCGGCCCAGCCCTCTCCGTAGCGGTATCGATTCAGATTCGTCTGTCGTAGCAGCTCGCGATCTGCTCCGGCCAGCCGGCAATCCGACAGGAAATCGCCCGAGTCGACGGCGATCTTGAGCCGGTCGAGGCTCGTGCCGAGTTCGAGGGCCACAGCGTCGAGGCGGTCGATGCGGTCGAGCATCTTCAGCTCGGTGCCGTGCAGGTGAGTGAACACCGGACGCTCGGGGCACAGCCGAGCGACGGCATCGTGCATCGGCGTCAGGTGATGCAAGTGGAGCACGTCGACATAGCGGAAACCGGCGCGCTCGAAGACTGCCTGCCACGCCGTCACTTGAACCTCCGCCCGCTCCGGACCCAGAGCGGCAAACACGGGATCCGGCGCTTCGACCCGGTCTTCGAAGGAGCCGTGGAACGGAACCGGCCCGGCCAGCGGATCCTCACCACTTCGGAACCGCTCAAAGGCGGGGGTGTAGTCGGCTACCTCGACGTGCAGACCCTCGTAAAAGGTGGGGGCATGCGTCTCCTCCCCAGGCGAGCCGAGCGATCCCGAGGCGAGCACCACATCCCAGCCGGCCTCAACGAGCGCGCGGCCGAGATACCGAGCAACCTGCGCCGAACCACCGCGCGGATAGAACATCAGGCCCATGCCCAGCCGACCGCGCCGCCTACCCAAAGCCCCAGGCCTCCTGTTCGAAGGATTGATCTCGAATATCGCAAAGTTCGACGTGCGTGCCGTCTGCAGACAGGCTCGCCGCTACACCAGCGCGGCAGATCGGAGCGCCGCTCGCTCAAGCGCTCCGAGAGCGCAATGTCCACGGGCGTTCACCCCCTAGCCTGGGCGAGTGTTCAGAAATGTCCCCCGACGAACCGAGAGTGACGTCGACTGTGCGAGCCTTTGTCCAAGACGGCAGTCTGATCATTCTTCGGGCTCACGTGAGTTGTGGCTGGAGGACTAACAGCATTGTCGATCCCGTCGCGAGCCGCTCCGCTGTGCCAGCGTGCTTCCGTCCGAACAGTCCGGACGGCGGGAACCTTCGCGGGTTCGCTGCCCCACCGCTCCTGGCGGTGTTGGCACAGACACCATAGGCGTGGCGAGTCCTGGAAATCGTCGAAAGGGTGGCCAACCTGGACTACACTTGGTTCCCTTCGGGCGTGACCACGCGGCCTCGAAAGGGCACTCATGGAACCGACCAACGATCAGGCAGCGAGGCAGCACGGCACCTTCGGTCCTGACGGCGGCGACATCCCCGCAGGTGTGTTGGCCGCCGGAGGGGTCCTCGTGTTCCTGCTCGGGACGGCCCGCCGCTCCACGCTCCTGCGCGCGGCGGGGCTCCTCGCCACGCTCTCCGCCTGTGGCTTGTACGCTCGCCGCAAGCTCGAGGTGCGCAGGGCGAGGATTGACGTCGCCGAGAGCCACATCCGCTCCGAGCTCGACGACCTCGACCCCGTCGCGCGGGCGCAGGTGCTTGCCGACATCGCCCGGTCAGGACTCCACGGCTCGACCTGAACGCGCCTGGGTGGCCCCCGCGCTGGCGGGGGGACGCTCACGCCCCTCAGTCGCCTGCGGTCGGCAGCACTGCCGGCTCGTCCGTGCGGAGCGGGCTCTGCGGTTCCTCTGGGTCTAGAAGATCTCCGCTGGCAGTGTCAGGCCGTCCAGGCTCGCGATCGAGAGCGCGCCCGTCAGGTCGTATCCGTGCCCGTCGAGGAAGGCGAGGAGTTGTCGGTAGTGGAAGGCGGCATGCCAGCGTTGGGAATCGAGCAAGTTCGCGTACGTCACGCGGCCGCGCGGCGATGTGATGTCCGGATCGCGGGTGAGCAGATCGGTCTCGCTCTCGCGGAGCCAGTCCTGCCAGGCCAGATGACGATCGCTTGCGTAAGCGACGACCGCGGCAGCGTCCGGAAGCGCCGCTTCCCGGTCTTCGTCGAGGGTTGGGTCCCAGTCGAAACGGCCGGTCTCGAACGCGATGGGGAGGAGTTCGAATGGATGGAAGACGTTCACGGTCAGGTTGCGCAGGGAGCGGCCGCGCGATGGCGTCGGCGCGGTGAGCGTCTCGTGGTCGAGCGGCCGGATCAGCTTCAGCCAAGCGTCGAGGACGGCGGCCGCGTCCCACGCGAGCCGCGTGGCCTCGAGGTGCGCGGGCGCTTCGAGCCCGAGCATCGTCGCGAGCTGAGAGACGTGCAGGATCGGCGAGGCGACGCCGCCGACGAGGAGGCATGGGACGATCGGCCGACCGGCATCGACCCAGCGCGCCGCACCATCGGGCTCGCGAATGTTCACCGACTCGAACTCCAAGCCCTGCTTGCCAAGGAACTCCTTGGCTGCGTGACAGGATGCTCAGGCGGGCTGCCAGAAGAGGGCGGGAAGCTCGGGCACGCGGCGAATCTACACCAGCCCCTGTCCGACTCGTCCACGCTGCGATCGAGGACGGCCCGGGCAGCCTGGGCTCGGTCGCCTCCTGTGGGTCATCGGCAAGCGCGTCCGCTTGCGTTCCCCGTCGCGGCCGCAGGGGGCTTGGGCAGGTGCGTGTGGCGAGGGTGCCGCCAGATCGGACAACGGTCACCGTCTCGGCCTGGTCGAGAGCCGCCGAGTCAGACGACGTCCATCCGGCGGAGCCGGCGCACCGCGAGGAGGATGAACGCGCCGAAGACGGCGGCCGAGCCGGCGATCGCCATGGGCGAGCCGACGATGGTCTCGCCGGCACCGAGGAACCGCGAGGGGTCGACCGTCGCGACCACCCCGAGCGTGTACTGGCGGATGCTCAGATACCTAATCCCCGAGACGAAAGTTGCGAAGAGCCCTTCCCAGACGAAGACGTAGAGCAGCCCGAATCCGAGCGGGTGCGACGTCACGAGGCCGAGCCAGAGGAAGACGGCCGAGTAGACCGCGACCCCGACGGCGAAGGCGACCGCCGCCGCAACGGCGGCCCTGCCAGAGCCCTCGATGCCCGAGCCTCCGTAGCCGAGCAGGACCGACGCCGACGCGCTCGCGACGACGAACGGAAGGGCGACCGTCAGCACGGCGCCGAGCTTCGCCAGCACGATGCGCCCGCGCCGGACCGGGGTGAGCGTCAGGTTGCCGAGGGTCTTGTCCTCCAGCTCGTTGCCGAAGGCGGCGGTGGCGATCGTCAGCGTGACCAGCGGAAGGATGGCCGCGGCCAGCAGGTGGTCGAGCAGGACACGGTCGGCGTCCCACACGTACCAGGGGGTCGCCGATGCCGCGTTGATCGCGGCCGGAATCAGCGGGACCGCGGCAAGGCCGAGGAGGACGAGCAGGCGTCGCCAGCCGAGGAGCTGACGGATCGAGAGGGTGTAGACGCTGCGGACCATCACTGCTCGACCAGGTAGCCGAAGACACTCTCTAGGCTGTCGTCGAGCGGCTCGACGCGGGTCAGTCGGACGTCCAGCTCCTTCGCCGTGCGCGGAAGCGCGGCCTGGACGACGCCGACGTCGCGGCTGAGCACGACGAGGCCGTCCTCGTCGAGCTCGACCGAGTCGACGGCGTCGATGCCGACGAGGGCGGCGGCGAGCACGCGGGGGCGGTTGCAGGCGATGCGCACGTGGTAGGGACGCTGATCGAGCGCGGCCCGGATCGCGTGGTGGTCGCCCTCGGCCGCCAGCTTGCCGTTGACCAGCAGCAGCACGGTGTCGGCGAGCAGCTCGACCTCCTCGAGGATGTGCGAGGAGACGACGATGGTTCTGCCCTCGGCGGCGAGCCGCCGGAGGAGGTCCTGGAAGTCGATGCGCTGCCGCGGGTCCGCGCCGTTCAGCGGCTCGTCGAGGATCAGGAGCTCCGGGTCGTGGACGATCGTGGCGGCGAGCTTGATGCGCTGCCTCATTCCGCGCGAGTACGTGGCGACCCTGCGGGCGGCCGCCTCGCCGAGGTCAACCTGATCGATTGCCCGGCGGGCCGCTCCCTCCACGTCGTCGACGCCTCGCACCCTCGCGAACCACTCGACCAGCGCCCGGCCGCTGAAAAGTTCGTACGTGGCCTCGTGCTCGGTCATCACGCCGATCCGCCGGTACAGGTCGATCGCGTCCCTGGGATCCCGGCCGAAGACCGAGATGCGGCCCTGCGACGCCTTCGCCAGGCCGCACATCATCCGCAGCAGCGTGGTCTTGCCGGCGCCGTTCGGCCCGAGCAACCCGGTGATCCCGGGACGAACGACGAACGAGACTTCGCTGACGGCGACGACGCTCCCGTACCACTTCGAGACGGCGTCGACCGTGATGACGGGAATGTCTGCCGTGGCGCTCACGCCGACAACCTCACTGCCCGGCGCCGGACGACGAGGAGGCAGACCGCGACGACGACGAGGTACCACCCGAGCTGCACCGCGCCGGGCAGGTCGGCCGCCTGCTTGGCGCCGATCGGCTCGGCGTGGAAGACGAGGTCGTTGACGAGCAGCGGGACGTCGCGGACGCTGAGCAGTGCGATCCAGCGGCCGACGCCGGTGCTGACCGCGTCGGCGACGCTCGTCACGACGGTGCTGCTGACGATGAAGACGCCGACCAGGAATGCGGCCGCGTGCGCTCGTCGCGTCGTGAAGGACGAGACGAGCGCGGCGAGCGTCGACACCCACAGCGCGATCGCCGCCCCGGCGGCGAGGAACCGGGGCACGTCGAGCCAATGGTCGGCGAGGTAGCTGCCGGGGTGGGAGACGCTCAGTGCGAGCCCCGTGAACAGCACGGCCTGCGGCAGCCACGCCGCCAGGGTCATCACCGTGAGGAGCGCGCCGAAGCGCCCGGCGATGTAGTCGGTCGACGTGAGCGGCCGGACGAGGTAGAGGCTGATCACCCTGTTGCGCCGGTCGGGGCAGAACAGCTCCGGTCCCACGACGGCGGCGAACAGCAGGAGCACGACGGACGCGATCGAGTAGTAGTCGGAGAGCGTCGGGATCGACGACGGGTCGAAGTCCGGCGCGAGCCGGTCGAGCGAGCCGGCGACGAGCGCCATGATGATCGCCGGCAGCAGCGAAGCCCCGATGAACACCCACGGGAGCACCTTGGCGCGGCCGCCGCGCCCGAGCCCCATCGACGCGCGCAGCCCGTCCTCGTACACGGAGAGAATCGCGCGCCGGCGACCCTCGCGCGGACCCTCGTAGCGGCGGAAGCCCAGGTCGTAGACGCGACCTTCACGCTGGACGCCCACGCTCACGGGCCTCTCCCTTCGCCGTCGCGGAAGAGTTCGGTCAGCGCGCGCCGCCGGGGCGCCATCCGGCGGAGGGGCGACCCCGACGCTGCGAGGGCGTCGCGGATCACGTCGTAGCCGCGATCGTCGACGTTCGCGATCACCACGGTGCCGTCCTCGACGGCGGCCAGGACCGACCGCTCGCGCAGCGCGGCCACGAACTCGTCCCGCCCGGCCGTGACCTCGACGTACAGCGTCGGGGTGTCGCCCGCGAACGCGGCGATCTGCCCCTGCTGCGCGACGCGCCCCGCCTCGAGCACGACGATGTGCTCGCAGACGCGCTCGACGTCCCCCATGATGTGAGACGAGAGCACCACGCTGATGCCGAAGTCCCTGTGCGTCTTGCGGACGAGGTCGAGCATCTCGTCGCGCCCGGTCGGGTCGAGACCCGCCATCGGTTCGTCGAGGAGCACGAGCAGCGGATCGTGGACGAGCGCCTGCGCCAGCTTCACGCGCTGCTTCATCCCTGTCGAGTAGCCGCCGATCGGCCGGTAGCGCTCCTCGAAGAGTCCGACGTGACGCAGCGTCTCGGCTGCCCTCGCGCGGGCATGCGCTGGCGGGAGGCCGCTGACCCCCGCCATGTGCGTGAGGAACTCCGCCGCTGAGACCGTCTGCGGAAGGCAGTCGTGCTCGGGCATGTAGCCGAGCCGCGCCCGCACGGACGGGTTACCGGCCGCCGTCTCGCCGAGCACTTCCGCCACGCCCCCGGTCGGCGCGAGCAGTCCGAGGAAGAGCTTGATGGCCGTGCTCTTCCCGGCGCCGTTCGGGCCGAGAAGCCCTGTCACGGTGTCCTCGATCTCGAACTCGGCGCCGTCGAGTGCGACGACGTCGCCGTACCGCTTCGTCAGTCCCCGTGCCCGGAGTAGGGCTGCCACGTCGTAAGTGTCCGTCCATCCGCCAGGGTCGCAATCGGGGGATACGCGAATCCACAGCCGGGTTTTCCACCCAGTCAGGCTCGGCAGCGCCTTCCGCAGACGCGATAGGTAGTTGTCGAGGGTGTGCGACGCGGTCGCCGGCGGGCGCTCTCCCCAGATGCCGTCGATCAGCCGATCCCGGGAGACTGCCTCGTTCGCGTGTAGGAGCAGGATTGCGAACAGGGCACGCTGTTTCGGGCCGCCGAGGGGCACCAGGGGTTCGAGAGTGCCGCCGCCGCATCGGGCAAGCAAGTCGCTTGCTGGATCCACCGATCGATTGACACCTGAGGCATGCAACGTAATGCTGCTGACCGCTAGGCCAAGCACGGGAGGTCGGGGGGCAGGCTCTTGCCGTCGGTCAGCAGGTTTCTGGTCATCGCAGCCGGCGTGGTGCTGGCGCTCTTGCTCAGCTCCGTTGCTCGCGGAGCAACGATTGACGGTCGTCCATGTGAGGAGGTCGAGACGACCGAGCCAGCGCCGGACAACGCGACCGGCCTCGTCGAGCTTCAGAGCAACGCCGCCCGACCCACCTTCGACATCGGGCTTGCCGACAAGGCGAACGGCGATGACCAGATCACCTTCTCGCCAAAGGGTGGTGAGCACGTCGGGCGCACCACGGATGTCGCAGCAGAGCTCACCGACTACCCGCGGCGCAGTACGCACCGACTGAACGGCCGGATCTTCGTCGCCGCTCACCCCAGCAAGTCGGGTGAACGGGTTGTCGTGGAGGCCTGCCTGGAAAACGTTCGAAACTGGGATGCAGGGCAGTACAAGGGAACCGTCGCCGTATACGGCCCCACAGTCGCTGACTTCACCTACGCGCTCGTCGTTACGTCGAAGTGGCCATGGTGGGTGGCCGTTGGAGTGATCGGGGCGACCATCCTCTTCTCCGCTGTGCTGTTCTTCCTGCTGGGCACGAGGCCGACAGCGGGATTCTGGAAGTGGCTGCTGGCGTCGCTGCTCGGCCTGATCGTGGGCGGCCTTCTGGCTGCTCTCTCGTATTGGAGCGTCTACGTGACGAACGACACCTGGGGCGAAGATCCCCAGGCGCAGATCGTCGCCCTGGCCATGGCGAGCTTCGCCGCCACCGTGACCGGATATGGAGCTGTTCGGGCCGCCCTGGCCCAGCTGACCAAGTGAACGTTGCCCGCGCGCGGTTCCCGTTCGGGCCTGACGCCGCACTGGCCGCTCCCCGGGGCGACAAGGCATTCGTCCAGCGAGCAGTCGAGGGTCACAGATGCAGTTACGAGAAGGCCAAGTAGCGATCGCTCATCGCAGGGGCGCCTCGCTGCCTCGATCAGGAGTCCGTACCTGCTACGGATGCGCTCGACCTTCGTGGCCGAGACACTGGTGCCGTAACAACCCTCGATCAAGACCAACGATTCGATTGCCGACTTGAATCGAGGTTGTTCAGGAGGGCCCGTGACGGGCCCTCCTCTTGTTGCTCCCGAGCGGGTTCCATGGTGGCGCCACGAATTTCACGAACGCCTTCGTGGCCAGCGTGGATGCCACCTCCCGACAACTGAACGGGGGGCGGCTTCCCGACATGTGCGTCAAGAGGTTGGGGAAGGAACCGGTCGCGGGTTCCGCTCCTTCCGAGTAGCCTGATGCTCCCGATTGCTCTTTCGCCCTACGACGGCCGCTCCTACAATTCCGCGCCGCATGCGGCCCGACGCGCGCCCTCGAGGAGACGACGATGACCGGCATGGAGAGCAGGCAAGCCCACGTTCTACGCCCGGATTCGCCCGGATGGGACGACGCCCGGCAGGCGTGGAACCTCGCTCTTGACCAGCAGCCGGAGGCGATCGTGGTCGCCGAGTCGACGGAGGACGTGATCGGAGCCGTGGAGTACGCGTTGCAGAACGGCCTGCGTGTCGCAGCGCAGGCAACGGGGCACGGCGCGAAGGCTCTCGGCCCGCTGGCAGGAACGCTCCTGATCCGGACGCGAATGCACGGCGTGGAAATCGACGCGGAGGCGCGCCGGGTGCGAGTCGAGGCGGGGACGCCCTGGCGCGAGATCCTTCAGGCCGCCGGCCGCCATGGGCTGGCCGGACTCGCCGGCTCGGCACCGGACGTGGGCGTCGTCGGCTACTCGATCTCGGGGGGTCTCAGCTTTCTGGGTCGCAAGTACGGGCTCGCCGCCCACTCGATCGGCGCGGCGGAGGTCGTGACTGCGGACGGCCGCCTCGTACACGCGAACGAGGAGTCAAGCACCGAGCTTCTCTGGGCACTGCGCGGAGGCGGGGGCAACTTCGGGGCAGTGACCGCGCTCGAGCTCGAACTCGTCCCGCTCTCCGAGGTCTACGCCGGCATCCTCTGGTTCCCGTTGGAGCGGGCCGCCGAGGTTCTCCATGCCTGGGCCGAGATGACCCGTGACGGGCTGCCCGACGAGCTGACGACGATCGGCCGCCTGCTCCAGCTTCCGCCGCTGCCCGAGATCCCGGAGCCGGTGCGCGGAAAGTCGTTTGCGGTCGTCGAGGCGATCCACTGCGGCGCCGGGGCGGAGGCGGACGCGCTGCTCCAGCCACTGCGTGCGCTCCGTCCGGCGATGGACACGATGGGGCCGGTACCGATACCGGACCTGGGCCGCCTGCACATGGACCCGGATCACCCCGTTCCCGCCGTGGGAGACGGAACGGCGCTCGAGACACTCCCGACGGACGCGATCGACGAGCTCGTCCGCACCGCCGGACCGGGCTCCGGCTCACCGCTGCTTTCCGTCGAGGTCCGACAGCTCGGTGGGGCACTCGGGCAGCCGCGCCCCGACCATGCGGCGCTCGCAGCGGCCCCGGGCGAGTACGCCCTCTACGCCGTCGGCATCGCTGCGACGCCGGAGATTGCGTCCGCGAACGAAGCACAGATCGGACGTTTGAAGGAGGCGATGCTCCCATGGACGACGCCGGGCATCGTCGCCAACTTCGCCGAGACGAGACGCGACCCGACAAGCCTCTGGGGCGAGGACGCGGTCGCGCGCCTGCGAAAGCTGAAGGAGGAGATCGACCCGGGCAACGTTTTCAGGTCGAACCATCCACTGCTGGTGGAGACGGCTCGGTAGCGGCAGACGGCGAAGCGGTCGCCGGGGTGGACAATCTCGCCGAGGTCGACGCCGAGAAGTTCGGCCCAGAACCGCTTTGCCCGGGTGAGATCGTCGGCGGGGAACTCGATCATCGAAAGGCGATCCATCGGTCAAGCCTATGGCCGGTGGTGTCGGGAGCGTGCAGGAACATTCCTTCACCAAGAAGTCGGAACACCGACTGGATTCGCAAATTCGAGTCTGCCCGGCGGTGCGGGTTCAGATCGGACGGGAGTCATTCACACCGGAGCAGCGCTTCCTCTCACGAACGAATGCGATGACGGGGCCACCCACCCCTCCGTTCAGTTGACCAGGGGCCACCTCCGGGCACAGCCGGGAGGCTGCGCCTTCCGGTACGTGACCATGAGGGTGCGCCGGTGAAACCCGAGCGAGCGACGCGCGGTTTCTTGGGCGCGTCCCGGTTGCGGGTTCCCGCGGATGCCTGCGGGCTGCCACGAGGCGATCCTTGGGGCGACTCTCGGACTGGAGGTTGCGATGTCGGTCGCATGCCCGGTGATTCGTGCCGGCAGGAGGCTCGAATCACGTCCGGACCCGCCGAGAACAGGAGTCGAGCGTGTCGTGCTGCTCGGCTGTGGGGGCTTCATCGGGAGCCATGTGCTCGACCGGCTCCTCAAAGACCCTGCGGTGAGCGTCGAGGGGTGGGACACGTCCGTGGAGAGAATTCGCGGTCGCCTCGACGAGCCCGGGCTCAGGCTTCACCGCGAGTCGATCTCGGACGCTTCCGGCTCACGACTCGCGCGCGCGGTGCACCAGGCGGACGTCGTCATCAATCTCGCGTCGATCTGTAGACCGGCGGAGTACAACGTTCGACCGCTGCCCGTCATACGGTCGAACTTCACCGACGTCTGCGCGCTTGTCGACCTCTGCGCCCGCGAGGGCACGTGGCTCCTGCACTTCTCGACGTGCGAAGTCTACGGCCGGACGATCGCGAGCTACGCGACTCCCGGCAGGTACGACGACCCGACTCTCTACGAACTCGACGAGGAAACGACGCCCCTTGTGATGGGCCCCGTCCAGAACCAGCGATGGAGCTATGCGGCCGCCAAGCAACTGCTCGAGCGGCTGATCCTTGCGTATTCCGCAGCCGAGTCGCTGCCGTACACGATCGTACGGCCGTTCAACGTCCTCGGGCCGCGCATGGACTTCATACCCGGCGTCGACGGTGACGGGCTGCCGAGAATGCTCGCTTCGTTCATGGGCTCGCTCCTGAACGGAGACCCGATACGCGTCGTCGACCGGGGGGGCGCACGGCGAACGATCATCTCGATCCGCGATGCAGTCGACGCGGTCATGCGGATGCTCGCGCTGCCCGGCAGCGCGACGAACGAGATCTTCAATATCGGCAATCGAGCGAATGAGGTGACGGTGCTCGAGCTCGCGGAGCTGATGCGTCGGACGTACGCCGAGATCACGGGCGACCGCGCGTACGAGCGGCACCCGATCGAGTTCGTCAGCGGGCTCGCGCTCTACGGCGACGGGTACGAGGATTGCGATCGCCGGATGCCCCGGCTGGACAAGGCGACAAGCCTCCTCGGCTGGGCGCCGCGGACCCCGCTCTCGGAGCTGCTGGCCGAGACGATGGCGGACTACCACGCGCGCTACTGTGCCGTGCTCCGCCACGGCCGGCGTCAGCATGGCCGTTAGCCGGAGCCGAGCGCGGCTCGTGGGCGCGGAGCCGAGCCGGGTGACGGACGTCTCGGTCGTCGTGCCGGTCCACGACGACCGCGCCAACCTCCGGCGCGCCCTCACTGCGCTCGCAGGGCGGAGCCACGAGGTGATCGTGGTCGACAACGGCTCCGGGGACGGATCCCGCGAGCTCGTCGCGGCCCGGTTTCCGTCCGTGCGCCTGGTCGAGCTCGGGTCGAACCGCGGCTACGGCGCCGCAGCTAACGCCGGCCTCCGGCTCGCCTCCTGCCGGTACATCCTCGTCGTCAACTCCGACGCGACGCCGCTGAACGGTGCTGTCGAACGGCTCGTCGCCTACGCCGACGCCCATCCGGACGTCGGCGTCGCCGGGCCGCGCCTGCTGAACCCGGACGGGACGCTCCAGCGATCGGTTCGTGGATTCCCGACGCTCTGGCGGCTCGCAACCGAGTTCTTCTTCCTGCGGAAGCTCGCCCCGCGGTCAGCTGCGCTGAATTCCTTCTACGGAGCCGGCTTCGACCACCGGACGCCGTGCGAGTGCGAGTTCCTTAAGGGGGCGGCGCTCCTCGTGCGCCGCGCGGCGTTCGACAGTGTCGGCGCTTTCGACGAAGCATTCTTCGTCTTCAGTGAGGATCTCGACCTTTGCTACCGCATGCACCGCGGCGGCTGGAAGGTCGCCTTCGTCCCCGACGCCGAGTTCGTCCACGTCGGCGGAGCCTCCACGCAACCGCAGTGGGACCGCATGTTCCGCGAACAGCTGCGGGGCCATGTGCTCTTCTTCGCCAAGCACCGCGGACTCGCGCAGGCGGCGTGGGCGCGCCGGATCATCCTGGCGGGGCTCGCGTTGCGAGCGGTCGCATTCCACGGCGAGCGCCGGCGCGCGTACGAGCAGGCGGCACGCTGGCTCGCTTCCACCGACGTCGAGACTCTCGTCGGGGCGTCGTGAGACCGCGGATCCTGATCGCGACGCTGTTCTTCCCGCCGACCGGAGGAGGCGGCGTCCAGCGGCCGCTGAAGTTCGCCGCCCACCTGGCCTCGCTCGGGTACGAGACGCACGTCCTCGCCCCGGACGACCCGAAGTGCCTCGAGCGCGACGAGAGCCTCGCCCCACCGCCTGGCGTGCACGTCGTCCGGTCGCGGAACATCGGCCCGAGGCTCCGCCTGCTCGGCGCGGAGCTCTACGGGAAGCACGGCCTCGCGCGCCTAGCCGTCCATGCCCGGTCCCTTCCTCAGCGGATGCTCGTTCCGGATCCGAGCGTGCTCTGGACGCTCACCGCGGTCCCCGCGGCGCTGCGGCTGATCGAGCGTCGCAGCATCGACGTCGTGCTCACGACCTCGCCGCCTCCGTCGGTCCATCTCGTCGGCGCCGCACTCAAGCACCTGACCGGCGTGCGCTGGGTAGCCGAGCTCCGCGATTCGATCGTCTTCAACCCCCACCGGCGCTTCGACGTCCGCGGGGAGCGGTCGCTCGCTCGCTTCGTCGCCACCTACGCGGATGCGGCGGTGACCGCGTCCGAGGGAATCGCGGCGGAGCTGCGCGATCTAGACGGGAGGGCGGCCGTGAGCGCGATCCCGAGCGGATGTGACTTCGAGGACTTCGAAGGCCTACCGCACCGGGGCAGCGGGAGACTCCGGATCACGCACACGGGCAACTTCCTCGGGCGGCGCGATCCCCGGCCGTTCTGCGAGGCGCTAACCGCCTTCGGCGACGACGTCGTCGCCCGCTTCGTCGGCTCCTTCAGGCTGCGCGACCGCGACTACGCCGAGGGGATGGGCCTCGGCCGGCGCATCGAGCTCGTTCCGTTCGTGTCGCACCGCCGCGCGCTCGAGCTGCAGCGGGACTCGGAAATCCTCCTCCTGCTCGTGCCCGACGTCGGCGGACGGGGCGGGCACGTGTTGACCGGGAAGGTCTTCGAGTACCTCGCGGCACGCCGCCCGATTCTCGCCGCCGTTCCACCGCAGGGAGAAGCCGCAGCCCTCGTCGAGCGGACGGGAGCGGGCACGGTCGTCGCACCCGACGACGTCCCCGAGTTGACCACGGCGCTGCGGGCCTACCACGCCCGCTGGCGCGACGGGACGCTCGGCGACGTCGTGCTCAAGCCCGAGCTCGCAGCCGCGCTCTCGCGGCGCGCGGCGGTCGAGCGGCTGGCCGAGGTACTCGAGGGAGTCGTGAGGACGGCGGCCGCGTGAGCCGCACCCGCCTCGCCGACGGCCTCTTCCTGGCCGCGCTCTTCTCCGTCTCCTTCATCGGACTTCGGTGGCGCCTGCCCGGCTTCCAGCCCAAGCTCGCCGACTTCCTGATGTTCGGGTTCGTCATCGCATTCGTCGTCGACGTTGTCGTCCGACGCATCCGGCCGGTCGCCCCGGTCGTCACCGCGCTCATCCTCGCCGCGGCTCTCGCCACCGCGTACCTCGCGGCGCTGCCGGCGATCGACGGGCGCGCCGGGCTCACACAGTTCGCCAAGGGGATTGCCTACTTCGGGCTACACGCTGCCTTCCTTGCCGCTGGCGTGCAATGGCTGTCGCAACGCTCGCCCCGGTTCCTCGGCATCGCTCTCGGCTGCCTGCTCGCGGGGATCGCGGTCAACGGTCTCTACGCCGGGCTTCAGCTCCTCGCCGCCGCCGCCGGCTGGAACCTGGACGCCGCGGTCCTCTCGCAGCTGACGGACCGGCCGGCGCGCTCGATGACGTACGGCCTGATGTACGGCCCGGACGTGCCCCGCGCGCGCGGGCTGACACGCGACCCGAACCACCTCGGTGTCATGCTTCTGCTCCCGATACTCGCGCTGCTCGCGCTCGCCCCGCAACTCAGCCGTCGGCGCGACCGCCGGGCGGCGGCCGCTGGTCTCGCCTGCCTCCTCGTCGTCCTCGCGCTCACCCTGTCACGCAGCGCGGCGCTCGGCCTGCTCGCCGGGCTGGTGGCCCTCGCCCTCGTTCCCGCAGGCGCTCGCCGGATGATCCCGTTTCGCTCGCTGGCTGCGCCGGCCGCGGCCGCGGCGACCTGCCTCGCCGTCGTCGCGGCGTTGAACGCCCACACGGTCGAGCAGGTCATGGAGGCACGGCTCGGCCTCCGCGGCTTCGCGGGGCGGCAGCACTTCCACACGTACGAGCTCATTCGGCCGGCCCTATCGGAACACCCGCTGTTCGGTGTCGGGCTGAACAACTTCGACCTCACGTATGCCGAGCGGGTGCTCGGCATTCGCGAGGCGTCCCACTCGTTCTACGTGCAGTCACTCATAGAGACGGGCTTCGTCGGGACGGCCCTCTTCGCCGCCTTTCTCGTTTTTGCCGTGCACCAGCTCCGCGTCCTACGTGTATGCGAGCGTCAGCGCGAGGCCGAGAGCGTCGCATTCGCGCGGGGCCTCGCAGCCATGCTCACGGCGACCGTCGTTGCGAACGCCTTCTACATGACGATGTCCTTCTCGTACTTCTACGCGCTCCTCGTCTTCGTGGTCGGCGCCGCTACGGTGGCCCACGCCGGGCCGACCCAGGCGACCGTCCGCTCACGGACGGTGGCTCAGGTGGTAAGGGCGCGGACGAGGGCGGTGACTACCCGTTCCTGATCCTCGGCCGCGAGCCCCGTGTGGAACGGCAGGGCAAGCCCGCGGGATCCTGCCGCCTCCGCGACCGGGAACGTCCCGGGGACGAAGCCGAAGCGGGTCCGATAGGCGGGCTGGAGGTGGATCGCCGGGATGTAGGGCTTGGAGGCGACGCCCTCAGCGGCGAGCGAGGCGATCACGGCCTCCCGCTCGGTGGGCGGCTGCACGAAGACGACGTATACGAACCACGAGCGGTGGTGGACGTCGTCGTCCGGGCAGAGCAGCCGTACGCCCTCGACGTCAGCGAGCAGCGCGTCGTACCGCGCCGCTACCTCGGCGCGGAGCGCGAGTATCCGGTCGAGCTTGTCGAGTTGCGCGACCCCGAGCGCGGCGGAGAGCTCGTCCAACCGATAGTTGAAGCCGACGTGCTCGTGCACGAAGGTGTCGCCGTGGTCGGTGCGCCCCTGATTCGCCAGCGCCTTCACGAAAGCCCATTCCTCCTCGCTCCCGAGCGCGACGGCGCCTCCCTCGCCGGTCGTCATCTGTTTGTTCGGGTAGAAGGCGAACACCGCGGGATGGCCGAAGGACCCGACCGGGCGTCCCCGGTACGTCGAGCCGAGCGCCTCACAGGCGTCCTCGACGATCGCGAGGTCGTGGCGCCCGGCGATCGCGATCAGCTCGTCGTATTCGAGCGGATAGCCGAAGAGGTCGACAAGACACAGTGCCTTCGTCCGCGGCGTGATCGCTGCCTCGACCGCTGCCAGGTTGATGTTGAGGGTCTGCTCGTCGACATCGACGAACACCGGCATACCGCCCTCGTACAGGATCGCGTTCGCGGAAGCGATGAACGAGAGCGGTGTCGTCACGACTTCGTCCCCAGACTCGATCCCTGCCAGCTTCACGCAGAGGTGCAGGCCGGCGGTCCCGCTCGACACCGCGGCGACGCAGCGGGCCCCGACCCGCTCCGCGAGCCCGCGCTCGAATCGCTCTGTCATTGGGCCCAGGGCGAGACGGCCCGAGCGTATGACTTCCAGCACCGCGCGCTCCTCCGCCTGGTCGACGTAAGGCGCCGACAGCCCGATCGGGGCCGCAGTCGCCAGCGGGTCGACGGTGCGCACGTTCACGTTCACCTGCGCGCACCCTCTGCGATCGCACATCACCGGGCATCCGCGCCTATCCCCACGCCGATGTCAGCGACTTCACTGATGTCATACGGCACGCGTGACGACTAGAAGTCACGGGGACGCTGGTTCCGCGCGTTCGCTCGGCCTCAGAGGAGGACGGTTGAGTGCATTCGGACGATGTCCCTGCGGATCTCCTGCTCGGCCGGCCTGTAGTCGAGGTCGCCGACAGTGACACCGCGGGCTACCTCGAGGGCTCGAGCGTCGTCGTCACCGGCGCAGCGGGATCGATCGGGAGCGAGCTGAGCGTCCGATTGGCACGTCTGGGCGCGCGCGAGCTTGTGCTCGTCGACCAGGCAGAGGCTGCGCTCGTCGAACTTGCGCGCAGGCTCGAACAGGATCACGCCTTTACGGCGGTCCCGGTGCTCGCCGACGTGCGCAGCTCGGTCCGCGTGAGAGAGATCTTCCAGCGGCATCGCCCGGACGTGGTCTTCCACGCCGCCGCCTACAAGCAGGTGCCACTGCTCGAGAGGAACCCGGTCGAGGCGGTCACCGCGAACGTGTTCGCAACCCGGTCGGTCGTGGACGCGGCGGGGAGCGCAGGCGCCAGGCGGCTCATCCTGTTCTCGACGGATAAGGCGGTCCGCCCGACCGGCGTGCTCGGGCGGACGAAGGCGCTCGCCGAGTGGGTGGTCGCTGCCGCCGCGCGCGGCTGCCCCGGGCGGCGCTACGGCGCGATCCGCCTCGGGAACGTCATCGACTCGGCCGGGACGATCCTGCCGGTCTTTCGCCGCCAGATCGAGGCTGGGAGGCCGGTGACGGTGACGCATCCCGGTGCGGCCCGCTACTTGATGACGGCCGGCGAGGCAGCTGGCCTCGCGCTGGCCGCCGGCGGCCTCGCGGACGGGCACAGCATCTTCTGGCTCGACGTCCGCCCGGCCGTCCGCGTCGTCGACCTCGTCCTGCGGCTGGCGGAAGCCCTCGGGCGCGAGGTCGCGATCGATCTGATCGGGCTTCGCCCGGGCGAGCGGCTGCACGAACACTTCTTCTGGGAACCCGGAGACGTGGAGCCGACGCCTTGCGAGATGATCTGCCGCTCGGCTCTGCCCGAAGTCGACCCCGGCTGGCTCAACGAAAGGTTGGCCGCGCTCGCCGCGCAGGTCGACCGAGCGTCGGCGGCAGAAGTGCGCGCGACGCTCGACGAGATGATCGCCGCCGCCCGGACCCGCGAGGAGGCGCTCGCAGGGTGACCGTCGCGACCCGGCATGCCCCACCGACTGCGATCGCGGTGCGCGTGAGCGCTCCCGCGTCCTTCGTGCTCAGCTTCGACTTCGAAGACTGGCACCAGCTCGTCTACCGTCGGCTCGGTCGCGCGAACTGGCGTTCCGGGAACAACGCGTTCCCGCGGCACGTCCACGACGTCCTCGCCCTCCTGGACGAGCTCGGCGTGCGCGCGACCTTCTTCGCCGTCGGAGCGGCGGCCGAGCGCCACCCGTCCGCGCTCAGGGACGTGGTCTCGGCGGGCCACGAGGTCGGCTGCCACGGCTACGAGCACCTGCGCGCCTTCACGCAGACGAAAGGGGCGTTCAGGGACGACACCCTCCGCTGCCTCGACGTCGTCGACCGCGTGTGCGGCGTGACGCCTGCCGGGTTCAGAGCGCCGTGGTTCTCGGTCACGGCCGAGTGCCGCTGGGTGTACGAGGTCCTGGAGGAGCTCGGCCTCCACTACTCCTCGAGCGTGTACGACTCGCCCCTCCTCCGGCAGCGGCTGCGGCCGATCCCGGCGCACCCCTTCCGCGCCGGCGGGCTCTGGGAGTTCCCGATCGCGGTCTGGAAGGGGCACGGCGTCCGAGTCCCGATCGGCGGGGGCTCGTACTGGCGCGCCCTGCCGAGCGCCGCTCTCTGGCAGGGGCTCGAGCGCGTTCGGCGGCAGTCGCTCTTCCCCGTCCTCTACTTCCACCCGTACGAGTTCGCCGTGGAGGACCTGCAGGTCGTGCCGCCGCCGGGCGCGACGCTCCGGGAGCGGGGCCGGGAGGCTTCGCGGCGCCGGTACAAGAACGCGCGCCGCCGGTTGATCCCCGGCCGCATCCGCGAAGCCGCCACCCGGTTCCATCTCATCAGCTTCCGCGAGGCCCTCGGCGGGCTCGAGGAATGACATCCGCGCAGACGTACTTCGACCGGCACGCGCGGGCGTTCGACCGCGTGTACGAGGGCGGCGTCGTCAACCGGCTACTCCGGCCTGGCCCTGGGCACGGGCGTGACCTCGCCGCCTCCGTCGTTGCCAGGCACCCCGACGCCCGCATCCTCGACGTGGGGTGCGGCCCGGGCCGAGTCGCCGAAGCGGTCCTCCTGGTCGGCGCGTCGGGCTACGTCGGGATCGACATCTCGCCGCGGATGCTCGACCTCGCCCGCCGGCGGCTTTCCCACTTCGACGCGATCGAGTTGCTCGAGGGCGACTTCCTCGCCGCCGACGTGCCCGGGCGGTTCGACGTCGTGCTGGCGCTCGGACTCTTCGACTACGTGACCGAACCGGCGCGCGCCGCGGCCTGGCTGCACGCACGCTGCTCCTCGACGCTCGTCGCGTCCTTCACGCGCCGAGACCCGCTGAAGGCGCCGATCCGCCGGCTCCGCTACCGGATCGGCGGCGTTCCCGTCGTCGACTACACCGAGGCTGGTGTTCAGGCGCTGCTCCGCGGTGCCGGTTTCCGGCGCATCGAGGTCCCGTTCCAGGGGCGCCGCGGCTTCCACGCTGTCGCCGCCGCGTCGGCCGTCACTCCCCTCACCGATGAAGATCGCGCTCGTCCAGCCACCGTCGCGTACTGAGTTCGAACGGCACTGGGCTCAGGTGCCGGGGCTCGGGATCGCCTACGTGGCCGCTTCGCTGCGTGCGGCCGGCCACGCGGTTCGGGTGATCGATGGAAAGCTCGAGCGGCTGACCGTGGAAGACGTCGCCGCGCGCGTGCGCGACGACCGGCCGGACCTCGTCGGGCTGACCTCCATGACGGTCGAGTTCCCGCGGGCGGCCGACATCGCCCGGCGGATCAAGCGCGAGCGACAGAAGCTGCCGATCGTCGTCGGCGGCGCACACGTCAACGCCGTCGGGCAGGGCGCGCTCGACGAGTGCGCGGCGTTCGACTTCGCCTGCGTCGGCGAGGGAGAGCGCCTCGCGTGCGAGCTCGCCGAGACGATCGCCTGCGGCGGCGACAGCTCGCGCATCCCGGGCCTCGTGTCACGGCGGGGGCGCGAGCTCGTCGCCGGCCCACCCCGTCCGTTCCTCGAGGACTACGACGCGCTCCCCTTCCCGGCGTGGGACCTGTTCCCCAGGGTTCTGGCGATCCCACTGCTGACGCATCGCGGCTGTCCATTCAGGTGCGTCTTCTGCTCGCACAACTCCGGCGTGACGCCGCGATACCGCTCGCCGGCGAATGTCCTTGCCGAGATCGAGCAGGACCTGGAGCGCTACCGGCCGAAGCGAATCCGGATCGAGGACGAGACCTTCGGTCTCCATATGGGGCGGACGAAGGAAATCCTCGAGGGGATCGTCGCCCGCGGCTTCCAGCAGCGCGTGCACTTCCACGCGCAGACGCGTGTTGACCGGGTCGACGAGGAGTTCATCCGCCTGCTGAGGGCCGCGAATTTCGACATGCTCGAGGTCGGCGTCGAGTCCGGCAACGAAGAGATTCTCCGATCGATCCGGAAGGGGATCACCCTCGAGCAGGTCGAAAACGCGGTCGCGCTCGCAAAGACGGCCGGCCTCCGCGTCTGGTGCAAGTTCATCCTCGGGCACCCGAACGAGACGCCGGCGACGATCCGCGACACGATCGACTACATCGCGAAACTGAACCCGGACCGGCTCTCGGTCTCGATCATGACCCCGTTCCCGGGCACGCCGATCCAGGAGATGGCGTTGCGCGGCGAGGGCGGGTACCGGTTCCTCGCCGGAGGCTGGGAGGACTACGACAAGTACTCGAGCGGCGTCCTGGAGCTCGAGACGGTCAGCCTCGCCCGACTGAAGCGATCCCAGATCGCCTGCTACGTCGAGCTGTACCTGCGCAACCGCCGCTTCCTCGATCTTGCACGCCTCCTGGTGAGGCACCGCGCCGTCGGTTGGGGGCTCATCCGCTCGGCGATCGGTCGCACCGCCGCGGAGTCGCTCAGCGCGTCCCCGCGGCCTTCTCCCAAACGGGCGATACCCCGGCCCGGAGGTAGTTGACGAGGGCGGGCACAGTCGCCCACGTCACGAGCACGTAGTACCGGGGGATGCCGGGCCGCGCGAGCGCGGCGGCGAGCACAGCGAGCTGCGCTTCGAGCGCGCGCCGGTAGATGGGCCGGCCGCGGGCGAGGGCGACCGACGACCCGAGCAGCGCGAGGTGGAGCATTCCGCTTGAGTAGCGCAGGTGCCGATGGGAGACGAGCTGGAGTCCGTAGAGCCAGCCGGACCCGCGCAGCATGCGGCCGCGATGCAGGATCAACCAACAGTGTTCGAACATCCGGATCTTCCTCCGGTACTCGACGTCGATGTCGGGCGCCGGCTTCTCCCAGGCGACCGCGGCAGGCTCGACGATCGCGCGGCGGCCTCGCTGCACCAGGAGGTATGGCAACGCCAGGTCGTGACCGAAGCGCGGGTCGAGCTCGACGTAGTCCCGGCGCCGGACGGCGTAGATCGGCCCGAGGCCCGCCGTGATCGAACCGAAGCGTGACTCGTTCAGCCGCAGCCACGACTCGTACAGTCCGTACGTCCCCTCGCGGTTCGTTCCGGCCGCGGGTGCGTAAAAGTGCGCGCCGCACACGTAGGCGACGTCGGGGTCGGCAAAGCAGCGAACGAGCTCAGCGAGCGCGTCTGCTCTCCAGAGAGCGTTCGCGTCGGAGAAAGCGAGGATCTCGCCGCTCGTCTCCCGAACAGCGGCGTCCTGGGCGGACACCTTGCCGCGCCGCGACAGGGTGAGGAGGCGGATGCGTGGCTCCTCCGCCGCTACGGCAGCGACGATCTGGTCCGTCCGGTCAGACGAGCCGTCGGAGACCACCACGATCTCGACCTTCGCGGGCGGGTAGTCGAGCGCGAGGAGGTTCGCGAGCCGCTCCGCGATCACCGCCTCCTCGTCGTGCGCCGCGACGATCAGGCTGACCGTGGGCTCGACTTCGCCCCTGCGCACGGGCCGCGGCCGAACCTTCGCCAAGCCGGCCGCGGCAAGCGGGTAGCCGGCGTGCGTCCAACCCAGTGCGCCCAGCGAACCCCAGAAGATGAATCTACCGACCACGTTCTAGCGGGAAGCCTTGCCTGAGCAGGTCGCACATGAGTCCGAACTCGTCCGGCTTGAAGTCGCTCTCGTCACTCGCGTAGACCTCGAGGACGACGTAGTCGTTGTCGTCGCTTCGCACGGCCGCACCTGGCGGGATCATCGGGGCCGTTCACGATCTCTCGCCTCGTGTCGGGGTGTCGGAACCCAGAGGATGACATCAAGGGCGCCACGCCGCTGCCGGGGAGCCTCCACCGGGCCATTCTGCTCCGACAAGTGCGGTACACGTGAGAAAACCTCAAGACAGAGCGGCTGTCCGGTTCGATCTCCTGTTGCCCGAGAGCAGACTTCCCTGGTCCCATGCTCTGAGTCGATTGCCACGCGCGTTCGCGGGCAGTCGACCTCCTTGTCAACTGCCCGGAGGCGAAGCCGCCGGCCCCCTCGCATCTGCGCCAGGAGGACTGGGTCGATCATGGGCGAGCGGCTCGATGCAACGATGTCCTGGGACGTCAGCCTCCGCGCGGCGCTCCTGTCCGGAATCCCGTCGGGCTTCGCGATTTTGGCCGGAGCCGTCACCTGACCGTTCCAGACCAGGACTGGAATGCCCTCTGCGGAGGTCACGACGTCGCCCGCTCGGCAGCTGCGACGAGCGGCCGCAGCTCGGCTCTCGCAGGATCCTCCCCCGTCCGCTGCCTGACGATGTGTCTTGCGACCCGCTCCGCGTCGCGGCCTGCGCCGCCGATGAGCATCGACGCGAATGAATGCAGGAACGGCAGGCCGACGAAGTACAGACCCGGCGACGACGCGACCACGCCCCGGTACTGAACCGGATAGCCGTCGTCTCCCAGGTCGAATGGCAACGTGATCCACGAGTAATCGGGGCGGAAGCCGGTACACCAGATCACGTTTCGCACCTCCAGCACGCGCCCGTCGGCGAGCACGGGCAATCCCCCTTCGACGCCGACCGTCCGCGCGAGCACCCGCTCGACGCCGGCGTTGATCAGGTCCTTGCGCCGGTAGCGGAGGAGTGGTCCCCCGCCGTGCCGGATGTGGGGGCGGATCTTGCGGCCGATGGGGGTGTCAGCGGTCAGGATGTGCGTCCCCACGAAGAAGAGGCACCGGAAGCCGAGGCGGCCGCGCCGGGTCTCGAGCGGCACGGGGAGCTGGCCGGTGTCCGGGCCCGAGAGTGTCACCTCGTGCTCCGGAGCCGCCTCGAAGGCGAGGTCGGCGCCCGAATGGCTTGCGCCGACCACGAGCACTGGGCCGTCCTGGAGCTGCGACAGGTTCCGGTAGTCGTTCGAGTGGAGCTGCTCGATGCCTGCGTCCAGCTCGGTCGCGAAGGCGGGGACATGTGGCTTCCTGAACGCTCCCGTCGCGATCACGACGTTGTCGGCGTCGAAATGCCGGTCGCCGGCTGATGCGACGTAGCGATCCTCCTCCTTCGTCAGGCTCTCCACGACCACACCGCTGTGGACGGGCAGCTCGAACTCGGCGGCATAGGCTTCGAGGTAGTCGCCCATCTCGACGGCGGTCGGGTAGGACGTCGGCGCTGCCGGAAACCTCATTCCGGGAAGGCCGTCCCGGCTCGCCGGCGAGTACAGCCGCAGCGAGTCCCATCGCCCGCGCCAGCTGTCGCCCACACGCTCGCTGCCGTCCAGGATCGCGAACGACCGGCCTGCTTGCTTCAGGAAATGGCCGACGGCGAGCCCCGCCTGGCCGCCGCCGATCACGATCGTCTCGTAGTGCTCCGACGTTTCCATCTCGTGCCTCCCTTCGTCGATCGATACGGCCACGGTAGGAGGGCGGCCGCTGCGGCGCATCGCTGCGAATCACCAACTCGTCGCCGACCGCGGCGTGGTCATTTCTGACCACGCCGCTCGGCTCAGACGAGGTCGCGCTCGAAGGCGAAGGCGGTCGCCGCGGCCCGCGACGAGAGATCGAGCTTCGTGTAGATGTTCTGGACGTGGCGGGCGACGGTGTGCTCGCTGATCACGAGCTGGGCGGCGATCTGGCGGTTGCTCTTCCCCGCCGCGACGAGTCGCAGCACCTCGAGCTCTCGCCGGGAAAGGCCGTGCGCCTGGTCGGGCGAAGTCTGGAATCGGGCCAGGTCGGGCGCAGCTCCCAGCCGCTGGAAGATGGCGCGCGCCGACTCCAGCTCCAGCATGGCCGCCTCCGCGTCGTCGAGCATCGAGCAGACCTGGGCGAGCAGCGCCCGGGTGCGGGCGACTTCGTACGGCGCATCGAGCTCGAGCCAGGCCTGCTGCGCCCGGCGCAGGGCACCGAGCGCGGCGCGAGGATCGTCTTCGGTGAGGGCGACCGCACCCTTTGCGTACGCGACCATCGCGGCGAGCATCGCGCTGTCGTAGCGTCCGGCGAGATCTTCGAGCTCCGCGCATGCGCTCCGTGCCTCCTCGATCTCGCCGGCTGCAAGGGCGATCTCGACCTGGGCGGGCAGCAATGCCGCCCGCTTGAGCGGCTCGCGGGTCTCCGAGGACGCCCGCCGGATGGCTGCGAGGGCGGCGCCCCGCTTCCCCTGGGCCAGGCGAAGCTGAGCGAGTCCCGGTTGCGGCTCCCAGCCGAAGCCGCTCGCCTCGCGGTATGCCTCCTCCGCTGCCGCGAACTCGCCCAGCAGGCGGAGCAGCTCTGCGTGGCGGTAGTACGCGACGCCTGCAGCCGCCGGGTTGTTCGTCTCGACGAGCCGCTCGCAGGCGCGACGTGCCTCTTCCAGAGCATCCGACCACGAGCCGCCGAACTGGAGGATCTCGGCGCGGTGGATGCGGCAGCGGCCCGTGAAAGCGACGAGGTCCGGCTGCTGGTCGGCCCACTCGGTCAGCGCGAGCGTCCACTCTCGAGCCCTCCCGACCTCGAACGCCTCCTGGCACGCCAGGATCACCCCGCAGTAGACGATCCCGACGACGAACGGCGACAGGTCGCCGGTCGTCACCGTAACCATCGCCTCGTCCAGGAGCGCCAGCCCCTCCTGGACGCGTCCCGCACTGACGAGCATGTGGCCTTGCGCGTGCAGGCCGATCGCGAAGAGATCGCGGTCGCCGAAACGCTGCCCAATCGCCGCCGCCTCTCCCGCGACCGCGGCTGCCCCCTCGAAGTCGCCTGCGGCCTCGTGCTGGAACACGCGCGGCATGAGCAAGTAGCCCTGCTCGGCGGACTCGCCCGGCACCTGCTCGAGGAGCCGTTGGGCGCGACGGAGCCAGCCGCTGGCAGGGCCGACCGCGCCTCGGTACGCGAGGTTCATGCCGATCCAGGCAGCGGCACGCACGGCACGCAGCGCCTCTCCACGCTCGAGGTAGCGATGGTGAGCTCGCTCGAGGAACACAACGGCGTCGTCGTCGCGGCTGAGCATCAAGGTCGCGATCGTCAGCAGTTCGAGGTCCTCTGCCTCGAGGGACAGCTGCTCGTCCGCGCGGCAAAAAGCCTCGTGGGCCTCGAGCCACGAGCGCCTCGAATACGCGTCGCGCCCATGCTCGAGCGCTTCGACAGCAGCGGGGTGGACACGATCGGTCACGGCGACGTCGCCGGCATTGTCCCCAGACAGGGCACGGATCGCCAGGACGCGCCTTTCTCTTCAACTGCTGCACACATGAAGCGGGCCGAGCTCTTCCCGGTCGGTAGAGTCGGTCGGGTGGCTTGGGGCAGCGCAAAGCGTCGGGAGGAGGCCGAGCTGGCGCTCGACAATCCCGGCGTTGCCTCGTGCGGTGTTTGCGGTCGACGCTGGGAGCGACCCTCGTTGCGGTGGGCCGTTCGCGAGTTCGAGGAGCATGATTGCCCGGCGGGCGAGGCAGCGCGCACCAGGCGCGCAATGAAGGCGGCCGAGCGGGAGATCGCCTGCGAGGCCTGCGGCTGGGTCGCTGTCACGGAGAAACACCGTGGCCCGGCTCTGCTGGCAGAGCATCGGCAGGTCTGTCCGAACAGCGCGGACACCGCCGAGCCGACCTCCGCCTAGACCGGCTCAGACGATCAGGACCCTCGCCCTCGGGGGTGCGCTGGACATGCCTCGCGGTGACCTATGCGCCACCGGGCGTGGTTCTCATGTCGGCTTCACCCAGTACTTCAGGACTTGGGTGCCGCCCAGTGCGTGGATCACCACCTGGAAGCTGACCTTGAAGCCCTTCGCCGCGAGTGGGAAGGTTACGAAGTCGCCGAACACGCCGGTGAAAGGGTGGTTGACGACGTTCTTCTTGCAGCAGCCGAACTCGACCGGGTGTACGCCGCCGAGCGGGTCGAGGATGCGAGTCGTGATCGTCGCCTTGATCAGCTTGCCGTGTCGGTCGGTGACGCTGACAACGTAGAACCAATTGCTGCTCACCTTTGGTGCGTGCGTGGACGCAACCAGCGTCGCCCTGAACGGCGGAGCACCGAGCACCGCCCCCGGGAGCGCCAGTACCGCGAGGCAGAGGACAACGACGAAGAGACGCCTCACCGGAGGGATGCTAACTCTCCGCGGGCACTGCTCTTGCTCGGCCCGGAGGCCCCGCTCGACCCGTGAGCGCGGCCGGGCCGAGGGCGACGCTGCCGTTCCTCATGATCGTCGTCCCCGAAGTCCGTCGCTACACTCCTCCGAGGGCTTGAGCAACGTGACGGCGCTGCCGAGCAATCTCTAACCCGGGCTTTCCGGCAGGCAGCGACGATCTGAACATCCACCCGCGTATCGACACGACCACCGGCGGCCCCGCGTCCCGGCTGACCGCGCTCTGTCTCCGCCGGCGGTGGGTGGTGCTCGCCGTCTGGCTCCTCGCGATCGTGCTCGGCGTGGCCGGGGCGATGCGCCTCGGGCCGCTTCTCAGCACCGGCTTCTCTCTGCCCGGCACCGACTCGGAGCGCGTCAAGGAGGTGCTCACCCAGGACTTCGGGCAGCGCTCCGGCGCGGGGTTCGTCCTGATCGCAAAGGGCGGCCGTGCCCTCGAGCGCGCCCGCCGTGCCGGTGAGACGGCGGCGCGCCTGCTGCCCGGCGGCACGATCGACGGCACCGAGGCGCTTCCGTCCGGCGCCGCCGCCTCGTTCGTGAGCTCTCGGCTCGACCCTTCGCAGGCGGCCGGCCGCACGGGCGAGCTGCGGCAGAGATTGGGCCCCGCGGTCTACGTCACGGGCGACGCGGCGATCAAGCACGACATGGCGCCGGTGCTCACTCGTGACCTCCGCGTCGGCGAGTTGTACCTCGCCGTTCCAGCGGCGCTCCTGATCCTGTTGCTCGTGTTCGGGACGGCGTCCGCCCTGCTGCCGTTCATGTTCGCAGCGGCCACGATCCCGCCGACGCTGGGGGCCGCCTGGGGGTTCGCGCACATGCTCCAGCTCAGCGACTACCTGCGGAACATGGTGCTGATGATCGGCTTCGCGATCGCGATCGACTACTCGCTGCTGGTCGTCAACCGCTACCGGGACGAGCGCCGCGAGGGGCGGACCCACGCCGCCGCGGTGGAGGAGACGATGTTGCACGCGGGCCGCACGATCGTCTTCAGCGGCCTCGCCGTGTCGGTTGGGCTGGCCCTGATGCTGCTCATGCCGGTGCCGTTCCTGCGTGGATTCGGCGTCGGAGGGCTGCTGATCCCCCTCGTCAGCGTCGTCTGCGCGCTGACACTCCTGCCCGTGATGCTGCTCACGGTCGGCGAGCGGCTGGAACGTATCCGCTTCGTCCCCCGGGGCCTCACCGAGCGGCGCCAGGTCGGAGAGCTCCGCCTGTGGACCGCCCTCGCGGGCTGGGTGATGCGGCGGGCGAAGCTGCTCGCGCCGCTGATCGCAGCCTTGCTCGTGCTGGCGGCGCTGCCGCTGATCGGAATCCATGTCGGGCCTGCGTCCCGGAGCAGCCTGCCGAGGGGGCTTCCAGCGATGCAGGGGATGGCGATCCTCGAGCACGGCAACGCGAGCGACGTCTTGAACCCCACGACCGTTGTTGTCGACACCGGAACCGCCCGGGACGCGGAGGCCCTGTCAGTCGTCCGGGCCGCGGCACGACTCGAACGGAGCCTTCGCGCCGACCCCGAGGTCGTGACCGTGTCGCCCGCGCTCGCCGATGCCAGCGGCCGCTACCTGCGGATCGACATCGTCGGCCGCCACGAGGCAGCCGGCGGCGAGGGCCAGGCATTCGCCGACCGCCTGCGCGGCCGGCTGATCCCGACCGCCCACTTTCCAGCCCACGTGCACGTGATCGCCGGCGGCGGTAGCGCGTCGGCCGCCGACTTCGTCTCGCGGACGCTCGGCTCGTTTCCGTGGCTGATCCTGGCCGTGCTCGCGCTCACGTACGTCTTGCTGGCGCGTGCCTTCCGCTCGCTGCTGCTGCCGCTGAAGGCGATCGTGCTGAACCTGCTCACGGTCTCCGCCGCCTGCGGGCTGATGATCGCGGTCTTCCAGTGGGGATGGGGCAGGCCCTTCGGGCTCGTCCAGGTCGACCAGGTCGAGGGCTGGATACCCGTCTTCATGTTCACGCTGCTGTTCGGGCTGTCGATGGACTACGAGGTGTTTCTCGTCACCCGGATGCGCGAGGCCTGGGACAGAACCCGCTCGAACAGCGGCGCCGTCGTCCACGGACTCGCGAACACCGGGCGGATCGTCACTGCGGCCGGGCTGATCATGGCCGCGACGTTCAGCGGCTTCCTGCTCGGCTCGATCCCGCCGATGCAGCAGCTCGGCTTCGGACTCGCGGTCGCGATCATGATCGACATCACCTTGATCCGCGGGATGCTCCTGCCGTCAGCGATGGCGCTCGCCGGCCGCTGGAACTGGTACCTGCCCACGTGGGCGGGTCGCGCGCTGCGCGTCCGCCCCTAGCGAGAGTCGTTCTGAAACGCGGGCGGGTCGTCACGAACTTGTCGCCACAGCTGGTCGGATCCGCTCGGGCGAATCGTGGATCTGATGGGGGTGACCGTGGTGTCTCGGCCACCCCCACCTCGAAGGAGGAATCGTCTGAGTTGCTAGACGTCTTCCTCGATCACTCGCCGGCGCGGGCGATCGACCACGTCTTCGTCGACAACCCGACGGCGCGAGCCGGTGAAATATCCGGGGCCGGCCCAGCTCGACCAGAAGATCAGCGAGAGCAGCAGCCCGACGATCCCCACCACCAGCAGGATGTAGCCGACCGTGTTCACATTGAAGCCGGAAGTGGTGACGTCGACCGCCCAGGCCATCACTGCGCCGGCGGCTATCAAGAGCAGGCTAACTCCCACACCCATTCGAATACCTCCCTTCTTTTGATCAGGCTGTTCGAGTAAACAACCCGATCAGAGCAAGAATGCCGGCGACTATCAGGACGAAGAAAAGGAACTTCGAAATCGCGACGCCGCCGACGATCGCGAACAGCAACAGAAGGGCAACGAGTACCCAGAGAAGCACCATCGTGTAATCGCCTCCTCGCGAGTCTTCAAATGACTCAGTTGAGAGCGACCCTGGTACTACCACCTCGATTCGGTCGGTAAACGTTCCGAGGTCCCCGAATGCGATACGCGTGACCGTCTCCTCGCCCGAGCGGCAGTCGGGTCATCGAAATAGTGAAGTCCCTCCGCAGCAACCAGATCCCCTGCGGACCCGCTACGCTTCGAGTGCCGAGGCGGTCTCCTTGGGTGCCCCTCTTCTCGCTTGCTCGCCTGACGGCGGAGCGCGTGAGGTCTCTCGTCTGGCAATCCAGACCTCGACGTCCAGGAGCAAGCCGCTGAATCCGCCCCGCAACTGTTACGTGGTGCACTACGAGCGCGAGGGTGCTGCAGGACCGCCCGTGGCTCCGTCGTGGACGGACGTCGAGAAGGTGCTCGACCGGCTCGCCCGGGCGGGGGCAACGATACCGATCACGCCGACGTCGACGACAACGATCGGCGGATACGAGCGCGGGCGGCGCGTGTTGTTGCAGTCGGGCTACGGCCCGCTGTGGCTGGCGGTCGACAGCATCCGCGAGTGCTGGGAGCGGTTCGAGCAACTGGGGCGCATTCGCCGCTCCGACGTGCTCGAGCCGGGGCGCTGCTCCGGCTTCATGATCGCGCTGTTCCGCCAGGTGCCCGGCGTCACCGAGGAGCACAAGCGCGGCAACGTCTACCTGGTACGAGCCGCCGTCTGATCCGCATCGCCGGCCGCATGCCGAGCGGGTCCTCCGTGTCCCGGCGCCGGCTCGTCGCGAGTGTGGGCTTCGCCGCGTTCACCGTCGTGGCGTCGATCCTTCTCGGCCGCCGGCTGACACACTCGAGCTGGCCGCTCGACCACGTGGAACCGTGGCTCGCCGCCGCCGCGGCGCTTGCCTATCTCGGCAGCTTCTTCTTCCGGGCACGCGCCTGGCACCGGCTGTTTCCTCCCGACGAGTGCCCTGGTCAGGCCAGGTGCCTGGCGTCAGTGGGCGCCGCCGCCGCGAGCGGCGCCGTTCTTCCATTCCGACTCGACTACCTGATCAAGATCGGAGTGCTGCGCAAGCTCGGCGGCATCCGTGTGGGACTGGGCGCGATCGCCCTCTCGATCGTCTCCCTGGGGATGATCGACGCGATCGCGATGCTTCCCCTCTCGATCTCGGCGACGGTCACCACCAACTCGGTGCTCCGCGGCCCGCTGCTGGTCGTCGTCGCCTTCGGCATTGCCTGCTCGACTCTCCTCGTCGTCGGCAGGCGCCTGGCGAGCGTGCGCCTGCTCGGCCGGAGCCGCGGATTGCGCGCGCTCGGCGATCACGTCGCGCTGCACACGTCGCCGGGCGGGCGCAGGGACGCGATCGTCGCCTGGTTCTACCTCTTCGCCTGCTGGTCGGCCCGCGCCTTTGGAGGCGCCGCGCTCCTGAGCGCGCTCGGGCTCTCGTTCTCGCCGCAGACGGCCCTGACCGTGATCTGCCTGGGTGCAGCGGCCGGGATCATCCCGATCACGTCCGGTGGAGCCGTGGTCAACGCCGGAGCGGCCGCAGCGATCCTGCTGGCGCTCGGTGTCGCCAAGGACGTGGCGATCGACTTCTCGCTCGCCTCCGGCCTCCTGCTCGTGATCAGTGCCGTCGCCGCTTCGCTGTGCGGCGTGCTCGCGACGATGGCGGTGCGCCTGGCCGCCCTGCGAGGCTCGGCACGGGCCTAGCGCCTGAACCTCAGGGAGTGGTGTCGAGGGGGCGGACGTCCGCCGCTTCGATGCCGAGCGAGCCGAACGCGATCGCGTACTCGACTCGTTGACCTTCGTGCAGGGTCGCGCGGTCCTTGACGCTGGGCCCCAGGCGGCGGTTGCCCACGAGCTCTGCCACCCGCGGGTTCCCAATCATTCGCGGTTGTTCTGGATGCTGCTCGAGCGGCATCGACCGCACCGGCGCGACCGGCGCGCCCGGCTGCGCGAGTACGGGCTCGAGCTCCTGGCGTTCACACCGTCGCAGTGAGGTCTTGCCACTCGGTTGGCCGGATCCCGGCGACGAGCGCCGGGCGGGCCCGCTCCGAATCCGGTACAAAGGCAGGACATGGCTGGGCGTGCGAAGTTGAGGCTGGTGACCGCCCGGGGCGGGCTCGATCAGATGATCGAGCCCTGGGAGTGGACGGTGAGCCCTGACGCGGGCATCGACCTCGACGGCCTCGACGTCGATCGCGACGACCTCATGGTGAGAGTGCTCGGAGCTCTCGAGGCCGACCTCCGCGCTCACGGCGTCGGAGGGATCTCCTACGATGCGGAACGCTGCTGTCTCGGCTCGACGTTCCAGGTCCACCTCGACCCGGATCGGAGCCCGTCGATCACGGACGCGGTAGAGGCCGGCCGGGAGATCCTCGCGGCCGCGTTCGCGAGTGCCGGTGTCTCTGCGGATGTGGTCGCCGTCAGCGCCGTCCGCGGCGGTGACGCCAGCAAGCTCCCCTAGAACCTCGAAGGGGGCAAACCGGTCAGCCCTGCTGGGCAGGGCTGCGGAGAGGCTTCTGAGCGGCGAGTGCGGGGAATGTTCCGTGCTCGGCGAGGATGGAGGCGATGCGCTGGAGATGCGCGAGGGTCCGGTCGACCAGCTTCCGTCCGTACCGGCGGACGACGTCATCGTCGCGCATCTGGTAGAGGGCCTGCACGTGTTCCCATGTCGGCATCGTCTCGACGATGATGTCGTGCGACTCGACGACCCGAAAGCCCTCGCGGCTGAAGATGCCCGGCCAGTCGGTGACCAGCTCGGCGGCCGAGTGGTAGAGCACCGCGCGAAGCTCCCGGTCGTCATCCGGCGACAACCGTGTCCGCAGCGCGAGATCTGAGAAGCCGACATGCCCTCCGGGGCGCAACATCCGGTGCAGCTCGCTCACCAGCAGGCTCTTGTCGGCTTCGGTGACGCAGATGTCGCCGGCGGCCTCCAGGCAGACGATGGCGTCGAACGACTCGTCCGGGAAGCCGAGTGCGCGAGCGTCACCACGCTGGACGACCACGCGATCCCCGAGGTCGCGGTCGGAGATCAACTCGTTTCCCTGGCGGACCTGCTCTCGACTGATGTTCACACCCGTGACCCGGCACCCGTAGCGCTGCGCGATCCGAATTGCCGGAGCGGCGAGGCCGCAGCCGACATCGAGCACGTTCTCGGCCGTCTCGACTCGCGCCAGCCCGGCGACCAAGTCGGTGTGTGCCGTGAGCGCCTCGTCCAGGCTCCGCTCGCCGTTCGAGAAGTAGCCGAGATGGAAGCTGTCACCGTAGAAGAGGCGCCCGTCTCTGGTGATCAGATCGAAGTACGCGCCGACGCTCCGGGCTGTTCGCCTGCCCCGGATCACGATGGGCGCGTGCATGGCGGCCGCCGCCCGCGCCTTGCGAACGCAGCCGATCAGGCCTTCCTCTTGCCACGTCGCCATCAGCACTCGCGCTGCCAGCTCGACTCTCCCTTCCGCGGATCAGGCCGAGGCTCGCCGCAGCACCAGCACCTCTGATGCTTCCAGCATACGGCGTATACCTGCGGGCGCCCCGGCAAGAGAGTCCTGCGGGTACAGGCTCAGGCGCCGGTTGGCGGACTGTCCACGCTTTGACCGTGCCAGGTGCGCGCGCACCCCGTCGAGCAGAACGGGTCGCCGTTCTTGACGGCGACCTCGGGACGGCTGCTCCGACAGTTCACGCAACATCCGTCTCGCCGCACGGGAGGATCCGCTCGGAACGGGCGCTGGTCGCCCAACCTCGAGCGGGTCTCCTCCGCCAGGTTCCCGTAGCGGTTGATCGATGTGTCCGGCGGGGCACTCCACCGACCGCGACCTGGCGGATTCATCCGAACCTCCGTCTCCCTATCCGGCAGCCGGGCCGCCACGTCGGGTCGGAGGCCAGGGGACGAGCACGAGCTGCGTTCGTCGAGCAGCCTACCCGGTTTCCACGATCGGGCAGGGCCGGACGCCGCAAGGTTGTTCCCGTCGAGCCTCTGACAGTCGACGACGAGCGCGACGCCTCGGCACTGAAATGCGACGGCCGCGGCGACGAGTGGGATCGGCGCACGCGGGCGACCGACGGTCTCTTGCTGCTACCCTGAGCGAACCAGAGCGAGTCCGGATTGCGCAGGAGCGCCTTCCTTGCCCGTTCACGACGGAGTAAGGGAGGTGTTTTTTTATGGCCAACGGAACCGTGAAGTGGTTCAACGATACGAAGGGGTATGGGTTCATCACCCCGGACGAGGGCTCGAAGGATCTCTTCGTGCATCACTCGAGCATCACCGGCGAAGGCTTCAAGTCCCTCGCCGAAGGCGCGCGCGTCTCGTACGAGCAGCGCGAGGGTGAAAAGGGTCCCGAAGCGACGAACGTCGCCACGGTCGCCTAGAAATGCCGAGCGCCCGTCGTCAGCCGGCGGGCGCTCCTTACGAGACCTGCGACAAAGGGGCCGGGATCGCCGAGGAACAGGAGAAACTCACGCGCGTGGGCATCGGCGACACTGTGGTGTACGCCCCGCACGGAGTCGGTCGGGTCGTCGCCTGCGAGCAGAAGCTGGTGGGGGGCGCCCGACGCGACTGCGTCGTCGTCGACCTCGCCGCGGGCCTGCGCGTCACGCTCTCCCTCGCGGATGCTGAGGAGCGACTGCGCGCAGTGGTGGACGAGAGGGAACTCGAGGACGTTCGCAGGACACTGTCGTCTGCGTCAGGTGACCGCGACATGCCGTGGACGAAGCGCATCAAGGAGAGCAAGTCGAAACTCGCCGCGGGGCGCGCGACCGATCTCGCGGAGATCGTCCGTGACGGCGATCGCCTCGAGCGCGCCCAGAGGGGGGCATCGCTTTCTCACGGGGAACGTGACGTCTACCGCCGGGCGCGTGCGCTGCTCATCGACGAGTTGTGCTCGGCACGCGGGATCAGCGAGGACGAGGCCGAAGCCTGGATCGAAGCGCAGATCGCGCTTCCTGACGGAAAAGGGGACTGAAATGGCCCAGAAGAAGTCACGCCAGACATTCGAGAAGCTCAAGCGAGAGCAAGCGGTGAGAGAACGCCGAGCGCGGAAACAGGAGCGCAGAGCAGCGGCTCGGCTCGGGAAAGCCTCTGTGACGGCCTCCGCCGACCCGGCCCCGGACGAGGAGGGGGGCGTCGATCCTGACCCGGGCAGCTGAACGGGGCGCGTCCGTGTTTCGGGGCAGGACCGCCGTCAAAGCGGGTTCTGACGGCTACGGGTTCGTGGAGACCGTCGCATACGCGCTCGCGGATGGGAGTCTTGCGCTCGAGGCGGTCGACGTGATGCTGCCGGGCGTCGACAGAGAGGCAGAAGAGGAAGCCGGATGACCAGTCCCGAGCAGCGGAACTTCGAAGAGATCGAGCGGCTCGAAGCGCTCCTCGCCGCGTTGAGGGCAAACGCCGGCACCGCTCGGGAGACGGAGGCGATCCGCGAGATCGGTCTCGAGATCGCGATCGCCGTCCGCGAGGTGGGTGCGATGCTCGTCAACGTCGGCTGGGAGCAGTCGTACGCCGTACAGAAGGACGACTCCGGCACCGGGGAGTGAGGTTGCATCGAGAGGCGGAGCGTGCCTGCTCGCCCGACAGCAGATCACAGGGTCTCGCATCTCGCTCCACCCTTCGCCCCAGAAAGGGTCTGAGGGGGCATCCTCGAAGCTTCAGCTGCCGGGGCTACCGCCTATTTCGTGACCCGGGGGTCTCCCCGGTGGGCTCGGGCAGACGCGGCGGCGAGCCTTGCCCCGAGCTTGGCCGGCTGCGGAGCAGCGGCCCAAAGACCCAGGGCAGGGTTGGCGAGGTACATGAATTGCCGGCCGTTCCGGTCGAGGCGCGGGCCGGTGGGCGTCGAGGCGTCGACGCAGAGGAGGGCGAGCTCCGGGGCCAGGGGCCGCCAGCCGTAGCCGACCCGCTCGAGCTCGCCGTTTGAGAGGCCCCCTCGGCTGGGGTCGGTACAGTACGTAATCCGGAAGCGGCCCTCGCTGCTGCCGTGGATCAGGTGCGCAGCGGCGCCGAGGTTCGCGGCCAACTCCGGGTCGGCCTCGACCGCCTCGAGCACGGCGGCCGCGCCGCGGTAGCCGTGGCGGCGGATGAGGACGTCGACCGCCGCATCTTCCCCGAAGCGGACGACGCCCGGCGCGAGGACGACGAGTTCGCAGTCGTCCGCGAGCGCCATGCGGGTTCGGTAGACGGCCTTGTTCGCGAGCCAGGTGCTCCGGAACTCCGCCGGGTCGAGCCAGCAAGCCACCCGGTGGAGCGGTTCCGGGACGACCTCGATGTTGCGGCGGGCGGAGAGGGTCGCGGCCGCACGGAAGGCGGCGCCGCCGGACTCGGCGGAGCCACCGCGGCCGGCGAACAGCCCCCGGTGCACGATTCCATCGGGCGCATCCTCGATCACCGTCAGCAGCCACAGCACCTCGACGCGGGCGGCCAGGTACCGGTCGAAGGCGGCGTCGACGGCGTCGCGGACGGGGCTCTCGATGCGACCCATGATCGTCTCCAGGTTGCAGACGGCGCCCAGGAAGTGGCTGCGATCGATCGTGGCGGCACCGCCGAGGCCGACCACGAGGTTCTTCGTGAAGTTCGCCATTCCGACCACCTCGTGCGGGACGACCTGTCCGATCGAGACGATCAGATCCCAGCCGGCGAGCAGCTGTCCGTCCACGTCGACCGGGATCGTCGTCGCCAGGCGACCCGAGGAGAGGGCGGCGACCTCGTCGGCGGCTATCTCCCCCAGCCGGACGAGGCCGTCACGCAGACGGTGCACGAGGATCCGCTCGAAGGGAACGCGGCCGCCGAAGAGCAGCTCGGTCTCGTCGCGCGTCATCGCGGCGTGCGTGCCGGTCGCCGGTAGCACGGCGACGTCGCACCCGGCTGCGGTCAGCGTCTCGAAGAGGATCCCGGCGGTCTCGCCTGCCCGGGAGTGGAGCCTCGTGTGGTCGGGCGGGACGAGTAGCACCCGCCGCGCGCCGGAGGAGAGGATCTCCGTCTCGGCGATCGCGCGGACGAACGCCTCGAGCTCGTCCGGGCCGATCGATCGATCGTCTCCGCCGTCGGCGAGCAAAGGCGCGGCACCCGTGCCGGCGCGCAGCGTCGCGACCGCCGCCTCGGCCGCGGCCAGGACCGAGGCCTGGTCGGCATCGGCGGGGATCACCGCGACGTCGGTCTCGCCGGCCGCCGGCGGCTCGAGCGTCTCGAACTGGCTCTCGACCAACCCCGCCGGCATGAAGTGTCCGCCGCGCGCGTGGAGCCGCCTTTCGACCTCGGCGCGGTCGACGAGGAGATGCAGGAAGCGGACGCTCCCGGCGCGGCGGAGGGCGTCGCGGTACGGGCGCTTCAGCGCCGAGCAGGCGACGACCACCCGCTCCTCGTTCCGCATCGCCTGTCGGAGGCCGGCAAGCCACGGCCAGCGGTCGGCATCGTCGAGCGGGACGCCGGAGGCCATCTTCGCGACGCTGGCCGGGGAGTGGAAGTCGTCACCCTCGAGGAACGGCGCGCCGAGGCGCTCTGCCAGGGCCGCCCCCACCGTCGACTTGCCGGAGCCGGTCACGCCCGTGACGACGACGCGGTCAGGCGTCACAGCCCGAACCAGGTCACGGCGTTGTCGAGGCAAACGCCACGCACGATCGCCGAGAGCAGGTCGAGGTCCGGTGGGATCAGGCCGGCATCGGCGTCGCGGCCGAGCGTGTCGCAGAGGATGCGCCGGAAGAGCTCGTGGCGGGTCATCGAGACGAGCGAGCGCGAGTCGGTGACCATCCCCGTGAAGCCGGCGAGGCGGCCGGTACGCGACAGCTGGTTGAGCTGCCGGCGAATTCCGTCCTCGTGGTCGTTGAACCACCACGGGGGGCCCCACTGCACGAGCGGCGTCGCACCGGGTCGCGAGAACGCGCCTGCAACGGTGGCGAACAGTGTGTCGTCGGCGGGGTCGGCGTTGTACAGGACCATCCGGGGGAGCGTGCCTCCACGCTCGAGGTTCGCCAGCAGGCGGACCAGCCCGGGCCCCTGGCGGATGTCGTCGACGGCATCGGCGCCTGCATCGTGCCCGAGGAGCTCGAGGATGCGAGGGGACACGTCGCGCCGCGCTCCGAGGTGCACTTGCATCACGCCGTCCTGGCCCGCGGCGAGGCGGGCGGCGTGCATGACGACCTCGAGCAGGGCGGCCTCCTGCTCGGAGGCGGAGGGCGCCTCACCGGACCGCACGCGTCGCACGGCGGAATCGGCCAGCCGAGGATCGTGGTCGGCGTCCGGGAGGGAGGCGAGCCCGTGGTCGCTCGCGCGGCAGCCGAGCTCGACAAACCCCTCGTGAGCCGTTGTCAGGGCGGCGAGCAGCGAATCGAGGTCATCGACCCGGACGTCGGAGGCGACCCCGAGCCCGTCCGCCCACGCGTTCCAGGCGGGCGGATCGTCGAGCAGCCGATGGGCTGCGTCCGGCCGGAAGGTGGGGATCATCCACGGCGCGCCCCCGGCCCCGCCGCCCAGCAGGCGGTGCGCAGAGAGGTCGTCGCACGGGTCGTCCGTCGTCGCGACCGTAGAGACACCGAAGCGCGCCAAGAGCGTCCGCGCCGGCAGGCCGGGGAGGAGACGGTTGGCCTCGTCCCAGATCTCGCGCGCCGTCCGGGGCCCGAGCGGCAGGTCGATCCCGAAGACCCGCCGGAGCTCGAGATGCGTCCAGACGTACAGCGGGTTGCGTACCAGCCCGGGGACGGTCTCCGCCCACGCCGCGAACCGCTCCCACGGATCGGCCTCGCCGGTGACCAGCCGTTCGTCGAAGCCGGCCAGGCGCATCGCGCGCCACTTGTAATGGTCGTCCTCGAGCCAGAGGTCGGTCAGCGTCTCGAACACGCGGTTCTCCGCGATGTCAGTGGGCGAAAGGTGGTTGTGGAGGTCGACGATCGGCAGCCGCTCGGCGACGCCGTGGAAGAGCGCGCAGGCCGTCTCGCCGGAGAGGAGGAAGTCGTCGTGCAGGAAGCCGGCCACGCGCTGGGCCCGTCAGATCGAGCCGGCGGCGAAGCCCCCGTCGACGACGATCTCGGCGCCGGTGATGAACCGGCCGGCGTCGCTCGCGAGCAGGAGCACTGCGCCGGCCAGGTCGTCAGGGTCGCCGAACCGCCCAATCGGCGTGTGGGCCATGATTGCCGCGATCCGCTCGGCGTCGAGAATCGCGCGGTTCTGCTCCGCCGGGAAGAACCCGGGCACGAGCACATTGCAGCGAATCCCGTGCGGGCCCCACTCACGGGCGAGGCTGCGGGTCAGGTTGTGGACGGCCGCCTTCGTCATCGAGTAGGTGAACACCCGCGAGAGAGGGGTCAGAGCCGACTCGCTGCCCACGTTGATGATGCTCGCACCCTCGCCGGAGGCGGTTGCCCGCTCGACGAAGTACCGCCCGAACTCCTGGCAGCTGCGTGCGACTGCGAGCTGGTTGACGGCGACGATTCGCTCCATCTCGGCGTCGTCGATTTCCAGGAACGGTGTCGCAGAGTTGGCGCCGGCACCGTTCACGAGCACGTCGACCCGACCGTGCGAGCCGAGTACGCGCTCGACGAGCGCGCGGAGCTCGGCCCGGCTGGACACGTCACACCGTACGAAGACGACGTCGCCGCCGCCGTCGCGCAGGCGCTCGGCCACCTGCTCGCCGCGCTCCGGGTCTCGGCCGACGACCACGGCCCGCGCACCCGCCGTGGCAAGCGCCGCCGCCATCCTGCTCCCGAGCACACCGGTCCCTCCGACGACCACCGCGACCCGCCCGTCGAGCGCAAAGGACGCAGGAATCCCGGCTGCCGAGGCCACCGCCCAATCCTACGGAGTCCCGATCGATTGCCCGGCCGGCGAGCTCGCGTCTTCTGCACACCCCGAGACACCGCGCTTGCCCGTGCACGGGCGGCGGCTATCTGAAAGGGTCGGCTCGGTTGACGGCAGGCCCGAGCTGCGACCGAGAATAGGAGGGCTAGATGTCCACTGCAACGAGTGAGCTCCGCTTCGATCCTCCGAGGCCAGGTTTCTGGGAACAGGACGCCGTGCATCTGCCCCGCCCGGTCACGCGCTACTGGGCGGAGATGCATCCGGAGGCCTTCATGCGCGGCTTTCGAGAGCTGACGAGCTACTACGGGATGCTCATCGACACGCTCGAGTACTGCTATCTGAACGGCTTTGCCTACAAGACTGTTGTGCCGGTCGGCGAGGCCGACGTCCCGGCTCGCTTCCAGCGGGCGCAGGAGGCGGTCGACGGGAAGCTCTGGCGAGAGCAGTTGCGCGAGTGGGACGAGACGTTCAAGCCCCGGTCGATCGCGACGCACCGCGAGCTGCAGTCGGTCGACGTCGATGCGCTTTCCGACGAGGAGCTGGTCGCGTACCTGGGGCGCTGCCGCGACCACCACATCGAGATGATCTACCAGCACATGCGCCATACGGGCGCGGCGATGTTGCCGACCGGAGACTTCCTCGTCCACGTCGGAGACTGGACGGGGCTGCCTCCGTCCGAGCTGGTCGGGCTGATGCGCGGCGCTTCGCCTGTATCCTCGGGCGCCTCGACCGAGCTCGAGCGGCTGATCGCGACGATCAACGCCGACCCGGCCGCACGCCAGGTGCTCGATTCGGACGGCGATCCGGGCGAGACCCTGGACAAGCTGAGGTCGCTGGACGGCGACGCGGGCGAGGCGGCCTCTGCCTATCTCGACCTCGTCGGCTATCGGCTTCTCGACGGCTTCGACATCTCGGGACGCTACGCGCTGGAGATGCCGGACACGCTGCTTCGTGCGATTCGGGTTGCAGTGGAAGAGGGGGGGCCCAAGGAAACGGATGTCGCGGCACAGATCGCCGACGTCCGCGACAAGGTGCCCGAGGAGCATCGCGCCGAGTTCGACGATCTGCTCGAGGAGGCCAGGCTCACCTACCGGCTCCGGGACGAGCGCGGCGTCTTCAGCGACATCTGGGCCTCGGGGATCATGCGCCGTGCCGCAATCGGTGCGGGCCGACGCCTGGCTGCGAAGGGGCGCATCCAGGATCCCGAGCACTTCGTCGACGCAGGCTTCGAGGAGATGACCGCGCTCGTCCGCGGCACCGGCGGGCCTTCGGCGGAGGAACTCGCCGAGCGGAGTGTCTATCGTGCGACCGTGACGAACAAGGACGTGCCCGCGACGCTCGGCACGCCTCCGCCACCCCCGCCCGATCCGAGCGGCCTTCCGCCCGGCGAGGCGCGGATCATGCGGGCAATCGGGTTGGCGGTCGGAGAGATCTTCGGCAGTTCCCAGGCAGAGAATGAAGAGCGACTCGTGCGTGGGCTGGCGGCGAGCCCCGGCCTGTACGAAGGCACGGCGCGCCTGATCGCCGGCCCGAACGAGTTCGACCGGATCGTGCAGGGAGACGTGCTCGTGACCGAGTCGACGACCGAGGCGTTCAACATCCTCCTGCCCCTCCTGGGTGCGATCGTGACCGACGCGGGCGGGCTGCTCTCACACGCCGCGATCGTCTCGCGCGAGTACGGCATCCCGGGCGTGGTCGGGACGCGAGAGGCAACCGGTCTGATTCCCGACGGCGCGCGCGTCCGCGTCGACGGGGCCGTCGGCGAGGTCCAGGTGCTCTGATGACCGGCGTCGTGCCGCTCGCGCAGGCGTATGACGAATCCGCATTTGGTTCGAAGGCGGTCGGTCTGGGCGAGGCGGCGCGCTCGGGGTTGCCGCTCCCGCCCGGCGTCGCCCTCTCCGGCCCGGTCGTCGAGGCTGTCGCCTGCGGAGACAACCAGGCGATCCAGGACGTGGCACAACTCGTTGAGCCCCTGGGCAGCCCGCTCGCCGTGCGCTCTTCGGCGGTCGACGAGGACGGGGCGGAAGCCAGCTTCGCGGGGCAGCACATGACGCTGCTCAACGTCCCCGGGATGAGCGGCGTCGAGGACGCACTGCGGGAGATCTGGTGGTCGGCGAACTCGGACTCCGCGATCACCTATCGCCAACGGGTCGGGCTCTTCAGGCAGCCGAGCGTCGGCGTCGTCGTCCAGGCGCTTCTGGATCCCGACTGCGCCGGCGTCATGTTCACCCGGAACCCGATCACCGGCGCAGACGAGCGTGTGATCGAGGCGAGTTGGGGGCTCGGCGAGGCCGTGGTCGCAGGCCTCGTGATCCCGGATCACTTCCGCATCGACCGCTCCGGCCAGGTGCTCGAGCGAACGGCGGGCCTCAAGAAGATCGCGATCCGAAAGCTTCCCGAAGGCGGTACGGTCGGTGAGAAGCTCTCGCCAGAGCTCGCGGAGCAGCTCTGCCTCGACGACGGCCAGCTCGGGGAACTGCACCAGCTCGCCGGCCGTTGTGAGGAGGTCTACGGGCCGGACCGGGACATCGAGTGGGCCTTCGCCGGCGACCAGCTGTTCCTACTGCAGTGCCGGGCGATCACACGCACAGGCGGCACGGACGCCCGGTCCTCGGGAGCACCCCTCGAGGTGGTCGGGGGCGTCCGTCTCTTTTCGGAGTTGGACGCCAAGGAGACCGCCGACATCGCTCGGCTGTTCAAGAAGCGTTCGTTCCCGGGCGGGGAGACGATCATCAAGGAAGGTTCGGGCGGGGCTGCCTTCTACATCATCGAGTCCGGTGAGGCCGCCGTCACGATCGGCGGCGAGCCGCGGGCCACGCTCGGGCCGGGCGACCACTTCGGCGAGATCGCGCTGATCGACCAGGGCGAGCGCATCGCGACCGTGACGGCGGTCGGTGACCTTCAATGCTGGGGGCTCACGCTCTGGGAGCTCCGCCCGATCGTCGAGGCGAACGGCGTTATCGGCTGGAAGCTCCTGCAGACGCTTGCCGCGGATCTTCGCGAGGCCGAGCAAGTGATCCGAGAACTGCGCGGTTCGGCGCCGAGCCCCACAGCAGGTGCCTGATCGATGCCCGACTCGGCAAGGGTCGGGGTCTTCAAGGTGCCAGCCCGTGGCCCGGCGGGACATGCTTCGGCGGAGGATGCATTTCCGCGCTGGTGATCATCCTGGCCGCGGGGACGGGTGAGCCGCTCGGCACGTGATTCCGCGCGATCGTGTGCTGACGGCTCTTGCGCACCGCGAGCCGGACCGTGTCCCGGTCGACTTTCTTGCGACACCGGCGGTGTGGGACGCGCTTGCGGCTCGTCTGCGGGTGGGGCCGGCCGCGGTTCAGGCGGAGTACGTCGACCCGATCCGCGAAGCGGTGCTGCGGCGGCTCGAAGTCGACCTGCGCGTCGTTTCGTACGACATGTTCTGCAACCCACCGGAATCGACACTGGACGCGGGCGCCGTGGTCGACTGGTGGGGCTCACTCGATCGTTCGACGCCCAACCGGATGTGGCGCCAACGGCTGGCAGACGGCACCTCGAAGGACGTGTGGGGGATTCACCGGCGCGTGGTCCGGCACGAGTTCGGGGGATACGACGAACTCGCGGGCTGCCCCCTCGCCGGCGCCGAGTCCGTCGAGGAGGTCGAGGGGTATCCGTGGCCCGAGCCGGACTGGTGGGATCTCGGCGCGCTACCCGAGCTGGTGTCCACGCTCGATCCGTACCACCTTCGCTACCGGATCGGCTCGGTCTTCGAGACGGCATGGCAGCTGCGAGGCCTGCAGGAGTTGCTCGTCGACCTGATCGCCGAGCCCGAGATCCCCCGCGCGATCATGAGTCGGATCACCGACGTGCTCGTGGAGATCACCCGGCGGGTCCTGGACCAGATCGGTGACCGCGTCGATCTCGTCTACTTCTACGACGACGTCGCGGCACAGAACTCGCTGCTGATCTCTCCGGAAACCTGGCGCACGGAAATACGGCCGCACCACGCACGTCTCACCGGGCTCGCGCTCGACCGTGGCGTCCCGGTCATGTACCACTGCGACGGCGCCGTCGCAGCCCTGATTCCGAACCTGATCGACCTGGGCGTGAACGTGCTCAATCCGATCCAGGCCGGGGCGAGCGGGATGGACCCGGCCCGCCTGAAGGCGGATTTCGGCGATCGACTGACGTTCCACGGAGGGGTCGACATCGTGGAGACGCTCCCGAACGGCACTCCCGGGGAAGTGGCCGATGAGGTGAGGCGGCTGATCCGCGTACTGGGTGACGGCGGCGGCTACATCCTCTGCAGCTCACATCACATCCAGCCCGACACGCCGATCGAGAACGTGCTGGCGATGTACGACGTCGAGTTGCGCCACCGGGCAGGCAACTACGCGTCGTGAGAGACGGACTCTGGTCAGGCCACGAGCGACCGAACGCGTCCGGCGAACGCCTCCAGCTCGGCCTCGCCGACGAGCGCGCCGAGCTCCAGCTCGTAGGTACGGCCCTCGCCGGCCTCGAGCTCGATCAGCTCGCCCCGTGCCCTGGCGTCGAGGCGACCGCCGGTTCGATTCGTTGACGGTTCGATTCCGACGACGTAGGTGCCTTCGCCGAGCATGCGCCAGACGAGGTGGTGGGGGAGCTGATCGCGCCGGAAGATCTCATAGGCGCCGAGTGCAAGGTTGTGATTGACGACCGCCACCGGGACACGTCCGTCCGGCTCCGCGACCACCTCGTGCTCGAAGACCTGCTCGACGTAGCCGGCTGCCGGGGCGGCGATCACGTCATAGCCCTCGGCAGGATGATCGCCCCGCGGCTCGACCTTCGCCGCGGGAACGAGCAGCTGTGCCCCCTCGTCTACCACCGGCCACCCGACGTTCACGTGGTAGAGGAGCATGTGCGGTGTCACGTCGTGCCCGACGTTGACCACCTCGTCCCGGACTGTCAGACGTGACTCGCCGACCCTCGCTTCCACCGTCCGGTGGAGGAGAAGCTGCTCTCCGAAGACTGCCGCCTGCACCACCTCCCCCTCGGCGTACAGGACGCACTCGTCGCCGTCCCAGCGCTCCCCGTACCCGGCGAGCCGTGCCGGTCGGTTCGAGATGCGGCCGTGCAGGCCGAACGACTCCGTCTGCTTCGGGGGATAGTGGTACTGCTCGGCAGTGTCCTCGGCCATGAACAGCGCGTGGTCGAGCCCGCAGGTGGTGAGGAGACCACCGCCGAAGCTGCGGAAGAAGCCGAGGCCCTCCGGCTCGTAATACCACGGGCCGGCGAACCCCGTCGGCGACGTCCAGGAGAGCGCCCGCCCACCGTGCTCGCAGCGACCGATGTCGAATGCCCGATCGACCACCACGTCGAACGCGAAGCCCGTGCCGGTGCGGAACTCGAGGAGCCGTACGCCTCGCTCCGCCCCGTCGCCGAGCGTGACCAGGCGAACACCGGCAACCTGCTCGAGCCTCCCGACACGGCGGGCGAGCTCCAGCCGCGACCAGTTGCTCCCGTAGAGATCAGTCATCGCCGCTCGGGTGCCCGGGCAGCCGGCTTGCAGGCGGAGCAGCACCGTACATCGAGAACCCGCCGTCCACCACCAGCGTCTGTGCGGTGACGAAGCCGGCGTCCGGGCTGCACAGCAGCACGACCGCCCGCGCGACGTCGTCCGGATCGGCGAAGCGGCCGGCCGGCGTCCGGTCGATCACCTCCTGCTCGACCACGACGCCCGAATCGATTGCCGTCCGCACCATCGGCGTCATCACCGGGCCCGGGAGGAGGGCGTTGACGCGCACCCCCCGGCCCGCCCACTCGACGCCGAGCACCCGCGTCAGGGCGACGACCGCGCCCTTGCTCGCGCCATAGGGCGCGCGACCGGGCATGCCGACCTCCGCGCCGATGATCGACGCGACGTTGACGATGCAGCCGCGCCCTGCCTCCAGCATCCGTGCCCCGAATGCGCGGCAGCAGCGGAAGACGCCGGTGATGTTCACCTCCATCACCCGCTCCCAGTCCTCGTCGGCGTACGTCTCGGATGGGGCGATCTTGTTCACCCCGGCGCTACACACGAGGATCGTCGTCTGGCCCAGCCGGTCGGCCACGGCCGCCGCGGCCGAGTCCACCGACGCCGTCGAGCGGACATCCAGCGCGAAGCCGGCGTGGTCGGGCCCGATCTCGGCGGCGACCCACTACGCCACGGCGAGGTCGGGGTGGGTGAAGGCGACGCGGGCGCCCGCGGCGGCGCGCGCCCCCGCAAACGCCCGGCCGCTTACCTGCCGCGCGCCGGTGACGACCGCCACCAGGCC
>JBLMYA010000072.1:0-25263 GCA_050258035.1 Verrucomicrobiota bacterium
CCGCGCTCGAGCGCCCCGGAGAGCGCCTGCAGGCCGATGTCGTAGGTGCCGCCGTCGCCGGCGAAGGCGACGATGGTCAGGTCGTCCTCCTGGGGCAGCCCGCCTCTGCGGCGGAGCGCCCGGTACGCGGCCTCGACGCCGCTCGCCCCGGCCGCCGCATTCTCGAACGCGAGATGGAGCCAGGGGACGTTCCAGGCGGTGGTCGGGAAGCGGGTGGTCGCGACCTCGAGGCAACCGGTCGCGCTGACGACGACCTTCGGGCCTTCGATCGAGTCGAGGACCGTCCGGACGACCATCGGGATCCCGCACCCCTGGCAGAGGGAGTGCCCGCCCCGAAGCGGCGGGACGCCGGCTTCGTGCCGGACGAGCGTCTTCAGGCGGGACATGTCTCACCTCTCAGGCCGACGTACTTCGCCGCGGTCCCCGCGAAGACCGCCCGGAGGTCGGCCGGGTGGAGATCGCGGCCGCCGAGACCGTACACGTGGCTGCGGACCGGGCCGGCCGCGAGGGCGACCTCGACGGCGAGCGGCGGTGCCCCGCCCGGCGAGTCGGCACGGTCGAGCACCACGACCTCGTCCACCTCCGCGAGCGCGGCGCGGACATCGGCGGCCGGGAACGGCCGATAGGAGCAGATCCGGAGCAAGCCGACCGACTCGCCCTCGTCGCGCAGGTCGTCGACCACGTCCTTCGCCGTGCCGGCGGTCGAGCCGAGACAGACCAGCGCGCGCTCTGCGCCCTCGAGCCGGTAGGCATCCACGGCCCCGTAGCGACGGCCGGTGAGGAGCGACAGCTCGGCCCCGAGCCGCTCGAAGACCGTCAGCGCGTCCTCGATCGCCGCCGCCTGCTGGCGGCGCAGCTCGTAGTAGTAGTCGGGCATCGCGAACGGCCCCTGGGTGGTCGGGCTCGCGAGATCGAGGAGCGGGTGCGGGATCCGGTACTCGCCGACGAAGTCGAGCACCTGCTCGTCGTCGAGCAGCTCGACGGGCTCGGCCGAGTGCGTGATCGTGAAGCCGTCGACGCAGACGATCACCGGCAGCAGGACGTCCGGGTGCTCGGCGAGCCGGGGGGCCAGAACCGTCAGGTCGTACGCCTCCTGCGCGCTCTCGGCGAAGAGCTGGATGGCGCCGGAGTCGCGGATCAGCATCGAATCGGAGTGGTCGCAATGGATGTTGATCGGGCCGGAGAGCGCGCGGTTGCCGAGGGCCATCACGACGGGCGCCCGCATCGAGGCGGCGATGTAGACGATCTCCGCCATCAGCGCGAGGCCCTGGGACGAGGTCGCGGTCATCGTCCGCGCGCCGGCGACGGCCGCGGCGACGGCGGCGCTCATCGCGGAGTGCTCGGACTCGACGTTGATCATCTCCCCGTGTGCCCTTCCGTCCGCGAGCGCCTTCGCGTAGCCCTGGATGATCGGCGTCTGCGGGGTGATCGGGTAGACGGGGACGACGTCCGGGTCGACCTGGCACATCGCCTCGACGATCGCCTCGCCGCCGGTCAGGAGCTGTGCCCGGGCCAGGTCAGTCGCCATCGGGCACCATCTCGATCGCGCCGGTCGGGCAGACGGCGGCGCACAGCTCGCAGCCCTTGCAGTGCTCGAGGTCGAATCCGCCGAACGCGGTGCCGTCGAGCAGGACGGCCGAGTCGGGGCAGTAGAGCCAGCAGAGCAGGCAGTCGACGCAGGCGGCGAGGTCGGCCTCGGGCCGTACTCCCGTGCGCCACTCGCCGGTGAGCGGCTGGACGGCACGGTCGCGGACGACGACGCCGCCGGGCTCGAGGTCGAACCAGGGCTTCAGACCAGGCATGTCGCCTCCTCGGCGGCGCGCCGGCCCGCCTCGATGGCGTCCGCCAGCCGCGCCGGATCGGCCTTTTTGCCGAGCACCCCGGACGCCGCGGCAACCAGGCTCTCGAGGGGGGGCTCGCCCAGGCAGCCCGCGACCGCGCCGAGCATGACCAGGTTCACGGCTCCGGGGGCGAGCCGGTCGGCCGGGACGCACACGGCGCCCTCGATGTGCTCGTCCGAGTTGACGAGCAGCAGCCCGTCCGGCTTCAGCCCGGCACAGACGTCGGGCGCCTGCGCGAGCGACGGGTCGAGGACGACGACCGCATCCGGCTCCTCGATCGAATCGCGTCTCCGGATCGGCCGCTCGTCGTACCGCGTGTACGCGCGCATCGGCGAGCCGCGGCGCTCCGGTCCGTACTCGGGGAACGCCTGCACGCTCTTGCCCTCGCGCAGGAGTGCGACGGCGAGCAGCTGGGCGGCCGTCTTCGCCCCCTGGCCGGCCCTCGCGTGCCAGCGAATCTCCTTCACGACACCGTCCTCAGGTCGAGGTCGACGATGCGTGCGGCGAGCTTGCCCTCGCGCACGGCCTCGACGACCGTGGCGCCGCCGTTCGTGGCGTCGCCGGCTGCGTAGAAGCCGGGTACCTCCGTGCGGCCCGTCTCGGGATCGAACCCCTCGAGCAGGTCGGCGAACTCGGGACGCGGCCGCTGCCCGATCGCGATGATCGCGGTCTCCGCCGGGACGACGTGCTCGCTGCCCGCGACGGGCTCGGGCCGGGCCCGGCCGTCGGCGTCGGGCTCGCCGAGCTCCATCCGCACGCACTCGACGCCCGTGAGCCGCCCGATGCCGAGGAAGCGGGTCGGGGCGGTCAGCCAGCGCAGCTCGACGCCCTCCTCGCTGGCCTCGACCACCTCCTGCGGGTAGGCGGGCATCTCCGCCTCGGTGCGCCGGTAGAGGAGCGCGACGTGCTCCGCTCCGAGGCGGACGGCCTCGCGCGCGCAGTCGATCGCCGTGTTCCCGCCGCCGACGACGGCGACGTTCCGGCCGATCTGCGGCGGTACGCCCGTCTTCAGCGCCTCGATGAACGGCAGTGAGCTCCAGACGCCGTCGAGGTCGTCGCCCGGCAGGTGCGGCGTGGTGTCGGCGCCCATTCCGACTGCCAGCACCACGGCATCGTTCATCCCGGAGATCGCGAACAGCTTTGCGCGGTCGATCCGGCGGCCGAGCGCGATGCGGGCGCCGAGCTCCCGGATCAGGTCGGCTTCCTCCGGCAGCGGATGGTTCTGCTGGCGGTACGGCGCGATCGCGTAGCGGACGAGGCCGCCCGGCTCCCGTCGCTCGTCGTACACGGTCACCTCGTGGCCCCGGGCGGCGAGCTCGCCGGCACAGGCGAGCCCTGCGGGACCGGCGCCGACGACGGCGACCCGGTAGCCCGTCGGCGCCGCGCGGCGGCGGAGCGAACGTCCCTCCGCCAGCGCGGTGTCGGAGGCGTGACGCTGCAGCCGGCCGATCTCGATCGGCTTCCGGCCCTCGTGGACGAGCACGCACGCGCCCTCGCAGAGAAGCTCCGTCGGACACACCCGCGCGCAGGTGCCTCCGAGCAGGTTCTCGGCGAAGATCACCTCCGCCGCACGTCCGAGGTCGCCGTCGGCGATGGCCGAGACGAAGGACGGCACGTCGATGTCGGCGGGGCAGGCGACCGAGCAGGGCGCCGGCGCATGCACCCCGCCGCACGCCAGGCAACGATCGGCCTCGACGATCGCGTCCAGCTCGTCGAGCGGCGGCTTGATCTCCTCGAACAGCCGGCTCTCGACATCGGGCAGGGTCGTCATCGCACCGACATCGTGCGTGGCGGGAGGCGCCCGCAGCATCGTGGGCTTCACCTATAGGCCCTACGTCCAAGTACGGATGAACTACGTAACCGTTGGTGCGCGGCTTCGTGCGCGGGCCCGCCGCAGCTCGTCCGCGCCCCACACGACGACGGGGAACGTGGCGAGGACGAGCAGATCGAGGGGCTCGAGCGCTGTCGTCCCGAAGACGGCCTGGAGCCGGGGCAGATAGATCAGCGAGAACGCGAATGCGACCTCGGCGGCGATCCCGATGAGCAGGAGCCGGTTGGTGAACAGCCCCACCTCGCGCAACGACGCGTGCTCCGTGCGCGCAGCAATCGCCGTCCCGATCTGGCACGCGACGATGCCCGCAAAGGTCATCGTGGTGGCGCGGAGGTAGTCGTCGTGGAGGGCCGAGTCGGCACCGACGTCGTCACCCGGGGCCCAGCCGGAACGGACGAGGACGAAGAAGAAGCCGCCCATGACGAGCACTGCCTCGATCAAGCCGAGGAAGATCCACGCACGGTAGAGCAGTTCCCTGGTGATCACACCCTCCGATCGTGTCCGCGGGGGGCGGGACATCAGGCCGGGCTCCGCTGGTTCCCGGCCGAGAGCGAGCGCGGGCAGGATCTCCGTCCCCAGGTCGATCGCGAGGATCTGGAGGACGGTCAGCGGGAGGGGGATCGCGCCGCCGGAGAGCGCGAACACGAGGAACGGGACGACTTCGGGGGTGGCATGGGCGAAGATGTAGAGGATGAACTTCCGGACGTTCTCGAACACCTGACGCCCTGCTTCGATCGCATTGACGATCGTCGCGAAGTTGTCGTCGGTGAGCACCATCGTCGCTGCCTCGCGTGCGACATCCGTTCCCGTCACCCCCATCGCGACACCGATGTCGGCGCGGCGGAGAGCCGGGGCGTCGTTGACTCCGTCGCCGGTCATCGCGACCACGAGTCCCTGGGCCATGAGCGCGTCGGCGATGCGCAGCTTCGCCTCCGGCGACGTCCGCGCGAAGATCAGCTGGCGCTGCTCGCGGAGCAGCAGCTCGAGCTCCCGGTCGGAGAGCTCGTCGAGGTTCTCGCCGGTGACCACCAGGGCGTCTTCGGCGATCCCGACCCGCCTCGAGATCTCGGCCGCGGTCGGACCGTAGTCGCCGGTGACGACCAGGATCCTGATTCCGGCCGCGTGACACGATGCGACCGCGCCCGCCACCTCGGCCCTCGGCGGGTCGAACAGCGCCACCAGCCCGAGCAGGCAGAGCTCCCGCTCGGCATCCTCGCGCCGCGCCGGCGGGCTCGAGCCTTCCGGCAGGCGCCGTCGGGCGACTGCGAGCACGCGGAGGCCGCCCGATGCGTACCGCTCCAGCGTGGCGAGAACGGCTCGGCGATCGCGATCGGTGATCGGCACGTGGTCGGCGGGGCCGCCGATCATCGTCGAGCGCTCGAGCACCTCCTCCGGTGCTCCTTTGACGTGTACGGTGACGCCGCCGTCCTCCCGCTCGTCGACCGTCGACATGAGGCGCAGCTTCGGATCGAAGCGGAACAGGGCGAGGCGCCGGTGCTCACGGCGTGCGACGCCGACGTCGGTGCCGAGAGCCCTTGCCGCCTCGAGCATCCCCACCTCGGTCGCCTCGCCTCGCGACTTGCCGGTGCGCTCTGGTGCGAGCTCCGCACTGCTGCAGGCGGCTACCGTCCGGCCGAGGAAGCCGAGGACCGGGTTGGTCGCGACGGCGAGATCCATGTCGACCGGCTGTTCGAGGTCGAGCTCGCCGAGCGGAGTCCAGACGCGAGTCGGCTGCATCTGGTTCTCCGTCAGCGTCCCGGTCTTGTCGGTGCAGACGACCGACGCGGAACCGAGTGTCTCGACCGCGCTCAGCCGCTTCACGAGCGCCCCCCTGCGGGCGAGCTGGGCGACGCCGACGGCGAGCGCGAGCGTGATCGTGGGCAGCAGGCCTTCGGGGACGTTCGCGACGATCAGGCCGATCGTGAAGTTGACCGCGTCGCCCAGCGGCAGGTCGGCTCCCAGCCAGCCGATCGGGAGGAAGACCAGGCCGGCGCCTACCGCGACGGCGGCGATCAGCCAGGCGACCCGGCGCACCTGGCGCTCGAGCGGGCTCGGGTCGCTCTCGACCCGCTCGGTCAGCGCGGCGATCCGTCCGAGCTCCGTATGCATGCCGGTGTGCACGACGATCGCCTTCGCCTCGCCGCCGACACAGGCAGACCCGCTGAAGACGAGATCTCGGGCGTCGATCAGCCGGCCCGTCGCGTCCTGCAGGTCGGCGGACCGGAAGACGGGCTGCGACTCGCCGGTCAGCGTCGAGAGGTCGATCTCGACGGCCCCCTCGAGCAGGCGCGCATCCGCGGAGATCCTGTCTCCCTCGGCCACCACCAGCACGTCGCCGGGCACGAGCTCGGCGGCCTCGATCGTGCGGCGTCGGCCGTCCCGCACGACGACCGCCTGCTGGGGCAGGTAGCCGCTCAACGCCTCGACCGCCCTCTCGGCCTGCCGCTCCTGGACGAAGGCGAAGGCGCCGTTCAGGAGGACGACGGCGACGATCGCGGCGCCGAGGACGGTACTGCCGCTCGCCAGGGCGAGGAGCGCCGCCGCCCACAGGAGGAGCGCCAGGGGGTGGACGAGCTGGTTGACCAGCTCGCGCTGCCATCGCCGCCCTCCGCGCCGGACGAGCTCGTTCCGGCCGTAGACGAGCAGCCTGCGCTCGGCCTCGCGGTCCGGGAGCCCTTCCGCTCGGGACTGCAGGTCCCGGAGGAGACGCGGGATCGGCTCCCGAGGATCTCCGACCATCCGCCCGGCGTCTGCCGTGATGGCCATGGCACCTAGACGATCGTCCCCGCCGGGCCTCCGTGCATCGGGGAGTCCGCGTGCCCTCTGGCGGAGAAGTACCCACGGCTCAGCCGGCTCTCGGAACGAAGCCGTCGCCGCCGACCGCCCGCACGACCGGGGCAACAGGCGCCGCAGCAGGGCTACGGGTTTCCGCTGATGCCTCCCGCGTGCTGCGGGGCGAAGCTCACCCCGTCAGGAGGTGCGAGATGGATACGACCTTCGAACCCTCTCACCGGCTCCGTCCCCTGGGCGAGCTGCACGCGATCGACGCGATGCACCCGGGCATGATCTCGTGCCCGCCCGAGACGCCGCTCCGCACGGTCGCGCGAATGATGGCGGGCTACCGGGTTCACGCGATCGTCGTCCACGCGCACGACGACGACGAGCTTCCCGCCGCTGGGGGCTGGGGCGTGGTCACCGACGCGGATCTCGTCCGCGCCGGACTGGAGGACGACCTCGACGGACTGACCGCGAGGCAGGTGGCGGCGACTCCGGCGCTGACGGTGTCCAGCGTCGATCCGCTCACGCGGGCGATGCAGCTGATGACCGAGCACGACGTCACCCACGTGATCGTGATCGAACGACACTCGGGTCGTCCGATCGGCGTGCTGTCGACGCTCGACGTCGCGCGTGCCCTCGCCGGCCTAGCCTGATCGACGAAGCCTGCTGCACGACGAGGGCCGCGCGCGGACGGGCGGCCGTTCAGGGCCGGAGCGCCGGATCCTGCGACAGCGTCGAGAGCGCGTGCGCCTCGAGCTGGCGGACGCGCTCGCGCGTCAGTCCGAGGTCCGCTCCGATCTCCTGGAGCGTCTCGGGTGCGCCCGCAAGCCCGTAGTGACGCTCGAGCACGAGCCGTTCGCGCTCCGGAAGGCCGTCCATCGCGCGACGGATGACGAGCCGGCGGCGTTTCCGCTCGAGCTCGTCTTCGATGTTCTCCGACCGAGGATCGGGCAGCAGCTCGCCCAGCTCGACCTGGTCGTCGGCGTCGGAGCCGAACGGTTGGTTCAGGGAGATCGTCGTGCGAGCCAGGGCGAAGGCCTCGTCGACGGCTCTCGGCGAGAGGCCGGACGCGGCTGCGAGCTCCTCGCTGGTCGGGTGTCGGCCGAGCTCCGCCTGGAGCTCCTGCTGGGTGAGCTCGACCTTGCGCCTCCGTTCGAGCGCGTGGATCGGGATTCGGATCGTCCGCGCGTTGTTCGAGATCGCCCGCTGGATCGCCTGGCGGATCCACCAGGTCGCGTAGGTGGAGAACTTGTGGCCGCGCCGCCAGTCGAACTTCTCCGCGGCCCGGTCGAGCCCGATCGCTCCCTCCTGGATCAGGTCGAGGAGCGGGAGGCCCATGCCGCGATACCGCTTTGCGATCGAGACGACGAGCCGTAGGTTCGACTCGACCATGCGGTGCTTCGCCTCGACGTCGCCTCGCTCGATCCGCTTGGCCAGCGCGACCTCCTCGGAGGCGCTCAGCAACGGGTGCGCGGAGATCTCGGTGAGGAGCAGCTGGAGGCTGTCGTGCGTGCCGGGCTCGACGTCGTCGACCCCGGTCTCGTGCCGTTCCCGGCCGTTGACCGCTTCGATCATCACTGCCACTGTGCCTCCGCGCCGAAAGCGCCCACATCCGGGCGGTGCCGGACTCGGCGCGCGGGAAAATGCGGAGTGCTCCGGCCGGGGCGGTCGCGCGGGACGAGCGCCGCCCCGGCCGCCGCGCGCCGGATGCGGATTGCGCCGCTGCGTACGTACTAGGCCGCAGCCGGTGACGTAGTTGGTCCCGATTTGTGCGTCTCGCATCGGGCTAGCGTCGTTCCAGACCGACACACCGGGCGGAAGGGGCACGAGCGATGGAGACCACCAATTTCGCCGGTCGGGCGGGTCGCTGGAGTGCTGCGCACTGGAAGACGGCCGCCTTCGGGTGGATCGCCCTCGCGGTGCTCGCGATCGCCTTGGGCCGGCTCGTCGGCACGAATCAGATGAAGAGCTGGGCGTATGCGAACGGCGAGTCGCGTCGCGCCGAGCAGATCCTCGACCAGGCGAACTTCGACCTCCCGGCGCGCGAGAGCGTGCTGGTGCAGTCCCGCACCTCGACGATCGGCGACCATGCCTTCTCGTCTGCCGTCGCGGGCGTCGTGCAGACGCTCTCGCAGCAGCCGAACGTGACGAACATCGTCTCGCCGATCAACCGGCCCAAGGCCGGGCTCGTCTCGGCCGACCGGCACTCGGCGCTCGTCCAGTTCGACGTCGAGGGCGACGCCGAGAAGGCGAAGGACGTCATCGCTCCCATCCTGAAGGCGATCGACGGTGTCCAGGCGGGCAACCCGAGCCTGATCATCGAGGAGTTCGGCGAGGCGTCCGCCAACCACGAGGTCGACAAGCGCTTCGAGCGGGACATCGGCCGCGCCGAGCTGACGTCGTTCCCGCTGACGATCCTGATCCTGCTCGTTGCCTTCGGCGCGCTCGTGGCGGCGGGGCTCCCCGTCCTGCTCGCCTTCTCCGCGGTGTTCGCGGCCATCGGCCTGAACGCGCTCGTCAGCCACGTGATCCCGACCGAGCAGCAGACGCTCACCACGGTGATCGTGATGATCGGCATGGCGGTCGGGATCGACTACTCGCTCTTCTACCTGCGGCGCGAGCGCGAGGAGCGGCAGAAAGGCCGGTCGCCGCGCGAGGCCCTGCTGCACGCGGCGCGCACCTCTGGGCAGGCGGTGCTGATCTCCGGCGCGACCGTGCTGATCGCGATGGCGGGGATGTTCGTGTCCGGCAACTCGCTCTTCACGACGATCGGCCTCGGGACGATGATCGTCGTCCTCGCCGCGATGATCGGCTCCCTGACGGTGCTCCCCGCGGTCCTCTACCGGCTCGGGGACAAGGTCGACTGGGGCCGCATCCGGATCTTCAGCGGCAGGCCGCGCGACGACGGCCTCTGGGCGCGGGTCGTCGGCGCCGTCCTGCGCCGGCCGCTGAGGGCGTTGCTCCTCTCCGGCGGGGGGCTTCTCCTCCTCGCCCTGCCGGCGCTCGGCATGCACACGAAGCTCCCGAACTTCACCGACTTCCCGCAGGACCTGAAGATCGTGCGGACGTACGAACGGATCCAGGCGGCGTTCCCGGGCTCGCAGACCCCGGCGCAGGTGGTCGTCCGGGCACCGAAGGTCGACTCGCCGCAGATGCTGCGCGCGTACGACCTCTTCCGGCAGCGTGCCCTCGCCACCGGCGAGCTGTACGCGCCGTTCACGGTCAACATCAACAAAGACCGGACCGTCGCCCAGATCGACTTCGCGATCGCCGGCAACGGAGACAACGCGGCGTCGCTCGCCGCGCTGGACACACTGCGGAACACGGTGATCCCGCCGATCGCGCAGACGCTGCCCGAAACGGAGGTGGCGGTCACGGGGATCACCGCCGGCACGCACGACTTCAACCAGCAGATGCGTGCCCGCCTTCCGTACGTCTTCCTCTTCGTGCTCGGGTTTGCCTTCGTGCTCCTGCTCCTCACGTTCAGGTCGATCGTGATCGCCGGCACGGCGGTGGCGCTGAACCTGCTGTCCGTCGGTGCCGCCTACGGGATCCTCGTCGGCGTGTTCCAGCACGGTTGGCTCGCGGACGTCTTCGGCTTCCAGACGAACGGCGCGATCGTCAGTTGGCTGCCGCTCTTCCTCTTCGTCGTCCTGTTCGGCCTCTCCATGGACTACCACGTCTTCATCCTCAGCCGGATCAAGGAGCTCCGCGACGCGGGCAGCTCGACCGACGAGGCCGTGCAGCTGGCGATCACCCGGACCGCGGGAACGGTGACGAGCGCGGCGATCATCATGGTGGCCGTCTTCGGACTGTTCGCCACGCTGAGCCTGATCATGATGCAACAGCTGGGCTTCGGCCTGGCCGTCGCGATCCTGATCGACGCGACGATCGTCCGCGCCGTTCTCGTCCCTTCGACGATGAAGCTGCTCGGCGAGTGGAACTGGTACCTGCCCTCCTGGCTCGAGTGGCTGCCGTCGCTCTCGCCCGAGGGAGAGACCTCCGCCCAGGAAGGACGGGAGCCCCGCCCGCCGCGTCGCGTGAAGCACGCCTGACCCAGGGCCGAAAACACGGAGGGCCGGCGGTGCCGGCCCTCCGTGGTCAGGGAAGGATGGGAACTACGCGGGCTGGACGCCGCTCGGAACGGGCGCCTCGGTGGCCCTCGTCTTGGTGATGATCGCCGGGATGCGGAAGGTCGCGAAGGCGAGGATCCCGAAGCCGACGCCGGCGAGCAGGAGTGCGATGCCGATCACGACCGCGAAGAGCGAGAGCTGGTCGGCCATGTAGCTCGTGTTCAGCGCGGTGGTGAGGGCGGTGTAGGTGACCCAGATGTCGCGGCGGCCGTTGGCGACGGGCTGCTGCGTCTTCGGGTCGGTCACGGCCTTCGTCGGGTCGTTCGTGGCCCCGAGCCCGTCCGTGAACTTGAGGGGCGCGTTCGGCTGGGCGACGTAGCGCCCCATCTGGGAGTACGTCAGGCCGGAGGTGGCTGCGAACGTGTGGATCCGCATGTACTTCGCGAAGCAGCGTGCGCGGTCTCCGCTGTCGATCTGCTTGTTGGCAACCGAGCAGCTCGGATTGTCGATGGAGGTCGGCGTGATGTTCACGCCAGCCTTCTGCAGCGACGAGACGAGCTTCCCCTGGGCGCCCCTCGCGGCGGCAACCTCGCCCGCGATCGCCTTCGGAGTCATGTCGGGCGTGCCGACGATCTGCTCCTGCTTGAGGCTCGAGTTCACGGTGCTCCGCCCGTTCAGGCCCATCACCAGGGTGGCGATGCCGAAGGCGACCAGGATGACGGCCGCCGCGTACCCGCCGAACTCGAAGATTCTCTTCTTGGTCATTGCCTTGCCTCCTTGTGGGTCACGTTCCCCGGATTCAAGGGGCGCATGGTCAAGACGGCATCCGCGCGCGGCCACAGGCTTCGTGCGGCGAATTACGGAGCCGCGTGCGCTGCAGCCACCGACCGCCGTCCGGCGGGGTCGAGCGGCTCGAAGCGCGCCTGGAAGAAGCGGAGGGTCTCCGGCTCGTACGTCATCCGCAGGCCGACGACCTCGTCGCGCCTGCGGAAGACGTGCTCCACGACGTCGGCGACGTACTCGAGGTGCTCTCCCGTGTAGACGCGGCGGGGGATGGTCAGCCGCACGAGCTCGAGGCCGTCGTACCGCTCGTTCCCGTGCTGGCCCGAGACGATCCCGCGCTCCATCGTCCGCACCGCCCCCTCGAGGTAGATCGCGCCCGCGAGCGCCTGCGCGGGGAACTGCGCCTGGGGGAGGTGGGGCAGGAGCCGCTTGGCGTCGAGGAACACGGCATGCGCTCCGAGCGGGACGACGATCGGCACGCCCGCGTCGAGGAGGAGGCGGCCGAGGTAGGCGGACTGGCCGACGTAGTGGTCGACGACCTGCTCGTCGACCGACTCGCGGATTCCCTGCGCGAGGGCTTCCATGTCGTGCCCGGCCATGCCTCCGTAGTGCGGGAAGCCCTCGTAGACCACGACCAGCTCTCTCGCGCGCGCGGCGGCCGTGTCGTCGTCGAGGGCGAGCAGCCCTCCGATCGGCACGAAGTGGTCCTTCTTGGAGGAGAAGACGGCGCCGTCGGACAGGCTCGCCATCTCGTGGACGATCGACGCGATCGTCCGGTCCTCGTAGCCGGGCTCGCGCCGCTTGACGAAGAGCGCGTTCTCCGAGATGCGGGTCGCGTCGAGGATGAACGGCACCCCGTGGCCGGCGGTCAGCTCGCGGACCCCCCGGAGGTTCGCCATCGAGAACGGCTGACCGCCCGCCATGTTCAGGCAGGCCTCCTGGCGGACGAAGGCGACGTGGTCGCGCCCGGCCGAGCTCAGGATCCGTTCGAGCGCGACGAGGTCGATGTTGCCCTTGAACGGGTGCTCTGAGGCGGGTTCGGACGCCTCGGGGATCGAGACGTCCGTCCAGACCGCTCCGGCCAGCTCGGCGTGCACGCGGGAGGTCGTGAAGTAGAGGTTCGACGGGACGAGCTGCCCCGGCGAGACGAGCACGCGCGACAGCAGGTGCTCGGCTCCGCGTCCCTGGTGCGTCGGGATCAGATGCCGGTAGCCGTACACCTCGTGGACCGCCGCCTCCAGGCGGAAGAAGCTCCTCGAGCCGGCGTAGGCCTCGTCGCCCACCTCCATCGCTGCCCGCTGCTCCTGCGAGAGGGCGGACGTGCCGCTGTCGGTCAGCAGGTCGACGAAGACGTCCTCGGCGCGGAGCAGGAACGTGTTGTGTCCGGCCTCCGCCAGCGCCGCCCGGCGCCGTTCGGGTGACGGCAGCGCGATCGGCTCGACGACCTTGACCTTCCAGGGCGGGACGGGGCGGCCCGAGGAGGTCAGCGTCGTCACGCGGCCGCTCCGGTTCGCGAGGTCTGACGGACGACCATCACCGGCGCCGGCGAGCGCCTGACCACTTCGCGGGAGACGCTCCCGATCACGGCGCTGGTGACCGCACCGTGGCCCCGTGACCCGACGACGACGAGGTCGGCGTCCCAGGTGCGGGCCGCCTCGACGATGCAGTCGACCGGATCTCCTTCCAGAATCTCCGACTCGCAGCCGACCCCCGCCCGCTCTGCCTCGGCCTCGGCGGGCACGAGCGCGGCGCGTGCATGCGCGAGCCGATGCGTGAGGTGCCGCTGGTAGAGGGGGTCGGCGAACAGCCCGCCCACCTGGTTCCGAACGGTGACGAACGTCACGCTCGCGGCGGTCTCCGAGGCGAGCGCGACGCCCTCCTCGACCGCAGCCCGCGCTCCGTCCGATCCGTCCGTCGCGATCAGGATCCGTTTCATCTGTCGTTTCTCCTTTCGGCAGCGATTCTCTTCGCGCCGGCCGGCGGGGCCATCGTGGGGGCGGCGGAGCGCCGATCAGGGATTTGCCGCAAGGAGTTCCGCGGCCGGACTGATGGCTTTTCGACGGCGGAACGGCCACACTGCTCCCGATGGCAGCCGCCTCGGCAGACGTCCGCGACGTCATCCTTCGCACCGGGGGCACGCTGCGGCTGCGTCCGCCTGCCGGCCGGGACGCCGACGCCGTGCTCGCCTTCCTCGGCCACCTGTCGGAGCAGAGCGTGTACCGCCGCTTCCACGGGTTCCCGGCGCTGCGGGCCGAGACCGTCGAGCCGTTCCTGGATCCGGACTGGCACGACCGCGGGGCGCTGATCGGGACGATGTCGGCCGACGGCCGGGGCGAGCAGGTCGTCGCGCTCGCCAACTACGTCCGGCTGCGCGATCCCGCGCGCGCCGAGGTCGCGTTCGCGGTCGCGGACGCACTCCAGGGCCAGGGAGTCGGAACCCGCCTGCTCGAGCAGCTGGCGGCGACGGCGGCCGCCGGCGGCATCTCGACGTTCGTCGCGGAGGTCATGCCGGACAACGAGCCGATGCTGCGCGTCTTCGCCGACGCCGGCTTCGCCGTCTCCCGGCGGCTCGAGGGCGGCACGACCGAGGTGCGGCTCGAGATCGCGCCGACGGAGGAGTACCGGGCGGCGGTCGACGAGCGCGACCACATCGCCGTCGTCGCATCGCTGGCGCCCTTCTTCAAGCCGAAGACGGTGGCGGTCGTCGGCGCCTCGACCCGGAGAGGTTCGATCGGCGGCGAGCTCTTCCGCAACATCCTCGACTCGAACTTCGAGGGGATTGCCTATCCCGTCAACCCCAAGGCCGTCTCGGTGGCAGGGGTGCGGGCCTATCCGTCGGTCGCCGACATCCCCGATCCCGTCGACCTGGCCGTGTTCTGCGTTCCGGGCGAGCTCGTCCTCGACGAGGCCGAGGCGGCGATGCAGAAGGGGACGCGCGCCCTGTGCGTGATCTCCGCGGGCTTCGCCGAGACCGGCGCCGACGGCATCCGCCGTCAGGAGCAGCTGCTCGCCCGGGTCCGAGCGCACGGCGCCCGCCTGATCGGGCCGAACTGCCTCGGGATCTTCGCCTCCGGCCCGGGCCTGAACGCGACCTTCGCGCCGCACAGCTTCCCCGACGGCAACATCGGCTTCTCCTCACAGAGCGGGGCGCTCGGGCTGGCCGTCCTCGAGCGGGGTGCCACCCGGGGCATCGGGCTCTCCGCCTTCGTCTCGGTCGGCAACAAGGCCGACGTCTCCTCGAACGACCTGCTCGAGTACTGGGAGGACGACCCCGAGACCGACCTGATCCTGCTCTACCTCGAGTCGTTCGGCAATCCGCGCAAGTTCGCGCGCCTCGCGCGTCGCATCGCCCGCAAGAAGCCGATCCTGGCGATGAAGGGGGGTCGGACGTCCGCCGGCCAGCGGGCGGCAGGCTCGCACACGGCCGCGCTCGCCGGGTCGACGGCGGCGGTCGAGACTCTCTTCCGTCAGGCGGGAGTGATCCGGGCGGACTCGCTGGAAGAGCTCGCCGACGCGGCCGTCCTGCTCTCGTCGCAGCCCCTCCCGGAGGGGCGTCGGGTCGCGGTGCTGACGAACGCGGGAGGGCTCGGGATCCTCTGCGCGGACGCCTGTGGGGCCGCGGGTCTCGAGCTGCCGCCGCTCTCGGAGGAGACGCGCGGCCGGCTGAGCGAGGTCCTGCCGCGCGAGGCGAGCCTCGCCAACCCGGTCGACATGCTCGGCTCGGCCGTCGGCTCGACGTACGAGGAGGTGCTCCCGCACGTGCTCGCCGATCCGGCGGTCGACGCGGTGATCGTGCTCTTCGTCCCTCCGGTCGTCGCCGGCGCCGACGAGGTCGCCGAGGCCGTGATCCGCGGGGTGGCGGCCGCGCCGCACACCGGCAAGCCCGTGCTCGCCGCCTTCGTCTCGGACCAGGGCATCCCCGCTTCCCTGCTCGTCCGGGAGTCCGGCGTCGCCGCGTTCGAGTATCCGGAGTCGGCGGCGCGCGCGCTGGCACATGCCGTCGACCGGGCGGAATGGCTCCGACGTCCGGCGGCGCCTGCACCCGACCTCGACGGCATCGACCGCCCGGCGGCGGAGGCCCTCGTCGGCTCCCTCCTGGCCGCCTCCAACGACGTCTGGCTCGCTCCGCCACAGGTTCGCGAGCTGCTCGGCGCCTACGGCGTCCCCGTCGTCGACGAGCGGCTGGCCGGCTCGGCGGACGAGGCGGTCGGCGCGGCCGCCGAGCTCGGGCTGCCGGTGGTCGTGAAGAGCGCCGTGCCCGGTGCGCACAAGACCGAGACCGGTGGCATCGCGCTCGATCTCTCCACGGAGGAGGAGATCCGCGCCGCGGTCGGGTCAATCGGCCTGCCGGTGGTGATCCAGCCGATGATCAGCGGCGGCGCCGAGCTCCTCGCCGGCGTCGTCCAGGATCCGACCTTCGGCCCGCTGGTCGCGTTCGGCCCCGGAGGCGTCTTCGCCGAGCTGATCGGCGAGGCCCAGTTCCGGATCGCGCCGCTGACGCTCGCGGACGCGGAGGATCTGGTGCTGACCGGGAAGGCCGGCCGGCTCGTGGCGGGCTTCCGGGGGAAGCCGGCCGCCGACGAAGGAGCGCTCGTGGAGCTCGTGCTCCGGCTGGCGCGGCTGGCCGAGGACGTGCCGGAGATCGCCGAGCTCGACCTCAACCCCGTTCTGGGGCTGCCGGACCGGTGCGTCGCCGTCGACGCACGTGTCCGCGTACGGCCGGTCGAGCGGACACCTCTCGCGAAGACCTGGTAGCTCCCGTGGCGCGGCGCCTGATCGCTGCCGGGTGTCTCGTCGCAATCGCGACCGGCGCGATTCTCCACCTGGCGGGCAAGGCGCACGCCGGCGACCTCGTCCTGGCCCTCGGCGCGGGGCTCGTGCTCGTACCGCTGACGTGGGGCGTGATCCGGTCGCTCGCCAAGGGGGACGTGGGCGTGGACGCGATCGCGCTGATCGCGATCGCCGGGGCGCTGGCACTTCAGGAGTGGGGCGCGGCGGCGGTCGTGTCCCTGATGCTGGCCGGCGGCAACGCGCTCGAGGAGGCGGCTTCGGGCCGCGCCCGCCGCGAGCTCAAGGCCCTCGTCTCCCGCGCTCCACGGATCGCGCACCGCCTCGGTCCGGAGGGGTCGGTCGAGGAGGTGGCGGTCGACGACGTCGCGGTCGGCGACTCGTTGATCGTCCGCGCGGGCGAGATCGTCCCGGTCGACGGCGTGGTCACCAGCGGGGAGGCGCTCGTGGACGAATCCTCGCTGACCGGCGAGCCGCTGCCCGTCCTGAGCGAGCGCGGCGAGCACGTCCGCAGCGGGACGAGCAACGCCGGTGAGGTCTTCGAGCTGCGGGCGATCCGGACGGCGGCCGAGAGCGCGTACTCGGCGGTCGTGCGCCTCGTGCAGGAGGCCGAGTCGAGAAGGGCGCCGTTCGTCCGCCTGGCCGACCGTTACGCGATCTTCTTCCTGCCGATCACGATCGTCGTCGCGGGCCTCGCCTGGGGGATCTCGGGCGATCCGGTGCGCGCCCTGGCGGTGTTCGTCGTCGCGACGCCCTGCCCGCTGATCCTCGCCGCGCCGATCGCGTTCGTCTCGGGCATCTCCCGGGCGGCGAAGGCGGGCGTGATCGTCAAGGGAGGCGGTGTCATCGAGCAGCTCGGCAAGGCGCGGACGGTGCTCCTGGACAAGACCGGCACGCTCACGCTGGGGACCCCTGAGGTCGCCCGCGTCGACGTCTACGACGGCACGGGAACGCAGGAGCTCGTGCGCCTCGCCGCGTCGCTCGATCAGCTTTCGGCCCATCCGCTCGCCGAAGCCCTGGTCCACCACGCTGTCGGGCGGGGGTTGCCGCTCTCGTTCCCGGAGCAGGTGACGGAGGAGCCCGGTCGGGGGATCGCGGGCGTGGTGGACGGCCGGCGCGTCGCCGCCGGGAGCGCGACGTGGCTGCACGCCCGCGGCTACCAGGCGGAGGGCCCGCGTCCGGACAGAGACGGCGAGGTAGGACGCGCCACGATCGCCGTCGCGGTCGACGGGCGTGCGGCCGGAGCGATCGTGATGGCGGATCACGTCCGGGCCGACGCCTCGCAGCTCGTCGGCGAGCTCCACGCCGCCGGTGTCGAGCAGGTTGCGGTCGTGACGGGCGACCGGGCGTCGGTCGGCGCCGAGGTCGGCCGGTCGCTGGGCATCGACCGCGTCTTCTCCGAGCTCGGCCCCGACGAGAAGCTGGAGGTCGTCCGGACCATGCAGGCGGAGCCCGGCCTCGGTCCGGTGATCATGGTCGGCGACGGCATCAACGACGCGCCCGCCCTGGCGCTCGCGGACGTCGGGATCGCGATGGGGACGATCGGCGCGACCGTGTCGTCCGAGACCGCGGACGCGGTGATCGTGGTCGATCGGGTCGATCGGGTCGTCGACGCCGTCAGGATCGGCCGACGGTCGCTGTCGATCGCCAGGCAGAGCGTGCTCGTGGGCATGGGACTGAGCCTTGCCGCGATGGGGTTCGCGGCGGCGGGTCTGATCGTCCCCATCCTGGGTGCGCTGCTCCAGGAGGCGATCGACGTCGCCGTCATCCTCAACGCGCTGCGGGCGCTCAGAGGCTGACCGACCCGCTTGCGGCCTTTCCGCAGAAGGTTCCGCGGCTGCCCGGATGTAGCGCGGAGGGCCCGGGACGACAGTGTCTCCATGAGCGAGACGAACGGTGTGAAGATCGCATGGCGCCGCGGGGAGCGTGGGCCCGTCTACGTGGGCTCGGTCTCACGCGCCGGGGGCACGATCAGGTTGACCGGACGAGACCCGATCCTGGGCATCGACGTCGCGCTCTCGATCCCCGCCGGGGAGATCGAGTACATCGGCGTGGCCGAAGCGGCCGTCGGCTCGATCGACGCCGGCCCCGTCGTCGTCCTCGACCTGCCGGAGTCCGAGCCCATCCACCTCCGGCCGGTCGGAGGGGGTTCGTCGCTGGACGTCCATCTGCTCGCACGGGCCTTGGGTGCCCTGACTCTTGCGCCCACCGTGCTCGCCCAAGGAGGCCGAACATGAGAGTCAAGGACCTGATGACCCAGGACGTGCTGACCGTGCGGTCGAGCACCCAGCTCAAGGACGCCGCCGCGTTGCTCGCCGAGCGCCGAATCTCCGGCCTGCCGGTGGTGGACGACGAGAACCATGTCCTCGGCGTTCTCTCGGAAGGCGACATCCTCTACAAGGAGAGCGGAACCCAGGAGCGGCCCGGCCTCCTCGACCGGCTCCTCTCCGTGCCCCCGACAGGTCTCGACCTCAAGCTGGCGGCGAGAACCGTCGGCGAGGCGATGTCGGCCCCCGCGCTGACGATCGGCCCCAGGAAGCCGGTGACGGAAGCCGCGACGATGATGATCGAAGAGGGCGTCAACCGGCTGCCGGTGGTCGACGACGAGGAGCGGCTGATCGGGATCATCACCCGGGCCGACCTCGTGCGGGCATTCGTCCGCTCGGACGCCGAGATCGAGCACGAGATCCGCGAGGACGTCTTCCGCCGGACGCTGTGGCTCGAGCCCGACACCGTCAATGTGGACGTCGCGAGCGGCGAGGTGCGCCTCTCGGGCGAGGTCGAGACGCGGACGGACGCCGAGCTCATCCCGACGTTCGTCCAGCGGGTCCCCGGCGTCGTCGCCGTGCTCTCCAAGCTGCGGTGGCGCGAGGAGAACGGACATCGTCCGGGCCGCGGCGTCGTCTGGCACAAGCAGGCGTGAGCCGCGCGCTTCGCGCGCGACGCTCACTCGCACGGGGGAGACGGCCGGTGAGCCCCCTTCCCCCGCTCTGCCCGTCGGCTTTGCCTCGGGCATTCGCGCCTCGTGCTCACGGCACGCGTTGGTGAGTCGCGTCCGCCAGGTCGCGGCGGCGGCCGGGGCCCCTAGACTCGTCTCCCAGGCGGGACTCGGATCGTGGCTCGTTGCACCTCGGTGATGCCATCCACGGCATGTGGATCGTGGCCTTGCGCCGGCCGACCTGCCTACTCCTCCAGGAGGCCCTGGTCGATCGCGTAGCGCACGAGCTCGGCTCTCGTCGAGAGCCGCAGCTTCTGCATGATGTGCGCCCGGTGCGTCTCCGCGGTGCGGACCGAGATGTACAGCATCTTCGCGATCTCCTGGTTCGTGTGGCCGAGGGCGAGCAGCCGCATCACCTCGCGCTCCCGCTCCGACAGCGGATCCGCGTCCTCGCGCGCCCTTGCCTCGGCCTCGGCGGCGACGAGCCGGGCGCCGAGGACCGGATGAACGTAGTTGCCGCCCCCGGCGACCTCGCGGACGGCCGCGACGACCTCCGCGTCGGCGGCCTCCTTGAGGACGTATCCGGACGCTCCGGCGGCGAAGGCCTCGCGGACGTACCGCGGGTCGTCCTGCATCGAAAGGACGAGGACCTTCGCCTTGGGCGCCTCCTTGAGGACGAGCGGAACACCCTCGATCCCGCTCGGCCCCGGCATGACCAGGTCCATCAGCACGATGTCGGGCTTCTGCTCCCTCGCCTCGAAGACGGCGTCGCGCACGTCGCCGGCCTCTGCGACGACCTCGATGTCGTCCTCGGCCTCCAGCAGGAGGTGCAACCCGGACCGGACGACGGCGTGGTCGTCGACGATCAGAACACGGATGGCCTTCTTCTTCGTCATCTGAGCGGCACGTCGGCCACGATCGTCGTGCCCGACCCCTCGGTGGACTCGATCGCGAGCCTACCGCCGAGGAGGCCGACGCGCTCTTTCATCCCGACGAGCCCCAACCCGGCTGCGTCGCCGCCCGCGGCGCCGAAACCCCGTCCGTCGTCCTCTACGACGACCGTCACCGACCCGGCCCGGCGGGTCACCACGACGCTCACGTGCTCGGCGCCCGCGTGCTTGGCGACGTTCGTCAGAGCCTCCTGGGCGATCCGGTAGAGCGCAATCTCGACCTCGGGCGGAAGCCGCGTCTCGTCGAGGTTCGCCTCGACGTCGATCGCGATCCCGGAGTCACCGCCGAAGGCATCCGCGAGCCGTTCGAGCGCGGGCACGAGCCCGAAGTCGTCGAGCGCCTTCGGCCGCAGCTCGACGGCCAGTCGCCGGACCGCCTGGAGGGTCTTCACGATCTCACTGCGCAGCTCTGCCGCGGCGTCTCGGGCGTCTTCCCGCGTCTTCGCTTCCTCCACCCGCCTCAGACCGAGCAGGATCGACGTCAGCGCCTGGCCCGTCTCGTCGTGCAGCTCGCGGGCGAGTCGCTGACGCTCGAGCTCCTGGCCCTCGACCACGCGCCGAAGGGCGTCGCGTGCAACCCGGTCGGCGAGGTCGACCGCCACCGCCGCCCGCGCGGCGAACGTCTCTGCGATCCGCAGGTCCTCGTCCGTGAACCGAGGGTCGGGCCCGCGCTTGTTGTGTGCCGCGATGACGCCGATCGCGCGGTCGCCGACGATCATCGGGACGAACAGGCCGGATCGCATCCCGATCCTGCGCGCAACCTCCTGGTCGACCTCGGTGTCGTCGAGCGTCGAGTCCACCCGCTCGCTGCGCCGCCGTTCGAGCACGCGTCCGCTCTTCGATCCCAACCTGGTCAGGAAGCTGCCAGGCAGCCGCTCCGCCGCGGCTCCGACCGCCGCCTCGATCCTGAGCCCACCCCCGACGGCGGGCAGCGTGATCAGCACGAGCTCGGCATCGATCAGACCGCACAGCCGGGAGGCGATGAGCTCGAGGAGAGGGGCGAGCTCGGTCTCACCGGCAAGGGCGTTGCCGACCTCGGTCAGAGACTCGAGCTGGGCGAGCCACCGGGTCGTCGACTCGTAGAGGCGCGCGTTCTCGATCGCCACGGCGGCCTGGGCGGCGAGCAGGGTCACGACCTCCTCGTCCTCGGCGGTGAAATCGGTGCCGTCCGCCTTCTCCGTCAGGTAGAGGTTTCCGTAGGCGACGCCGCGGAGCAGGATCGGGACCCCGAGGAAGGTGCGCATCAACGGGTGGTGCGGCGGGAACCCGACGGCCCGCGGATCGGTCGAGAGGTCGTGGAGCCGGAGCGGATGCGCATCCCGGATCAGGACGCCGAGGATCCCCCGGCCGCGAGGAAGGTCGCCGATCCGTTCGTGCGTCTCGGGGTCGATCCCCGTGGTCAGGAAGCGCTCGAGCCCCACGCCGGACCGGTCGATGACGCCGAGCGCCGCGTACCGGGCGGACGTCAGCTCGGCGGAGATCTCGACGATCCGCTGGAGGACGCCGTCGAGCGTGAGCTCGGACGTGACGGCGATCCCCGCGTCGATCAGGCGGCGCCAGCGGATTTCCACGCCCCGGATTATCCGCGGTCAGGCAGCCGCCGGGAGCGCGCGGAGACGACGAGTCACGACTCGGTCCCGGCCGCGAGCAACCGTCTCAGGACATACGGGAGAATCCCGCCGTGGCGGACGTAGTCGCGCTCGCGGGGGGTGTCCAGCCGCACGCGGGCGGCGAACTCCTTCTCGTCCGCCCGGACGGTGACCTCGCCCGCCTCGGCGCCCGCGATCCCGCTGACGGAGAACGTCTCGCGCCCGGTCAGTCCGAGCGACTCGGCGTTCTCGCCGTCCGCGTACTGGAGCGGGAGGATGCCCATCATCAGCAGGTTGGAGCGGTGGATCCGCTCGTAGCTCTCCGCGATCACAGCACGAACTCCGAGCAGCTTCGGCCCCTTCGCCGCCCAGTCGCGTGACGAGCCCGTTCCGTACTCCTTGCCGGCGAGGACGACCAGGGGCGTTCCCTCGGCGAGGTAGCGCGCCGACACGTCGAAGATCGAACCCTCCTCGCCGCTCGGGAGGTGCACCGTCCAGGTTCCCTCGCTCCCCGGCACGAGGAGGTTGCGGAGCCGGACGTTCGCGAACGTGCCGCGGACCAGCACCTCGTGGTTGCCGCGCCGGGAGCCGTACGAGTTGAACTCCTTGCGCTCGACGCCGTGCTCGACCAGGTAGCGCCCTGCCGGCCCGTCCGGCTTGATCGATCCCGCCGGCGAGATGTGGTCGGTGGTCACGGAGTCGCCGAGCATGACCAGGCAGCGCGCGCCGTCGAAGTCCTCGACCGTTCCGGGCTCGACCGACATCCCGTCGAAGTAGGGCGGCCGCCGCACGTAGGTCGAGTCGTCCGCCCACGCGTACAGGTCGCCGCTCGGCACCTCGAGGGAGCGCCAGTTGTCGTCGCCGGTGAAGACGTCGGCATAGCGCCCACGGAACAGCTCGCCGGAGACCGACGCGGCGATCGTCGCGTCGATCTCGTCGCTCGTCGGCCAGATCTCGTGCAGGTAGACGTCGTTGCCGTCCGGGTCCCGTCCGATCGGTTCCGTGGTCAGATCGACGTCCATCCGGCCGGCGAGGGCGTAGGCGACGACGAGCGGGGGGGACGCGAGGTAGTTCGCCTTCACCTCGGGGTGGATGCGCGCCTCGAAGTTGCGGTTGCCGGAGAGGACCGCGCACGTGACCAGGTCGCGCTCGACGATCGCAGCCGAGACTTCCTCGGGCAGCGGGCCGGAGTTCCCGATGCAGGTCGTGCAGCCGTAGCCGACGGTGTGGAAGCCGAGCGCCTCGAGGTACGGGGTCAGTCCGGCCTTCTCGTAGTAGTCGGTGACGACGCGCGACCCGGGGGCGAGGCTCGACTTGACCCAGGGCTTCCGCTCGAGGCCGCGCTCGACCGCCTTCTTGGCGAGCAGTCCGGCGGCGACCATCACCTGGGGATTGGACGTGTTCGTGCAGCTCGTGATCGCGGCGATCACCACGCACCCGTGGTCGAGGCCGCCGACGGCGGTCACCGCCGGCGCGGGCTCGCGGTCGGTCTCGACGACCGCCACGGCACCCGACTCGGCGTGGCCGGGCTCGACGTGCGCCGGCGGGTCGGAGGCGGGGAAGCTCTCGGCCACCGCCTCGTCGCGCGCGTTCCCGTAGTCGATGCCGAAGCTCGGGAGCGCCTCGCGGAACGCGGCCGCCGCCCGCTGGAGCGGCACCCGGTCCTGCGGGCGCCGCGGCCCGGCGAGGCTCGGCTCGACCGATCCGAGATCGAGCTCGACCACCTGCGAGTAGGTCGGGTGGTCGTCGGCCTCGTGCCAGAGCAGGTTCTCCTTGCAGTACGCCTCGACCAGGGCGACGCGCTCGTCCGGCCTGCCGGTGAGGCGCAGGTACTGGAGCGTCGCGTCGTCGACCGGGAAGAACCCGCAGGTCGCGCCGTATTCCGGCGACATGTTGCCGATCGTCGCGCGGTCGGCGAGCGACAGGCCGGCGAGGCCGGGGCCGAAGTACTCGACGAACTTGCCAACCACGCCGGTCGAGCGGAGGATCTCCGTGACGGTCAGGACGAGGTCGGTCGCCGTCGCTCCCTCGGGCAGCGCCCCCGAGAGCCGGAACCCCACCACCTGCGGCACGAGCATCGAGAGGGCCTCGCCGAGCATCGCCGCCTCGGCCTCGATCCCGCCGACGCCCCAGCCGAGGACGCCGAGCCCGTTGACCATCGTCGTGTGCGAGTCGGTGCCGATCAGGGTGTCCGGGAACGCCTGCCCGTCGCGCGACTCGACCACGCGTGCGAGGTACTCGAGGTTGACCTGGTGGACGATCCCGGTGCCGGGCGGGACGACCTTCAGGTCGGCGAGCGACTGCTGGCCCCAGCGGAGGAACGCGTACCGCTCGCGGTTCCGCTCGAACTCGCGCTCGACGTTGTGGGCGAACGCGAAGCGGGTGGCGAACTCGTCCACCTGCACGGAGTGGTCGATCACGAGCTCGGCGGGGATCACCGGGTTGATCTCGCCCGGGTCGCCGCCGAGATCCTGCATCGCGTTCCGCATAGCGGCGAGGTCGACGATCGCCGGCACGCCGGTGAAGTCCTGGTGGATGACCCGGCTCGGCCGGAAGGAGATCTCGCGGCTCGGCTCGTCGGTCGCGACCCAGCCCGCGATCGCCTCGGCGTCCTGATCGCTCCTCGCGCGGAGGGCGTTCTCGAGCAGGACGCGCAGCGAGTAGGGAAGACGCGCGACGTCCCAGTTGTCCTGTAGAGCGCCGAGCCTGAAGATCTCGAAGGTCTCGGATCCGACGCGTAACGTTCCGCGGGCGTCCATGTCCCTATTCCATCAAAGGCCGTACTCCCGCGGTCTTCGCTGCGCTCGCCTTGCCCGCCGACGCCAAGCGTCGTGGGCCGCGCCCGCGCAGGCCGGGCGCGGCGGCGAGCCCGTCAACCCCAGGAGGTTTCCGTCATCGGGCGGATCGCGGTCTCGAGGATCCGGTGCGTCCGCGGGCGGGTGAGAACGAACATCACGATCTCGGCCACGTCCTCCGCGGTCAACATCCCCGGGAGGGCGTCGGGCGTCCGGCCGCGTCCCTCCTCGAGGGCGAAGTCGGTGGCGACGCCGCCCGGGCAGACGTTGGTGCACCGCACGCCCTCTTCCCGCAGTTCGTGGTCGAGCGCCCGCGTGAAACCGACCTGCCCGAACTTCGACGCGCAGTAGACGGCCTCGTGGGGCAGCCCGCGCCTGCCGGCCTCGGAGGCCAGCGTGACCACGTCGGCCGCGTCGCTCTCCAGCAGGTGGGGGAGCGCGGCCCGCACGGCATACAGCGTGCCCTTCAGGTTGGTGTCGATCATCTCCTCGAGGTGCTCGCGGGACAGATCGAGGAACGGGCCGTAGGCGCCGACGCCCGCGTTCGCGACCACGATGTCGAGCCCGCCGAATCGGTCGACGGTCGCCGCCACGGCGGCGTCCACCGCGTCGGGATCCCGGACGTCGCACGCGACGCCGAGCCCGCGCTCGAGACCGAGATCTCCTCCGCGGCGTGACGCCAGCCCCACCGAGGCGCCGGCCTCGTGGAGCATGCGCGCGACCGCGGCGCCGATGCCACCGCTCGCCCCGGTGATGAACGCAACCCTTCCTTCGAGACTCATGACACTCCTTTGATCGCCGGGTACAGGGAACGGAACCGCTCGTAGCCCTGGTCGTAGACGCGCTGCCACTCGGGGTCGGGCTCGACCGCTTCGCGCACCCGGACGCATGCGCCGA